>JBEBHJ010000054.1:0-26526 GCA_040081075.1 Fimbriimonadaceae bacterium | reverse complement strand
TCCGACACTCGGCCGTAGCTACGGCGGCGAGGGCACTAGACGGACAGGGAGGCGTAAAGGTCTTGGTCGAGGAGTCGTTCAAGAGAGACGGCGGCAAGGCTGCCTATGCAGAAGCCGGTTCGGTTCGAGCAGACTGCATACTCTTCTTTAACGCGAGGTCCTTGTGCCTTGATTGGAAATTTGGCAAGGCCGGGCTATCCCGCACAAGAAAGCAAGCGTTGGAAGGCGCAACCGGAGCACCGACTTTAGGCGTTCCCGGAGGTGCCCGCCGTAGATTTGGTGGTCATGTTGGGTTTGGTGGCTGGGGTAATGCTGGCTTCTAAAGCCCATCCCAAGATTCGAATATTTGTTAACTCGTTGCCATCCGAGTTTGACTCGTTCAAAAGGCGCGGTGATTTTTTGATTGTGCCGACACGCGAACCCGTGATTACAGGGTTTTTCTTTGAACGGACAAGCGAAAGCCATCTGTTGCGATACGTTTGGCTCATTTGCGACTTGCTTGCCTACCCAAACCTTGAGGCACCGCTGGTGTTCGGACATCGATTAAGCCAGATTCCTCATGCCGTGGTCGGGAATTGGAAAAACGATCAACTAAGGCAAATTTTTGAAACTCGTTCTGATTGCGAGGTCTACCAGCAAGTTTTGGCTGACCCACAATCATTTGACCGCAATGTTGAACAAACTGTGCGGGATATGAAAGATATTGGTCTGCCTTGGCTCGATAGGCACGCAAGTTTGGAGGGCTTTTACGATCTTTGTGTTGCGTTTCGAGAAGGCAAGTTGCCAGCAACAGCGAGCCCTGAATGGGCGCGATTCGAAATGGCCGCCTACGCTGCAATCTTGCTGAAGCGGCCACCTTCTGAAATTGAAGAGTGGTTGCAACTAGCCATCTCCGCGCCTGCCAAACGTGTTAAGGCCTGGACTGAACTTGGACTAACGTTTGATATCGGAAGTTGGGGAATGGAAAGCGGCGCCAGGTGTAAAGAAATAGGGAAAGCGTTGCGTGAGGGGAAAGCGTTTCAGATCGTGTCGGAATACGAGCGCGAGTCACGCGAGAGGTTGGGGCTTTGAGTGCAAGCCGTCAATCGCCTTATTCGGCTACGATGCCGCTGGGCGACGGACTTCGATGACGCAAAGCGGGGTGACGACGATCTACACGTGGGATATGGAGAGCCGGATCAAGCAGATCACGAAAGCGGGCGTGACGACGAACACCTTTGCTTACAACGGCTTTGATACGAGAACGACGAAGACGGACAGCCTGGGAACGAACACCTACAAACGGGCGGGTGCGGGCGTAACGTCTCCGGTGTTATCGGATTCGAATGCGACTTATACACCGGGGATTTCGGAGAAGAGGGGTGGAACTTCTCGATATTTGCACTCAGGGCTCAAGAACGCCGATTCTCGAACGCTCGCAGATAAATCTGTTGAGGCAACCAGAGAATACGATGCCTTCGGCAACGTGATAGGTTCGACCGGAACCTGGCAAGGTCCCTTCGGCAACGCCGGAGGATTCGGCTACCAAGAAGACCCCGATCATGGGCTGAAGCTCCTTGGGCATCGCTACTACGATTCTTCGACTGGAAGGTTCTTAAGCCGCGACCCGGCTGAGGATGGGCGGAACTGGTACACGTATTGCGAGAACAATCCGATGAGTGGGTTTGACGTTGGCGGCACGCAGCGCAAGGATCTCTCTCCCGGTCAGCGAGCAGTCTATTGGGCGAATCACCTCGCAGAATACAAGAAGAAATACAACAAGAAGTGGGACGGGCCGCAGTATTACGATTGCGGCATCTTTGTTCGGGAGTGTGTCCAGTACGACGACCCCACATATCCGCCCTACTCAACCTCGAGACAGAAGCGTTACCTTGAGGATAACAGCAAGAAACCTGGACCAAGTAAATGCTTGCTCCGTAACCCTGAATCTAAGTACAGCGACGTAACGGAGCTTATGGCCGAGGACCCTCAAAGTCCTCAAGATGGAGACATCGCCATCAAGTCGGGTAGCAAATATGGGCACACAAAAATTGGGGGCTCCGACGGCGATTGGTACGATGCTTCGCTGCACACGCGCCTTCCAAGCAACCGGAGAATGGCTCAATGGGACCCGCAACTTCGAATTTATCGTCGCCGCAAGTTTATGGGTGTTCGGGGCAATTCGCCCCCGAGCCATGGACCTTCTGTTGCGCCCTTGGTTGGGGGCTGGCAATGACCCTCGCCCTCTTGATGGCACTCCTACCTTGTGAACGGCAAGTTGGAGAGAGATCAGCGGCCATAAGCTATGCGTTCTCAGCAAAGGAGAGAGTCGTTATTGTTTCGGATGCGAGAGCCTGGTCTCCCCCTCGAGCGATGAAGGACGCGCTGATTGCCGTTTCGCCCAAGGGTGACTGCCTGCTGGCCGTAGAGAGGCAGGAGCCGGGGAACCCTGGATACGAATGTGCGATTGACCTTGTCGACCTCAAGTCGCACCGTGTTAGGCGAATAGCGGTGCCTCTCCTGACCACCAAGTTCCGGGAACTCTTCAAAGCAAAGCTGTGGGCGCCAAAGCTGCATTGCACTTTTGGGCGCGCCCCTAATACGGCGCTCATCTGGGATAGCACGCACCAACTGCTTTACAGAGTGAACCTGATAACGGGTAAAGCCACCCTGATATTGAGCTCAGAAGATATTAAGGGATGGGTTCCTCGCGAAAAACATGCTAACCCAGAAACCAGCAATATTGTGTATGATTCCGAAAGGGATCGCGTCTTTATTGCGATCGCCGGTGACACATCGATTTCTCCGGGGGAAGAATTGACACGATATCCTGTAACCCTTGAGGTTAACTTGACCACGAGGAGAATGCGAAAACTTGGGCCTGGGATGCCAGTCGGCATTTTGGCATCTGGAAAACTTTGCACGTGGCAGCTGGACGGAATGGGTAGCCGAGCCTGGATACTTGACCAGGATGGCCGGAAGCTCGCAGAGAGGCGGAACATCGTCGGACTTTCCGTCCATGGGGACCGAGTGCTCTGCCTTGGGCAGCGAGTCGCCAAGGCGCTGGAGCCGGAGCCACGCGTCGAAAGACGATTGGAAATATTGGACTCAAAACTCAAACACCACTCTTGGGGGCCAGAAATTGACCCGGGTTTCAAATGGATGTTGGGAGCAACCCTGATCGCTGTCAAACTGTGAGTTGCAATGAGTTTGAGGCGCATACCTTTTAAGGCAGCTCCGCGTCCTCGCGCCACATTGAGAAGCGTCCTCTTTACTCGTGCCGCATTCGCAATGTGGCTCCTCTTGTAAGCTCCGCTTGCTAGTAGGTAAGCAAAGGGAGAACGGTGAAATCGCGAATGTAATTGGCTGAACCACGGGCGAGCGTCGAGAGGGAGTTTTGGAGCCACATTGCCATACGATCCCCCTGGGCGTATGGCGCAGATTGGAATCAGGAGTAAAATCGCAATCGTTAGGTAAATCGTGAATGAGAGATCTGCACTGGGATTACAATAGCGCCACACGTGATCTGATCGGCACGAGCGAGCCATCGGAAGGAGATCGTATGGCGCGAGGTGCGCGGAGCTCACGCAAAACTCATCGGGGGAGGATCAAGGGTTTTGGGATGAGCAGCGCGCAGCTTCCTAAGCCGGCCTCTACGCGTCTACCCTCGAATGGTGTGATGGCGGCCCTATCAACAGCACTATTGGCAATTGGGTTGTGCATGGAGCGCGAAGTTCCCATACTGTCCGCGGAGTTAACTGGCCAAGAGATCGAGGTTTCATACTGGGAGAAGAATGCTCCTAATGTTAGGCTTGTCGCAACCTGTAACTCCGAATCTAGAACCTGTGTTGTAGCCGCATACTCTTCCTATGCGCCGTGGACGTGGCAGGGCGCAAAGAGGCAGGACTCGGTGGCCGTCTCTAAGGCTAGCAAGGGTTACAGAGTGGTTATTCGCCGCAGGGACTTGACAGGCTTAAAGTGAAGATCACGCAGATATTATTAGTGAGCGTTTCGATGGTAATGCTGGCTTCGGTCGACCCAAGTACCGTCGACTTGCCGCGCGGATTCGAGCGGTCGTCGCTTGACTTTGCATTTGTTGTTGGACTCCTTGGGGCAACTCTTGCCAACATCTGGATATTACAACACGAACTACGAACACAGTTGGTGTTGTTTGGGGCAGGGACACTCCTATCGTGCGGCGTAAGCGCGGTTTACCTTAATCTGGACAGGGTTTCTGCGGTACCCAGCGTCATCTCAAATCCGCTGACAATAAATTCCGTAAGTATGCTAGCTGCAATTCTGATCCACGGAAGGATACAGCGAGCCAATCCGGAATGAAGGGAAGTTCGCTCACGCGCACCTCGTGCCATACGACGCCCCTCCGCTGAGGGCGGAGCAGGCTGGGTGGTATGGCGCACACTGGAATCGGGAGTAAACTCGCCATCGTTAGGGTAAATCGTGAATGAGGGATCTGCACTCGGATTACAATAGCGCCACACGTGATCTGATCGGCACGAGCGAGCCATCGGAAGGAGATCGTATGGCGCGAGGTGCGCGGAGCTCACGCAAAGGTGGCGGGTAAGGCCGGCCCCGTTATTGCTATCGTTTTAGCGGCACATACTGCCGCCACGGCTGGCGCAGCACAGGCAGCGCGGGACCTTGTGTTCGCCGATGAGATCGATGCAATGGCGGCCGCCGCAAAGCGCAAAATAAGCGAGGAGCGGATCAGACGACGAGATAATCTCAGGAAAAATCAGGGAAAGAAAATGGGATTCGGAGGCATCATAGACCCTGACGAGTGGGGAGACAATTAAAAGGTGAAACAGGGGATGGCGTGATATGAGTAATTCAACACCGAGTTTTGAGGCGGAAGGTTATTCGGGGGCCCTGAACGAGCCGCAGTGCCAAATGGCTCTAAGGCTATGGAATAAGGATTGTCTCCCCTTGTTGCCCTTCATCCGGCAGTATGGATTGAGTTACGAAAAAATCGATATTCAATTTAGTTACAGGCACTGGGAGATAGCCGAGTTCCTAACAGGAGGATTTCTCGAAAGCGATTTGTTGCTTTATATTCCTGAGTATGGGGTTTGGCCGTTTTCGAATGCGTATCCGACCTTCCATTACATTAGACAAGCCAACGGTGAGGGGAGGGCGGTTAAAGAGTGCCCAGGCCAGGTGCTAGAGTCGAGATCGGCATTTGCCACGAGCCTCGTGCATATTGCTATTATCTCCGAATGGGACGTTTGCATAGCGAGCCCACTTCCGCATTGCATGTGGTACTTTAGCCACGAGGGCTGGCTCAGGTTTCTAAGTGATGACCCTGTTACTGACGCACTCGTCAGAGACTATCTTGGTGTACCAAGGAGCGAACGGGCAAATCCCTCTGAAGGGCTTTAAGGCACGTTGAGGGTTCTCGTGCGACATTCCGGCACCTGTTTTGAGATACACGCACGCGTGCCATACGATTCCGGTCCCCTCGTGCCATCACCCTTGAACGAGCTTCGCGCACTTCGCGCCACATCCTGTCAATCACGCTCGTGCCACCATGCCGCCCCTGGCCATGTGGCTCCTTCTAGCAGAATTAAAACCTATGAAACAAAGCATTACCAAGACCGCGCGCTCGCGCCATACACGGGCCCGCTTGAGCGGGGCAAGCTCTGCTTTTTTAAGGCAGCTCCGCGTCCCCGCTCCACATTGAAAAACGTCCTCTTTACTCGTGCCACATTCGCAATGTGGCTCCTCTTGGAAGGGTTCTTACCGGTGGCAGAATACCCAGGACGTGTGCCGAACGGTGTTCGGTCAGGTGAGGTCAGCGCACTTCGTGCCATACGACGCACCAGGTACATGCGGCAAGCGGAAGGCCGCAAGATTTGCTTGATCTTCAATCCCTTCAAGAGTGGCTGTTTCTTGCTACTGCTCACTTCTTACGGTTCGAGCCGATTGTATTTTCGAAGAGTTCGAGGATTCGGCGGTACTCATCGGTCCAACTCTCGGGTCGAGTGAAAGCGTGATCCTCGACGGGATAAGGGGCAACCCACCAATTGGTCTTGCCCAACTCAATCAGCTTTTGAACGACCCGGACCGAATCTTGAAACTGCACGTTTACGTCCACCATCCCGTGGCAAATCAGCAACGCCCCCTTCAAACCTGAAACAAAGTTGATGGGCGAGCTGCGCTCGTAGGCGATTTTGTCCTCGCTTGGCGTGTTTAAGATCGGAGCCGTGTAACCGTGGTTGTAGTTGGTCCAATCGGCCACTGGTCTAAGCGCGGCACCGGCCGCAAAGACATCCGGGGTGGTGAACATCGCCATGAAAGTAATGAACCCGCCATAGCTGCCCCCATAGATTCCAAGTCGCTTTGCGTCCACGCCGTGCTCCTTAACGAGCCAGGCGGCACCATCAACATGGTCGGTTAGATCGGTTCCACCCATGTGGCGATAGATGGCCGTACGCCAAGCGCTACCGTAGCCAGCCGACCCCCGGTAGTCCATATCGAGCACCATGTATCCCTTCTCCATGAGCAAGTGATGAAACATATACTCGCGATAATAGTGGCTCCAACCGCTGTAAACATTTTGGAGGTATCCCGCCCCGTGTACAAAGATGACCGCTGGTCCACCTTTTTTCCACCGCTTTGGCTTATACATTCGAGCCGGAACTGGCGTGCCATCGCGGGCCGGCACCATCACAATGGGAGGATCGATCCAAGGTCCGGCAAGCCATTCTTCGGTTGGCGTAACGGTAACTTGCTTGCCACGGATGAACAGTTCGGCGGGCCGATTGGAACTCGACCTAACGATCGCAAATTCTTTACCGTCGGGCGACATCGCGAACTCGGCGTCTTCATCCGCTGAATAGTCCGCCAGTTTGGTTCGGGGTCCGCCCTCTAAGGGGACCGAACAGATTTCGCGAAATGAAGGCCCTTTTTCGCTGGAAACGAAAATGAAGCGGTTGCGGGGCTCGTCCAGTTGAACTTCCGAAACTTCGAACGCTCCTCCGATAAGGTTCTTAGGATTGTCTCCCGAAGGTTCGACTGTCATCAGATTCGCAAATCCCTTGTTCTCCGAAGAAAAGTAAACGCGAGAACTATCGGGGAGCCAGCCCAGCAAGCCCCGACCAGGCCCACCAATCCAGGCGTCGTTATGTTCGGTCCAAATGATCTTGGCGGAATTCTTGGCCGTTTCAAGTGAGTACAACCAACCATCCTCGCTGTCCTCCGAAAAGGCCCATGCAACGCCAAACTTACCATCCGGCGACCAACGAAACTGGCCCATTCTTCCGCGCTTGGGAAAGTCAAGATCGGCGGAGGCACCGTTCGCCAGATCTATCGTCTTGATCTTAGTTTCGGTTTGGGGGCCGCCAACCTTTGGATAAGTGGGAATGAGCTCGGAATAGCCGCTGCTTGTCACATACGTTGGCACCATGGATTGGCGATCTTCCTTCTGATTTTCTTGCATGGCGACGATTGCCACACGTCCGTCGGGCGAAAGGGAAAGGCTCTTGCGGAAATTCGGAGGGGCAACGACTTTCGCGGCTCCCGGAACCGTTGGATCATCCTTTGAGGAGTCAAGGCGAATATCTGTGAGCTGCACGGTCTTGCCGTCTGAGGTCAGCTTCCATACGTTATCCGATCGGATGAAAACAATGTCGCTAGAACCAGAGACGAATCGTGGCTCCCTCTCTCGTTCGGGTGTTTCAAGAGTTCGCTTGGTCTCTTTCGAAATGGAATCATAGACCCAAAGATCACCGCCTTCCTCGTAGATCGTTTTCGATCCCGACTTGCTTCCGCCATCCCACGCGTTCCGATTTGGCGGGGTTTCGCGGGGAAGGGCTCCCTCGGCGAGCCCCGAACCATCCGCCTTCACGACGTAACTCTTGTAGGCGGGATCCTTTGATCCATCCGTCTTTGCCCACGTAAACCCAATCTGGGTTCCATCGGCCGACCATTGCAACCGTCGAGGCGCATGCCCCACAAGAGCCGGCCCCCGCATGATGGATTCAACCGTGAGGGGAAAAGGACCAGAGCTTGTAAGAACACCAACGAGCAAGGGAAGCATATCTTAACCATACACTTTGGCAGGCTCGCTTTGCACTGAGGGCGCAGATTTGCTTCGGACGATTCGGAAATCAGGATACAGCGCAATATCACACCATCCACGTCCGTGCATGCCCCAGCTTTGAAGAGACAATCGCTTTTGTGCTACTTATCTTGGGTGAACTTGTATGGATTCGCCTACATACATGCTGATCGGCGTACCGGGGTAGGCAACTATTTTTCTGCCGCTTAGCATGCGACCCAGCTTGCTGCCGACTTCGCCCGCGATATTGGCGAGTTCGAGTACGGCTCCAATTGCAAGTGGATCGTTCAGGACGTTTCCGGCCCTTTTGGTTGAGTCGAGAACAGAATTCACGTCTGCAACCTTATCCCCCAATACCGCCTCCTGCAGATTCTTCATGTTGAGCTCTTTTGCGATCTTTTCGAACCCCTTTTTGGTTGCTTCATTGCTCAGGTCAACCTTTCCGCCATCTCGAAAGGAACCCTCGATCTGACTCAGGGCGGCCATGACATCCGGGTCTGTGGCGATCCCTTTTAGCTTTTCCGAGATGTTTTGGCGACCCGTGTTCGCCCGATTTAAGCTGAGCGGCTGATCCAGTGGCCCATTAGGCTCGACTCCAAGCTTGAGGGTTTGGCCATCCGCAAGCGTAGCCCCATCAATTTGAAGTTCGAGGCGAGCCGGTTTGTTCGTTAGGGAAGAGAACATATTCTCGCCCCGAGATTGCGATACTTTGCCCTTGACGAGGGTCCCCTTCGGCACGGCGATGCCTCCACCCTTGGCCAGCACATCTTCGGCGACCAAGAACCGAACGATATCCCCTTCCTTGTCTTTGCCCGCTTCTACCTGCTGCATCAAGATGAGCTTGACCTCCGTGCCTCTTTCCAAGGGAGCTTTTTTGAGAAATTTTTCGTATCCAACAAAGCCACCGGCGCCGATAGCAGCCAGAACAGTGATTCCAATAAGGGCCTTTTTCATGATATTTCTTTCCGAATCTCATAAAGTTAACATAAAAATATCTTTCGGAGTTGCAGTTTGAGTCAAAATAGAGAAAGCAACCGTCTGGATGTTAAGGGAGCGAGTCAATGCTAAGGATAGTAGGACTTCAACGAGCTGAATCTGCGGATCAAGAATTTTTGCTGATGCAAAATCAGGGAGCCATGCGCGTAACATTACGCGGTCACGCCGTTATCAGTGAATCTTCGCTCTTGCATGGCGATATTGGCTTGGCATCCCATGCTTTTTCCGATGAGATTCAGATTCCAGCCGGTCAATATGTGATCTTGTTTACGGGAACTGGGATTAGTCGCTGGGCTCGCACCAAAGATGGTCACATGATTTATCATGTTTATATGGGGCGAAAGAGCCCGGTATGGGCGGGCGCGTCACTCCCTATCCACTTGCTAACCCCGCAACACTCCTACACCGAAAGACCCGAACCGACGCTACTTTTGCGTTAATTTGGGCTAATTTTGCAAAAAAACTAAAAATTGCAATTGAAATTTCACCTGAACCCTTTACGGGGTTAATCCCATCTTGTAGAATGTGCATATGCGTGAAGGATGTTTTCGTGCGCTAGCCTGTGCTGGGTTAGCATGTCTCGCAATGAGTGTGTCGGCTCAATATAGCCGCGTCGTTCATAAAGAGTACAAGCCTCTTGACTTGATGGATGGAACCATCGCGGTCACCATTGACAAAAAGGCGAATTCAGTTCCTTGGCCCAGCGCCCTATTGCAAAATGAGGACGCAACCTCAACCCCAAGCGGAGTAGCGGGCGTATGGCTCGTGAAGGTTCCTGGACAGACGTCGGAAACTCTCGTAAATGCGTTTGCAAAACTGCCAAATGTAAAGTTCGCGGCGCCTGTGTTTTATGACAAGTTCAGCCAACCCATGTTCATGAGCAACGAGGTGTACATCAAGCCCGTTGCCGAGAGCACTGCCGCCGGATTCAATGCCCTAGGGACCGTTGAGCGATTTGTTGTCCCTGGCGTTTTCAAAGTGACTTTCCCTTCAAAGGATGGGTTCAAAGTGCTGCAACAAACCAACAACATCGCGATGCGCAGCGATATCAAGTACGCCACGGGCGGAACAACGTTCAGCGGTAAGAAGTCTCTCGTCCCGAACGATCCGTTTTATCCATTGATGTGGAATTTGAGGAATACGGGCCAGATCGCCGGCTTTGGTAGCGACCCCCTCTTCTGGATTGACATCAATGTTGAAAGTGCCTGGAACGCCACACTGGGCTCACCCACAGTGGGAGTGCTACTGATTGACGATGGCCTAGATCTTGGTCACCAGGATATCAATCGTTCGGAAACTCAAGACTTCACCAACGATGGAGGAATCGGTCAGCCGATGTCCATCTTTGATGTACACGGCACTATCATGGCTGGTGTAACCACTGGCCTTACCAACAACAACTTCGGCGGTGCTGGTGTAGCCGGTGGCTGTAAGACAGTAAATGCCCGTGCTCACCGATCAGTTGCGGTTGGCGCTTTTACGACCACCGAAGAATGGGTCGTGGAGGCACTTTTCTGGGGCCAATCAGTGGGTTGCCGAGTAAGTAACAATCCCAACGACTATGGAACAGATTCAGAGCTCATTACCGACGCATATCTTATAACCCACAATAGCGGAATGATCCACTTCTGCGCGGCTGGAAATGGAACGGCAATCGGATATCCAGCAAACATCGACGTGGATGGCGTGAACGTAACAAACGCAGTCGTCGCCGTTGACGATGTGGGCAATAACATTTTTGGCCTCGAGGATGACCTTGTGGACTTCTCGATGCCTGGCGTCCGAATCTTCAGCACCGACCGAACCGGTCCACTTGGTATCGATGGCACCGAGTTCACATTGGACGAATACCTGGGTGAGACGTTCTTCTTGGGTTCTTCCTACAGCAGCAGTCAAGCCGCTGGTGTGGCCGCACTGATGCTTTCGATCAACCCTGCTCTGACTCCTGAACAGATCGACGAAATCCTCCAAGGAACTGCTCACGACCTGATTGATCTTCCAACCGAAACGGATCGCCGAATCGGCTGGGATGATCGTTGGGGTTGGGGCGTGATCAATGCGGGCCAAGCTGTTGCTGCCGCTGGTTACAAAGCAATCACGCTCGACCAGACCTCGGTAAGAGGGGGAGCGACCGTGAAGGCTAAAGTTGAGCTCCTTTATCCTGCACCCACGGCCGGTGCCGTGATCACGTTGCAAAGCGAGAATGATGTAGTAGCCAAGTTTGCGACCGACACCGTGACCATTCCTGCTGGTCAAAAAGTGGCAATGGTTAACGTCCGCACTTTTGGTGTTGACTTGGACAAGACCGTTCGACTTTCTGCAATCTATCAAAACGTAGAGCGAGCTACACTGCTAACCGTGCGGGTGCCAACCATGGCGTCTGTCAACGTTACGCCATCGACCTTCACCGGTGGAAATGTCGTAAGCGGATTAGTTAAAACATCGGGCATCGCGGGATCGCTTGGATTAGTGATTACGCTTAGCGATAACTCTTCGGCAATCAGTTTGCCCGCAAGCGTTACCATTGCCCCAACGCGAAACACAGCACCTTTCACGGTGACGACGTTCAAGACGAGTTTGACGATTACGAGAACGATCTCGGCCCGAAGCCCGGATGGTGTAACAAAGTCGACGACCGTAACGTTGCTTCCGGTAACAACTGAAGTGACATCTCTGACGTTGAATCCGGCGATTGTAGAAGGCGGTCAGCCAACTACAGGCACGATCAATCTGCTTAACCCAGCGCCGGTTGGCGGCATTGATGTAAAGGTTAGCGATACGAGTTCGGTCATTAGCCCTCCCACCCTTGTCCACTTCGATGCAGGAGAGCAGTCGAAGTCGTTCACGATTAGTACGCTTGAAGTGGGATCGCAAACGAGCGGAACAGTGAGGGCGACCTATGACACGCGATTCAAGTCGGCGACGCTTACGGTCACCCCGACCCAAAGAATCGAGTCGCTTACCGTCACCCCTGTTTCTATTCACGGCGGGTTTGGCGGCTCCATGAGAATCGTTCTGTACTCGGTTGCCCCTTCGAATGGAGTGACTGTTACCTTAACGGATTCCAGCGCGGCGGCATCGTTGCCAGCAACGGTGTTTATTCCGGCTGGGGTTAAGTTTGTTGATGTCCCGATCACAACGATTCCAGTATCGGTCAATACTCCTGTGAGAGTGCGAGCAATGCTTCCTAACCTTAGGTTTAAGGAAGTCGTGTTCACCGTTACTAAGCTGTAAGCTAACCAACCCAAGCCCTGGAGCATAATAGCTCCAGGGCTTTTTTGTGGATTCCATGAGTAAGAAATCGCTAGGTTCAATCACAGTTGTGTGTGGAAGTATGTTCGCCGGCAAAAGCGAAGAGTTGATCCGTCGAGCACGGCGTGCCCTCTATGCTAAACGCCGGGTCCAGGTCTTCAAGCCGGCCATTGATAATCGGTACGACGAAGCTATGGTGGTTTCGCACATGGGAGTCAAACATGAAGCCGTGCCCGTTCGAACGGTTCACGAACTTGCAGGAAGTATTGCCAAGGATACGCAGGTCGTATGTGTCGAGGAAGTTCAATTTTTCGACGCCTCAATTTGTGATCTCGCGGTGGAATTGGCGGACCGAGGTTGCGAAGTAATCTTGGCTGGTTTGGACCAAGACTTCCGGCGAGAGCCCTTCGGACCCATGCCGCAACTGATGGCACTTGCTGACGAAGTGATTAAGCTTCGCGCCATTTGCATGTATTGCGGCGCTACTGCTTCGCATACATACCGCCAAATAGATGGCAAACCCGCCCATCGGGACGATCCCATCATCCTGATCGGGGCGACCGAGAGCTACGAGGCAAGGTGCCGAAACTGCTTTAAGCTGCGCTCAGGTAAGCGTTAATCCATCATCTGACGACCAAGCAACAACACAACGATCAAGGTGGTAATCAGCAGAATTGCCCCAATACCGCCTAGAACGATAACTCCCTTTGACGGTCGGTCGTTCAAGTGGCCTGTTTCAGCATTGCTTTTGCCGCAATCATGATTCCATCCGCATCCAGACCGCAATCGTGCCGAATGAGTGGCTGCGCGCCGTGTTCAACAAACTTGTCAGGCAGGGCCAAGATGTCCATCTCGAAATCGCCATCCAGCAGATCTCGGACCTGTTGGCCGAAACCGCCGGTCCTCACATTTTCCTCTACTGTTAACAGGCGAGCGGTTTTGGCCACCGAATCCCGGATCGCTTCACCATCAATCGGTTTGATCCAGCGTGCGTTTATCACGGCGCAGTCTATGCCCCCTGCCAGAAGGATCATCGCTGCCTCCCACGCTGGCGAGACCATTGAACCAACGGCAACGATTGTGAGATCCTTACCCTCGCGAAGTAGCTCGCTCTTTCCAAACTGGATGGGAGTTCTTGACTCGGGCAGGCGATCATCCGAAGAGCCTCGTGGGTAACGAACGGCAATCGGACCCTTTTCAAAAGTGCGCATGTAGTGGGTCATCTCACGCATCTCTGTTGTGTCCCTGGGCGCGATGAGATGCAAGTTAGGAATGAAAGTTAAGAAGGAAATGTCAAACGAACCGTGGTGCGTCGGTCCGTCATCTCCAACCAATCCGGCTCGGTCCATGAAGAAACGAACAGGCAAGTTTTGTATACATACGTCGTGTAAAACTTGATCAAATCCGCGTTGCAGGAAGGTCGAGTAGATGGTGCAGAACGGCTTGATTCCACCGGCAGCCAGACCGGCGGCAAACGTTACGGCATGTTGTTCGGCAATGCCGGTATCGAAATATCGCTCGGGGTATTCCTTGGAAAATCGCGTTAGCCCGGTGCCATCGGGCATTGCGGCTGTTATCGCCACAACGGCCGGATCAGCTTCGGCGCACTCGCAAGCCGCGTCGCCGAATGCCTGGGTAAAGGTCACTGGGCCCGACGACTTCAACATATCATTCGAAGCAAGATCAAACGGCACAACTGCGTGCCATTTGCGAGCATCTTCTTCGGACACGTCGTAGCCCTTGCCTTTAACGGTAATTGCGTGAACAAAGACCGGGCCGTCAAGTTCGCGAACGCTCCTGAAGAGGTCAAGCAACGAGGGCAGATCGTGTCCGTCTACCGGGCCGATGTACTCCCAGCCAATCTCTTCGAAGATTGTGCCCGTGTGCTCGGGCGCCATGTAGTGGGTGATTCCGTGGCGAAGCCCCGATGCCACCTTTGTGATGGGCTCGGGCATTCTTTCTACAACATCTTTGGCTCGCTTGGCCAATCCTTGAAGCCATGGCCGCGCTCTTAGCCGGCTTAGGTAGTTGTTGAGTGCCCCAACGTTCGGCGCGATCGACATGCGATTATCGTTGAGAATCACCGTCATCGTGGTGCCCAGTTCGCCGGCATGATTCAACGCTTCCCAACTCATTCCGCTGGAGATCGCGGCGTCTCCCGCAATTGCGATGGCTCTTTCCGGTTCCATCGAAGGATTGATTTTTAGCCGCTGATCGCGAGCAATGGCGTAGCCCATGGCCGCGGAAATAGCCGTTCCCGCGTGTCCTGCCCCAAAATGGTCCAGCTCGTGCTCTTCCATCCTTAAGAAGCCGGAAATGCCCTTGTGCTTGCGTAGAGTGGGGAATCGCTCCAGGCGTCCCGTGAGAAGCTTGTGGGCGTAGGCTTGGTGGCCCGTATCCCACACAACTTTGTCTGGCGGGATGTTGTGAGTTGCATAGAGTGCGACCGCTAACTCAACGGTCCCCAGGTTAGAGCTAAAATGCCCGCCCGTTTGGCTAACTTGCTCAAGAATGGCTCGTCGAACCTCATCGGTTACAGTTTGGAGCTGCTTGTCGGTTAGTCCATGTAGGTCGGTAGGCTTTACCAGCTGGCCCAAAAGCGGATACTGTTCTGAGAGACTCATTGCTTTATATATATACGAACAAAGAAACGCCTTAAGCGATTCCCGCTATGATCATGACAGGTTTTTTTGAACGGGAAGCGAACTCCAGAACCCAAAGCCGCGAACAGGCTCTAAATCAGTATCCGCTGACCGTCAAAACTGAGCTGAATGTTTTCAGGCAACTCATGGTTCGTCACGTCGTGATCGAAGTCGTGGCTAAGGTGGTTGAAGTAAGTTTGCTTCGCCCCTAGCTGCTTGGCCACCTCAAGCGCTTCTTCAAAGTGAAGATGGTTGGGATGAGGTTTTAATCGAACGGCATCCAGAATCAGCGTGTCCAACCCCTGCAGCATTTCCCAAGACTCGGTCGGGATCGTCTTCACATCGGTCACATAAGCAAAGTTGTTGACGCGCAGGGCCAAAACGGGCCACTTCCCGTGCCAAACAAGCATCACCTTCACGGTAAGGCCACAAAGTTCAAGTTTGACGGGCACGGCCCCAAGCTCGTTTAGTGCGAAGCGGGGAACTTCGATGCCGGGAGGGAAGTCCTCAAACGCGTAACTGAAAATTCGCCGAATGTCGGCGGCATACTGCGGGAGTGTGAAAATCTGCATGTCCGCCTGAGAGCGCAAGCAGAATGACCGTAAATCATCCATCCCCATGATATGGTCGGCATGGCTGTGCGTTATGATGACGGCATCAACCATGTCGATTTTCTCACGCAAAAGCTGCGTTCGCATGTCTGGCGCGCAATCAACAAGAAGATTTCCGGTTGGACCCTGGATCAAAATCGAGGGGCGAGTGCGGTGATTCTTCGGGTTGGCTAAGAACGACGGCGGATAGGTAACGCCAAGAACGGGCACCCCACTTGAGGTTCCCGAGCCGAGGACAATGACTTCAGGCACCGATCAAATCTCGCCGGCAAGCCGCAAAACTTCCACGGCGACCACCGTGCTCGGAATATCTGCGTATTGCGCCAGCCGCTCGATACAGCGGGCAAAGTTCCGCTCGTTCAAGTCGTCGCGATTGACTTGATCCTTACGATTTTGGGCAACCAGCTTCACGCTTTCGGCATAAAACTTCGCACGATTTTGGGGCAAAGACTTGTTTTGCGTGGCCGAGAAGTTGCGGCTGAGGACTTCATAAACTGAGTCCCAGTTCGTCCGGGCCGACATTTCGGCTTTGGCCCGATCCATTGCCGCCATTTGCATGCGGTTGGCTTCCAGGTCGCGCCGCTTCATGCGCTCCCAATCTTCGGCCTTCGTTCCTTCGATAACGCGAAGGTTCACGGTCATGCCCGTGTGCTTCAGGAATTCAGCTTCGATCACCTTGCGGATTTGGGGCATGCGCAGGTGCCCAGCGAGCTCAGTTTCATTGCTCGGAAGGCCAAGAACCAGCGCTCCCTCTTCGGTTGAAAGGGGCACGCTCGCATTCAGCGCCGTCCAGACTCCACGCCCGGTTACGGCATTCCGAATATCCGGCAACGCTTTCGCCCAAAGTTCTGCCAATTCCGCCATAGTCTGATTATAGATTCTCGGCAGGCTTTTGGGTTTACCGCATGATTCCACCGCTTACTGCTCACTCGGATCTTGCCTTACTGGCAACAGCAAAATGTTGAGAAAGCCTAGCGTTCCTTTTCGTAGACGATAACCCTTTCCTCACGCAACCGCTGATAGCCTTGATTTCGGTGCCAGGAAATTGCCCTGTCTATGGACCACAATCTAGAGAATCCATGATTCTCCATTCTCGCATCATACTCATGGTAAATGTCACCGTCTGCGAAGGCACGAGCTACTGGCTTGCCGATGACCAGCCCAACGAACCCGCCTGGAGCTAGCACGGCGCCAGATAGCTCTGCAAACCTGGTCACAAAACCAAGATATCTATCTAAGGCAGCGCTCGGACAAGTCCGTGTTCGGCGGGCACCAATTTCTTCATCGAAATCTCGAGCCATCAGGTTAGGGAATAGCCATTGATAACTAAGCCGTTGTCCAAGCGTGTAGTCAGACATGCACAGGTAAGGCGGTGATGTGACAACTAAGTTGACCGAACCGTCCATGGGCAACAAGTCCTGTGGGCGCGCATTAGACATATTTGTTCGCCGCACCTCGATCTTGCCAAGAGTATCAGTTACGCTCCAACCTCTTCGCTCGATCCAAGCATAAAAAGACTCTAATATCGATAAGTTGCGTTCGACCCTGTGTAGAAACAGTGGGACAGGATCCACGTATGACGGTTCGGCGGTGCCCCTGGGAAGCGGCGTATTGTCAGCAAACCAACCATGTTGCTTTCCCTTGCGCTCCGTGCAAGCAGTCAGTATCGCCGAGAAGCAAACCCGCAAAAACTGGTGCTCAAGCGGGTCCACTATCCCGTTGATAAATTCTAGTATAGAAGCTAACTCTCGAAATGTCTGTGCATGATGCCACTTCTTCAAGGTATCACGCTGTTCGAGATCGCTGTTCACGCGGACATCGGATGGCCTGATCTTCCTCAGGTTCGACCTTTGTGTGTCACTTAAAGCGCTGAACCGGCATCTCGTCACGAGCAGTGCTATCTCATTTATATCACTGAGAACTGCACGGCCGCCAACGCGTAGAGCTTCGGTTCCGGTCTGGCCTGTTCCGCAAAATGGATCCAACACCGTACCGCCTGGTGGGTTGAGGGATCGGATGATACTCCGAGGTAATGCATGAACAAACGTGCTCGGATATGCGTGCAGTGTCTCGTTCCGAGAGTGCCCAAAGCTCCAATCGCCCCACCCGGATAAGCGCTCTACAACATCAAACTTGTCGCGCTGGTAGGCCGATTCCCAAGGCTTTTCAGCGATCCATACCCTTAAGCGTTGTTCGCAACTAGCGGCCCAAAACCTTAGTACACTGCCCTTAACAGCGCGCCTGCCATCAACGTTTGAATAGCTTCGCGGGCCCTTCGGTTTGTTGATTGAAAAAATGAGTAGCTTTCCTCGGGCAGTCGAGAAAAGCGTACTAGAACTGCCTTGGCTTGCATGGCGTCTGCGTTTCAGTATGAGCGCAGGAACGAGACCCGGCTCCC
This sequence comes from Fimbriimonadaceae bacterium, assembly GCA_040081075.1. Taxonomy (GTDB): domain Bacteria; phylum Armatimonadota; class Fimbriimonadia; order Fimbriimonadales; family Fimbriimonadaceae; genus JANJUB01. Next base: position 8,571 of record JBEBHJ010000054.1, on the reverse strand, counting down.
TTAACTCGCGCTCGATCCAGTTGATAGCTCTCTCACCCAACGCATCTAGCGTCTCCGAATCTTCAACCGAAAACTCTAGGATTTGAGTTGGGCACTCAAGCAATTTGTAATTGGCGATGGCCCTGAGCAACTCTACCCTTGCGGGTGTTGGCTGGGTCTTACAAAATGCTGATATATCTCTCAAAATGTCATTGTCCGTCGAAGTGATCAAAGCGGAACGAGACATGCCTGACCTCAACGCTTCCCTGAGGATGAACTGAAGGTATGCTTCGCGCCCCGCCTCTTCAGCCGAGCATTCATAGAATGCCGAGTAATACTCTCCACGTACCTTCAACCACTCTACGACGGCTGGCTCAAGGGACGCTTCCAGGTCCAGAGGTCTCGTGGGTTGTGATCCTAGCCACTTTGCCAAGGCGACACCTAATCTCTTGGATACATCAATGCCCAGGTAGTGCGCACCCCTCGTAACGTTGTCCGCATTGTCAAGATCAAGGGTTCCGTTAACTAGGAAGCCGAGCTTCCCCTCGCCATTTATCATGCTTACGACTCGAGCGGGATCGACGGCAATCCCTATAGTCTTGGACAGCGTTCGGCACCGTTCCGTGAATTGGGGCAACTCACCAGCGTAAACGGTGCCACGGTTTGTTCGGTCCTGTGAGAGCGCAACATCCAGAACTGACGAGGCAGCATCCTCGTGGTCTAGGTCTTGTACAATGGCTTCGAGCGTGTGCCCGAAAGGCGGTGTTCCAACGTCGTGGAGGAGAGCTGCAAGCGTTAGGTGGCATTGGTCACTTCGACTCAGGCGGGAGTGCTGCCCGGCCACAGTGGCAAGATATGCGACTCCGATTGAGTGCTCCCACCGATTAGCGCCAGCAAAGTCCTTGTGCTCGTATGAGTCTACGTTAGAGAGGCGAATCTCGCGCAGACGAGCGAATTCTGGCATTCCCAGAAATGGTTGTATCCAGTCGGGCAGCTCAATCTGCCCATACATCAGGTCACGAAAACGCGGCATAAATGTCTAAAAAGTAGGAGCTTTCCAGACCCTTACTGCCCATTGCCAAACATAAGTCAGCACGAGTCCATAAAAAGCGAAGGTGAATTCTAATAAACCATTTGATTTGTCAAACAATGCAGCTAACCCAAACCCGAGTGCAACGTAACCAAATCCAATTATGCTGCTTCCAACACGCCCTCCAAGAAACCACAGAATTCTCTCTTTAAACCTGGTTAGGCTAGTGGGCGGACTCGAAATCATGGCATCCCGAACCGCCTCCAAAACATCGTACAATATCCCGTTAGTGCGCGTTGACAGGTGTCCGTTGCTGCCTCCATAATGAAAGCCACTGCCTTTGACTAAGTCACAGATTGTGTTCAGACGTTGTTGCGTCCTGAACGCGTATAGCGACTGTGGGTCGCTCACGGCTTGTAGGGCAAGAAGATACAACTGCCACGGGACGTGAAGGTAGTGATTGACTTGTTCCCGATTATACTGTAGCGTCTGCTCGGATTTTGTCCATAGCAATTGTCCAGAACCTGCAACCTCCTGCTTTACTAGATTGCGTAACTTGTCTCGTTCGTCCTTATCTAGGTTCTTCCACTCTGCTCGAAAGGTGAGGCAGTATAGAATCAGTATCCTCATTGCGGGAGCAACCGGGTCGAATTGGGCAGAAGTGCGGTATCTATCGTACTCCGAGTAAAGGTGTTGAACCGCTTCCCTATGGTTGTTAATTTCAGAGGCAGCCAACACTGCGAAAGCTGTGGCGACAGGAGATGACGGGTCAGTGCCCCCCAAGAAATGGGGCCACAAGTTTCCAGCTTTGGCAGATGCCAGCCTTTCGGAGTAAGTTTTGTGAAGGCTTGGACTTTTATTCGGCACGTGCTTCAGAGATCGCAGAACTTCACTAATTTTTATGACGTTGTTTTCATCGTCCCACCAGCGTTGATCGAACCCTGGCGCAACGGCCGTCTTATTGTCCTGATTATCGCAGACGGCACGTCGCTCAAGATACGCAAGGAGACCGGTAACGACATCCTCGTAGTCAACCTCACGAGCAAGAATAGATAGAGCTGCCGCTGTGCCATGAAGGCCACGTTGTTTCCACTGTGATGCATTTCCGCCGAAGAACTGCCCACACGCCATTGCCGCAAGAGCCGGCGGTTGCTGAGTCAGATGTTTGGTCTGTTGCCCGTCTTTACACTGTTGAGCAACCAAGTCGGCAATGCGCTTTTGGGCAACTTTTATGGTGTCTGCCGTAACTGGTTTCATATTGTGGACAGGGCTCTAGCCGTTGCCATTATCTCCTCCTTAAAGGATACCGCTCGGCAGTCCTGATGGCCCACTCGGGGGATCGACACAGCGCACCTATTACCCAATATCAATTTTGACTCTCCTCGAGCCACTATGCAACCAATACGGTGCATTCCCAATGCCAACATGTTATGAGAATTCTCACTTCTCGTTGCACAAAGAAACTGAAAATCCCCTCCTGAAGCAATCGCCAGTGTCCAAGGTTGAATGCCCAAAGCCGCCGCAATGGCGGCGGCTTTGGGCTCAATCGGGATTTTCTCAGTCTCTATTTCCATCGCCACCTCGCTTGAGTCGCAAATATCTTGCGCATCGTCCCACAACCCGTCCGAGATATCTGTACCTGCTGCTCGCAAACGCAAAGAGGCTACAAGCCCGGACTTCTCAAGGGGCACGGAGCCGGAGAGAATTCGCGCCAGTGCCCATTCTTGGAGATCGACAGAAACTGATGCGCCTTGCGCCAGTGCGAGTACGCTTGCCGCAAATCCACCGAGTTCTCCGCTACACCAAACCTGATCACCCGGCCTAGCGTTCGTTCTCAACATCAGTTCATCTTCATGTTGCACGCTTCCCACAGCAACGCCATAGATTGCGCGTTTGGACCCTAGTTTCGTATCGCCGCCAACAATTGGTACACCATATTTCTCGGCTTCAGAGAGTGCGCCACTGAACAGGTCCTCAAAGTCGGCGCGTGACGCATCCCTCGGCATGCAAGCACCGAGCAAGAACGACACCGGCTTGGCCCCCGTTCCTGCTAGGTCGCTTAAATTGTGCCTCACTACCAGGCGGCCGAGATCTTCGTAACCTCCAATATTCAATTCGAGCAAAGCTGGACTACTATTAATGAAGTCGGTCGTAACAACGGTGAAAGGCCCCGGCGTTCGAATGGTAGCGCAATCATCTTCGTCCACGGAGGCATGCACATGGGGCTGTCGCGGGACTGTGTTTAGGCGCGAGCGAATCCACTGCGGCACCTCATCAGGACGCAATAGATCAGACATTAAGGACCCCTTGCCAGCGTTCCACAGTTGCACGTATCAGCGATTCTCTCCTTGAAGTATGCCAATCCCAATCTATCTCATTAGTTTTCGAGCAAATTTTCATCCTGATGAACTGCGATGGGGCATGTTCAGCGTTGTACAGCCGGCTAATCGCCCCGGCAGCGCCAACCAAAAAATAACTCCCTGCGGGTAGTGACAGTGAACTAATTTCATCGGACTCGCAGAGCAATGGACAGTCACGAGCAAGGTCCAACCACTCCGCTGGCACGCCTGGCAATATGTTGACATGAGTATGGCTAATGCATGGCCCTACTTCGGTAGCAACATCCGACCCATGTTCTGCAAGTAGAAGGGGCTCCGTGCCCCACGCCATTTGAAGGCGGCCCACAAGGTCGTTGAACTCAAGTACAGCCGCTTGACTCATTGCCAGCAAAGAAGGGATATGGTCCTTTGATACGACCATTACATGTCCCAACACAAGGGGGCCAATTGCAGGTAAGACAACAAAGTGATCGGAACTTGCGAGCGGTGTGTCCCAGATGTTTAGGTCACCCGTCCAAAAAGGGTTCGAAATCGCCTTGCAAAGCTGGCAGTTTTTACGCAGAGCCATAACCGAATCTTCTCTCAAGGACGAAAACAAAACGCTACAAGGCTCGACTTATTTCAGCCTGAGACATTGGCTAACCTTAAAAAGCGGATTGGCAGAGTTTACGCGAGCTTCGCGGCTGGCACCGTGCTTTCCCACGGGAAGGAGGGGTTTCCAAAGTGGCCGTTTCTTGCCGTGGGCAGATAGATTGGCCTTCTTAAATCTAAATGCTCGATAATTCCCTTGGGTGACATATCAAACGTGTCGCGAACGCGTTGCTCAATCGTGTCGACATCGCACTTCTCGGTGCCGAAGGTTTCGATGTTGATGGAGACGGGTTGGACTACGCCAATCGCATACGCCAAGGCAACCTGCGCTCGATCCGCGAGGCCAGCGGCGACGATACATTTCGCTACGTGGCGAGCCATATAGGCGGCCGAACGGTCTACCTTGGTCGGGTCTTTACCGCTGAACGCACCGCCGCCGTGGGGGCACATTCCGCCGTAGGTGTCCACGATAATCTTTCGCCCGGTGACGCCAGTATCAGCTTGGGGGCCGCCGATGGTGAAAATCCCAGTCGGGTTGATGTGGAACTTGATATCGCCGTTTACATACCCATCGTAGTCGCCAAGCACGGGGTTAATGATGTGTTGGCGAACAACTTCCTTCACCGCGTCGTGGGTAAGCGAAGGTGAATGTTGGGCGGAGACGACGATCGTGTCAATCCGCGTTGGCTTGCCATCCACGTACTCCACGGAAACTTGGCTTTTCACATCGGGGCGCAAACCCAAAGAAGAATGCTTGCGTCGAACTTCGCTTGCCTTTCTCACGAGGGCGTGAGCGATGGAAATCGGCAAAGGCATCAGCTCAGGCGTTTCGTTCGTCGCCATGCCAAACATCATGCCTTGGTCTCCGGCGCCGCCGGTATCAACTCCGACCGCGATATCAGGGCTTTGCTCCTGAATTGCCACCATCACGCCGCAGGTGCTGCCGTCGAACCCGAGTTCAGTGTCGGTGTAACCCACAGCATTAATCGTGCTTCTTACGATGTCGGCAACGTCAACATAGCCGTCAACCGTCACTTCGCCCGCTACCACGGCCATGCCGCGGGTCAAAAGGGTCTCAATCGCCACCCGTGCGAGTTGGTCTTGCTTTAGGCATTCATCCAGCAACGCATCGGAAATCTGGTCGGCTAACTTATCGGGGTGACCCTCCGAAACGGATTCGGAAGTGTAAATCTTGATTTTGCTCATTGTCGTTTGGGGTTCGGGGGTTCGGAAGTTCGAGGCTCGGATTAATGTTATCGGGAAATTCCCACCGAACCTTCAGCATAGCCAAAGCGACCCAACACCGAGAGAAGAGGATACCTCTTGTCGCGGCTCAACACCCGGATCGGCTATCTGGAGTATAAAATCGCAAACCTCATAAGCCGTTACAGTTTCACTACACGAACACGTCCGCTCTTAGGACGTCTCGGCGTTTTCGGTCAGGATAAGTCGTGCGGATTGCCAACAGACAGAAATGGACTGAGTTGAAAGTCGTTACGTTTGGGGCATTAGAGTCAGTTAGCTAGTAACAAAAGGTGCATAATTGGCAATGATCTTGACTTTAACTCTTTTGAGCATCAAGCTCTTGAATCCATTGGAGCCGAATGCTCAAGCTCGGGCCAATGATGACCTAGTCACAACCAAACGGTTGGCGAGTAAACGGGAAGCATTTGGCCCCGATAATGGGTTGCCACTGCCTTTCGCATACCTTGAGGGTGCTAGCTCAGGCACGATGATGATGTTTCCTTTCGGTGGCTATGAGCGGAGATATCAATGGAGTGGGGCCGCCGGAGAATCTTTCCTAAACTGCCAACTAAAAAGACATGGGAAGATTGTTGGCACTTGGTCCATTCGCTTGAAAGAGGTGAGGCGCCCTGCGAAAGGGTGGCATTTTGGAAACCAGTCACTCAACGGAACCCTTGTGCGCTACTTGGCGAGCCAAGGTATCGAGCCTGCCGAGCCCATCCCATCAGTAGCCGTGAAAGCTCTTCAGGCGCATAAATGCTTTGCAGCATATCGCCTTCACTTCATGACAGAAGAATTCTCATGGTGGGCAGTTACACCTGATGGCAGTATCGTTGAAAAAGGCACGCGGCCCCGCGTTGGCGATTCAACAAAGGTTAGCGCGCCGTATCTGGGCGCCCCCTACAACATCACAAAAATGGAAAGCCAGTGGTTAATTCGGACAGCTGCTGGAGCTTGATCGAAATTCAGAGTCGAATTTGAATTTTTCGGTGCGCGGTGACGCTTTGAGCGTACATGTTGACTCCTCCACCGTTGAAGAGCCACTGTCCATCGGGCGAAAAACTCACCGTGATGCCGTAATTATTGAGGATTTTGGCTTGCCATTCCCAAGGTCTAGATTTCGTAGAGGAGAGCAACCCTATTTGTTCGAAACCGCTACCGCCCACTCTCCTTTTGCAAAAGGCCAAGGATTTTCCGTCTGGTGACCAGTCGAGATCAGTTACGAAGTAGTTTTCGCGTGACGCCCGATAACTCGGTTGATCGTACTCCGCAAGGGCGGCAATTCGAGTGAATTCCCAACCCCCGTCAAAGGATGACTCTCCCTGCTCCCGCGGTTCGGTTTCAGCGAGCCACACATCTCCGTTGACCGAAACGGCGACCTTGGTTCCGTCTGGAGAAATCGCCGGGCAAAAGAGCCAGGCATCCCCAATTGGGTTAATTATGCCGCTCCAATCTTCAGCTTCCAAGTATTTGCCTTCTTGGACCATGATGTGTTTGATTTCAGAATCGTAAGTAACCAAGATCGAACCTTCGAGATTCTCCCACTGCGTGCCATCGTCTTCATAAACTCTCTCTGGCATGAGCGGCTTGCCCCAGCTCAGTCCGGTGGGACGAGTGGGAGTCTTGAGAATCCGCTTTTCATCCTTTCCGTTCAGACTTATAACGTAGGCACCATCATCTCGGGCGAACAGTATTCGTTGTCGGTCGGGCGACCATTTCGGGCTCCAGGCATTTTTTGCTATCAGACGACCACGGAATCCGTCCGCCTTGCCAATAGCGAGGTCGCCGTTATCCGAATAACAAATGTCCCAACTCCTAAAAGAAGCAGGCGAGAGCGGGTTATGGTACGAGAGCGTCGTCGCGTAAATAAGAAGTGCGATCATAGTGAAAATGTTCCTTGTTGCACAATACCCAAGGAAACCTCTAAGACTTGCATCAAAGGATAATGAGGATGCTTTCAGTGTCCTCAAGAAACAAGAGTTAGCCCATGCAATCGGAACATCCCCACGTTGCCTTTGACCTATTCTACGCAGAGAACGCGATGCCGGCTTACCGGTTTGCGCTCCGCTTGAGCGGGAATCGAGACGACGCCGAGGACCTTGCGGCGCAGGCTTTGGCGAAGGCTTATCGGAGGTGGTCGCAGTATAAGGGCGACTCCGCCTCGCAGACTTGGTTGTTTGCCATCATCTTGAACGAGTGGAGAATGCTTTGCCGAAAGCGACCGGTAACGGAAACACGGCTCGATGCTATTCAACATCTCGCAAGCACGATGAGGTTTGAAGACCTGGATTTGGCGGCGGCGATTCAGTCGTTGCCGGATTCTTTGCGCGAAGCATTCTTGTTGGTGAAGGGTGAGGGTTTGACTCATGCGGAAGCAGCAAGGGTAGTCAAGGTTCCGGTTGGAACGATGTATTTCCGGGTTCATTCGGCGGTTCGTAAGCTGAGAAGCTCGCTTTCCGTCGAACCCGAATTGCAGGCTCTTGAAGAGGTGACGTGTAACCATGAAATGTAACGAAATTCAGAAGTTGATTGCGATTGATCTAAGCGGCGAGCTAAAGCCCGGCCAGCGGAGCTTGATGCAGGATCATCTATCGGAATGTGCAACTTGCCGTGAGTGGGTTGCGTTTCATCGTTCGCTGGAGAATCATATGAATGAGCCGGTTTTGGTGCCTTCGAGCATGGAAACTCGGGTTGCTCAGCTTCTCGCCGCATCACCCGCTCAAGTGCCTTGGTTAACTCGTGTTTTCGGGAACAACACAATGAAAAAACTAGCACTATCAACCTCCACCTTGGCCGTTTTGGCCGTCGGTGCCTTCGTCCTGTTTCCTCGCACAGCGGCTGCCACTACGCCGTTGGAGTCCTTTAAGAAGATGCGTAGCGCCTTCACTGCTGCGGCAAAACGTGGTGAACTGAAAATCACCACCACAGCCAATACGGATGGCACTATCGACACAAAGGCAACACTTGACGGCAAGGAGTTGCCCGGTTTCCCTATCAACGTCGAATCCACTCGCGAAGGCGATAACTTCAAAGTCCACATTACCGCCGACCTTGAACCGGAGCACTATAAAGTGATTCGGTTTGGGAAGGCCGCCAACACGCTTGAGTTGGTTCGTAAGGAGACCGAAAACAAAATCTATCAGATCAAGTTGGATCCTAAAACGCAAGCGCCGGTCAAGTGGGATGTTATCGAGGTTCAAGGCTATAAGATCGATCTAAAGGACCTCAAGCTCGATGACGAAAAGGCTCATGCCTCCAAGCAAGGCGATCCGATCAGGGTTCAGGGGTTCCCAATCGAAGTCAAAGATCCTAAGCCGGTGGCCAAGGCTGACAAACACCCGACGTTGGATGTTCACATCGCCTTGCGCTCAGGTCAAACCGCCGTCG
>JBEBHJ010000053.1:0-26840 GCA_040081075.1 Fimbriimonadaceae bacterium | reverse complement strand
CTCCACGAGCATAAGCCCGCCCACGTGAGAATCACCGCTGCCAATCGTGAGCATGTTCTCGGTGAACTGGCGGAAAGTCCAGTCGAAAATTGCAGCATAAAAGCTCTGGGCGCGAGCCAAGTCGGTGGTGTCGAGTTCAACGTGACAAACGGTGTTAGCCATGCCCCAAAGTTTACAAGTTCTTCGAAGCCAAAACTATGCTTGATTTGCTAATTTGCGATGGGCCGTTGGAGGGTGACCAAACTCGCGCACAAAGGCACGAGAGAACGCGCTGGCATTCTGATAACCGCAATCATCAGCGATTACACTCACCTTATCGCTAGTTTGGGCCAAACGCAAGGAAGCATCCTTCAACCGCCGCTTCTGAAGATAGATCGAAGGCGAGATTCCCATCGTTTCCTTAAACACTCGCGTAAAGTGAAATTCGCTCAAACTCGCCCGCTGTGCCGCCGATTGTAAGCTCACCTCGGCCAAATCCTCGGTGTCCAAATAAATGCACGCCGCCCGAATCTGATCAAAGATATCCGCGCGAGTTGACCAACGTTTCGCCTCTACGTTTAGCGAGCCTAACGCGCATGCACAAGGTCTAGCCATGTTTCACCAATCCGAAGTGTACGTCACTCTTGCCATAATATGGGGCAAGTGAGTGTTCTTCCGTCAAATATACGCGCCGTGTTCTTTGATTTGGATGACACCCTTTGTGGATACTGGGACGCTTCAAAGTTGGGAATGCGGCGCGCTTTCGAGCAGCACGGCCCGCCCGGATTCACTCCCGACGAGATGATTTCGAACTGGGCGGCTACTTTCCGCGAGTTCAGTAAGGGTTTGAAGCAAACCGGCTGGTACCCCACCTATCTCAAGAACGGCGAACCCACCCGAACCGAGCAAATGCGCCTGACCCTCGAACGAATTGGCATCAACGACAGCGATCTCGCTCGTAAAATCGGCGATACCTACGCTTTTGAACGAAACGCTAATCTGAAGTTGTTTGATGATGCGTTGGATGTGCTCAACGCCCTTCACCCTACCCATACCATGGGTCTCATCACGAACGGGCCCGCCGATATTCAGCGCCAGGAAATCGAAACCCTCGGTATCGAACCCTATTTCCCCTATGTCTATATCGAAGGCGAAATGGGAATCGGCAAGCCCCGCCCCGAGGTCTTCATCCGCGCCCTTGTAGAATCAGGCACCGGCGCCGACGAAGTGGTGATGGTCGGCAATAGCTACGCTCACGACATTCTCCCCGCTATCGAAATGGGATGGGCCACGGTTTGGATCAGAAGAGACTCTGACGTCCCCCCCAGCGCCAACGGCCAAACCATCAAACCAGAATCAAAACCCGAAGGAGCCCCCGACCCCACGGCCACGGTCGGTTCTTTGACCGAGTTCTTGAGTTTGTTGAAGGGCTAAGCCCCTTATTCCCCCTCTCCCTTCCGAGGGAGAGGGGGCGGGGGGTGAGGGTTTTTAGGCCGCGATGCGCAAGCCCGTCGGCGCGGCTTCCTCGTAAATAGAAGCCGTAAGAGATGGAGCGGAAAGTTCGTTTCGGTTCGCCGTTACCACGCGGAAGATCACGGGTACTCCAGGCGTGAAACCTTGCAGCTTGATTTTTTGCTTTTTGGTTGCATAAACCTGCTGCCATGCGCCGCCATCCACCGAAGCTTCGATGAAGAACTGAACGCCGTAGGGATTGCCGTTTCGCTTCCAAGAGAACTCCACTTGCCCATCGGCATAAGGAGTGGCGGTGAATTTGATCACCTGCAACGGATTAACCGTAGATTTGCCCGAATCGTGAACGGCCAAGCCGGTCGATTGAATCTGCTCCGGCGTCAATCCCGCTTTGGCGTACATCTGCTTGGCAATGAGCATGAGGTCGGCCACTACGGCGGCGACGGCAGCACTTTGCGCTTGAGTTGCGGCTTTAGCGGCAACCCGCGTGGCTTCCGCATTGGTAATGGTGGTACCAAGCGTGGTGTTCTTTGCCGTAAGGTTGGTTACCTGGGTGGCAGTGGCACCCCAAGTGGTTGGGCTCAGGCTTATTGCCGTCACCACTTGCATAGATAGGGTTTTTAGATCGCTTGGATTCAGTTTGTCGAATGTATTTTTGGCCATGAAGACCCTCCTCGGCCGAAGGGTCCTACCCCCACGCCTAGAAATACCAGGGTGCTTTCGCACTGATGTCGAGCACGCATTAGATGCATTACTTAGAGTATAGGGAGGGCAAGCGTTTTTCTTTAGGTTTCGAATGGCAAGTTATCCGGGTCGCTATTTGAGCGAACCTCAATCCTCCGACCCGCATGGGGTTCGCTGGAAGCGGATGGTAAACTAATGTTGAGTTGATCGGGAGGGGTAGCCCCGTCAATGTGAACGTGACGCAATGGAATTCACTCGTGACAATCTAGCATGGCTTGCAGACGCTCCCGCGTATATCGACGAAGAGCAAGTGACCGCCTTCTACGATGCAGTAGTCCGCCCAGATAAGAAGACAGGCGATATGAAGCTAATGCTTTCGTCCAGTTCCAGTCTTTCCGCGACTGCAGCAGCAGAGGCGTCCGCGAGCGTAGGTGTCGCGGCCTGGCTGAAGTCCCTTTTGCCATTTCTGGATGTGGGTGTCGCAGGGAGTGTAAGCGGCACGGTAGAGAAAGGTGGGGAGTCGGGTCATGCCCATGAGATCACTTTCTCGACAATAGACAATCCACATCGTCAGTTAGTGCAACTTTGCCTCTATTATTTGTCCAATCAGCCAAACTTCATCAAGCTCGAAACGTCAGAATCTCTGTGCGACCGAATAAAAGGGGGCCTCGCTCCTACGAACCCGAAGGAATTGATCTTTCTCGATCTTCCAGGTATGGCCCAAGAGCCGGCCGGTCGGACAAAATTTATTCCAATGGCAGGTGAGTTCGCGGACGGAACGGTGAAGTTGATGTTCAAGGACATTCAAAAGATGTGGGGAGCAGCACCATCCTACCTCACTTGGAAATCGGGACAAACTCCTGAGGAATATGACTCTGAGGCACGAACTTACTGGAAAAGTTTTGGTGACAAGTTCGATTCAGGCGGGCTCATGCAGATGGTCGAACAGGCTGGCAGGAGAATGGGACGAATCCGTTGGATCGATTATCAGCTCATGCTCGATGATGAGGGGCGAACCCTTCACGTGCACTGTACTCCCAACGAAAAAGCTAACAGCGGTATATTCGCGCACCGAGTTATTCAGCGAGGACATCTCTACGGAACCAGAATGATTGGAACACTTTGCGCCGGACCGAGCCTTAATGTGTTGGCAATCTTTGACAGATAGGCAAACGGGCCTCAACTGCATTAAGTTGCACCGAACAGAACCAAATGACTAGGGTGCTAGAGGAGCAGAAACCACATAATTTGGTGCCTTACCTGCAGGCCGAGGGCAAAAATTCCTGAAATCGCAGGCCACACACGTCTCTTCCGATTGACAATCAGGACTCCATGCACGCAATATGTTTCCGTCGGACGCCTCTGAGATTATGTTCTCCTCGATGAGCCTAACGACTGTGTCAAACTGCGTGAGCGCGTTATCCGTACTAGGGCCGCCTATAGGGATAACGCGGATGGCACGGCTGAGTCTAAATTGCAGTGACAGTTGGTTTGCGCGATTCCCCGGTTGCCAAAGCCGGATCAATTGCTCATCCTCAGAGTCCGGCTCAGGCAAAACATCGGTCGTGCGATTCACTATCCCCCGTTTCAGCGAACTCATCTCGGCATCACCGGGAGTAAGTTCATTGATGTAAATCAATATTCCGGCTGCGACGGGCATTGCCTCTGGCTGCCGCCCCCTGAGCCAAGCATAGGTTTGGACTTGCCAGTCACCTTCATCCCAATAACGCTCGTCCGTGCGCGGCCTCCGCATTCCTTTATAGTCAACTATAACTTCGTAAACGCCGCGCAGGTCCGGGCATCTCTCTGTTACCCGGCGCCTGATCATGTTTTGGTTGTCCACACTGTCCAATGTTACATGGGTTAGAACGTCTATCACGCCGTGAACTTCATAATTGCTACAGCGCAACTCAGTTGCTCCGGGAAGGACTGGGCGCGTGCCAATGACCTTTTTCTCAGCCGAGTCTATTAGTTCAAAGAGATGCGGGCCTAGTTCGTTAACGGCAAGTTCTATTCTGTTGTATGCGGACTCTCGGGCTGCGGTGCTACGGGCCTGTTTCCCCTGTTGGCTGAGGGAAGATTCCACCAGGTCTGCGAATCGACCGATATCACTTAGTGCCCATTCTGGAGCGTCCTGCCTCCATGGCCTTGGGGTGCAGGGCCATGGGAACGCAGGGGGCACACCTCCCGAGTCCACCAGTTCCTTCCAGTATCGGAAGCAAAGTTCAAGCGTTCCGTGTAAGAACTCTCCGAACCACAATTGCACTGGTCGAGAGGGAGGGAGAGAGCTACCGTTGTGGTACCGATACTGTAGCCGGCAGCGCGAGTAGGAGAGCAGGTCGCCGGTAAGGGAGTATGACGGGACGATGTGGTCAGGGCGTCTGATTTCAAGTTCCATATCTAAATTAACCTAAATGGCGGGTTTACCCGAGTGGGTGGTTTGCCTTGGAAAGGCTGCCTCCAGGGCCAGGTCATATCTCGGTTCCAACCCAGAGCCACATGTGGCACTATTGACTTATCAAGATTACGACCCGATCCAAATTTGAGGCATTGCTCATTTCCAACCAACAACAGCACCGACTGCGGCCTACTGCACGCGACATAATAGAGTCGGACTAGATCATCAAAAGTCCTATCTAACGCACTTCTGCCGCCCCGAAGCGGCGACTCGAGGAAAGGCTCAATATCATCCTCCATCCTGACCACATTAGACACTTCGAGCGGGTGCCTCAAGAAACGGTGAGCTTCGTGATTTGAGCGGAAGTGCGCACCAACGTCCACCACTACTAATGGAAACTCTAAGCCCTTAGCCTGGTGAATGGTCATCACCTGAAGTCGGTCCCTCGGAACACTAGGCATGATTTCCTCATCAACTTCGATTTCATTTTCCGCAATCGGTAGTAACGCATCCCGTATGAAGCTCATCCTGCTGCGTCGCACGTTTTGCATTTGGTCGGCCTGTCCGACAACGTTCTGCAGAAACTTCATTTCGTACGGCGAAGCCGTCGCGACACTTCCAATTAGGCGAGTGATGGCTTCGAGCCAAACTTGATGCTCGGGGTCACTATGAAAAGCAGGAATCCAAGTGATAAGGGTGAAGACCAACTCTAACGCCGGCCAATCCCTTGGGAACCGAGGTTGAATCGTACCTGCCGCGGCGTCTTGCCATCTAGCCACGAACCCTGGCAAGCCTTGCTCATCGGCGGGTTGGGGATTGGTCCGCACGAAAGCTTCAGCGGACCGCCGCCACAAATTGAGAAAGAACTGCGCCTCCCTTGTGGGGAAGACTTCCCGAGTTGCGCTTCCGTCTGGATCAACGCACAGCACGAGGAGCCCCAAAAGCAGGCGGACGCTAGGGACTAGTCTGAGCGCCTGCCCTCCGGGGTTGAAGATATGTCTGTCGTTCTCTGCAAGTTGACGTCGCAGTAAGCCTACAAACCTCGTCTCGACCTCTTCTGGCACCGTTCCGCGAGCCCGATTGTAACGAGCCTCGCCCACAGAATGGCACAGGAGGACAGCATCTCCAAGGTCGCCGCCAGGTGCCATTGTAATTTCCAATGGATCGTTCTCGCCTCCAGCGAGGACCCGTCGGTCAGAAACCAGTCGTGAGAGGAATTCCGATAGGGCAGCTGCGAGTTCCTCGGGCGTCTCGCGGAACATTCCAAGAACGGGCATTCCCGATTCCCCGCGGCTTGCAACTACTTGGGGCTTCCGAGGCGCAATCCTCGCGTCCGCGAATGCGGGATCAGAGTCAATGTGGTTATTGTAAAACCGCACGATCTCCGGAGTAGATCGGAAATTCCTTGTCATGTCTAATCGTAGAGTATTGCGACCGGTCGCTCGCATCGCCCTGGAAGAGAACTGAGTTAAGAGTTCGACTGAGCCACCACGAAAACGGTACATAGCCTGATCATCGTCGCCAACAATGGTTGCCTGCGGTGCCGCACCGGCGATGATCGCAAAGTAAATCGCTTCCTGCAGAGGGTTGGTGTCCTGGTATTCGTCAACCATCAACACAGACACGCTAGCAAGCCATTCTGCGAGCGAGCCGTTCCGTAACCTTTCGAGGAAGGCAGCTTGAAGCGAAGTGTAATCGTAAACGGACGACTCTGCCATCGCGGTAGAGTATCGCTCAAGAATTGAGACCACATGGCGCTCAGCGACGCCCGAGTCCCGATAATCCTCGATGCTGACCCTGTCCTGCATCAGCCGCTCACTCAATCGCTTTGCCACTTCCAACGCTTCTCCTTGATTAAACGGAGGATCACCACTGAATGTGTACCGAGAGAAAAGGGTGTCGAGGGACTCCTTTGTTAATGCGCCCCTGTAGGCATCGCTGAACCCAAAGCGTTTCAGCATAAGCTTACTGGTTGCAGACTCCGCAACAATCGGTGCCAGGGTTCCCGGAAGTTTGTGGTCTGCTAGGGCTTGTTGGGCGACGCTGTCAAGCGTATCAATGCGGCACCGATTTAGGTCAATGGCTCGCGGATCAAATCGATCCCCCAGCGCACCTAATATTGCTGTTCCCCAGTCAAGCCACCTCGTCCGCAATTCTCTCGCCGCCTTCTTTGTGAAAGTCGTGAGAAGCAAGTGCTCAGGTAATTCGCCGTCGACCAAAACACATCGCAATGCTCTCAAAACAATTACCGTGGTCTTGCCGGAGCCCGGGCCTGCCGCGACCATGAGAAGCCGCTCCCCCTCATGACGTAAGGCGTCCAGTTGAGCTTGATTTTCCCGATCTCGGAGGTCACGGCCGACCCCAGGAGTATCACGGGCGAGGTCAATAAATGTTTCAAGATCAATCATATCTGCTGCCCTAAAGAACCGTAGAGCATTAGGGTATTGTGCGCCCCCCGTCGCTTATTTCGGTTGCACCCTCGAAAGATCAATACATGAATCCCTTGCTCCCTGCAGAAAGGGCATCGACAATCCCTCCAAGGTCTCTTCTGAAGCGTTGCCTGATACTTTTCTTTTAGCGATCGGGAGTCGCTTGACCGCGTGAGTTGAGCGTCATAGCTCAAGACCGCGTTAAGAGTTTCCTCCAGGTCGGCCTCGTCTCGATCATACCGGCACAATAGCCTCATAACCTCGGCCTCCTGAGCTTGTAACAGCCGGACGTCTGCTCCGTCCTCCTGGAGCCTCTTGAGTGTCCGAGGGTCGCTGGTCATCGGTACCCGTATCGCCGCATACCAACTCCCATCCGGAGCTAAATAGTTCTGATCGGAGCGCAACCAGGCCTTTCGAAAATAGGTTGCGCTGTCAAAGCTGTCGACTTTCAGTTCCCGAAATTTGGCCTGAAGCTTCGGACGAAACACTCCGAAAAGGTGCACCCATGGCCGCGGTGAGAGTTGAGACGCTTCGCTCATTACCGCAGTTACGATCGCTTCCACCGCCGTATCCGCCAAAGGCACCAATCCTCCTATTGCTAGATGGCGGTAGCCCATTTCGTGATAGAGTCTCACGTTAGAGATAAAACCCTCCGGAGTTAGCGCCTGAATAGTTCCGACAGGAAGAAATCCGGCTTTTCGCCTCTTGGCCGTTGTGATGAATGCCGCTGCGTTGTCCTTTGTAAGTTGAACCCGTTCACTCCTTTCTGCCTCCGTAAGCAGCCTCTTTCCGGATTCCGTCGTGACATATGGAACAGGGATGTGGTCCACCGATGCTCCAAAGTCAAACCCGTGTAGGTCGTAAAGTGCGACGGCTTGCTCAATAGAAATTGTGGGTTCCTCCTCGTTTGCATAGCTAAATGCCCCACAGTCGCCGAAGAGGCTCTGATCATCTGCTAATCCAAATCTACTACGGAGGTCAATGGGCGCGAGCGAACTCTCGTCGCTGCCAACGAATCGGCGCAAGGGGCCCTTGCCCGACAGGTGCTGAGCAAGGCTCACGAGGATTCCGTCACACATCCGTTCTGGTTTCATCAAGATGGAGCAATGCTTGTCGTTCCTCTCGGTGCGCGAAGCACCCGAAAATCTGTCAGTTCTAAAGTCGAAGTTCGCATCAAGCAAATCATCCCAATCCGGTAAAAAATACGAGACTTTGCCACTACCTGCTTTTGGATGAACTGCAACCCGCCTTTCCGATGCCCCGCTTGCATGAAGCAGGCTCTTAACTTGACTCTGCTTTTCCCCGATTCCCCCTTCAAAAACAGATGTCTTTGATCTAAGAGCGCCCTCCGTAACTTTTTCTAAAGCCGGCATATAATCATTTCCCAGCGATAGAATAACCGAATCATGGTTGCAAGCCCAGGCAGATAAAGTCTTACAGCAGTCTTCTGCCTTTCCAAGGGCCAGGCTCCGCGTCATACGCTTATTGTAATCTTTGATCCGAGTTAATCCGCCGACTAGCCCGTATTCGGCGGAGAGGACAGCCACCGAGAGGTTACGCGGCCAGTCATGCTCGCGAAGGTAGTTCCGCAGGACTCGATAGTATGGGCCGTCATAGCGATCTATGGCAGGCAGCAGATCCGACACGCCCCGCTTGCGATCAGAGCATCCCAGTACCAGCAGTTGTCTACCCAACATGGAATCTCCTGTAACTCAGCTGTTGATGCTTCGGACCCGCTCCACCCGTCCTTTCCGTGAGTTGGCACTTCACGAAATATTCAAATGCTTCAACATCGACTCCGCACACTGGTTGCCAAACGTACCCACCGGTCACAAGTGTGGTCGGATGCACGGTCACACATTCCAGATAGAAATTCATGTTGCGGGTCCGATAAATCACGTCGGCTGGGTGATGGATTTCGGTGATATCAAGGACGCGTTCGAGCGCATTAGGGAACGGATTGATCACCGCGTTTTGAATGAGGTTCCCGGCCTTGAAAATCCTACTTCCGAAGTTCTGGCTGAATGGATATGGAACGAACTGCAGCCGTCTTTGCCAATGCTTAGCAAAGTGGTCGTTCGCGAGACATGCACTTCCGGTTGCACGTACTCGGCGGTTACAGTGCAGTGAAGGGAAACCGCAATCCGTGCCACTAGATAATTTCGCTACCATTTCGCCCTGCCTATGCTTGCCCACACACTGTTCACGATTGATTTACATTGTACTTAAGTGCAAGGCAACTTTCCAACTACAGTTTACTAAAAGTCAAGAACCTTTGATCAACCTAGGTATCGGCTAGCGATGCGAACCACATATACGCAAACTGTTACACCTAGCTCCAATGGCTTTTAAACAGGTTTGAACCTAAAAGCCACCTTCTCCTACTCAATTACAATCTTCCGAGGCCGTTTCGGAAGTTTCCCCCGCGGTTTCGGAATGTTCCGAAGCTCTTTCGGAAGCTTCCCCAGGAGTTTCGGAATGTTCCGGAAGAGTTTCGGAAGCTTCCCCAAGGGTTTCGGAATGTTCCGAAGCTCTTTCGGAAACTTCCCCAAGAGTTTCGGAAACATTAATTTTCGTGCTGGCAGCAGCCCGGCTTGCCAAATTAGGACGGGGCGAGCCGTTTCCGATTCGCCCCTCTCATGAAACAAGGCCCCACTTTACAAGCCTCGATCTGATTTTAGCACGGTGGAGCCGGGAGGGGTTACTTCTTGGTTTCCAGGCCGTAGGCGAGGGTGATCGTGGTTTCGGATTCTGACTTTTTGCGGGTGGCGCTTACGGCGATTTTGGCTCCGTTTTCTTGGGTCATGCTCGCCATCGTCGTGGTGGTATCGTTGGCGCTGAAGGTGTTGAACTTCAATCCCTTCACCTTCCCTTCGTAAAACTCGGCCACTTTGCTCACCTCGTCGGCGGTGGTTCGGGTGCACATGTAGCTTTTCTCGGTGGGGGTGTCTACTTTCATCGAGGCATTGGGCTTTTCGGTTGAACCGGGGTAGAACGGAATGCCGAGATCGGCTTCGGTGACGGTTGTTCCGCCGCCGATGCTGGCAGAGGTGCCGTTGCCTTCAATCTTTACGCTGCCATCGCTGGGGTTCGAGGTGACGGTGCTCTTGGAACCATCGGCATTCACCACCGTGGTGGACTCTTTGCCCACGCATCCGCCGAGCGAGAAGATCGTGATAAGAACGAGTAAGGTTAGATTGGTTTTCATGGGTTTTTCTCTTGATTTTTTGATTTTGACCGCAAACTCAGGCCTTGCCAAAGCGTAACTACGGCAACACCCGCGAGAATAGATAAATCGATGGGACCAGCGGCCCGGGGCCGGTGATCTCGGTTTCCGCGATTCCCGCGCATTGTGGTAGTAGACGCCCAACGATCGCGAAAAACACCGCAACCGGGCACATCGGCCTTCAGCGCCAACACATAATAAGCCCCAATCACCACCGCCCCACCCGCGAGAGCAAAACAAACGCGAGGCGATTTGAGGAGGCTAAAGATTGAGCTTCTTGGCATCAGTTCCCTTTCAATGATACGACATGCCGACAACAGAGGTAGGTCGAAAACCATTTGTCACATTTATTGGTTTGGCCGAAGTTTGGCATTAAAGGAGCATTCACGGGGCCGGCCAAGCCGCGCACGCAAAAATGCTAGGTTGCTTGAAGATATCTGCCGAGTTTGAAATTTTTTGCTATAATGCCAAAGGCCCGACTAGGAGGCCGATGGTGATCTTATGAGAAAAATACTATTTGCAATGGCGCTGGGAGTGGCAGCACTTTCTGGAGCACAGACGTTAACAACATTGCCCCCAAACAACGGTTCAGGCGGAATCTTTCTTGACTTAACCCCAACGACGAATACGTTGAGTTTCAACTCATTTGCCACGTACTTCTCTGGAGCTGTGGGTCTCAATGTATCGGTAGAGGTTTATACTCGGCCTGGCTCCTACGTTGGGTTTCAAACTGGCGCTGCGGGTTGGACTCTTTCTCAAACGGTTACGGGTGTAGCGGCGGGAACAGCCGTGAAGTCGGCTCCAGTTGTTTTGACAACGCCCATCATTCTAAGCGCAGGAACGACGACCGGAATTTATCTCCATGCCATTACCTCGGGCGGCGGTATTCGCTATCAGGGAACAGGGACGACAGCAACGACTACGTTTAGCAATGCCGACCTTACTCTGTTTAGCGCCCACTCGAGAACCGGTGCTATTTCTTTTGGTGGCACGCTGTTCACGCCTCGTGCATTTTCAGGTGATATCAACTACAGCGCTGTACCGGAACCAGCCACAATGGCCGCACTTGGCCTTGGCGTTGCGGCCCTCTTGCGCCGACGTCGACGATAATCACGGCGAACGTGAGGACTAGGGGCGGCTCAGAGGCTGAGCCGCCCCTTTTTTGTCTCTCATTTTTGGAATCGTCCCGAACAGTTCTTGAAAATGTCACAATCTTCCTGACCTATGGAAGTCATCGCGAGCCAAATCAACGTTACCGACTCCGAGCATCGGGGGAATCGGGAGGCAATGGATCAGATCATGCTCGATTATCGGGCGAAGATGGCGACGGCTTTGGCAGGGGGCGGCGAGGAAGCGGTTGCTAAGCATAAGAAGCGGGGCAAGATGCTGGCACGCGAGCGCATTGATGCCCTTGTTGACGAGGGATCGCCCTTCTTAGAGTTCAGCACTCTCGCCGCGAACGGGATGTACGATGGCGATGCGCCGGGGGCGGGAGTTGTTACCGGGATTGGGCGCGTTCATGGTCGCGAAGTGATGATCGTGGCAAACGACGCTACGGTTAAGGGCGGAACCTACTTCCCTATGACCGTAAAGAAACACTTACGCGCCCAGGAGATCGCGCGGGAAAACCACCTTCCTTGTATCTACTTGGTGGATTCGGGGGGAGCATTTTTGCCGCTGCAGAGCGAAGTATTCCCCGACCGCGATCATTTTGGACGGATTTTTTATAACCAGGCGCAAATGTCGGCGATGGGTATTCCTCAAATCGCATCAGTGATGGGTTCATGCACAGCGGGAGGAGCATACGTTCCGGCGATGAGCGATGAAGCCATTATTGTGAAAGGGCAAGGCACCATCTTCCTCGGTGGCCCTCCATTGGTGAAGGCGGCGACGGGCGAAGAAGTGACCGCCGAAGATTTGGGCGGCGCAGATGTTCACAGTCGTCTTTCTGGAGTTGTGGATCATTTTGCCGAAGATGATGCTCACGCCATCGAGATCTTGCGCAACATCGTGGAATCGCTCGGTATGCGAAGGGCGAAACCCGTTGGTGAACCCGCCATTGATCCGGCCTACCCCGTCGAGGACCTCTATTCTTTGGTTCCGACCGATTCTAAAACGCCGATGAACATGCGCGAGGTGCTGGCGCGAATTATTGACGGAAGCGAGGTTCAAGAGTTCAAAAAGAACTTTGGCACGACCCTGATTTGTGGTTTTGCTCGATTTTACGGCCAACTCGCAGGCGTGCTCGCCAACGATGGCATCCTCTTCAGCGAATCGGCCCAAAAAGGCGCGCATTTCATCGAACTCTGCTGCCAACGAGGAATCCCGATTGTCTTTGTTCAAAATATCAGCGGCTTCATGGTTGGCAAGAAGTATGAGAACGAAGGAATCGCCAAACACGGTGCTAAGCTAGTAACGGCGGTTTCGACGGCGAACGTGCCAAAGTTCACAGTCGTAGTCGGCGGATCTTATGGAGCTGGGAACTACGGCATGTGCGGTCGCGCGTATCAACCCCGTCAAATGTGGATGTGGCCCAACGCAAAGATCAGCGTTATGGGTGGTGAGCAAGCCTCAAACGTGTTGCTTACGGTGAAAATGGACCAAATCGCGCTAAAGGGCGGCTCGATGACGAAGGAGGAGCAAGACGCATTTCGTCAGCCTACGCTAGACAAATACGCGGTCGAAGCATCGGCTTATTACGCAACGGCACGCCTTTGGGACGATGGCATCATTGATCCGGTTGATACGCGTCGGGTCATCGCGTTAGGCATCGAGGCGGCGCAAAACGCACCAATCGAACAGCTGAAGTTCGGCGTGTTTAGGATGTAGCAATCAGATCAGAGCCGAGGATCCATATCGTCTTTGCAAGTTCGGCTCCGAGAGCCGTAATCGTCGCGGAATACAGTGGACGACTTAGCCAAGTTCTCAACTGGGACACCAAGAATGACAGGGTTTCGAAGAGTACATGGATCAAGGCGAGGCTACAACCTCTTGACCTATCTCCTGATGGTGAACTCCTCGGATACTATGTTCAGGCCTTCCATCGGAAAGTGCCGTCTTACATAGGAATCTCTCGCCCCCCGTTCACCGCTGCCCTTGCGTTTTGGCCGTGTTTTCATCTCATGGTTCATGGGATCAAATTTGATGGTCAAGAAGTGGTCATGGCATGTTTTCCTAACGCCGGCGGCTCTTGCGGACATTCAGGGCATCGAGATGCAAGTCTCGTTTCCGGGTTTCCCGAAAATCTGCAACTTGTTGACTTGTACGCGGAGAATGAAGCGACGGAAAAGTCTCTTGAAATGGCCGGTCAGCAGTGCCAAAAGTTCTTTGACCCTTGGAAGGGCCCGAACCCGGGCCAAGGTGAATTCGGCCGGGTTCGCCCAGAGTTCCTCAGTTCCGAGCTTCGGGGCTTCCGAAACACCCTCGGAACCAGTATCCCACCAAGTTGGGGAATTGACCAGCAGGGCCGAAACATTCTGGCGCCAGGTGATGGACGGCTGTACGTAAGCACCGAGAAGAACCCGATCCCCAAACTGCTTATCGATCTGAACGCGAGATCATTTGAAGAAGTGGAAACCCCAGATTGGGCAAAGAAGTGGCAGGGAAAACGGAAGCCCGCCGACCATCCGCATCTTCTGATGACCAATAGAAGCTAAATCAGCTCGTAGCGTGTGTTTCGGCGTTTTGGCTCGTATCCTGCTTCGCGAATCAAACGCTCGAACTCAAGAGCCGTGAGAATGTGCTTATCTCCGGCCGCTGAGACGACGTTTTCCTCGA
Organism: Fimbriimonadaceae bacterium; assembly: GCA_040081075.1. GTDB lineage: Bacteria > Armatimonadota > Fimbriimonadia > Fimbriimonadales > Fimbriimonadaceae > JANJUB01. Next base: position 12,877 of record JBEBHJ010000053.1, on the reverse strand, counting down.
TCATCACCGAGCCAAAATCGTTCGCCCCATAGTTAAGCGCCATTTGGGCGATCTTCGGACCCTGAGTGAGAATCGAGACCTGAAGTCCATCGAAATTGTCAAGAAAGATTCGAGCAACGGCGACGGTGCGCAGATAATCGGCTCCCGAAGCTTTCACTGGGATCTGGAGTTGAGTGTCCTCAGGCTGAAAGTTCCAGGTTACAAATGCACGAAATGGTTGGCATTCGTCTTGCAAGTCGCGGATTCGCTGAAGGTGTTCTACTCGGTCTTCCAGCGTTTCGACGTGACCGAACATCATGGAAGCTGTACTCCGAATACCGAGCTTCGCCGCGGTTCGCATGCAAGCCAACCATTCGTCGGTGGTGTCTTTGTTGGGAGCAATAATCTTACGAACTCTATCGACTAAGATTTCTCCACCTGCTCCGGGGATTGAATGCAATCCAGCGGCTTGCAGCCGAGCCAAACATTCTTCTAGTCGAAGCTTTGAAATATGAGCTACATAGATGATTTCTGCGGGAGAGAGCGCGTGCAGAATAATGTCGGGGAACTTGGCTTTGATCTTACTGAAGATGCCTTCGTAATAATCGATCCTGAGCTTGGGATTAAGCCCGCCTTGGAATAGGATTTCGACTCCGCCCTTATCAACCGTATCTTGCACTTTCGCAAGAATTTCTTCGTCGGAAAGTAGATAGCCTTCCTCGTGGTTTGGAACACGATAGAACGCACAAAATTTGCATCTCACCCAGCAAACATTGGTGTAGTTAAGAATCCGACCAATGAGATAAGTTACCGTGCGCCCCGGCACACGTTGCTGACGGCGATGATCGGCAAGAGTGGCTAACTCCAATAGATTAGGATGATGAAACAGAGCCAGAGCTTCTTCGGCAGAGATCCGCTGGTTGGCAAAAACCTTATCGGCAATCGAATCAATTGAGGGAGCCGGCGAGAGGGTAGCCACAAGTAACAGTCTACCCGAGCTTTCAGTTTTTAATGAAAGTTCATCTGGCGAAGTATTCGTTTCCGAACACGATGAATTGGGGCGGCACTACTTTCGCCATCGCATCATCAACCGTCATATACGCTTGCACTAGGCGAAATCTGCCAGTAGGAGGAGTTCCGGTCCACTGTCCGGCACCCCACGCGGTGGCCTCCACGATGCCTTCAAATTGGAGTTCACCACGTTGATTCCATTCGAGTTTGAACAGTGCCGATCCTTCGACACCAAGTTTGCTTCCGGGTTTCTCCATTTTGAAACTTACTGTCAGCTGCTTAGCGCGCGTTGAAAGCGGCTTAAGCTTGAACTCCTTTTTAAGAATTTCGGAAGTTAACCAAGGGTCGGGTTCACCACGCACGTTATCAATGAAATGAAATCGACACATCCGGGTAATCAACGTAGGCGGAACAAGATCGCTCGCTCGCATCGTGGCCGACTCTTCGGGCGTAATCCAGAGGTGGTCGCGGGCGACATTGGCATTGGCAATGTCACTTCCAACTGGGACCGGGCGAATTCGGGAAAAGGACCGAATCAAGGTTGTGCCGCTTGACGGGCGAATCGCCGTTTGCTCATCGAGCAACTCTGGTTTCACTTCAACATGAGTTGGAGGAGAGGCGTTGTACTTTCGCAACGAAGAATCCATCAAGGTCAAGATTCGCTCAACATCGCGGTTGTTGTTATAACCAAGGGCGACGCCATCCGGGGTAACCACATACCGACCTTGAGCAGTTATTCCCTTCGCCACGTCGGGCTTAATCGGTGTGATTGCATTCATGAACCACTCCTTCGTTTTGGAGCGCCCATTTTGAACTTCGTGAGTATCGAGAACAACGGGAATGAACTCTCGGGTGAGCCGAGAAATTATAGCGGGGTTGCTAAAGACGGTCCGACGGTCCGCCAAACCATTGTTTCACGTACATCCCATCGGATGCCCATTCATGACCCAAAGGAACATCGGTTTCTTGACCTCTTGCGATTCCAATCGGGCCGCCATGAGATTGGTTCGCCATGGAACCGATAGCCACACCTCTTCTTCCCGAGAAGGCATGATCGCCTTTATCGAGCTTGAGAGGTCGGAAAGCGCAATCTGAGCAAGAAACGAAACTAGCATTCAAGAGATTCTACGCACGAGCGACATGAAAAATACCGATACAATTACTGATATGTGGAAGTTTGGTGTAATCGGGCTCGCGCTCGGTCTCTTCATCGTCGGCGGATGCCAAGGAAATCGCTATGTCATGGAGAATGGCAAAGTGATCGACACGCAAACCGGCAAGGAAGTACAGACTGAAGTCAAAATGCCCGAGCCCGATGCCTGGACCAATCCCGACTACACCGCTCTAGACATCACGCCGTACCCCAACTCCAAACCTACGGTGAAGAAGTTTCAGCTGGTTGGCATCGATACTCCCGACGGATTACAGTTCACCGCAACCTGGAAAACCAAGGACCCCGTTCAAAAAATCGTTGACCATTTCAGACCACAAATCCCCACAGACAAAATCGACGGGGTTGGTGGGGGACAGACTATCCTAGGCAAAACTTCGAAAGGCTACAACGCAACCGTTTTCATTAAGGCTGAAGGTAAGGAAACCCTAATCTCGGTGATTGTTACCCAGCCGAAGACCCTTCGCCTTGACAATTGACAGAACGCCCGCTGGGCCTGGTTTCACCAACGACCAATCTCCCTGACGGCGAATTATTGTCCCGCTCTTGACGGTGCCTTCAGCACCGGTGGGGAGCCAAAGCGACTTCCCTTTCCAGGCGGGCGGGATTCTTATCGCGCAGGCTGAAGTCGCAGTAGCCGCGTCAAGCAGCGCCCTCGGATAGTACTTCGCCTCGGTTTCACCCACCATGTTTTTAAGGGATTGGGCAAAGACATCAGAAGGAAAAATCGTTTCGGCGTAAAGGATGAGCCCGTTACAGGCGTCCATCGCTCCCTGTCCGGTGCCTTCAAGCAGCGAAAACACGGGGCCGTTGTCGCGACACCGCTCCACCAGCGGTGTCACATTTTTTTTTACCCAGGCGTTTAGCGGACCGGAGAACGCTCCCATTGCGTCAATTGGCTCCAATCGTTTGTCAGAAATTTCTTCGCTGAGCCACCGCAGATAGAGTTTCTCGCCGAGTTGCCCATTGCCCCATTCTTCCGGTTCCTTAAAGCCGCCAATGGCATTGAGCGTCGCATGCCCGTATTCATGGGCGACTTCCCTCGCCATTTCGACTGGGTCCTTGAAGCTCTCTAGGTCATAAATGTAAATCGTGTTGACTTTTTTCTGATATGTGTTTTCGATTTCGGTCGAAAACATGTGCTCTCCACCTGGTGTGCCGCCCCAACACAAGTACACATCAACGATCTGGCTGTTGAACTCGTTGCTGTGATCGATCTTCAACTTGCGAACATTCAAGTCCCAAATCCTGAGGAGCATCCGAGTGACGAGGACGGCTACATCCCCCGTTTCCTTTCGAGTTTGGCTGAAGACCCTAAATCTCAGATTGTAATTCGGGTTCTTGTCGGGGTTGATCCTTCCGTAGCCTCCGCAAAGCCAATCAAACAAAAATGCGGTCGGGGGATCCCCAAACAACTTCGGTGACTTTTTCGAATCGCCTAACTTTTCTGTTGCCTCAAATATCTGGAGTCTCGTCGACGCCAAAGATGGGTCGCCGAGGTAAATCGTGTTGCCTTGGACACCCTGACCAGCCAAACACATTCCTAGAAGAAGAGAAACCACTTATTAATGACCCTCTGACTCTAAGAATCGTTCGGCATCAATTGCGGCCATGCAACCCGTTCCGGCCGCAGTGATAGCCTGGCGATAGACTGAATCAGCAACGTCACCGGCGACGAAAACGCCGGGAATCTTCGTTTTGGACGAATAGGGTTCGGGTTTCAGATAACCCAGACCATCTGCCTCGAGCATTCCACTGAACAGATCGCTGTTTGGCTTGTGCCCGATGGCAATGAAAACACCGTCTAAGGCCAACTCTGATTGCTCGCCGGTAATCGTATCCTTCAGCCGAACACCGGTCACCTTGCGATGCGGGGTCATCTCTCCGATGATCTCTTCGATGGCGGAGTTGTAAATGACCTCCACTTTCTCGTTCGCCAGCACTCGATCTTGCATGATCTTACTTGCGCGGAACTGGTCCCTCCGGTGAACAAGATACACCTTCGACGCATGCCTTGTGAGGTAATTCGCCTCTTCCATCGCAGTGTCGCCGCCGCCAACTACAGCCACGACTTTGTTTTTGAAGAAAAACCCGTCACAGGTGGCACAGGCGCTCACACCGTAACCCCCAAAGGTTACTTCTGATTCAAGTCCGAGCCACTTTGCTTCGGCCCCTGTGGCAATAATGACGGTCTTGCCTAAGTAGAGCTTGTCTCCGCACCAAACCTTAAATGGGCGTTCAGAGAAGTCCACCTTCGTGACAACGTCATCAACAATTTGAGTTCCAAATCGGGCGCACTGTGCACGAAAACGTTCCATGATCTCGGGGCCCATGATTCCTTCTGGAAACCCCGGATAATTCTCGACTTCGGTTGTTATCATCAACTGCCCTCCGGGCTGAATTCCCGCAAAGAGGAGCGGATCAAGGCTTGCGCGCCCCGCGTAGAGAGCGGCAGTGTAGCCAGCGGGGCCGGAACCGATGATGATGACGTTCTGAGAAGTTTCCATACGAATTTGAATCTAAAGGTTACCTGCGAGGAAGCCTGATCAACCGGGTCGTTTCCGCCCATAATGTAAGTGCGTCATGCCCGATCAGTTTCAAATTGTGCAGGAGTGGGAAGAGCCGGAGGAGTTACACACGCTGCTGTCGGACATTCGCGAACGGCGACCAGATGCCGACCTTCAGCGCTTACGCTTTGCTTTCTATGTCGCCGAACAGGCTCACGCGGGCCAAACGCGAACCTCAGGCGAAGCATACATCAATCATCCCCTGGCTGTAACCCGCATTTTGGCAAACCTCGGCGTAGACGACGAAACGTTGGTGGCGGCATTGCTTCATGACGTTCTCGAAGACACCCAGGCGTTCACCCACGAAACTCTAAAGGCCCAATTCGGAGCAGATGTTTCCAATCTTGTTGAGGGAGTAACCAAACTCAAAATCAAGATTCCACAAGAGGCCGATGCCCGCCAGCGTCGCGTTGCGGAAACAACCCGAGCCGCCGAGTCTCTACGGAAAATGCTGCTTGCAATGGCTCGCGATTTTCGAGTCATCATCATCAAACTCGCCGATCGGCTGCACAACATGGAAACGCTGGATGCACTGCCACCCGAAAAGCGCACACGCATTGCCAACGAAACCCTGGATGTTTACGCTCCGCTCGCCGCGCGGCTTGGAATTTGGCAGATCAAATGGCAACTTGAAGACCTTGCGTTCAAGCACCTGCATCCGAACGAGTTTCAGCGTGTGAGCGAACTTGTAGGAAAAGCCCGCAAGGAGCGAGAGGCCTCAATACGCGAGATCACGGTCAGTTTGAAGGAAGCGCTCAACTCCAAAGGATTGCGAAACTTTGATATTCAGGGGCGCCCCAAGCACCTTTACAGCATCTTCAATAAGATGGTTCGGCAAGGTTTAAACTTTAACGAAATATTTGACCTGATGGCTTTGCGAATCGTCACGCAAGAAAAAATTGAGTGCTACACCGCCTTGATGATCGTCCACGAGCTCTATCATCCGATTCAAAACATGTTTTTTGACTATATCGGAACGCCCAAGCCAAACGGGTATCAGTCAATCCATACAAAGGTGGTCGGCCCCCAAGGTGAGCCGGTCGAAATTCAAATCCGAACGCGCCAAATGCACGAAATCGCTGAGTACGGGGTGGCGGCGCATTGGAGCTACAAAGAAGGATCTGAAGCAAAAGATACGCAGCGGTTGGGCATGCTGCGCGAGCAACTCTTCGATTGGTCGGGCGAAAACCAGGTGAGTAGCGACTTCCTGCGAAGCATTTCTACCGATCTGTTTAGTGAGCAGGTCTTTGTGATGACTCCGAAAGGCGACGTTCTGGACCTCCCCAAAGACTCCACCCCGATTGACTTTGCGTTTCGAGTTCACACCCAAATGGGGATGACCACGGTAGGAGCTAAGGTAAACGGCATGATCGTGACCCTTGATCACAAGCTGCAGAACGGCGATATTGTCGAACTCGTCACCCGATCAAACGCTTTGCCGAGCATGGATTGGTTGGACTTTACAAAGTCGAGCCACGCCCGCAACAAACTGCGAGCACACTTTCGACGACAGACCAAATACGATGATGCCCAGCGCGGACGCACGGCGCTAGAGCGCGAGCTGAAATCCATGAAGATTGACCACAAGCCCTTCATGACCGAAGAAGCGCTTGAGGCCGTTCTTTCCCAGTTCGATGGGGCCGAGAATACGACGGATTTGCTGGCAAAGGTTGGAGCGGGATTAACGTCGGTTCAAAAATTGGTTTCCAAACTGCGCGGGGTTCAGCCGGAAGCCGTCCCTGATCGGATTCAAACGAATCGAACTCGTGAAGGCAAACCGACCTTGGTGATCGGGGGAGTTGAGGATGTAGTTTTGCGGCGGGCCAAGTGCTGCGATCCTATCCCTGGGGATGATACGGTTGGCTATGTGACACGCGGCCGAGGCATCATGATTCACCGCCGGGTTTGCCCGAATGCCTTGCGATTCGTGATTGATGAACCCGAGCGTTTGATGAAACTGGAATGGCCATCGGATGGGTCGCTGTTTGGCGTCACCCTCCGAATCGTCACCCTGAACCGCCAGGGATTACTCATGGACATCTCGACGATTTTTGGAGAATCCAACACCAACGTTTCCGCTGCTCGAATTCAAACCCTGCAAAATCACACCGCCGAAATCCTTGTGACCATAGATGTGCGGGATACCGACCAACTTCAATCGGTGATGAACAAAATCGCCAACTATTCCGACGTGATCAACATTGCCCGGATTTTCGGGCGCACCGCGAAATAGCGGGAAGGGCTCTACCGCGAAGCGTCCCTAAATCCCTCAGCACCAATATTGGCGGCTGGGCTACCAAAACCGATCCTTACGATTCCATCCAATCCCACGGTCAACAATGGATCAACTCCATAGGTTCCACGCTCTTCGGGGGTGGGAAGAGTCGGCTTGCTCTGTGCCGGCGCGTCTGAACAAAACCAGAAGTTACGCGCGAACCGAAACGAACTGGCGTCGGTATCGGATCCAATATTTACACCTCCTGCGCTCCAGTTGGTCGACTTAAAAACGATCAAGTTATCCGTGAAACTTCCGTGGCGAGATGGGACAAAGCCGGCTTCTCGCGTCTCTTGTAGGATGCGCATGGCCCATCTTCCGGGATTGTGGATGGTATTAAATCGGACCACCGCACCGTCAACTCCGACGAAAGCGACCGCCGCATCGCTCCCTGTGAACGTACAACCCTCAACCACAAGCCCTTTCGCTTCGTACCGGTCCTTCCCCATCTTTTCCAACGAAGGTCGGAAAAAGGCTGATCCCGTACTCCCGCCGAGGTTTACCCCGCGCGGACCTGCATTTATGAACTGGCACTTCCGAATGACGATTTCGCTCGATCCACCCTTAGCCTGAACTCCGTTGTCTCCTCCGTTTCTAAACTCGCACGCCCTGATCACGCCTCGATGGCAGCCGACCATGTCGATTCCTGATCCACCCCAATTCGCAAGGCTACAGTTTGTAACCTCAAACTCATCGACGCCGGAAAGCTTGATGCCATCGTGATTTCCCTTGGGTAACTCAGCTACTTTTATGCGGCTGAGCTTGATATGATGCGACGGCCGGTCGATCGTCCCGCCATCATCAATATTCAAGCCGTTGGCTTCCGCCTTTACGAAAGTGATATCTTGGAGCTGTAAGAACTCGACGCTGGAGAGTTGCATACCCGAGGTTCCGCCAATGAACTTTGGTGGGTTTCGGGGCGATGCTCCTGCGAGCACGATCGGGCGGTCTTTCGTTCCGTGCAGATTTGAAACCGAAATTCCACCCCGATACTCTCCCGGCTCAATCAAGATTGTCGTACCCGGCTCCGCCTTACGAATCGCAAGTTGAAGTGCTTCGGTCGTACTAACGCGAACGGTCTGGTGTTGCGCAACACATGCAGCCGCAAATACAAGGATGCTCATCATTTTTCACGATCCCGTCGCCCACTTCCACCGATCGGGCTCACGTGCGAGTTTACACCCGATTCGTATCTGTCGCATGCGGCCAAAGGGCGACTAGGGCACGACGTGCGCGGAGCTCACTGAAAACGGTAGGTGAATCCTAGGCTCGGATCCCTAGATACTTCGTCCCAAGTTAGTGCAGTCTCGCTGGGGCGATTCGCTACGAAACTCCGCCATGCTGAGTAATGATCGCTGACTTGAGCGAATTGGATGCACCGAACAAGAAACTCATTAGATGGCCAACTGGGTAGCTCGTCCGCAAACCACTTTTCGGCCAAGCTGAACATTTCACAGAAAACCGCAGCCTCTAGCCTATCTATGTAGCTTGGAAGCACCTGCCACCAAAAAGGTCCGGTTTCGTAATTCCGTGGCCACGAGACGCCAAATACGCATATTCATGCCATCGATTATCAGTTGGAACGAAGCCAGCCGCCGAAGCAAGCGCCAGCTGATAAACAAGAGATTCCATACTCCCAACAAGGGAACTGTCAAGCTCGTTTAAGAACGTCTTCTTAAAATCCATTCAAATAGATCTCAAGTTATATCCGGATACCATGTGGCCACCAACGATTCGGTTCAACGCTATTTCGGATCCAACGGGATGCCGGTTAGCTCGATGCTTTTCATGCGACTGCCCGTTATTTTGAGTTTCGCTATATGCTTCGGGTTCAGCGCCGTCACGAAAATCATTGTCTCAGGCGTGCCGCCTATGGGTTGCAAATATGCCTGCGCGTATTGGGGATAGTCCGATTGGGGGCGATTGTTGCCCGCTCTCATGGCCTTTTGCATATTCTCTGAATAGGTGCGAACCTTTGCCTGATATTCCTCTTGGGTAACAGGGTTTCCCGCTTTATCCACATGGGCAAACCTCTCGCCTGAACTGTTAGCGGGCTGGAAAGAAGGACTGATCTTGTTTTGCGGCCCAGAGACGCGGATTACCACCTCGAACTTTCCTTCCTGGCCCGACATGTAGCCCATTCCCTCCCGCTTCTTGGCTGGTCCGAATGACTGGACGGTATACGTTCGCCCTTCAAATGGTGCCGACGCCCCAATCTTAAAATCCATAGATGGGTTTTCGCGTACAGGTTCAAACGACATGAGGCGAGCAGAAGTGGTTGTTTGGTTAAATTCAGCAGACACCGAACGCACTTCATAGCTCACCATCGGCTTGTTCATATCGTAAGTTCGCATATTCTCATCATTTAGATTAATTGAGAAGTAGCTTGAGCCACCAAAACGGTCATCACCTACCGATTGCAAAGTCAACCCACCTGAAGAACTCATGGGACGAGTCGTCTTGAAGACCACAACTCGGTTTTTCTTGCCAAGCCGAATTTGAACGCTTGGGCCTGAACCATAACCGTAGTTGTTGTCTTGCTTATCAAAGGAAGCCCTAATCCGCTTCTCCAGGTCTTCGTAGCTCGTACCATCCACCTTCCAGCACGAAATAGAATCTTCGGAAATCTTACAGACACCCTCGATTTCAACCTTCGAGCCCAAATCTTCCGCAACACCCTCAACTTTCACATCAGCGGCGGGCATCGCCGGCATTACCGGACGTGCTGGTCGGGGAGAGCTCGATGCGACGGGCTGACCAGGCGTCGCTGCCGTTCCAGTCGAGCCCGTAGTCGCCCCCTTCGGTTCCCGCGCGTTCGCCGCAGTGGATGTGCCCGTTTCTGTGTTTGCAGGAGCAACACCGGTGGTGGGAGCGGGATCGCCACCCAACTTAGTTCCCCCCGTTGCGGGCAGGACGTTAGCCTCTTTGGTGGGCAGCAGCGAAGTCCCGGTGGTAGGCTGCTCCTCCTTCGCGCAACCAACTACAACCGCCAAAGAAAGTACCAATGCGTAACATTTGTGCATGCCTGCAGTATAGCCAAATCTCAACGTTTTGAGAAATCCTTCAAGGCATTCAACAGATACAAACTTGGACAACAGCTTTTGGGATGCTAAGTCAGCTGCGACTGGCGAACGCCCTCTAGCTAACTAAAACCGGCATGGGTTCGGGCATCATCACTTTTGATTCCGGCGATTGCACGATGGAGCTGCCGTTCTTGATGAAATACTCAAACTCCTCACGGAAAACCCGAATCGCTCCGGCTACGGGCCAAGCGGCGGCGTCGCCGAGGCCACAGAACGAGCGACCGTCAATCTGGCTACAAACTTCCAGGAGCAACTCGATGTCCCCTTCCCGGCCACCGCCTTTGCGGATGCGGTCGAGGATTTGGAAGAGCCATTTGGTGCCTTCGCGGCAAGGGGTGCATTTGCCGCAACTTTCGTTGGCATAAAACTGCGCTGTTCGCCAGATGAAGGTGACGATGCAGGTGTGCTCGTTCAGGAACATACAACCGCCGGAACCGACCATGGACTTCACATCGCCCATTTCTTCGTAGCCGATGACGGCGCGCATCGTGTCTTCGGCGTTAATCATTGGCACGCTGGAGCCGCCCGGAACGCAAGCCTTAAGGGCCCCACCCTTGATTCCGCCGGCCAACTCTAATAGCTCAGCCATCGTTGTGCCGAACTCGATTTCGTAGTTGCCGGGTTTGTTCACGTGGCCCGAAACCGAGAAGAGTTTTGTGCCTCGAGAGTTCTTAGTTGAAGCGCCCATTGCCGAATACCAGCTGCCACCGTTCTGAATAATGAAGGGAGCACAAGCGTAAGTTTCGACGTTGTTGATAATCGTTGGCTTTTCCCACGCGCCGGCGACCGTAGGTAGCGGAACGTGTGGAAACTTAAGCCGAGGCATTCCGCGCTCGCCCATCAGACTTGACATCAGAGCGCTCTCTTCCCCACATTCGTAGCTTCCGGCGCCCATATGAACGTAGAGATCGAAATCGCGACCGGTTCCCAGGATGTTCTTTCCAAGCAATCCAACGGCGTAAGCTTCGTCAATCGCGCTTCGCACAGCTCGGCCACAATCAATAAACTCGCCACGGATGTAAATGTATCCGGCATCGGCTTGGCAAGCTAGGGCGGCGATGGTCATCCCTTCAATCAAAAGGAATGGCGTGTTCTCCATGAGCTCCTTGTCTTTGAATGTGCCGGGCTCGCCTTCGTCAGCATTGCAGATCAGGTAGTGCGGGCCTTGCTTGTCTTTGGCAATTCCATTCCACTTAATCCAGGTTGGAAATCCGGCTCCACCGCGACCACGCAGACCGCTCGCCTTGATTTCATCAATAATCGCCTGGCGTTCCATGGACGCCGCTTTTTTCAGGGCTTGATATCCGCCTTTAGCTTGATAGCCCTTGAGCGTTCGATAAGCAGGATCATCCGTGTGTTCGAGAAGGAGTTTAAGCTCAGCCATGAGTTGGATAGATTCTACTCAAAGAGAGTACGCTTTCGGGGTGAGCGAGCACGACTACGTTTTGGGAACAGAGGACGACGAGATCGCGCGGTTGGGTCTTCAGCATCGAGTTTGGCGTGAGCGAGCCCTTGCTTGCTGGGATAGAGCGGGGGTTTGCATCGGTTCGGATGTGCTTGATGTTGGCGCGGGGCCGGGGTTTGCGAGCTTGGATTTATGTGAGATCGTCGGTGAATCTGGTTCCGTCACCGCCTTAGAGCGTTCATCGCGCTTTATTGAGTCCGGGCGTGCTCGAACACAGGGACGCGTGGACTATCGCGAAACCGACCTGGTTTTGGATGAACTTCCGAATCGCCAGTTTGATGTTGCCTGGTGTCGGTGGGTGATGTCGTTTGTTTCTGATCCGCAGCTATGCATTGCGAAGGTTGCAGAAAGGCTCAAGCCGGGTGGACGGTTTGCGCTTCACGAATACTTCGACTACGCCACATGGCAGTTCTTGCCAGATATTGAGCCGATGGAGTCATTTGTCCGAGAGACGATGCAAAGTTGGCGCGAAGCCGGAGGCGAACCCAATATTGCCAAAACGTTACCTTCGATGCTGGCTTCGGCGGGGCTGACAGTCGAGAGAGTTTCTCCTATATTTTTCGCGATGCGGCCGAGAGACTACGCTTGGCAGTGGCCGGCGGCCTTCATACGATCACACGCTCCCAAGTTTGTTGCGGGAGGACGATTCTCCGAAGAAAATTGCGTTGCCTTGTTGCGCCATCTCGAGCAAGCCGAACAAAACCCTGAATCAATCCTCGTCTCTCCCGTCGTCATGGAGATCATCGCCGTTAAGTCAACGGGGTAAAGTGATAGGAAGCGAATGAAAGTAGCATTCAAACTCTGGCGAGGGACCGCCGAAAAAGGCGAATACAAAGATTATTCAGCCGAAATCACGGAAGGAATGGTCGTTTTGGACGCCATTCATCAGATTCAAGCCGAACAAGCCCCTGATTTGGCTGTTCGCTGGAACTGCAAGGCAGGCAAATGCGGATCGTGTTCAGCCGAAATAAACGGCACGCCACGCCTAATGTGCATGACCCGTTGCTCCGATCTTCCCCTAGAACAAGGCGTGACCGTCGAACCGATAAAGAGTTTCCCGCTCATGCGGGACCTCGTTACCGACGTTTCGTTCAACTACGAAGCCAAGAAGCGCATCAAGCCGTTCAAACCTCGAAAACCGGACGCGGCCGACGGTACATGGCGTATGGCCCAGGCGGACGTAGAGAGGGCTCAAGAGTTCCGAAAGTGCATCGAGTGTTTTCTGTGCCAAAACGTGTGCCACGTTTTGCGCGAGCATGATAAGCACGAGGAATTCATCGGGCCGCGCTTGTTTGTTTACACGGCGGCTCTAGAAATGCATCCGCT
>JBEBHJ010000052.1:0-26991 GCA_040081075.1 Fimbriimonadaceae bacterium | reverse complement strand
GGCGAAACGAACGTTCGAAATATCCATTTTATCGACCGCGGCTATCAAGATTTGGAAGTCACTTTACGCTCGCTTGGGGCTTCGATCGAGCGACGGAGTATTGGAATAGACGCCGAGCTAGGTGCGGAGTCAGAAGGCTAAATTTGCGTTTTGCGCCCGAAATCGCCATTGACCTAGGGACTGCAAATCTCCTCGTGTATCGTCGTGGCAAAGGGGTCGTAATGAACGAGCCCACGGTTGTAGCGATGGCCAAAAACGGCAAAGTTCTAGCTGTGGGAAATGAGGCTCGCGACATGATTGGTCGTACTCCCGGAAATATCACCGCCATCCGACCACTAAAGGATGGCGTGATAGCCGATTACACAACCACCTTAAGGATGCTTGAATACATCTTTGATAAGGTGTGCGGTAGCCGGCGTGTCTTTCCGCCTAAGGTTTTGATCTGCGTTCCTTCTGGCGTCACAAACGTTGAGCGCCGAGCGGTCATCCTTGCGGCCAAGGAAGCCGGCGCGGGAGAAGCGATGACGATTGAGGAACCAATGGCCGCAGCAATTGGCGCCGGTTTGCCTATTTCACACGCAGGCGGCAACATGGTCATTGACATAGGCGGTGGCACAACTGACATTGCAGTAATCAGCCTTGGAGGAATCGTCTTGTCTCATAGCTTGCGGTTGGGAGGTAATAAGATAGATGAAGCGATCATCCGCCACATGCGCAATGCCTACAATTTGATGGTTGGCGATCCTACGGCCGAGGAGATAAAAGTCAAAATCGGTTCGGCCTATCCTCTCGACCCTGAATTGAGAATGGAAGTTCGGGGCCGAGACATGATTGCGGGGTTGCCCAAGACAGTAGAAATTTCAAGCCCAGAGATTCGGGATGCCCTCAACGAGCCCTTGAGACAGATCGCGGAGAAAGTCTGCATGGTATTGGAAGAAACGCCCCCAGAACTCGCGTCTGACATCATTGAGCGCGGAATAACACTCACTGGTGGTGGGGCGTTGCTCCGCGGAATCGACCTATTGCTCGAGAGAGTGACAGATATTCCTGTTCGAGTTGCTGACAATGCGCTCAACTGCGTTGTAATTGGCACCGGTCGCGCCTTGGAAGAGTTGGATGCGATTCGAGCGAGTGGCGCGGTTAGTTCGATTTAGGCAACCACCTGCGCTTTTTTTGCGTAAAATGTAGCTATGCCGCTACTCTCCCTTCTACTAGCCCTGCCTCAGCATAGCCTTGCGGACAACTTGCAGACTCATGTGCGATTTCTGGCTTCGGATGAACTGGAGGGCCGCAACACACCCAGCCCTGGGCTCGATAAAGCCGCCCAATATATTGCTGATAAGTTCAAGGAAATTGGCCTTGAACCGGGAGTTGGCGGAAACTCATACTTCCAAGAAACGACTTTTGAGAACCGAACGAAAACGATCTCAGGCAAAGTAAGCAACGTTATCGGTGTGCTGAGGGGCTCTGATCCAGTCCTTAAGGAGACTTACATCATTGTGACTGGCCACTACGACCATCTCGGCAAGCGAGAAGGGGAAGGTGACACGATCTTCAATGGTGCAAATGACGATGCAAGCGGGGTTTCAGGGGTAATCGAAACTGCTCGAGCCCTTCAAAAAGCCAAGCTCAAGCGAAGCGTAATCTTTATGACGTTTTACGGCGAAGAAAAGGGACTCGTTGGATCGAACTACTACTGTAAGAACCCAGTATTCCCGTTGAAGCAGACAGTGGTCAATCTCAACTTGGAGCAAATCGGCCGAACCGATGACGATGAGGGACCACGGGTTGGCGCGTTCAATCTCACTGGATTTGACTTTACGGATCTACCGCGATATCTGGAGCCGGCTGCAAAGGGGGCTGGAATAAAACTTGAGAAGCACCCGCGACTTAGCGATCCATATTTCAATGCAAGCGACAACGCTGCGTTTGCTCGTGCCGGCGTTCCAAGCGGCACGGTAAGCACCGCATATTCCTTCCCCGATTACCACCAGGTGGGAGATCACTGGGACAAACTCGATTACGCTAATATGGCAAAGGTGGTAACCGCCATTATTGCCGCTACCCAGGCGATTGCCAATGCTCCCGAGCCCATTAAGTGGGTCGAATCTGAAAAAACTAAGCGGTACATTGAGGCTCACAAAGCGTTAATAGGCGGTTAGCCGTTGACAGGGCGAGACCTCGGTCGGTTTTTAGCATTCTACATAAAAGTAGGTAACCCGGTGAATGGGGTGGCAAACCTGTTACCCTATAGTTAAGCGCTTAGAATGCGCCCACTAGGAGCATTAAGCAAACATGGCACCCCACGATAACACCCCCGCAATGAAATACGTGAAATCACTTAAGGAACCAGTCAAACGGAGGTTCGCCGTTGACTACCTTGATTGGCTTCGAAACGGCAAGAAGGGAGACCAACCTGCCCGAGGCGCCCTCGCTTCCGGCATCGCTAGCGCCGTCTGTCTGAACATTGACGCATTAAACTAAGTCTGTTTGACCGCGCGTTTGAAGGCGCTTAGAACCGCCTTCGGCGCGTTGCCTTCCACGCTTACCGCGCCGCAATACCGACAAAAACGAACGGCAGCCTCATCCAGTGCCGCCCAGAACGGGGAGTCTTTCGGAGGTTCGGCCTCCCAGTGCCAAACTTTTAGTTCCAGCGACCCCTTGCGGAAATAAAATTCTACTCGTGCTACGAACTCATCTCCAAAAAGGACGGGCAAGACGTAGTAACCCCAGACCCGCTTGGACTCCGGCACATAAATCTCCCATTTGTATTCAAAACCGAATAGCTGATGGATCATCTTTCGATCCCACACGAGTTGATCGAGCGGCGCGATGAAGCTAACCCTTCTTTCTATCAAAGGTTCACCCAAATGGGCCAAGAATGCCGGAACGGTGTTCGCCTTGATCCCTTCTATATCCACCGGAACCAACTCACCAGCTCCAATCAATTCCTCGGTCCGCAGTTTCTTTTGCGCCACGCGAGCGTCCATGGACCAAACCTCGTATGCGGCCGTGGGACGAATAACTCCCATGGCATGGTGGCGCTCAAGCAAGATTTGGCGAACCGACTCTTCTTCGCTCGGTTTTTTGGCGTTCAGCCACTCAGAAGGCACAACCCTTTCGGTTAGGTCATATACATGGTGCCCGCCCCGTCGCCCGTAAGTCATCACCTCGCCCGCATGCCACAACGCTCTCAGCGTTTGTTTCGTGAGATTCGGTCCGTGCCAAGAACCGCGCCAGTCTGGCTTCTTCTCTTGGAATGTGAACTCCTTGGGTAAGAGTGGCCCTCGATCAGTTAACTCGCGCCGCACTTCGTCAACCGCGTAAGCGTGATCTTCAAAGATTCGGTCAAACGATTTGCGATGCCAGTCATAGATCACGCGGCGGATGTTCCAACCGTCGAACCTGATTAGGCAAGCCTGTTTGTCCCATCCATCATACAAAAACCGTTCTTCATAAGCGGCCTTGTTCCAGTCTCCGATTTTGTAATCGGGCACCCTTGATTGGAGGACGAGGTCGTGGTTGCAGCCTACGGGTGCGATGGGATCAAACTGTACGCTTCGAAGGCGATTGAACGCCCCGCGAAGGTCGGTTTTGGCCAAATGATAGTTAACAAACCGTCGCCGTACATCAGATTTGGAGAGCTTTAGCGGCGTAGGCACAACATGAAAGATACCTTCATCAAAAACTTCTCACATTCGTGAACTTTAGGCTTCTATTGAGCATTCAGAACTACATGCGTCTTCTCTTCGCTCTCGGTTTTGCCGCCGTTGTAACCATGGGTTTTTCCCAAGTTCAACTTAGCCGCATGGATACGTTCACTGATGGTTCTGTCCTTTCGTGGTCAGGCGGAGCCAACCCTACCAATATTCCAACGGGTGGGCCTGCCGGACTCAATGATAAATATCTTGAAATTACGACCGGGATTGGCGCGCATCTGGCGACTTACAACATTCTGCGATGGGGAGGGAACTATACGGCTGCCGGCATAGGGCGCATTGATGCCGACCTTAAGAACACGGGCGATTCCGTCCTGGATATGAGGCTGATTTTGCATGGCCCGCTGGGAACGCGTTGGTCATCAAATACCGCTCTTAACTTGCCCGTGGGTTCTGCCTGGACCCACGTTTCTTGGGAACTTCGCGCATCGGAGTTCACGCTGACAACAGGCACCGCGTCATTCGCAGAAACGCTAGCCGCCCTTGATCGCCTCATGTTTAGAGAAGAAACGACCATCTCAGCGGGCGGAGATATTCAAACGGGAAAAGTTGGCATTGACAATGTGGTCGGCTCGATGCTGTTTGACTTTGCTTTGAGCAAAAACACGGTGGCGGGCCAGAACTTCTTGCTCGGAACTGTAACCATACCCGCGGCGCTCGCCAGTAATACGGTTTTCACCACGTTTGACAACAGTTCCCTCGTCACCACGCCTCCCTCCGCAACCGTCAATGCCGGGCTGCTTTCGAAGTCATTCCAAATTCAAACTATGGCGGTGAATAGCACGATCAACACGACAATTTCGGCTCGACTTGGCGCGCTAACCCGAACACAATCGCTGACGCTTGCTCCGTTGGTGCCGACCAGTATGGTCTTTACTCCGAATCCCGTGGTCGGAGGGAATCCAGTGTCTTGCCGATTGGTGATAAACGGTGTTGCGGGTCCGGGAGGCCGAATCGTCTCCGTGTTTGACAACTCAACCTTTGCCACCACGCCTTCATCGGTAACGATTCCAGCAGGTGCCACAAGCGTTCTGTTTAACATCACAACAAGTTCGGTTTCGACCCCTAAGACCGTGACCGTTACGGCAACAGTATCGGCCGGAACCAAGACCGCCAATTTTAGGATTAACCCTTAGACAATCGCGTCGGCTATTTCGGTTGCGACGATATCCTCGCCGATAATGGAGTGGATTATCAGGCCCTCGCTCGTAACTTGGACACCGGGTAGCACCACGGTATCTTCAATTCGCCGGCAGGTAACGACCGCGCCACTACCCACTACAACCCCCGGACCCACTTCGCCAAGCACTTCGCCGTCAATGCGGGACCTTCCTTGCACCAAGAAAGATGATGTAGCCAAAAATGAGTCGAGCGTGCCTGTGTCAAACCATTCGCCCTCATACACCCCGGCCAAAACCGTCTCGTCCCGATCTATCAGGAGCTGAATAGCATCGGTAATCTCGAATTCGCCACGAGCACTAGGTTTTAGGTCATCCAAAACTGTCCAAATCTCGGGCCCGAAAAAATAGAGACCAGCCATGGCCAGATTGCTTTCTGGATTAGCAGGTTTTTCAACCAGCTTTACGATCCGTTCGCCATCAACGTTGGCAACCCCGAAACGCGAAGGGTCTTCAACGGACTTCACCAAGTTCAAATTTGCACAACCAGATTCTTTGAAACGAGCACAAAACGGTGCCAGCGAATCTGAGTAAATGGCGTCACCCAAATACATACAGAAAGCGTCTTGCCCACAAAATGTCTTCGCAAAGCCCAGAGCGTGGGCCAGCCCTTTGGGTTCCATTTGCCTTGCAAAGGTTAGACTAACTCCAAACTCACTCCCCGTTCCGAGGGCCTGCTTCATGACGTCCTCGTTGTCGCCAACAATAACACAGATATCTGTAATCCCCATCTCTATCAAGCGATCAAATGCATAGGCCATCGTGGGCCGATTAGCCAAAGGCAGGAGGGGTTTTGGAATACGTTGGGTGACGGGAAACAAGCGAGATCCCTTTCCAGCAGCAAGAATTACACCTTTCATGAGTTTTTTTGGTAAGCTATTGCGTCAATGAACTAGCGAGTAGGATACTCGCTAGAAGGAGTTTCCGCCATGGATCGGCGAATAATAATAGTTTTGGCCTTCGCGGCCGTTATTGGACAAGGATGTTCAGGCAAATCTGCCCTCACTTACCCAACTTGGTCGGGTCAGGTTTCATCAGCCCCTCAAAGCGATTCAGGCTTTGCCTCTTATTGCCGTGCCGCCGACTTGGCTGAGAAGATTCCCGACGACTTATGCGATCGTGTCTCTTACTCGCCCGACAAGCGCGCACAGTTGCTATCCAGCCTGCAGCCGGCATTATCTGAGCTTCAGAAAGGGTTGAGCTCCGGCAATCTCGATTTCAAATTCAAGCCAACTGACCCCGGTGACGTACCAAGCCATCATATTGGGTGGCGCCTATTGGGCCGAGCCCTGGTTTTCAAGATTGAGAACGCAATTGAAGCGGAGCGCTACGACAGCGCGATCCAGTTAGCGAGTTCCGCTACACAATTCGGATTTGATCTCACCAACGGTGGAGCGATAGATGCCTCGCTTGGAATGAGCATCGCAAATGATGCGCGAGGAGCGCTCGCAAAAGGTCTCGGGGCCATGAGTTCCGCCCAGTTAGCTCGTGTCGCCAGCCGATTCGATTCGCTTTTAGATCGCAAGACCTCTTTGATTACAACTTTGCGTAACGAAAAAGACGAAATGCTCTCCAGCGTGCAGATTCTTCAGGACGCCTGTCTAGCGCGTCGCTCAGCGAAATTGGGTCAGCGCTTGAACATTCCCGCCCGCGAATTTGCCATCCTCTCCAATATTGAGACAAGCAGCGACGATGAACGCGTTGCCTTTTTCAAGGGCCTTGCAGCCGAAATGGAGGCCAAGAATACCTATTGGCAGAACTTGGCTGGCTTACCCACACGACTACGCGATCCGAAGCAAAAGCGTGTTGAGTTGCCCGTACTTGCCGCCGAGCGGCCCTGGTTTCGACTCTCTGCCGCCTTCGGTTCTGCCGGTGAGCCTCTGATCGCTCAGAATGACGAGGTGTTGGCCAGGACTCGACTCTTAGTCGCCACCTCTCGCCTGATGAGGTTAGCTAAACTCAAGCAAAAGTTGCCCCATGATATTTCTGCCTTCGGAGATTGCGCCGTGGATCCATTCACAGGTCAACACTTCGCCTATCGAACAGATGGGGCTGAATTCAAGATTTACAGCGCGGGCGCCAATGGCATTGACGATGGCGGCCGAACGGATGAATCCGAATCTGGCCCGGATTTGTGCTTGGAAACTAACTAAGAAGTGACAAGAAGTCTGAGGTCATCTTCACCGACCTCAGACTTCGTGTCGGCCATCTTTACAAAATTCTCGTAAAGCACTTCAAATCGCTCTTCCGTAAAGTTAAAGCCCAACTCGGCTAATCGGTGCTTCAAGCCATGACGGCCGGAGCGCGCGGTGAGGATGATTTCGGATTTTTCCGCGCCGACAAGCTCGGGTGCGATGATTTCGTAGGTTGACCGTTCTTTTAGCACGCCATCTTGGTGGATTCCGCTGCTGTGAGCGTAAGCATTTGCGCCAACAACCGCCTTGTTTCGTTGAACCATCATGCCACTCAGCTTTGATACCAAACGAGAAATCGGCAAGAGTTTGTTCGTCTTGATGCCTGTTTCGCATTTGAAAAGGTCTTGCCTAATATAAAGTGCCATGACAACTTCTTCAAGCGAAGTGTTTCCCGCACGCTCGCCGATGCCGTTCACGGTGACCTCAACCTGTCGTGCGCCACCTAGAACGCCGGCCAAAGTATTCGCTGTTGCCATTCCCAAATCGTTGTGGCAGTGGCAGGAGAAGATCGCCTTGTCACTGTTTGGAACGTTGTTACGAATATTCTGAATCAGATTGCCGTATTCGGTCGGGTAAGTGTAACCGGTGGTGTCGGGAACGTTGATCGTTGTTGCTCCGGCATTAATCACGGCTTCAACAACTCTGAACACATACTCAGGATCAGCGCGCCCCGAGTCCTCCATAAAGTATTCAATGTTGTCCGTGTATTTTCGAGCGTGCTTAACGGCGTTAACACCGACCTCAAGTGCCTGATCCTTTGACATTTTTAGCTTATGAACGAGATGATTCTCACTCACGCCCAGCCCTGTGTGAATTCGCGGATTTTCCGCGGGCTTAAGCGCTTCGCCAGCTACGTCAATGTCGCCAGCTCGGGCTCGCGTGAGTCCGCAGATTTGAACTCCTCGCAACTCCCTCGCCAAAGTGTTGACGGCTTCGAAATCGCCGGGCGAACTAATAGGGAAGCCAGCTTCAATGATATCCACCCCAAGATCAACTAGCGCATGCCCAATCTCGAGTTTTTGCGCCATGTTTAGGCGAACCCCTGGTGACTGCTCGCCATCTCGGAGCGTGGTATCAAAAACTAAAACGCGGTCTGCCATTGCTGAGATTATACAGCCAACCTCAACTTTTCCCGGTTGTGGCGATCTTGTGCTACGAGTTGACGTACCCTAAAGAACGCCAGGGAACGAGAATCATTGCGCTGCGCTCGGTTGCAGGTGCTGAATTTTCCATTGGGGGCTGATTACGCCATTCCAATCGTTGATATCCACTTTGAAAATTGCATCAACCGCAATACGAGGATCAAACCATTCTGGAGTCTCGCGGTGATAGAACCCCGTAACAGTTCCTCCTTCGGGAGAGGAAATTCGGGCCTTGAGTGATTCGTTTCGACATGGGACAAGCTCATGCAGGATACAGTCTCTCACGCAAAACGTAGGGGCTGGATTGGCTTGCCCATAGGGCTCAAGCGCTTCCATCGCGATCACCTCCTTTAGCGTGAGTTCTTTTTCCAAAACTTCCGCATCAACTTCGATGATCGGTTCAAAATCTTCCGAGGTGAGCTTTGAACCGGCATACGCATTGAGGGACTCTGCGATTTGCTCAGCATCTTGCAGCCTCGCTCCGAAACCAGCCGCCATAGCGTGCCCGCCACCGCTGAGCAAGTGGGCGTGAGCTCGAATGGCATCACCCAGATGAAAGCCCGGAATCGACCGAGCTGAGCACCGAAGGTCACCCGTCTCGGTGTCATAACTCATCGCAAACGAAGGACGCCCGAACTTCTCAACAAGCCGACCCGCGACGAGGCCGATAATTCCCGGATGCCATTGATCACTCCCGACAACGATCGCAAAGAGGGACTGGATATCAAGCGTTTCGACATAGGCGATCGCCTCATCCACCATCTCCTTTTGCCGATCCTTTCGATCCTTATTGATGTCGTCTATTTCCTTGGCCAACGATCTCGCTTCGCCCTCATCTTGGGTCATCAGGAGTTTGAGGGCACGGGCGGCATCATCGATCCGACCAGTTGCATTTAGCCGCGGACCGAGCTGAAAACCAATGTTTCCGGCCTTTAGCTTGTCCTTCTCGCCGAGGTCAGCAACATTTTTCAGTGCGATCAAGCCCTTCTTCTTGGTGGACGCCAAGGATTTCAACCCAAATTTTGTGATGATCCGGTTTTCGCCGGTCAGAGGCATCACGTCGGCGACCGTTCCCAGAACCGCTAAGTCCAAGAAGTTATCGTGATACTTGTTGACGGGTAAATCAAGTTCGCGCGCAATCCCTTCGCATAGCCTGAACACCACACCGGCCCCACACAGCTCCTTGAAAGGATAAAGCGAGTCGCTTCGGTGCGGATTGACTATGGCGTGGGCCTTAGGGAGTGTGTCACCCACCAGGTGGTGATCAGTCACTACAACACGCATTCCGGCTTCCAAAGCGGCTTCAACCTGCTCATGAGCACCAATGCCACAGTCGCACGTTAGAAACAGTTTCGCCCCCATTTCCTTCGCCTTCTCTACCGCGCTTAGGTGAATCCCATAACCTTCCTTCATACGGTGGGGAACATGTGCAAAGACATTGCAACCGATCTTATCCAGGAATCGGGCGAATAGGCTAGCGCTGGTAACCCCATCAACGTCGTAATCTCCATGAACGAAAATCAACTGCTTGCTCTCGCGTGCAAGCAAAATCTCGTCGCGGGCCTTTGCATAATCGGGGAGCAGTCGGGGATCTCCTAGCTGGTCCATCTTCGGGTTCAAAAACCGGTCGGCATCGGTAGGGTCCACATAACCTCGGCGCACCAAAATCGCGGCAACGGCACTTGGGATTCCCAACTCGGTCTGCAATAGAGCCTCTTTCGCCGCATCACGCGGAAACGAAAATATCCGGATCGGCATCAAAGACGTGGTCATACGTCTAGTATACAGAACCGTTCAAATTCCGGCGCGGTGCCGATCCGTAGTGGCTTCCATTTCTCTTTGGCTCGCCAAGAACTGGTGCATAAGGGCGATGCGAAAAGGCAGCAAATCGGCCACGAAGATCCCCGCTTTGACTGCCGGATCTTCATCCACAAATGATTTCGCCTCGGCGTAGCTTCGAGCGCGTAGCATGACGACGGCGTAGGGGTGATCGCCCATGGTACGACCGGCCAACAAAATATGTCCGGCATTCAGCAAGCGATTCAAGTGGTCAAAGTGAGCGGCCACTTTCTCGCTTTCCTCGTCCGTCACGTTTTCTGGAAAGTCTGACCGCGACGGGCGCAGAAAGATAATGTAATCTTCGATTTTCTACAATCCCTTCAGGAAACCAAGCAACAACTTTTTATCAGTCGCACCGAGTTTCCTATATTTATCTCGGATACTCAGAGCCTCTCCCTCATGGCGATCGACCGCTTCTTCCAAAGTTTTTGTCGAACCATCATGGAAATAGGGACCATCAATGCTTCCGATTCCCCAGAGTGGCGGGGTGCGGTACTCACGGCGGCTTGCTATTCCCGACGTTGTGAGAGTTGGTTTCCCTCGGGCGACATCGTGCAGAAGCATGTCCGAGTAAGGGGCGATCTTCTTGTTCTTCAGGGCGGGCAAGTCTGTGTCGCCGGTCTGCAGCTCAGGCGTGTGACACGAGGCGCACCCGATCTTCATAAACAACTCTTTGCCCGCTTCTACGACGTTCTTAGCCTGCGGCGGAGCGAGCAACCG
The DNA here is from genome assembly GCA_040081075.1 of Fimbriimonadaceae bacterium. Lineage (GTDB taxonomy): Bacteria > Armatimonadota > Fimbriimonadia > Fimbriimonadales > Fimbriimonadaceae > JANJUB01. Next base: position 16,198 of record JBEBHJ010000052.1, on the reverse strand, counting down.
CGTCATGGTTGAAACGGTCTTTACATGGTCCGCTGACAGCAGATTTGAGCCTTTGCCCTTGCCAATCGTAAGACCAATCTCGGCATGAAACGCATTCTTGGTGAACTCCAGCACGGAAGGGACGTTAGCCTTCCATCCGAAACGTCCAATTTGGTCTCCAACCATCAGCGCGCGACCGCTTACTCCATCCTTGTTCGCATCGCTAGGGTCTGCTCGCTTCAGAATTTCTGATGCGGGAATTGCCTCAAGTAGACCGACTCCGTAAAGAGGTTGGGATTTTCTTACTTCGTAATCGCCAAAGGGCAGGCGCTGTCCCACCAGGCGTCCGCTATTTTGTTCCAGCCATGAAAACGTGCCCATACCGCCCGGATTCTTCTTATCTTCGACAAAGAACACGTGATTAAACGGGCTCGGCGAAAAGCCGCCAAAGTTAGGTTCAGAATGACAAGTTAGGCACGAGTTCGAATTGAAGAACGCTTTTCCCTCGGCTGCCCACGCTTTGGAAAAGAGTTTGCGGCCGTTTGCAAAAGTTGCCTGTTCTTCGGCGGAAAGCCCATCAATCGGTTGGCCCGTTTGACCAGTGGCGGGTGTCACGCTCGACCCTCTTTCGAACTGGGCCGACGTGAGGCCGGCAGCAAACACCAAGAATAGAGCCGATTTCATCTAACTTATTATAAGCCGATCAAGCCGGATGAGTTTCCAGACACTGCATCTTTCCATCAAGGCAAACCCACAAATGGAACGTGTTCATGGTGGTTGCCGCTCCGAACTCGCCGTCGTTTGAGAGCGCAAAAACCACGCTCATAGTTTCCCCGGCTTGGGGTCGGCGTCGGACCATCTCGGAAATGGTTTTTTGGCAGGCTTGTTGTGGCGATAAGCCTGCCCGCATGTATTCAATCGTGCGGAACGAGGACATGTTGCGCCAGAGTTCTTCGCCCCACCCGGTTGCCCCCGCTGCGCCCACTTCATCATCAGCATAGATGCCCGCCCCAATAATCGGGGAGTCGCCAACTCTCCCGGGCAGCTTCCAAGCAAGTCCGCTCGTTGCACTCGCGGCAACACAATGACCCGGCGATTCAAGGGCCAGCATGGTAACTGTATCGCCGTGATGGTCGGCTTCGTTCATGATCCGGTCTGTAAGAGAATGGACGTATTCGACGTCATCTTTATTTGTGCGGTCAGCCCACTCTTGATACCACGCGCAGTTTTGCCCGGTCATCAAGTTGTGAGGTTTGAACCCGTGCTCAATCGCAAAACGGCGGGCTTGCTCCCCAGCTAGCATGCAATGAGGCGTCTCCTCCATAACTTTTCGGGCGACACTGATAACCGGACAGATCCCCCTGACCGCACAGACTGCTCCCGAAGACAAGTCTTTGCCATCCATCATGGATGCGTCTAGCTCAAGCTCACCATCGGCATTGGGCAATGAGCCGAGCCCAATGGCGACCATTTCTGGATCAAGTTCGGCGGCGGCGAGCCCTTTCTCAAGGGTGGTCCTGAGATCGGCTCCGGCGGATCGGGCTGCCCAAGCGGCATCAATGGCGACTTTTCCGGGCTTATCCCAGGTCGATAGAATGAGGGTCATCGTGCGCTCAAAGCGTACCTAAGAAGACCCCTTGATGCGCTTAACGAGAGTAGACCCGAATAGGAACCCAAACGAGGCAATCAGAAACAAAACCGTATAGCCCGGATGCCCATCGTATCTATTGTTCAACGAATCGACGAGCTTTCCCAGTAGGCCCGAGACTACTTGGGGAGCGGCAACGCTCATTTGCCACAGGCCCATCTCTTTGCCAAACTCGTTTTCAGACTCTAACACGTCGGTAACCAGGGCCCAGTCACTGGACAGATACGCTCCGTACCCGATGCCGAAGGGAACCGCCATCGCCATGATCACGGTAAAATTTGGAATCGTCGCAAACGGGATGAGAGCCAGAAACATGATCCACCCGGAAAAGATGACGACCTTCTTTCGTCCAATCTTATCCGAGAGCTTGCCGGCTACCATGGCCGAACACGCCCCAACCAAGGAAATGACGACTGCAATCATGATGGATTTGACCAAACATTGGCTGTCGATGTCTTGAGCCGACATTCCTTCGGGAAAGGTTAGAACCGCATCTTTGAGGTAGTTCCGAACGTAAACCAGGATCATGTAGAACCCAAACGCGTTCAGAAAACTTGTGAGCCAAACCCACCTGAAATCCGCGCTCCGGAAAGGAGTCAGGATGGATTGAAAGGTCGATGAGAAGTCAAACTTTACCTTAGGGATGGTCTGATCGAATGGGACTTCTTTTAGGGTGTTAAGGGTCCAAACAGCCGTCGCAATGTGCATGAGCGCCATTAGCGAATAGATCAGAACAATGTCGCCTTTTGCAACGTAACCGGTGACAGCCGCCGCGACCTGGGCCGAAAGCTTGATGAGCCCCATAATCCCCGCTGAACGTCCCCGCTCTTCTTTGGGGACGTAATCGGGAATAATCGCACTGTAGGGGCCGGTGCCAATATCATCGCCAACTTGTAGGATGATGTAGCCAACAAAGAGCATCCACAACTGGTTGGCCCCTCCAAGAAAGAGCATTGCGAGGACTGTGAATGCCGCTCCCATTGCGATATAGGGTCGTCGCCGCCCAAATCTCGACCGGCATCGATCGCTGAGGTAGCCGTAGAGACCAGGTCCAACCATGGCTTCCAGAGCCCCAAATGCAACAATGAGCCCCCACCAGCCGTTCTTTTCGCCGCCAGGAACGAGCCTGTCCACCTGGCCCGACATCAGAAAGAAAAGGATGAACCACTTAAAGCTCGTGGCAAACCAAAAACTGGAAACCCCTACGTGCCATGGTAGGGTGTTGCGAAAGACCGAATGATTCTCGGGCGACGGCGCAGACATCCAGCGAGTTTAGCTGATTTGACTACCAGTGCCAGCGCAGCGTGCGGGCGGTCTTGTAGGTTGTGGCATCCCATGGTAGCTTAACCATTGGTTTGTAAGTTCGGTTTTGCGCGGCGATCATATCCTTGATGGAATTGATCCGGCGACCATCATCGGGGTGCGTAGAGATGAACTCGGGTGGTTTAGGACCACTCGACGCCTTTTTCAAAAATTCAAAAACATCAACTATGCCTTGGGGGTTGTAACCCGCGTCCGTCATCATCGTGAACCCGATGCGATCGGCCTCGCTCTCATGTTTGCGCGAGAAGGGAAGTCCAAGCAGAACTTCGGAGCTCAATCCCAAAACCTCACCGGCGGTCCTTCCAACTCGTCCAAAAATCATGATCCCGGCCAAAAGCAGGTCGCGCTTTTGTTGATCGGCATAAGCATAAGCCCAATGTTCCTTGCGACTGTGGGTGATCTCGTGGCCAAGGATGCCGGCAACTTCGTCTTCGGTTTTTAGCTTATTGAGGAGGCCAGTGAAGAAAAAGACTGGGCCCCCAGGAAGGGCAAACGCGTTCACTTCTTTACTATCAACCACATCAAAACTGTATTTCCAAGGCTCTTTGGAGTCATCGACCGTTTTCAAAACCTTTTCGGCAATGCGACGCAAAACGATAACTCTTGGATCAGTTGCGGGAAGAATCTTCTCCTTTTTTCGGATTTCCTGGGCCGCTTGGAGCCCCAGCTTCACCTGGTCGGCCTTGCTCGGCTTAAACATATCCGCATGAGTAACCGTGATAGTGAGAGAAAGGCCAACAAGCGCAAGAAATCGAGACATCTAAGATATTTTGACTCTCTTTGATCTCTTTTGGTTGCGAGAAGTTGTAGACTTTGAAAATGGCGCTCTATGTCGGTCTATCTGGATTTTCGTACAAGCCCTGGCAAGGCGAAGGGCGGTTTTACCCCGCCGATCTAAAAGCGAAGGATTTCTTTAAGTTTTACAGTGAAAACTTTAACACAGTGGAGATGGATTCTACTTGGTACCGAATGCCCCCGGAAAACGCCGCCAACAATTGGGCGAAGCAAGCCCCGTCGGGTTTCAAATACACGTTCAAGATGCACCGCGATGTGAGTCACCTGCGGCGGCTAAAGCCAGAGTGCATTGATTCAGTAAAGTTCTTTATCAAGCGCTTGAAACCGGTGCTCGATGCGGGCCTTGTAGGTTGCATCTACATTCAGCTTCCTCCAAATATGAAGCGAAGTGATGAGCGCCTTATCTCCTTTTTGGAGGAGTTGCCATTGAAGGCTGAAGGCAGTGAAGCCTTAGTTCCATGGGGAATTGAATGGCGAAACGAGACCTGGGATAACGACGAAGTTGCGGCAATGATGCAGGCGAAAAATGTTGCGTACGTGGCCTCCGATAATGACGAAACACGTGGAGTGATGCGTGATACCGGCCCTGTTATTTATGCAAGGATGCGCCGCGAAACTTACACAGATAAAGAACTAGAGATTTGGGCGGAATGGTTCGCAAAGGGTCTTGCCGCCGGGAAGGACGTCTATGCGATGTTCCAACATGAAGACGAGGGATCGCCATGGGACGAAGCCTGGCGATTGCTGAAAATAATGGGGTACCGATGATAAACGGCGGACCGGAAACTGTGTACGAGATGGTTCGCGCCATTCCTGAAGGGCGGGTGACCAGCTATGGTGCATTGGGTCAGGCGTTGAAGAATCCGGTATCGGGTCTGGTTGTCGGAAATTGGATGAGCCGATGTCCCGACGACGTTCCTTGGTGGCGCGTGATCGCCAAAGACGGCCGAATTGTGATATTTAAGAAAGACGCGGCAGCGGCCCTTGTTCAGCGGAAGATGTTAGAGGATGAGGGAATCGAGTTTGGACCCGACGAAAAGGTGAAGGTTGAGGGCAGGATTTGGGACCCAAGGTTTGACTAAACGGGCAACGAGGAATGCGCTAGGCGTGATCGCTGGGCTTGTTCTATTGGGGAGTGGCGTTGTTATGGTGGCTTCAACCAAGAATCGGTTCGCGGCAGAGTTTGCTGCGAAACTCCCTGACTATGACTTGGCCATTGGGTGGGCGAAAGGTCAGCATCAGCGCGGTTGGGTGCTTTTGCCAGACCAATTTAAGCGCCTATCGAAGAGTGGGAGCGCAATGCTTATTGGAAACGCTCCTGACCGCGTCGTCCTATTCGACATCGACGAGGGTTCCGACTGGGTTCGCTACATCGGCTGGACGGAGCGAGCAAACGTCCACATCCAAACGATGCCCGCCATAAATGCAAATTATGAGGATGCCATGTTTACCGAGCGTTCAATAGATGCGCACTGGCAAATCTCGGGAACCCTGCCATAGTGCAAGCCTTTGTGCGGCATTGAGTCGCACGAAAACCTCCCAGTTTTGAGGTAACTTCCCAACGTCAAACGACCGAAAACAAAAAGGAGTAATGGAAAGAATGGATTCTCGCAATGATCGCCTAGGTTTCATGGGCACCCCGTATGTTATTGAACAGACTTCGCGCGGTGAGCGAAGCTACGATATTTGGTCAAGGTTGCTCAAGGACCGCATCGTGTTTTTGGGGACCGAAGTGGATGATTACGTAGCTAACACCATCGTCGCCCAGCTCCTCTTCTTGGAGAAGGAAGACCCAGACAAGGAAATAGACTTTTACATTAATAGCCCCGGCGGTTCCGTTTATGCGGGATTGGCGATCTATGATGCCATGCAGATTATCAAGGCGCCCGTAGCCACGATTTGCGTGGGAATGGCCGCTTCTATGGGAGCGGTTTTGCTTGCGGGCGGAGCCGAAGGAAAGCGACACGTACTGAAAAATGCTCGAGTAATGATTCACCAGGGCAGCGCCGGCACTCGGGGAACAATCGCCGATATGAACGTTGCGATTAAAGAATTCAACCGAGCAAACCAAACTATTTTTGAAATTTTGGCGACTCATACGGGTCATCCAATCGACAAAATCAAAGAAGATTGCGATCGAGATTACTGGATGTCGAGCCAAGAAGCATTAGAATATAAACTTGTAGATAAAGTTTTGGAACGCAGCGCACGATAATCCTAAGGAAGCTATGTCGAAAACACCGGAACGCCGCGATCAATGTTGCCTTTGTGGAAAGGCGAAAGACCAGGTCAGGAAACTGATCGTAGGTTTGCACGGAGCGGTGTGTTCCGACTGCATTGACCTTTGTGTAGATATTCTCAGCGCCGATGGGGATCGCCCGATGGCCGGAGCCGCTGCGGTCACAGCCGCGCCCGAAAAATCCAAGAGCTTGGGTTCAGTTGCGGGCAAGAAGGTTCCAAAGCCTCGTGAGATCGTCGAATTCCTTGACAACTACGTGGTGGGTCAAGAAATGGCTAAGCGATCTCTCGCCGTCGCCGTTTACAACCACTACAAGCGAACGAACGACAAATCAGACGATGTTGAACTGCAAAAATCAAACATTTTGATGGTTGGCCCAACTGGCTCGGGCAAAACGCTTCTCGCCCAAACCTTGGCGAAGATGTTGAATGTCCCCTTCGCGATTGCGGATGCGACGACCCTAACTGAAGCAGGTTACGTTGGCGAAGATGTTGAAAACATCTTGCTAAAGCTATGGCAATCCGCTGAATCATTGGATTCGAAGAATGCGAAAGACTTGTGTGAGCGGGGAATCATCTATGTCGACGAAATCGATAAGATCGGTCGAAAGAGCGATAACCCGTCAATCACACGCGACGTGAGCGGAGAAGGCGTACAACAAGCGCTCCTGAAAATTCTTGAGGGAACCCACGCCAATGTGCCCCCGCAAGGCGGCCGTAAGCATCCTCAGCAGGAGTACATTTCCATCGACACGCGCAACGTGCTCTTCATCTGCGGTGGCGCATTTGAAGGGATGGAAGAGATTATCCGGCGCAGAATGAAGGATAACACGATCGGATTTCGTTCGAATCCCGAAAGCAAGAACGAGCGCGATACCAACGTTCTGCGGCAACTACAACCCGACGACCTGTTGAAGTTCGGCCTCATCCCCGAGTTCATTGGGCGTCTACCGGTGATTTCAACGCTCGATCAACTTGACGAGGAAGCTCTGGTGAGAATCCTCTGCGAGCCAAAGAACGCGATTCTAAAACAATACGCAAAGTTCTTCGAGATGGACGACGTTGAGCTCATCGTCGAGCCCGGTGCAATGCTTGAAATCGCGGCTTTGGCGATCAAGCGAAAGACCGGCGCCCGAGCCTTGCGCGGAATCATCGAGCAGATCATGCTGGATGTGATGTACGAAGTGCCTTCAAACCTTGATATCAAGCGAGTCATTTTGCCCGCAGGCGTAACCGACGGAAAGCACCCGATCCTGCTGACCGAAGAGCAAATCAAGCAAGCATCGTAAACTATTGATGTGGGAATCATCAAAGGTCGGGTTGAGACCATCAACGGTCAACCAGTTGCGAAAGTCAGAGTTATCGGCTTTCCGCCCCAAAACATCGCGGGCGGATTGGTTTATGCCGTTAGCGATGAACACGGTCGGTTCATCCTGACTTATCATGGTGAGGGCCCATTAGACTACGTTGAAGTTGATGGTGGGGAGCGGCAAAACCACGTGAATAATGGAGCCGATATCGTTCTGGTTCGGCACGCCTGAGGCCAAATCAGCCACAATCATATCCGTTCGGCACGCTTCAAAGGCGCAGCGGCTGCTCAAATTCGTTTTAGAGGAAATTGCGTGCCCAAACAAGCTACAGCAACCGATCTTGTCGCCCCGAAAGAAGATTTGATTCGTTACCATCGCGAGATGGTCTACCTTCGCCACTTTGAAGAGAAGTGCAACTTCGCCTATCGCCAGGGAAGAGCCGGCGGATACCTTCACGTTTACATCGGCATGGAGCCCCTTGCCGTAGGATGGTTAAACAACATCCGCAAGGGCTATGACTATGTCATCACCGCCTACCGCGATCACGGGCATGCCTTGCAACTCGGATCCGACCCAACGGCAACTATGGCCGAGATCATGGGTCGAAGCGGTGGCTTGAGCCGGGGCAAGGGTGGTTCGATGCACCTTTACGATATTGCCAATCAGTTTTATGGGGGTTGGGGCATTGTTGGTGGCCATACGGCGCTGGCGGGCGGGCTTGCTCTCGCCGCCAAGTATCGCAAGGAGGACCGAGTAACCCTTTGTTATCTTGGTGATGGTGCTTCGAATGCCGGAGTCTTCTTTGAAACGATGAACATGTGCGGGCTCTGGGAACTGCCGATTATCTTCATCATAGAGAACAACCTATACGCTATGGGTACGGCGCTGGAACGCCATGCAGCCGATCCTGAGCTTTACAAGCGTGGTTTTCCTTTCAAGCACGACTACGAGCGCGTAGATGGGCACGATATGGTTCAGGTGCTGAAAGATTCCAAACGCATCATCGATCGCTGCCGGGAAACCTCAAAACCATGTTTGGTTGAGGCGATGACGTGGCGAACAGTGGGTCACGGGGCCGCCGATAACGATCGCCAGCTCTACCGGACGAAGGCTGAAGAAGACGAAATGGCAAAACGGGATTGCCTGTTCTTGTACGAGAAGTATTTGGAAGATAATGGCGTGATGACCCGCGCCGAAATGGATCAAGTTGATGCCGAGGAACTGGAAAAGGCGGAAAAGGTCTACGAAGACGCCGAAAAATCTCCGCACCCCGATATTGAAGAAGTCTATAGCAACGTTTACACCGACATGGAGCCGGAGAAAGGACACTAATGAGCAGCACCACGATGACCTACCGTGAGGCTGTACGCCTCGCACTGATGGAAGAAATGGACCGTGATGAAAATGTATTTATCATGGGCGAAGACATCGGCAAATACAAAGGGACATTCCGAGTAACGGATGGCCTTTTCGAGAAATATTGTCAAAGTACCGCCGATTGGCTTCACCTCCCGCCCCATCCGGAGATTCAAGATGGCGTCGGTCGAAGAGTTATCGACACGCCAATCACGGAACCAGGAATCGTTGGAATGGCCACGGGTGCCGCCATGACGGGCCTACGCCCCGTGGTTGAAATGATGACCATGTCGTTTTCTATTCTGGCCCTTGACCAAATCATCAACCATGCCGCCAAGATTCATTACATGACCGATGGTCAGATTTCTGTTCCGCTGGTAATCCGGGGCCCCGGTGGTGCGGCAAATCAGCTTAGCGCTCAGCATAGTCACTCGGTGGAAGGTTGGTACGCTCACGTTCCAGGGCTGAAGGTCGTTGCTCCGGCAACACCGGATTGCGCGAAGGGAATGCTCAAAGCCGCGATTCGCGATGACAACCCGGTCATTTTCACCGAGAATCCTGGCCTTTACGCGATGAAAGGCGAAGTGACTGACGACGTCGACTACGTCATCCCATTCGGTAAAGCCCGAATCGCCCGAGAGGGAACCGATATTTCCCTCGTTTGCTATTCCCGAATGGTTCACGTTTGTCTTGCCGCGGCGGAGAAGCTCGCCGAAGAGGGAATCAACGCTGAAGTGGTCGATGTTCGTTCGCTGTTGCCGCTTGATACCGAGACGATTTACAACTCAGTAAGCAAGACCCATCGCGCGGTTGTGGTTTACGAAGATTGGAAGTCTGGAGGTTTCGGCGCGGAAATCGCAGCTAGAATCAGCCAAGATTGCTTCGATGATTTGGACGCCCCGGTCGGTCGCGTCGGTGGACTAAACGTTCCAACGCCGTATTCGAGGGTTTTGGAGTTGCAATGCATCCCCAACGAAAATGACGTGATCGCCGAAGTCAAAAAAATCGGCTGAAAACTTAAACCAAACGCCCCATCAAGCCCCAGCGATGGGCTTCGGTGGCCTCAACATTTACGAGTTCTCCGGCCAGCTCCGGAGAGCCTTCGAAATGCATCATTCGCCACTCCCTCGAGTACCCCTGTAGCGTGGAGGGGTTCTTGGGGGATGGGCCTTCAACGAGGACTTCGAAAGTTCTACCCAAGCAACGTGCGTTGTTTTCGATTGTGATCTCGTTTTGTCGAGCGATCAGCCGATCAACGCGCGACTTGCGCACATGAATGGGCACCTGTTCCATTTCTCCGGCTGGAGTTCCGGGGCGGGGCGAGTAGATGAACGAGTAAGCCCCGTCGAACCGAACTTCTTCAAGCAGCGAGAGTGTGTTTTCAAACTGCTCCTCGGTCTCGCCAGGGAAGCCAGCAATGATGTCAGTGGTCAGCCCAACTCCGGGCATAGCGGCGCGAAGCTCGCGAACAATCTCCAAGAAACTTTCGCGTGTGTAAACTCGATGCATCGCCGCCAAAACATCGTTATCGCCAGACTGTAACGGTAAGTGGACATGCTCGGGCACCTTTGGGCAATCTCGCATCGTGGCGATCAAGTCTTGCTTGAAATCGCGTGGATAGGGGCTCATAAACCGAATCCGTTTGAGCCCGTCGATCTCGGCAAGTTCCTTGAGGAGTTGGCTAAATGGAACCCGGCCTTCCAGCAAGTTCTTTCCATATGAGTTGACGGTCTGGCCCAACAAAGTGACTTCACGCGTGCCGCGGTCTACAAGTTGCGTGACTTCCTGGATGATTTCGTGAGTGGCTCGGCTACGCTCGCGACCACGTGTGGTGGGGACAATGCAAAACGTGCAGAACTTGTCGCATCCATACTGGATCGGAACAAACGCTTTGAGTTTGGCCGAGCGGTCGACCTTGCGCAAGGGGACATCCGTGACAACTGCTCCTTTCCTGGACGGCAGTTCGACCCGCTTGGCAAATCGCCGGCTCTGAGCTGCCTCCTCCACGAGCCCCCCAACCTTGCTGATATCACCCGTGCCGAGGACGAAATCTACGAAGGGAGCACGCTGACGAATTTCGTCGGCTCGCAGTTGTGCCATACAGCCGCACACACCAACTATAATTTCAGGCCGACGTTTCTTGAGGATTGCAAGCTCGCCGAGCATCGAAAAGGCCTTATCCTCAGGTTTACGGCGGACTGAACACGTGTTGAGAAGGATCACATGGGCTTCCAGCATAGAACTTGTGCGGCGAAACCCGATGGTCTGAAGATGGAGCGCAAGCTGCTCGCTATCCTCTTCGTTCATTTGGCAGCCCCATGTTTGTACGAAGTAGGTGCCGCGCTCGCGCTTTGGACACGAAACATCGGCAAGTTCTTCGGGTCTAAATAGGGCGGAAGTCATGAGTTAGCTGAAGTTAAAGGATACCTGCGTCGGATTCGTGCAACCCGATGCCCCGTTTTGTCGTCTGGTATGTTGATGCCAAAGAATCGTTTGATCTATGTCGGAATCCTCGTGTTGTCGGCGGCGGTCTTGCTTTGGCTTGGTGCCGTCGTGCTGCAAGCGCTAAAATGGTTCTTCCCCTGGGCGGGCGGTGTTGGGCTACTGCTCATCGTCGTTGGCGTTCTGTGGGAAGGTAAGAAGGGCGGCAAGGCATCGGCAAGCCTAAGTGAAGGCGCTTCTGCATCCGTTACGATTCCTGAAAAAGACAAGGTCAACTAATCCATGAAACAAATTCTTTGCGCATCTTTATTTATCGTCGCCCTCGCCTCAGCCTCTGCCCAAAAGCTCGAAAAGGCCCTGGTGGGGAATTGGCAAGTGATTCCTTCCACCATAAGTTACGTTCCAACGGCGAAAGCTAAGGCGGAAATGGCGAAGCAAAAGGGCTCGGCCGAGCAACTCGTGGGCATGCTCAAGAAGAGCATGGAAGGCCTCGTATTCTCGTTCAAAGCGGATCACACTTGCGCCGTATCCGCCAAGGCACCAGATGGCACCACGAAAGCGCAAAGAGGCAAATGGTCGATGAAAGGGTCCATCGTCAAGGTCGTTATGGAAGCCCAGGGGCAGAAAGCGCCACCTAACTTGACGATGAGCGCCGATGGCAAAAAACTTTCGGTAAAGCAGGGCGACCCTCAAATGGGCACGTTCTCCATGAGCTTTTCAAAGAAGTAACCAAAATCTTGGCCCCGCTGGCTCCTCCGATTCGGCGGGGTTTCGAGTATTTCATTGCCGAAGGCGGTCGGTACGCTAGAATCTATCTATGCTTAGTTTGCTTCTTCTTCACGCGCCCCAAACGAAACTTGAAATCAAGGTTCCGGTGGGCACGGTGTATACCTACGATTTAGCCTTCAGCATGAGGGGCCCGGCCAAGATCGGTAATGTTTCAATGAAGATGAAACTGACGGAAAAAGCCGCCGCCAGGGAGGGTAACAATACATGGTGGAACATGAAATTCGCGGTGATTAGCGCGAAAGGAACCGGCGAATACGCAAAACTGAGTGACGAACTGAAAAGCGTTGCCAAGCTCAATCTCAGCTTTCTGCGAAGCCCTCAAAATCAGTTGCTCGGCAGCAAAGTAAATGGGCAAGCGGTGCCGTCTGAAGGAAACACTGGCACCTCCGACGTTACGTTTCCCGAGCAGCCCGTATCGGTCGGCTCTACTTGGAAGAGCATGATCGACTTGAGCGCCAAGAAAGCTGCCGTAACCTACCAGTTCCTCGGCTCAAAAACTTGGAATGGTAAACCTGCCTACCTGGTTTCTGGCACCATCACGGATAAGACCGTGAAGACCACTAGTCCTTACCGATTTTACATTGAACCCAAGACGTGCAAGACCCTCTACGCCGAAGGGGCAGCACAAGTTGCCACCGGGGGCATACTAACCGATGTCGCCTTCAAGTTGAAGCGAATCTAAGCCACTAGTTAACTGTTAGTTAACCGTGAAATCACTTGAGTTCGATACCGTTCCGTCGGGGTTTTTCACCGTGATCGGGAATACCCCCGCCGTGGCCATATCGGCCGCCGGAATCGTTGCCGTAATCGCGCTTGAACTGATCAGCAAGGAACTCTTGTTATTGCCATTGAACCGCACGACCGCGCCTGGCAAGAAATCCTCGCCATTCACTTGGATGAGCAAATCAGGGCTTCCCGCCGAAGCAGAGTTCACCGATAGGTTGTTAATGACAGGGGGCGCAATCGGGTTGAGGTTTGTGCCTCCACAGGCAAGAACAGTTAAAACGGCAACGGCAAATCCAAGTTTCTTCATCTGTATATTATGTCTGGCTATCAGATGCACGTGCCTATGCCGTCTGCTCCCTGTTATTCTGTGCGCTTTTTACAGGTTTTGGCCCTTTAGGAACCGTATTCTCAAGCTGAAACGTATTTTCTCCCCGTGCGTCTCCTTTTCACGTTGCCGATGGTCTTGTGTGTGACCTCCGTTGTTTCCAAAGACGAGTCCAAAAAAGACCCCTACGAGTTACCCGCCGTAAAAATAGCAACAAAGCCGAAAATCGACGGGAACGTGACCCCAGAAGAATGGGGCGGCATCCCAAGTGGTTCGGGATTTTTCGACAGCCGGACCGGGCAACCGACTGAAGGTGGAACATTTTGGATCGCCTACGATGACAAATTCATCTACTTCGCGGCAAAGCTTGACGCTAAGGATCCCAAATCACTTAAAGCCACCGAGTATCGCTCAAACGTTAGCCTTAGGTCGGACGATGCGGTGTTCCTTGCTGTTGATGTTTTCGGAAGCCTGACCAACTTCAACACGTTTGGAATAAATCCGCGGGGCGCGACGGACATTCGGATCGCCGGTGGTCGTGCTGCCAAGCGCGAGTGGTTAGGTGAGTTCCTTGCGAATGGGCGCATCACGGAAACGGGATACGAGGTTGAGGCTCAGATTCCCTGGGGCGTTATGCGTTTGCCCGAATCCGGCAAGCGAAACGCCCGAATTCAGGTTGTTCGCTATGACTCAAAAACCCAACGTCAGGGCGATTGGCGGTTTACAAACTCAGAGTCAAGCCTTATCCCAACGTGGACCAATGTCGATCTGCCGAAGTCTGGAAATGGCCGATCCATTAAACTGCTTCCGTTTGGCTACGGGGGCATCAACAAGGTAAATACCATTGCAAACGCCGGACTCGACCTCAAAACGTCAATCTCAGACCGAATCGACTTAGTGGGCACAATTAATCCCGACTTCCGAAATATCGAGAACCAAGTCTTGAGCTTGGATTTCAGCTACTTTGAACGCCTGGCGGGAGAGTCACGTCCGTTCTTTCTTGAGGGCGGTCAATACTTCAGCACCTCAATGGACGCACCTCTGTTTGCGCCGCAACGTATAAACAAATTTGATTTCGGAGTCAAGACCTTTGGTCAAGTTGGGGATAAGTCTGACTTTGCAATGCTCGATACCGTCGACATCGGCGTGCGGAACTCCTTCGCGGGAATCCTCAAGCACAAGTTCAGCCCCTTTACAAGTGCGACGTTTGGCATGACGTCGCTCACTGGAAACGACACCAACGACAACACCGCCACTTATGCGGCAGTCGGCCACCAAGTCGGGAACTGGAACTTATTTGGTCAACATATGCTAACTCGCGACACTGCTTTGGGTAATGGGAGTCGCTTTAACACGGGCGGCTTCTACTCAAAAAATGGACTCGTGAGCGTTTTGGAATATCAGCAAGTTAGCCCCCAGTTTTTGCCTCGACTCGGGTTTGCTCCAGAACGTAATTACAAGGGTTTTGCGTTTTCCATCGATAAGACGCGGACAATCCCTACGGGCGCAGTTATGGAAACAGAGTTCGCTTTAAGTGGCCAAGATTACCGAACCTACGATGGGAACGCCCCCTATCGAAGCGGTCTAACCGGCGTGGCTTCTGCCACCTTGAGAGATGGCACTGATATCGATGTTGCCTACTCTTATGAGAAGTTCTTTGGATCCCACGACCGCACGTTGTTCCTTAGTGTGGAAAAGCCGCGCGGGGACCGATATCGTCACTGGCAAGTCGATGCTATCTTCGGCGATATCTCCGGCGAACCGTACCGTAGCGTTCGGGGTCTCGTGAGTTACCGCCCGGCGTGGAACTGGCAGGTCGATTTCTCGCTCCAAGATGTCCGACATTTCACCAACACCACCCAATCTATCCTCAGCACGGTATACGACATTGGTCGAGACATGTCGATCAGCGGCCGAATGGTGCGCACCGGCTCAGATACCAACGCCTACATGGCATTCAGGAAAAGCGGATCAAAGGGAGCCGAATACTTCGTCATCCTCGGCGACCCCAACGCCCGTAAATTCCAAGCCGCCCTTGTCCTAAAAGCCGTTTTCCCGATGGAGATACGGTTTTAGGCGAGTCGTATCGGCGGGCAAAAGTTTTTTGTAGTGTGGCGTCATCTTAAGTGAGCTTTTGTGATGAACGAGGAGCCACATGGGTTAAGCCTGCTCGCCTTAGCGGAGGGGAGGTATGTGGCGCGACAGAGCTAGTACCCAATGTGGCGGGAAGTGCGCGGAGCTCATTGAAAACCCGCTCAGGTGAACTCCTTAATCTCCTTGCTGTAGGCATTGAGTGCTAAAAAGCCAACGGCAATCGAGCTTAGTAAAAGTAATGACCCGGCGAGGAAAAACACAATCAACAACTCTTCGTTTACCGGTTCTGGCGGGATTGCATACACGAGCACGATGGCGGTGTGAATCGCAACGAAACTGCGACCAGTGGTTGCCCGGGGTTCACGCCTCCATAAGAACATCAGATAGAATTGAGTAAGAAAGGGAGTTCCGCTCATTAGGGTCAAAAGCCAGCCGAATGGCACCTCAATGCCACCAGATTCTCTGTAGGAGGACGCGACGAAGTCAATGCAATAATACATTCCCATCATCGCCCGCCTCCTTTGAACTCTGCGTCTTTAAACTGCTTCCGGCTTTTGGGTGAGCTCCGCGCACCTCGTGCCACATTAGCAATGTGGCTCCAAAACTCCCTCTCGACACGCGCCAGTGGTTCATAAAACACATTTCACGATGTCACCGTTCTCTCATAAACTAACCTACTAGCAAGCGGAGTTTACACGAGGAGCCACATTGCGAATGTGGCACGACCAATCAATGTGGCGCGAGGACGCGGAGCTGCCTTAAATGAAGGTTACTTCCTTTGCTGGATGGCGCGGGTCAATAATGACCGCATGTTGGGGTCAATGTGATCGTCAAGAACGGTTTGGCCCTTGTCGTTTTTGCGTAATATGTCTGCGCCACACGATATAAGAAACTCGACAACCTCAACATGCCCGTTAACGGCAGCCCCCCAGATTGGGGTTTTCCCAGTGTCCTCTTGAAAATTAACATCAGCTCCAAATCGCACAAGGTTCCGAACCTTGGCAAGGTCGCCCTCCCAGCTAGCAGCTAGCAGTCTCTCATCGCGCAAAAATGATCCCACGCCAAAGACTCCGCAACAGCCGCAAAGCAGTAGCGGGGCGATCCAGTAAATGTTGCGCGAGACTCTCACGGTCTAGGGGTAGACCTCCCAAGTGTACGTTTGCGTGAGCTCCG
>JBEBHJ010000051.1:0-27004 GCA_040081075.1 Fimbriimonadaceae bacterium | reverse complement strand
GCAAGGGGTAAAGTTGCGGGATGGGAAACAAAAGGATCCAGTTTGGAGATTTTAAGACGATCAATGAGGTGGTGCAGGGCCTGCCTGAGGCTCCTGGCAGTTTCGTGATGGAGTTGAAAAAGGGGCTCGATGTTCACGATATGAGCGTTCGTCCCGCCGAGACCCCCGCGCCGGTGGAAGATTCGGGGCTGACTGGGCTTGTGACCATCCGCGGTGAGCTGCGAATGAACGATTACGAAGCGTTTGGGCGTGACGAGTGGATGATTGCGGACAATCTCGTGGCCTGGACCTATGTAGACGGCCAGTTTCTGAATCGATTTTATTGGGAGGGTCGCTGCGGCGGGGAACTTCGCCTCGAGGTGGATATGAAGGGCGGCATCAACCCCAACGCGCCCGACGTGTTGGAGTTTGGGGCTCAGGCGCGGCTCTATGAAGGCTCGTCAACCTCAACATCCGATCTGGATGGGACTGAGAACTTCCACACTCAAGTGGATCGCGGTTCCACACGATCGTTTTATGGGTTAGTGAGAAACACAGCGGAGGGGCAGCCGATGGATTGGGGAAGCTTTAGCTTCTGGGTCCGATTCGAATAAGCCTGCCTAGTGCCCGGTGGGTTCTAAACTAGCCATCGGGGTTAAGGTAATGATTTCTGCCACTCGGAGACCAGCATGAGCGCTTCGAGGGGGGTGAGGCGGTTTACGTCTACTTGCTTGAGGGCTTTCACCATTTCCGGTTCTTCGGCTTCGAAGAGGGTGAGTTGGAGGCGCTCGCGGTGGACGGCGACGGGGGCTTCGGTTTTGCTTTCGAGCTCGCCCAATATCACCGAAGCGCGGCTGAGGACATTGGGCGGCACTCCCGCCATCCGGGCGACGTGGATGCCGTAAGAACGGTCAGTTCCGCCGGGGAGAACGCGGTGGGTCCAGATGATTTCGTCGCCGGTTTCTTCGACGGCGACGCGGAAATTGCCGACGGCGGGCATTTGCTCGCTCAGGGCGTTAAGCTGGTGATAGTGGGTGGCGAACATGGTTTTCGCGCCCACCCCGGCGAGATACTCCACCATCGCCCACGCTATGGCGAGGCCATCATAGGTTGAAGTTCCGCGGCCGACTTCATCGAGAATGACGAGGCTGTTGGCGGTGGCGTGGTTCAGGATGTTCGCGCTTTCCACCATCTCGACCATAAACGTAGATTGCCCGAGCGCCAACTCATCCTTCGCGCCGATGCGGGCGAAGATGCGGTCGCAAAGGCCGATTCGGCAGGCTTTGGCGGGCACAAACGAACCGATTTGAGCCATCAGCACGATCAAAGCGGTCTGGCGCAGGAACGTGGACTTGCCCGACATGTTCGGCCCGGTAAGAATCATTACACGGGTTTCGCCCATATGCGTGTCGTTGGGCACAAAGCGCATGGAGTTGGCCTCGACGATCGGATGACGGGCGTCTTTGAGTTCAATAATGTCTTCCTCGGTGATCTCGGGCTTGGTGTAGCCACGCAAAGCTGCGACTTCGGCGAGGCTAGCGAGGGCATCGATTTCGGCAAGGGCGCGGGCGGTTTGGAGAAGGACTTGGCTCTGCTCGGCGACACGGGTTCTCAGGCGGCTGAACAGGTCGGCTTCAAGATGGAGCGACTTCTCCTCGGCGCCGAGCACGGCCGATTCGTGGTCCTTGAGCTCCGCCGTGATAAAACGCTCGGTGTTGGCAGTGGTTTGCTTGCGGATGTAATCTTCGGGCACCTTGTCCAGATTGGTTTTGCTCACTTCGAGGTAATAACCGAACACTGAGTTAAAGCCAACCTTGAGCGTGTTGATTCCGGTTCGCTCTCGCTCGCGGGTTTCGAGGGCAGCGATGAAGGATTTGCCGTCTCGGGAAAGGCTGCGTAGCTTGTCGAGCTCCAGATCGAAGCCTTCTCGGAAGATTCCTCCCTCTCGCACCGAGTGGGGCGGGTCGGGAACGATCGCGCGATCCAGCATCAAACCCAAATCGCGGTGATCGTGCATTTGTTCGCGGAGTTCTTGTATGCGCCCGAGGCCAACCTTTCTCAGCGGCTCCTCTAGCTCGGGCAGAGCGAACAGTGTGTTTCTTAGAGCAGCCAAGTCACGCGGGCCGCTGAGCCCTGTTGCAGCGCGCCCGACTAGTCGCTCGATGTCCTGAACCTTTTTAAGGGCATCGCGCAAGTCTCCGCGCACGATTCCTTGAGTGATGAAGCGCTCGACGGCATCGTATCGCTTGGTGATGTCTTCTTTTGAGAGCAAAGGCTGTTCGATCCACCTTCGCAATAGCCTTGATCCCATGGGAGTCTTGCCTTCATCAAGGATGCTGAGCAACGTGAACTTGCGGGACCGATCGCTCATGTTCTCGGTGAGCTCAAGCGATTTGCGGGAGGCAATATCCAGGCGCATGAAGCCCTCGACCGAATAGCTAGCAAGCCCCTGAACATGGCCGAGGCTGAGGTGGTTCTGTTCGGCGTAGCCCAGGATCATGGAAGCGGCCACTTGCGCGCTTGGCTTATCCTCAATTCCGTAGCCTTGCAGGTTCTTCACTTCAAACTGCTGAAGGAGCTTTCGGGCGGCACGCTCAGGTGTGAGGGTGTCGCGGTTTAGCACCGATGAACCTAAGCCTTGCTGGGCAACTTGGCTGTAACCCTCCATCTGAGGACCCACAAGGAGCTCCGAGGGCCGGATTCTTCCGAGCTCCTGCAGAAGTCTCTCTTGCAAATCATCGCCCGCGATTTCGGTAACGAGAAACTCGCCGGTGCTTGGATCAAGAACCGCGAGTCCGGCTTTGCCATCCTGAACGCAAATGGCCGCGAGGAAGTTATTACTGCCCGCCGTGAGAATCGTATCTTCCATCACGGTGCCGGGAGTGAGCACCCGCGTGATTCCACGTTTGACTAGGCCTTTGGCTTGCTTGGTATCTTCGAGTTGATCGCAAATCGCGACTTTCAACCCCTTCTGCACGAGCCTCGCGAGATACTTTTCAACCGAATGGTAGGGAACACCGGCCATCGCCACGCGGTTTCCCGGTCCGTCATCTCGACCCGTCAGGGTGATTTCAAGCGCAGCCGAAGCAATTTCGGCATCTTCGCCATAAAACTCGTAAAAATCTCCCACGCGCATGGCCAAGATGACACCCGGCTGCTCGGCCTTGATGCGGAAATACTGCTGAAGCATTGGGGTTCGCGCGCTCACCGCCTACGATTTTGAACGACTGAAGCCGGTTTGCGTACGAATGGTCCACAATATCGGGATGCGAACCGATGGCCGACAGCACGATGAACTAAGACCTTTCACGATAGAGCGAGGCGTTTCTAAGTATGCCGAGGGCTCTTGCTTGATCAAGATGGGCGACACTCATATGCTCGTCACGGCGACGGTCGAGGATCGCGTCCCGCCCTTTATGAAGAATCAGGGATCAGGTTGGCTGACTTCCGACTACAACATGCTTGCTCGAAGCGGGCGTCAACGCAACAACCGCGATCCGATGAAGCCAAATGGTCGCTCGCTTGAGATCTCACGTTTGATTGGTCGTTCGATGCGCGCGGTGGTTGATTTGGAGAAGATGGGGGAGCGAACCATTTCGCTCGACTGCGACGCGATTCAGGCGGACGGGGGAACGCGCTGTGCCGCGATCACGGCGGCTTATGTCGCGACCTATGACGCCATGCGCTGGATGATCAAGCAACGGATGATCAAGGACATTCTCTTGTTTGAGCCAATGGCAGCGGTAAGCGTCGGGATCGTCCGTGGAGCAGAAGTTCTGGATCTGAACTACGAAGAGGATTCGACGGCTCATACGGACATGAACGTCGTGATGACGGAGTCGGGCAAGTTTGTGGAAATTCAGGGAACAGCCGAGCGCGATCCGTTCGGGGTGGATACTTTGGGCAAAATGCTCAAGATCGCTAAGAAGGGTGTTGATGAGCTGATTCTGGCTCAGAAGCAGGCGCTGGAGATTTAACGCAATGTTGCCAACGTCTATCTGTCTGATTGCGGGGTCGTGACTTGCTGCCGAACTCGGACCAAAACAAACTGGCTCCCCCCCGCCAAGACTTCACCCAAGCTCCGAACATCAGCCAGCGGATTTCCTTGTTGGGCAAGTTCGGGATAGGCTTCCGGCATCGGGGCGATGAGGAGGTCGATCTTGTTGGTTTCGATAAACGCGCGCCGTTCATCGTCAGACATTCTCGCAAGAAAGAATGCCGTCGCCTGATTAACTTTTGACGGATTGCCGCTCGAGTATCCTGGGGTTTCGCTCCAGTGTCCGGCATAAGTTGTGGCTCCGGCTAGTCCCGTGGCGTAGGGATTCAGATCGGGGAGGTAACCCATTGCTCCGGGAAACCCAAGAACTATTTTTCGACCTGGCATCTTCTCAATCTCGGCCAGTATCTGCGTGACTTCGGGCGACAGGTAGATGGGATGGCGTAAGGTCGACCCGTATTCTCCCTTCGCAAATGTCAGCTCGCGGGTAAACCATTGCACCGAGCTCCCCGCGAGAAGTAGGAGGCCGAATGCGGCTACGAGGTTCCTTACACCCCGTTCTCGGGTGGTAAAGAGCACTCCAAGCCCGAGACCCGCCAGGACTCCCCATGGGACTGAAAGCCCCATCGCGAGTTTTCGTTGAAACAGAGCTGGGAAAAAGGGCGCGATCAAACCAACGCTAGCCCAAGCGGTGCAGAGCTTCAAGCCAGGAGTCTCTCCGCCAATAAGGGCGGCCGCGGCAACAGAAAGAGCGAGGAGAACAATCCAAAGCGGTAGCCCCACCATATATCCGGCTTGACCGGAAAGAACGAATATTGTCAAGAGGAGCACTCCGACAAGGCCAACGCCGATCTTACTTCGCTGCTCCTTATTGGCATTGAGGAATCCGTAGATTCCAAGGCAGATCAGCGGTAGATAACCAAATATGATGGCTCGACCGTCGGCGGCAAATGTCTCGGTGGCGGCGCGAGCTTGAAAGACGGTATCCGTTTTGAGGACGTAGAGAAACCAAAGAGCGGAAGGAATGGCGCCGAGCCCCATGCAAACCACTCGACCAACCCACCTTCCGTCAACATGTTTGGAGGCAACCAAGCTCACCAAAAACCCAACGAGGACGAGAGCGACCAGAAGAACATCGTAGCTATGGATGTTCATGAGCACGAGGAACGCTAAAGCCCCTGGAATGACAGGCTTCTTCGACGTACGTGCATCGAGAACGCATTGAAAGATGAAGAGAATCAGGCACAGGCTGACCATGAAGAGTCCGTTCACCAGCAGGGACGGGAAGAAAAAGCCCTCGGTCTGCCACACATCTGTGGGTAAGTGTCCGCCGAGCAAACTCTTCAGGAAATGGCTGGTACTGAAGTCAACTCCAGTCGTTTGCCAAGCAAGAAATCCAACTCCCCCGCCGATTGCGCCCGTTGTTGTGGCCAACTTTTGAAGGTAGGGATCGGGAGTGATTCGGCGAACGAGCTGATGGAGGAGCCAAACGGCAAGCGCACCAAATCCTGCCCTCGTTAGGGCTAACGTCCACGAAGTTCCGAGCAACTTCGATACCCAGCCCAGAACCAAAAACCAGATGTTAATGGTTAATCCCGGTTGATCTTCTACCGCGAAGCGATTCTCGAAGAAGAACTTGCCTTCAGCCGCTTGATGCATCCATGACGCATAGACCATGTTGTCATCAATGGCCGTTTGCATCCCAACATAGGTGGAGCCTGCCGGCTTAGCAATAAAATTTGCAAATAAGAAGGGTAGGAGCGCAATCACGGCGGCCCCGATGGCTAGCCGCAATGCGAGTTGTCGCGCAAACCGATCTTCGACTAGCTCTCCACTCGTATCCAACTGCAAATCTCCTTAACCACCGGTTCGCTTTCTAGTACGGAGATAGCTTTGCGGAACATTCCTTCGTTGCAAATATGGGTAAGGAAAACGATCTCGCCGATCTTATCCTTCTCGCTCACAACCCTCATTTCCATCGCCGAAAGAGACACCCCGTACTCACCTAAGCGCGTCGCTATGCTACCCAATACTTTGGGTTGGTCGTCGACTAGCATCCGCAAGTAATAGGCGGTCTCCAGTTTCTCGATCGGGAGGAGAGGCAATCCGTCCGATTCGGGCATGGTGACGTTGCCCGCGCCACCCAAACGAATGTTTCGGCCCACATCAATGAGGTCACCAATGACCGAAGATGCGGTTGGAGCAGATCCCGCTCCGCGCCCGCTTAAGATCACGTCGCCCACAAAATCACCCCGGATTTGAACCGCGTTGTATACATCATGGACATTTGCGAGCGGGAACCGGCGGGGAAGTAGGACCGGGTGAACCCGGGCCAAAATCCCTTCTGGGAAGGCTTCAACAATGCCGAGAATCTTGATTCGGTATCCCAGGATTCGGGCAAAGTGAATATCGTCGGCGGTGATTTTCATGATGCCCTCTCGATAGACCTCGTCAACCGGGATTTCTTGAGAAAAGGCAATCGTGCTCAAGATCGCAAGCTTATATTGGGCATCAAATCCCTCAACATCAGAAGTTGGGTCCGCCTCGGCGTAACCAAGTTCCTGCGCTTCTTTTAGCGCTACGTCAAGGCTTTGCTTCTTTTCCGCCATCTGGGTGAGAATGTAATTAGTGGTGCCATTCAAGATGCCCATCATCTTCAGGACATCGTTGCCCGCTAGCTGATGCTTAAGGGGCTGCACCAGCGGGATTCCACCGCCAACGGCAGCCTCGAAGTGGAGATCAAGAGAATGCCCGGCGGCTTTCTTCATTAATGCAGCCCCGTGTTTGGCGATCAGCTCTTTATTGGCAGTGATGACGTGTTTCTTGTTGTTAAGGGCCGTTTCAATCAGCTCGCGGGCTGGTGAAACACCGCCAATGACTTCGATAATAACATCTATTTCAGGGTCATTGACAATCGATTGAAGATCGTCGGTCAGCCCTGCAAATGCGAACTCCCTTGGCTTGCTCAAATCGTGTACGCCGATCCGGGTTATCGTCGCGGGAAATCCGATATGCCGAGTGATCGAATCCGCATTGTCCCGCATCATGCGGAACACACCAACGCCCACTGTTCCGAAACCAAGTAACCCTACACGAATCATTTGAGGCTTCATTGTGACTCAGTGAGCCAAAATAGACATGTGCGAGAGCTAACATCCTGTAGCGGCCCCTGGCTTGGACAATCCATCCAAGACGGTTTGCGCATCACCGAGAACATCACGCTTACTTTTCATGGCTCGAACTTCCTTGGAAACGGTAGCGATAAGGATGGCTTGTTCAACCTTGATGGTGAATACGATGAGGGCGACGATGGCGTGATGATGACCCGGGTGTACACCTATTCACCTCAGAGTCCAGGCCACGTTGGATACCCTTACATTTATGTGGGCAAATGGGACGGACATCAGATTCATGGTCGGTGGATGATGAGCACGCATCCGGGCTATAGTGGACCACTTGAAATGTGGCCGGAGGATGAAGAGTCGCTTCAAGAACGGATGATCAACTTGGAAGAAGAGCCTATCTTGAGTCGCTAACCTGCAGGCTGGCATCGGCAACGCCATAATATGAGTGGGCGCATGGAATCTGGACGACTGCTTTTCTCGATACCGGTGCATGAGCAGCCCAAAGTGGTTCGCGACCAGATCGACAACGTTCTCAAATTCAACCCCGGTAGCGTCATCGTCCTGCACATCAGCCAGAGTTTTAGTGCCCTGCAACTTGCGACCTCAAGATTAATGCGCGAATCCAAGAACGTCTTTGTCAATCCAGAGCGGTTTGACACAAGCAAGCAAGGCTTGTTTCCTATCCATTTTTCGAACTATCGATACGCCCGAAATAAGGCCGACTTCTCGCATTTCGTGATTCACTCGAGCAACGACATGTACGTGCGATCTGGTCTCGCTTCGTATTTAGGTGAAGTTGATGCGGCCGTGCGTCCGATGCCCGCCGAGGGATGGACCCACGCTCCAGTTGCTCGGCAACATGCGTGGTTGCAAGACGCGATAACGCGATTGGGTATGAGCTTTCTTGCTTCGACACCGGAGGGAACGGCTTACTCCAAGGCGGTTCTGTCGAAGGTTGACGAGTTCGTTGGCAAGGATTACAAAAAACCCGAAATCCCCTATCCTGATGAAGAAACCATCTTGCCCCTGCTCGCGTCCAAGTTTGCTGAGCGAATCGTAAATCCCACGACGTTTAGTGAAGTCACCATGGCAGAGCGCCCCGCCGCCGAACTCATTGAGCATATTCGTCTAGGCAAGTTCCGTCCCGAGCCGCGCGGTTTTTACAATGGTGAAGATCTGAAAGTCCCTTACGACGAAGTTTTTTCCGTAAAACGTGTTGCCCGCAAGTTTGAGGATCCCCTGCGCACTTTCATTCGGGGGTTGGAACCGTGAACGATAACTTTCGCCTCGTCATTGATGTGGACGGAACGCTCTGTGGCCCGAAACCCGCGAATGGGGGCTACGCGGACTGCGAGCCCAGAATCGAACTGATTCAAAAGCTCAGGGAGTATCGCGAGCGAGGTTTTGCTATTATTCTTTCAACCGCTCGCGGAATGAGAACGTACAACAATGACGTTGCCTTGATCAACGAGAATGTCCTACCCGTGTTGCTTGAATGGCTTGAGAAGCATCAAGTTCCGTTTGATGAACTCCACGTTGGCAAGCCTTGGTGCGGTTTCAAAGGGCTCTACGTGGATGATCGCACCGTGCGTCCGGACGAGTTTTGCGCTCTGACCTACGACGAAATCACCGCACTCATTTCCGGCGTTGATGGAGGTGGCGGTTGATCAGTCTTGTGATTCCGGCCGCCAAATTGGTCGACATCAGCCTGCAGTTGGAGTATGGTCCCATTCCTCCTCTCCTGGTTCCGCTTCGAGGCAAGGTCGCCCTTGAGCTCATTGCCGAGAAATACGGCAGTTCGGTTGACAAGATTTATGTCGTGTGCATGGAAGGAGCGGAGCAGGTTTCTGATTATGTGGAGTTTTTCGGATTGTCACAGATTGAGCTTGTGTTCTTGAAAGAGTCCAGAAACCTTGGCGAGACGATTCAACAGTTTGTTGCAATGCATCCGGAAATCCGCAAAGATCAGGTTATTTTGAATCTGGCGGACACGTTGATTGGCGATTTGGATTTGGACCTGATCGGGCAAGATTTCGTGGCTTGCGGGGCGACAAGGGAGACATCGCGGTGGACGCTATTCAACTTTGACGATCAGAACAATCTCGTGATTTCCGATAAACAGCATCAGGACGACCCCTCGCTGTGGTCAACCTTTCTCGGTGTTTGGGGCTTTGCCGATTTCAATGCTTTCGCTGAAAAGTTAGAGACACAAGACTCGTTTTATGCCGCGCTGAAAGCCTACTGTGACTCGCGAACTCCACAATACTTTGAGGCGAAACAGTGGGTTGATTTTGGTCATCTTGACAATCTAAATCGCAATCGTCGGCGTTCGATAAACAGTCGATACTTTAACTCACTTGAATTTGGTCACGGTGGGGCGACCTTGCGTAAGGAGAGCCAACGCGGGGGCAAGTTGATTGATGAAATCAACTGGTACTTGGCGCTTCCGGATGAGCTCAAACCTTACACCCCTCGAATCTACAAGTTCAGCGTTGATCCACTCCATCCGTGGGTCGAAATGGAGTTCTATTCATACCCTTCGTTAGATGAGTGCTTCGTGTACGGGCGGCACGATCTTGACACCTGGGAGCAAATATTTGAGGCCCTTCTCGACGTCGTTAACCGCCAGAGCAAGTACAAGCTTGAATCCGACGATCTGGGGGTAGATTTGAAGGAGATGTACCTAACAAAGACGACGGAGCGGATTCAGGATTTTCTCGTGTGCAAACCTGAAGTAGCATCTCACGCAACCATTTCGATCAATGGCAAGCCGTGTTTGGGAGTGGATGCCATCTTAAACAAACTGCCAGAGTGGCTCAAGTCGACCGGGGTGCTTGAAGCCAAATCCTTCCAGATCATCCATGGCGATATGTGCCTTGGCAATATCCTGTTCGAGGCTAGACATCACCTTCTGAAGTTCATTGATGCCCGGGGAAGTTTCGGTCGGCAAGGTATCTACGGTGACCCGTATTATGATCTCGCTAAGCTATGCCATTCAGTGGTCGGTCACTACGACTTCTTCGTCTTTGGGCAGTATCAGGTGAGCGGTGATCAGCATTACACGATAAAGACCAGAGCAAATGCTCAGCACGGGCAGATTGGGCGAATCTATCTCAAGCACCTTCGTCGTGAAGGATTTGATGTCGCGAAGGTGCGCGCACTTGAGGCTCTCATGTTTCTGTCCATGCTTCCATTGCATGCAGAAGACCCCCGGCGACAACTCGCTTTCGCTTTGCGAGGGATGGAACTTGCGACGGCCTCCATTGAAGAGGCTGGCATATGACCCTGGTTCTCACCATGGCCGGTTTAGGCTCCAGGTTCAAATCACAAGGATTTCAAGGCGAGAAGTATCAAATCCGGTTTCTGGGACACAGCCTGTTCGAGTGGTCTTTGGTCAGTCTCTTAGCGTTCCGGGATCATCGGCTGGTAGTTGTCACGCGGGATTTCCCTGGCGTTGAGGACGAGGTTCTTGGCTACGCCTTGGCTCTGGGTTTCGGAGAGTCAAATGTAATCGTGCTTGACCACGAAACGAAGGGCCAAGCCGAGACTGCGCTTCTTGCCAAGTCAAAGTGCGAAATTGATGAGCCGATTCTCATCTACAACACGGATACTCACGTGGCTCCCGCAGCCCTTGTGCCTCCAGATTTTGGAAGCTTCGATGGCTGGATTCCTTGTTTTTCTGCTCCGGGTGACAAATGGAGTTTTGTTGAGCTCGGTGAAGAGGATTGTGCCCTTCGGGTAACAGAGAAGCAGCGAATCTCTGATCACTGCAGTATAGGGCTTTACGGTTTTTCGAGCTTCAAGTTGTTTGAGGAAGCCTATTTGGGAGCCAAAGCCCAACCTAAAGAAATCTATGTTGCGCCCCTTTACAATCATCTCATTGATCGCGGGTTGAAAGTGAGAATCGCGGACCTTTCATCCAACGACGTTTGTATCCTCGGCACACCCGAAGACTTGGAAAATGCCCAAGCTAAGCCACCACGCTGGCCAGTTTAGCAAGCCACTTTTGCTGAGCCTGAGCTAGTTTCGCATTGGCATGAGGTTCGTAACGCCGGATCACCTCGGGTTGAGGGATGTTTCCAGCTGCGCCGATTGCGGCTCCGATGGCGCCGTCAGCATCGCAAATAGTGATAGGGCAACCCGTGAGATCGCTCAGACTTTGCGCAAAGATATCGCTTGAGAATAAGTTAGCGTTTCCTGCCTTGATTTCTTGGGGGGTGAGGGCGCAAACACTCAGTCCATGCGCCATGGCGAAGGCCACGCCCTCCAGCGCACTACGACACAATTGAGAGCGGCCGTGACGCGTAAAGTCTAAGCCCGAGAACGTTGCCCCTGGATTTGCATTTTCGAGGATCCGTTCCGCCCCATTTCCAAACGGATAGAACAGAATTTCGCCACTGGTCGCTTCTCGCGCGACTTGGTCGAACTCGCCATAACCGGCACCAACTCCGAACAGAGCATCCCGCAACCAACGAATGGCGGAACCACACCCGTTCAGGCACATAAGGACTCCAATCCGCCGAGATTTCGCGGAGTGATTCACATGCAGAAACTTGTTGGTTAGGAATCCAGGACTGGGCGTGAGCTCGTCCGACACCCCGTAGATCACGCCACTAGTTCCGGCGTTGGCAGCGACCTCGCCGGGCTCAAGCACGCCCAGGGCAAAAGCATTGTTAGGCTGATCACCCGCTCGATAAGTTAGGCAAGCGGTTGCCGGTAACCCAAGTTCTGCCGCAACTTCAGAGTCTATGGTGAGGCAATGTCCCACCGACGCCAATACTGTCGGGAGGTGAGCCACGTCAAGCTTTAGGGCATCCATGACCTTTGAGGCGAGCTTATCGGCAGCAAAATCCCACAGAATCATCTCGCTCAATCCCGTTTGAGTTGTTGTGGCCTGCCGGGTGAAACGATAAGCTACGAAGTCACCCGGTAACATCGCATACCGAGCCCGTTGGTATATTTCCGGTTCATGGCGTTGCACCCAGGCAAGCTTCGACGCCGTGAAGTTTCCGGGCGAATTCAAGAGGGAATTCTCACAATAGGACGATTCAAGTTCCGTGACTGCAGCCTCGCCAATCGCAACGGCGCGGCTATCGCACCAGATAATCGCAGGCCGAACCGAAGCCCCTTGTTCATCGACGAGAACGAGGCCGTGCATTTGGTATGCGATCCCGATTGTTTGAATCTCAGATCGCGTTTCGCTTGGAAGTGAGAGAATCGCTTCGCGCACAAACTGCCACCAGTCTTCGGGATGCTGCTCAGCCCATCCGGGTTGTGGGGAGTTCACGGTCATCTCTGTTTGGGGAGCGCTTGCACGTGCGACGCATCGGTTGCCATCTACAACGGCAACTTTTATCGAGGAGGTTCCGAGATCGATTCCGAGGGAGAGCGACATCGGCATGATCATACCGTGCGCCATCACGGTAATCTTTGGTTGATGCTTGCAAAGGCTATTTTCTTCGTGGCGAGCCTTGGTGCGGTTTTGTCGGCCGGTTTCACGCCGGTGCGAGCCAAGCCTGATCAACCTGTGAGTTTTGGTCGAGAAATTCTGCCTCTCCTTTCTGATAAGTGCTTCAAGTGTCACGGGCCAGATTCCGGTAGCCGCATGAGTGGACTCCGGTTAGACACGAGCGAAGGAGCTTTTGCGAATCGAGGTGGTCGGTTTCCGATCGTGCCTAAGAACTCCGAAACTAGCTTGCTAGTCAAGAGAATCAACGATAAGGACAATCCAATGCCTCCAAGGGATAGCGGCAAGACCCTTTCTAAAGCTGAACGAGACCTCATCGCGAAATGGATCGATCAAGGGGCTCCCTATGGAAAGTTGTGGTCTTTTGAGCCGCTTCCGAAGTCGGTGCCGGTACCGAAGCTAACCAGCAAATGGCCAACCGATGATCTCGACCGATTTATCTTAGAGCGC
This sequence comes from Fimbriimonadaceae bacterium, assembly GCA_040081075.1. Taxonomy (GTDB): domain Bacteria; phylum Armatimonadota; class Fimbriimonadia; order Fimbriimonadales; family Fimbriimonadaceae; genus JANJUB01. The sequence continues at coordinate 13,986 of JBEBHJ010000051.1, read as the reverse complement.
TTGCAGCGGGAGAAACTTAAGCCCAGCCCACCTGCGCCGGGGGAGCGCTGGCTTCGCCGCGTGACTCTTGACCTTACGGGATTACCTCCCAGTGAACCCGAGATTGAGAGGTTTGCAAGAGACAGAAATTACGAGCGAGTGGTGGATGAGTTGCTTGCCAGCCCGCACTACGGCGAGCGAATGGCGGTTGAATGGCTGGATGCCGCCCGGTACTCGGACAGCTATGGGTATCAATCTGACCTCCTGATGCCAAGTTGGCCATTCCGCGACTGGGTCATTCGGGCGTTTAATGAAAACAAGCCCTACGACCAGTTTATATCCGAGCAGCTCGCGGGTGATCTGATGCCAAACGCTACTCGGGATCAGATTCTGGCGACAGCATTCAACCGATTGCATCGGCAGTCCAACGAGGGCGGTTCGATTACAGAAGACTTCAAGACGGAATATGTCGTTGACCGGGTTAGCACCTTTGGCACATCGGTTCTAGGTCTGACACTTGCGTGTGCTCGCTGTCATGATCACAAATTTGATCCCATTAGCCAGCGAGAGTTCTTTCAGCTTTACGCGTATTTCAACTCGATCAAGGAATATGGCCTGCTCCTCAGCACCGAAATCGTGCCCACACCCGCTTTACTCTTGCCAAATCCTGATCAAGAAACAAGGCTTACACAGCTTCGACAACGTGACATCGAAGTGAAAAAGACGGCTACACCCTCGAAGAAGGGAAGCCATGCCGTGTTTAGCTTGGATGATTACAAGGATTCATTCGTTGATACCGGCGATGGGAAAGCAACCGGGCGAAAACTTGGAACGGTCAATTTGGTGGAGGGAAAGCGAGGGAAAGCCGTCGCTCTAGATGGTGATAACGGCATCGCCATCAAAGGGCTAGGTGGTCGCGACCGCTGGGATGCCTTTACCTGGTCTTTCTGGGTCTCAGATCCACAGGCAAGCGAGCCTGTTGTGCTCTTGCATCGAACCGGGGGAACAGATGTAGGGTTCTGCGGGTTCGATCTAATGCTGGAAGATGGCTTTCTCACGGCGCGCGTGATGCGCCACTGGCCAGGCAACGCTGTAGCCATAAGAACCAAGACGCGCCTGGCAAAGAACGAGTGGCAACGGATCACGTGGTCTTGGGATGGGAGCGGCGAGGTTGGCGGCCTGAAGTTGCTCATCAATGATAAGCCGGCTGAAACAACGGTTGTCGCGGATAAGTTGTGGAAATCAATCAACGCCTATGGCGACCTTGCTCCAAGCGGGGGAGACTGGTGCTTTGGGCAACGGTTTCGTGATGCCGGATTCAAGGGAGGCAAAATTGACGAACTTGAGTTCTGGGATTACTCGGAGAGTTCGAGCGAAGCTGTCCAAACCAGCCAGCGCGAATTGGCCCAGTTTGAAGATACGATTCCCGAAATCTCGGTGATGGAAGAAGCCAAACCAGAAGTTCCTGCTTATGTTTTGGCTCGGGGAGACTATGACGCGCCAAAAACGGAGGAGAATCGGGTGATACGAGGAGTTCCCGTCGTTCTTCCGAGGCTAGATACGGACCGAAATGATCGGCTCGCGCTCGCGAAGTGGGCTACGAGTTCCGATCATCCTTTAACAGCCAGGGTTGCGGTGAACAGGATATGGCAACAGATTTTCGGAACGGGAATTGTTGAAACCAGCGAAAACTTTGGCGTACAAGGGGCCCAACCTTCCCACCCCGAACTGCTCGACTATCTGGCTCGCTCGTTTATCGACTCTGGTTGGAACGTAAAGGCGCTTGTTCGCCGCTTAGTGCTCTCGGCAACTTACCGACAGGATTCGCGCTTCCAATCAAAGATGAAAGATCCGCTCAATCGCTTGTACTCTCGCGGCCCCAGCAACCGGCTCTCGGCTGAAATGGTGCGCGATACGGTCTTGGCGGCTTCTGGCTTGCTGAACGACAAAATCGGAGGTGCCCCTGTAAACCCGTACCAGCCCGCTGGTATTTGGTCAGAGAATAACACGATGAGTCCGGGATTTGTGCAAAGCAAGGGTTCCGACCTCTATCGCCGAAGCCTCTATTCAACGGTTAAGCGCACGACCCCTGTGCCAAGTATGTTGCTGTTTGATGCAACATCGAGAGAGGCCTGCGCGGTGCGTCGGCCTACGACAAACACTCCACTCCAAGCTCTGGTCTTGCTCAACGATATTCAGTTCGTTGAAGCCGCTCGTATTCTGGCCGAGGCGGTTTTATCGGAACACAAATCGGATGCGGACCGAATCCGCGCAGCCTTTCGTCGGTTAGCGGGCCGAGAGCCGCTAAAAGAAGAAGTGAAAATTCTGAACCAGTGTTTGCTTGAGCAAATAAAAGAGTTTGGCCAAGGCAAAGCCGATCCGAAGAAACTGATTGATGTGGGAGAATCAAAGCCTCAGACGGATTTGGACCCGGTAGCGGTTGCCGCGATGACGGTGGTAGTTCAGACGATTTTGAACTCCGACAGCGTGATTTGGAAACGATAAGACAGATGGCTGAGATAAGACCCATCAACCCCAATTCGCCCGAGGAAATCAACCTCGTCGCCGAACGAATGCGCCTGACTCTTATGGAGGTCGTTAACGACGATGAGGGATCGAAGATGTACTCGATGGAGTGGCTAGTAGATCGGGTGCGCTTTCATCTTGATCCGACCCAGTGCGACGGCGCGATTTTCCTTGCGGTTGAGGGAGAAGCGATTGTTGGTCACACCATCGTTAGGATCGAAAGTGGCGAAGGGTATTTTTCGACCTTCTACGTGGTCCCCGAAGCGAGGCGGCAGTCAATCGCTTCGGAGTTCGTGAGAGTTGGTGAAGCCTGGATGCGCGACCGTGGCATGACGGCGGCCCGAACAAATACCGCGAAGGATAACACTAAGTTGCAGAATTTGCTATTTGGGTTTGGCTACAAGATCGATGTTAAAAGTGACACGATGGTGTCGCTTACTCGCCAAATTGGCTCAAAACCTTAGCGATACGGCGAGCGCGCGTTTCGGGCGTCTTCGCTTCCTCTACGCTTCTAACGGCTTCTTTGCGGTTTGTGTACGAGAGCTTTTCGAATCTGTCCCACCCACCCGCGTCTTCGAGTGCGACTCGAAGATCATCTGGAACTTCAACCGTACGAGGTTCCGTGTCAAGCGTCAATGTGATTTCGATCTCTTGGTCGGCCTGCACTCGAGAGGCATGCCGATGCTCTTGGCAGAGCGGGATCATATTCACGCCATCGTAAGGCATGACCGTGCTTCGGTAGGAGTAACCATTCAAGGTTACGACCACCTTTGGTCTCTTTCCGCTGCCCAGCGCGGCAACTACTTCTGCAGGCACATGAATCCCGGTCGCGTTAATCGTCTCGGAGCCCACGATTCTTGTAACAAATGTCTCAGGCATAGTGCCGAGAATACCCACCCGTCGCTGTGCCACAATGCCCACATGGTCAGGCAAAGCCGATGAAAGGTCCGGTCGTGGTTGTTGGCGCAGGGGCGGCGGGCATCATTGCGGCCTGGCGGAGCGCGTCGCTTGGCGCAGAAACGATCTTGCTGGAAAAGACCAGCCGAATCGGCACCAAGATTCTCATTTCCGGGGGAGGGAAGTGCAACATCACCCATGATGGGCCGATTGAAGACGTTTTGAGGGCATTCCGCCCCAACGAAGCACGTTTCATACGTCCAAGTTGTTACCGTTTCCTCAACACAGAGATTGTTGAGATGCTTACGTCACGCGGACTAGAAGTTTATACTCGACCGGATGGCCGCATCTTTCCAAGCACTGGAACCGCCAAAGATGTGGTGGCCATTCTGAGGGAATATCTGAGCGAGGTCGGCGTAAAAGTGCACCTCAACACGGCGGTCTTGGATGTCAACTTTGAGGCTGGGCAAATAGCCACTTCAGCTGGAGAACTTCAAGCACAAACCGTCATTGTGGCGACCGGCGGCTCTTCTTATCCGGCATCGGGCACAACGGGTGACGGCTGGCCATGGCTCAGGGCCGTTGGCCACACGATTGTTCCCATTCGCGCCGCGCTTGCACCGGTAAGCCTCAAGTTCGTTGATGCAACCAGATCGGGGATTGCGCTTCGCGATTGCGTTTTAAAGGTTCGCCAAAACGGCAAGGAAGTGGCCCGTTGGCGCGATGATTTGCTGTTTACTCATCGCGGACTTTCGGGGCCAACAGTTTTGGGGGTAAGCCGAGTTGCAAGTGAGTGTATTGAGTCCGGACCGGTTGAAATGGAAGCCGATATTGCTCCAGATCGGACATTTGAGTCCCTCACAGCCGAGATTATCGAGTGGGTGCGGGTTAACCCTAAGAAGCGCCTTAGTAGCATGGCTGATTTGTGGGTGCCACGGAGCCTTGCGGACAGTCTGCTTGCTTCCGCAGGAACTGAGTCTGATCAACTTGCGTGCAACTTCAGTCAGAAATCCAGAAACCGCCTCGTCGAAGTGATCAAGGGTTGGAAACTCGGCGAGGTTCACGAAGTAATTCTGGATAAGGGCGAGGTTGTGGCAGGTGGGGTGGACCTGAACGAAGTTGACCCCCAAACCATGGCCTCGAAACGGATAGATCGATTGTTTCTTTGCGGTGAAGTACTTGACATCGCCGGGCCGGTGGGCGGATACAACCTTCAAGCGGCTTTTGCCACGGGGTTCGTAGCTGGAGAATCAGCCGCGCAGGCTGTGCTTCGCTAGTTCTGACCTTTCTTCGCCTTTTTTGCCCGAGGTTTCATCTTTTTGACTTCAGGCTCGACTTCCGGTTTGACTTCAACATCAAGTTCGGTCGCCTCAACTTCTGCAGCCGTCTCCACTGTTTGCGATTTTGACATGCCTGCCATGTTTTCGACGGACTCGCCAAGCTTGCGCAATCCCCGTCCTGCGGCCCTTACAAGTGGCTTGGCCGCACCTAGAACCAGGGGAGCAAACGCGATGGCTAGAACGACTAGTCCGGCGCGTCCGGGAGGGATTGATGTGGGTCTTCTCACAGGAAATGGTACGACCGGCACAGTGGCTGAGTTGCATCGTTGGGGCTTTTGGCTCTACGGGGCCAAAAGAATGGGCGGGTACACTCCTTGCCGTAGATTGCCCGCTCGTCTAACGGCAGGACGACTGACTCTGACTCAGTTAATCGAGGTTCGAATCCTTGGCGGGCAGCCACTAATTCTCTAGGTCTTCCAACGTTTTTGGCCAGTCGTCCCTCAACAAACGGGAAAGAGAGCGATCAGCGAGGAGCCTTCCTTCGTTTTGGCAACTTGCGCAGTAGTTCGTTTCGTTTTCAGCGTATTGGATTCGTTGTACGTTGTGACCACATGATCGGCACGGCAGTCCAAAACGCCCGTGAACCGCAAAATCAGGTCGAAATGCTGTGACGTCGCCTGCTCCGGGAAACTCAGTCTCAAACTCCCGTTGGAGTCGATCCCTCCACATTGTGAGGGTGTCCCGTGTTGAGCAATACAGCCGAGCAACTTCTTGGTCGGAAAGTGAAGACGTGAGCCGCAATGGGCTGAGCTGTGAGCTAAAAAGTATCTCGTCAGAGTAAGCATTGCCAATACCGTTGATCCGATGCTGGTTTGTTAGAGCTCGCTTTAGGGTGCGGTTCTCTGCTCGAATGGCGGCTTCGAAGTCCTCCGGTGAACACGTGAGCGGGTCAACGCCCTCCGGAGTGTGCGCTGCCAACCCAGACCGTCCCTGAACTAAGTGGATGCTGGCGCGCTTCTTTGTAGATGCTTCCGTTAGAATCAAGCATCCGGCGCTGAGTGCGAATACGGCATGAGCGATTTTGCCCATTCCTTTGGCTTCGCCCTGCACCAAACGAAACCGCCCCGAAATCATCAGGTGGATCACTATGAACCGCTCATCCTCAAGTTCTATGCATACGCGCTTGCCTAATCGAAATACCGCAACGATCCTTGCCCCAGCGAATGAAGATGGCTTCGGATCTACCGTCCGCAACACAAAGGGATTGAGCAGCTTTATGGAGTTTAAGGTTTCGCCCTTTATTCGACCATCCAAGCAGTGCAGATAAAGTTCAATGTCGGGAAGTTCAGGCACCCTTCAGTTCAACCCGTCTAAACTCAACTTCGCTGCCTTCAGCTTGTAGGGCGATTTGCCCCTTGGAGGCCGTGCAATCATAGCCATCATTGACTTTGTCTCCATTTACCCAGACCTTGACGGTATTGCCTTTGCACACAACGACGATCGTATTCCATTCGCCAACTGGTTTCTCGGACTTGTCCGTCAGATTCGCAATCCGGCGGTTCTTGTCACCGTCCACGCCCCACTTTTCTTTGGGACCACGGCGGGCTTCCATATCCGGAACCGTAATGTCCTCACCGATGCACCAAAAGTCGCCGGCTTGGCGATCTTGGAGCTGGACTTCAATGGATTGAGGAAACATCTTGTAGAGGCGGCGCAGTTTGGAGGCAAAGACTAAGATGCCGCAATTGCCAGGTTGAGCGGAAAAACGATACTCAACCGTGAGTGTGAAGTTCTCAAAGACTTTATCGGTAATAAGATGACCACCTGGGGATGAAAGCGACACCAGTTTGCCATCGCGCACGATAAAGGGCTTCGGGCCAGAAGGGTTTCGATCCAACTGAGGGACATCCATATGCCAACCGGACAGATTCTTGCCATTGAACAGAGCAACAGGTTTGTCGAGCTGGGTGAGTGTCAACAAGGCGATGACTGCGATCATGGCTTATTGTGCACAAAATGTCGGTTGATCGGCGCGGGAACAACCGACCTATGTAGAACAGAATTGTAAACCTCGACGACCTTTTCCACCATGGCATCGGTCGAAAATGCTTTGACTGTGCGTTTCGCGCCGAGTGAGAGCTCCGCATACAGGCGGTCATCTTCGAGCACCTTCATGATGGCGTCGCTGAACTCTAATGCCTCGTTCTTGACGATGAACCCATTAAGGCCGCTCTCAATTCCCGCACTGGCACCGCCTCCAACAACCGCAATGGCAGGAAGGCCATAACTCATTGCCTCTTGGACAACCAGACCCTGTGTTTCGGAAATCGAGCTAAACACAAAGAGGTCGGCAAGAGCATAATACTGGTTCACGTCCTCGCGCTGGACGAACCCAACTAACTTGACCTTATCGCCAATGCCAAGGGCTCTTACAAGGCTTAGGCAATCTTCTCGGAATGGTCCGTCGCCTACCATAAGAAGTCGCAAACTGGAATCATGACCCATCGCGATCGCACTTGCTCGCAATAGGGTATCTAGGTTCTTCTCCGGAGCTAGGCGCCCGACGTACAATAAAACTCGATGCTCAGGGAGAATGCCGTGTGTCTGGCGAAGTTCACTTCGATCAAAGAACGCGACGGGTGGTATTCCCGTTGGGATAATGCTTATCGGGGTGTCCACGGCATGGCGACGCAACCAGCGTGCTGAAGCGCGGCTTGGCGTGATGACGTGATCCACCGAGTTGTAGTAGAAGTTGGTGTGCTTCGCGATTTTGTAGCGTATATAGCGGCGTGGGAGGGGGAAGTAGTGGGCATAGCGGTCGTACAAGGTGTGGTAGGTCGAAACAACCGGGATTTCATGGGACTGGGCCCATCGCAACCCTACGAATCCCAGAGTGAAGGGTGTGTGGGTGTGGATTATGTCGTAAACATTCTTCCGAAACTCCTTTAGCATGGGAAAGAAAGGAGGGTACGCCAGTGGGTAAGCCTTCGTCCAGGGCGTTTCGATGGCACGAAAACGATAAGTGTTAGGGTCGGGATCAACAAACCCAGAATTTGTCGAAGTAAAGAGCGAAACACTATGGCCCTGATCTCGAAGTTCCTTAATCAGCGATGCCACACTGACGCTGACACCATTAATGATGGGGAGGGCGCTGTCGGAAAACAACGCGATTCGAAGCTTATTCGTTGGGGAATCGCCCATGCTGATCTACAAAATTGACGATGTCACTCAGCCGAAAGCGTCGCTGACCGCCCTTTGTTCGATGATGATGTAACCAACCTCGATTTGTGTATCTGCGAACGGTTGCAGGACAAACGCCAAGGAGTCGCGCAGCTTCCTCAAGGTTCAACTCGGGGTCCAGGATTCGTTTAATCAAGTCCACTCGCGTTTCGGTAAAGCCGCTCCCGTAGTAATGTGCCGTCACCGAGTCATCGAAATAGGTGGTCAGGAACGCTACACTCTTCGGCAGGTGACGCCAAACCTGATCTAGCCGTGGGTCGATCACAGCTTGACCACCATTCGCCCGCCTTGGTCGAGGAGCGCTCATTTGCGTTTTCTTAAATCGACCCTTGACGGCAGGTAGTTTATTGCCCTCAATTGGGGTGACTTCGCTAGGATCCTTGTCCTCCAGATAATCCTTCATCGTGGGGATTACCAGATCCGGATTCGAGATATCGAGTGTCTTTCTGTCTTTGCGATTATCAAGAAACGCGCTCTCGATATAGGCTAACGGGTCAAAGTCGTTTTTCTGCATGTTTTTCATCCAACCTTATACGTAACCCCGAGTTATGGGTTATACCCCGGAACAGTGCAAACTCCGGGCCGTTTCGCAATTCCGAAACGTCAAAGTCGCCATCTGTCATTAATTACAGTCTGAACACCTAAATGATTAGCATCGAGTCACCAAAACTCAAGAAGCGATAATCGTTGGCTAGGGCCGCATCATAGGCGCGCTCCAGGCCCACCTTTCCGATCAGCGCCTCGAGCATAACCAGCATGGTCGTTTGTGGCAGGTGGAAGTTGGTAAACATGCCGTCTACAACTTTGAACTCATAACCTGGCCGAATAAACAGGTGAGATCGAGTTTGTCCGGGCTCAACTCTCCGCCTGCTGGACGCAAACGTCTCAAGGGTCCGAACTGTGGTTGTTCCGACGGCAATGATGCGGCCGCCGGCGTTCGAGATGGCTTTGGCGGTTACTTCGGAGATCCGACAGGTCTCGCCGTGCATCACATGTTCATCAAGGTTCGACACTTGAATGGGCCGAAAAGTGTCAAGACTAACATCAAGGGTGACAAACTCCGTCCTCACTCCTTTGGCCCGCAGGGCATCGAGGATTTCGGGCGTGAAGTGCAGACCAGCGGTCGGCGCAGCGGCCGAGCCTCCGGTTTTGGCGTAGGTTGTTTGATAACGATCACTATCGGCCAGCGATTGGTGAATGTAAGGAGGAAGCGGCACTCGGCCATGCATGCGCAAACTCCGTTCCACATTGTCTCCTTCGACTTGAATGCGCTTTAGACCTCCAGCTTCATTACTAAGTATCGATAGTCGGAGGGCGCCCCGAGCAATCTTGATGACTTCACCCGGCTTAAGGCGACGCCCCGGCTTTGCCATCGAGAGCCAAACATTCCCTGGTTCCTCATGCAGGAGTAAGAACTCTACGTGGCCCCCGGTCTCTCGTTCCCCTAATAGGCGCCAAGCGGTTACCCGAGTGTCGTTCAGCACCAACAGATCGCCTTCATTCAAGTAGTAGACAACATCGCCAAACTGGCGATGCTCTATTTCACCGGTACGATGTGTAACTAAAAGCTTCGAGCTACTCCTATTCTCGAGTGGGGTTTGCGCAATTCGATCCTCTGGCAGAACGTAGTCCAATCAACTCACCCTAACACTACTTCTGAAACTTCGAGAAGTGAGGAGAGCCGCAGACCCTCCCGTTTCTCGAGGGAGCGATCGATCAGAGCCGCCCGCCAGCCTGCACTTTTCGCTCCATGAAAATCGTCAAGCGGGTTGTCACCGATGTGAAAGAAGGACTCAGGCCCAAGATTCATCTCGGATTCTACGATTCGAAAGAGCTCGATTTCCGGCTTTTCGGGACCCCACTCAAGCGAAGCAAACACTTGTTCAAAGTACGAGCCGATGCCAAATGCTTCTAGAACTAAGTGGAGCGACACGTCCCAATTGCTCACCACGATCATTCGCCAGTTTTGGCGTTTCAACTCTTGAAGGCATGGGATTGTATCCGCAAAAACTCGATAGACTGGGCTGTCATCGGCGTAGATTCTAACGTTAGCATGCTCGGAGAGCTTAGCGGGGTCTGTTCTCAGAGCGAGTCGTGCGGACCAATCTGCCGTGAGTTCACGCCAAAACTGCTGACAAATGTCTTGGCTTCGCTGAAGGTTTAGTTCTCGGAAGTGTCCCCAACGAGAATACAACAAGTTGTTGTACGTTTCTGCGGCTACCTGCGGATCGGGAAACTCGCCAAGCTCGTTGACCATTTGAGTCGCGAAATCTCCTGGATTCCAGTCGACATCCACCAACGTATGGGCGGCGTCGAACGAGATTACTTTTATGCTCATCGGCGGATCAACCGAAGAAGAGCAAATCCCGCGCTTATGAGGAGGCTCACGACAATCATCGACGTTATCGGAATGAAAATAGTGTTGCCATCGCGCTCGATCACAATGTCACCCGGCAAGCGACCCAGTTTGAACCACTGGTGTCTCTCGCCGATCATTGAAGCGATGCCAAAGGCGATCACAATAAGCCCAATCCCTATCAAGAGCTTGCCGAGCATTAGAAGCCGCCAAGACTCTTGATGATTGAGATGAGGATGCCCGCCGAAGTTACGTTTCGAGAGAAAGCGTCTATCTCCGCTTGTCGATCCGAAAGCCTTTCGGCCATGACCTTGGTCGGGACATAGATCAGGTCGCCCAGTTCGATCTTGGTTGAGCCCTTACCCTTGACCACTTCACCATTAGCTCGGATGACATAGATCAGATTTGTGCTGGCATCGGGTAGCAAGCCTCCACACTTATTGATGTACCAAAGCAAATTCTTGCCATTTTCAAACAGGATTGACGATGGCACCACAATCGCCCCGGATATCTGGACGGTGGATGGCGTCTCGGGGATGACAATAATGTCGCCCTGCATGAGCACAAGATTGTGAGGACCGCGGCGGTTTTTCAGCGCATCATCTAACCGAACATTGACGTTCCCTGCCGGCTCAACCTCGGCCGCGCGAAGTCTCCGAGCCCTCGTCACCGTATCCTTTTCGAACTGAGGAACAATCGTCGGACCGGCCGACTGAGAAGTTGGTGCTCCTGTGATCCCAATTGAAGTAACGGGTTGGTTGAGTGATTTTGCGAAACGCGCTTTCTCCATTTCAGCCTTAGCAGAAGCACGTTGATATTCGTCGTCGCTAATGATCTCTAAGACTTCTTGTAGCCGCGGGCTTAAGCTTCTTTGGAATAGTGAGCCCAAGTTTTCGGGGCTCCTGGAAAACTGTGCGCCGCGTGCGAACGCGGTCGCAGTGAGCCCGCCTGCCCGATCAATAACGTCTGCGATCTTATCCGTCGCACTATTAATGGCGTATGGACCTGGGCGTGCAACAGCACCGAGAATAACTACGGTCCGTGGAGTCATTTGGAAGTTGTTTTCCGCCGGTAGTGTGACTAGGTCTCCTGGAGCGAGCGGCGGATCCACCTTTCCTGAAAGAACTTCTGTCAGGGCATAGCGCTCAGCAGGGGTGCCTTCTTTGACGCGCGCGCGGGCTATTTCCAAATTGCCACCCGCATTTGGCATGACTCCACCCGCCTGTTTGATCAAGTCTGATACTTTGAGATTTGACGCGCTAGGGAACTCGCCCGGCCTCTGAACTGCGCCTAAGATTCGTACAACCTGAGTTGGGGTGTAAACGGCCTCGGCCGCTGTTTGAACGATTAGTCGATCGCGATCCAAAAGGACAATGTTGTGCGCCTGATCGCCAATCGCCGCTTTGCGAAAGTCGATTTTTACGAGTTCACCATTTGAGCCATCAGGGTTGACCCTTTGCAGAAAACCTTCGGGTTGGAATGCGTCGCCGTTGAGACCGCCCGCCTGGAGGATGAGGTCCAAAATGCGCATATCATCCGACCGAGCGAACTCGCCCGGATGACGGACGGCTCCCGAAACCGTGACCAACCGCTCGCCCATCCATTTTGTTTCGTCAACGCGATACACAACGATGCGGTCAAACAGAACAAGGGGAATATTTTGCTCAGCATCACCATTAATCGCCTTGGCTAAATGGATTGGAATAAGCTTGGTGGTTCCATCAGCGTTTTGCCGGAATAGGTCAGCTCGAACCAAGTTGGCTTCCTGAATTGGACCTCGCGCTCGTGCGATCAGGTCTCTCAGCTTCATGCCATCGGAGAGGGCATACTTGCCAGGTTGGTCGACGGCCCCTTCAAGAGTCACAAGGTTCGTCATAACTGGACGGACCGAATAAACCTCGACGCTATCACCAGCAAAAACAACTGGATCAGAGGTCGGCCCCGATCCGTTGAGGTCTACATCTTTCAACTTCAGACCTTGACCTGGCTCAACTGTACTCAGTCCAACTCTCTGAGTGACACCCGAAGGTCTGGCCCCACCCGCAAATTTGATAATCTGCTTAAGGTGCTCTTTTGGCAGAACTTCGTAAATTGCCGGTCGTCCAACTTCGCCCATCACGGATATTCGGCCTTCAGCCGTCGGAATGAAAATCGTGTCGCCCGGTTGCAACGGAACGTCTTGACTTGAATCGCCATCGATGAGGAAGCGATACATATCAAAAATCTTTTGGGTTCCATCATTCCGCCGAAGCATGATGCGTCGCAATGTCCCGTTCTCCGTTGGGCCGCCGCACATATAGAGGGCGTTAAAGAGCGTAGCGACGGCCGGAACCTGATAGCTTCCCGGCAGGAATGCCTCCCCAATGACCGTCAACGACATCGTTCGCAATTCTCTTAGAGTCACGGAAACTTCAACACCGATGAGGTCCTTTGCCATTTCCTTCCGAATCATCGCTTCGGCGGAGTCAAGGGATTTGCCCCGAACGGTAATTTTGCGACCACTCGACGGAATGCCGATTGATCCCCTTGCATCCACCGCAACGCTAACCTCGCGGCTTTCAATCGTCGGGCTCCAAAAGCGAATCAACAGAACATCGCCAGCACCGAGTTGATACCTTTCAGGAGCTGGGACGAAAACGTTTGCTCCACCCGCCATGTCGAAGGGCCCGACAAAGTAGTTCTGCGCGTCAATCAGGGAACGGCTCATTTGCTCGTTACGCACGCGATTGGTGGGATCGCTTGGAGGAGCAATCTGGGCTTGACCGGCCCCTTGTTGCAAGTCCGGACGCACGTCGGGTAGTGTGGTTCCACCACTTTGAGTAGCCGTGGTTCCGTTGGTCCCGTTTCCTATTGCGCCATTCAGGGCGCCACTCTGAGGAGGGCTCACCGTTACTGGTTGGAAACCTGAGTTCGACTGAACACTTTTCATGAAGTCAGACAACGGTGGTTGGTTGGATGTGCCGTCCGGAATAAGACCCTGGGACTGATTGCCCGTCCATACTGGCAACCCGGGACGAGAAAGCCCATTGGCAAATGCCATCAAGCGAGCCTGTATGGCCGCTCTTGGTGCAATAAAATAGTTATAGCCAAACAGCTCAATGGGCTTTTCCACTTCAACTTCAAATGGCAGAAGCTTGAAGACTTCAGGGGCAGTTGAATCGCTGATCATTAGCTCAAGCTCGAAGTGACCAGGCTTGGTTGGAACCCAAGATACCACTCCGGTTGTGGAATCAACTTCAGCACCCATTGGTTTAGTGAGGAAGAACGAAACCGGGTTCGATCCGGTCTTCATTCGCGCATAGACTTTGAACCGAAGAGCCTCCCCAACTCTGACCTTTTTTACAGGGATGGGCTCAACCACAATCAGGGCAGCTCCCGGTGAAAGTTGTCCACCACGGGCCTGCTCTCTCAGAACAGTTAGTGGGTCCTTTTTGACTGGCTTCGATTCGCCCCTTGACTCAGTCTTCGGGTCTGCTTTCGGATCTTGCTTGGCGGGCTCTCCGCCCTTTTTGGGGTCCTGTTCTTTGACAGGAGGGTTTTGTGCCGAAGCGAACGATATCAAACACAGCGTGCAGACGATTTTTGCGAAAAGTTTCATGGGCGGGGAAATCAGCAATGAAGCTCTGCCGAGTTATACCTGTAACAATGCTTGCCCTGGGGGAGTTCCCAACGATGAAATGGGCAAGGTATGATCGGGGCATGTTAGAT
>JBEBHJ010000050.1:0-27741 GCA_040081075.1 Fimbriimonadaceae bacterium | reverse complement strand
GTCCACTATTCAAACGCTCAAGGGTATGCCGCCGGCTATCGTGAGGACACGGGAGGGCTCAGCGGCGGAGTTGGTCTGCTAACGGATTTAGCGGGAGATGACGCCTACCTCGGAGAAACGTATTGTCAAGGGGCAAGTTACTGGTTCGCGCTCGGCTCGTTGTACGATGCCAGCGGGAAGGACACCTATAACGCCTATCACTACGCTCAGGCGAGTGCGATGCACATGTGCGGGGCATATCTCTTCGATCTCTCTGGAGATGATTCTTACCTGACAAACTTTGGGGCTTCCCACGCGATTGGGCACGATTATGGGACGGCAGTTTTGTTGGATCGTTCTGGAAATGACGTTTATGCTGGCCGGGATTCGCGGCCCGGAACTGGAAATGCTAATGGCTTGGGCATCTTTATCGATGCGGACGGCGACGATCGTTATTCTGGTCCCGCTGGCGTGGGAAACCCTGCACGCAACTCAGGGAGCCTCGGCGTATTCGTTGACCTGGCTGGCCAAGATCAATACCGCACTGGACTAGAGGATTCGGAGGCTGCGTTCAGAGAGCAGTGGGCAGTGGCCTACGACCTTGAATCAAAGGTTGTCGCGGACAGTGGATCTCCGGTTGGGCCACCTCCGCCCCCGGTTGGCTCCTTGAATCGTCCTTCGGATGAGGAGCTCGAAAAACTCTATAAGCGGGCGACGCAGTGGAACGTTGGCAGCGCACGCTCGGACGTGGCTTTAGCTGTGAATCAACTTATTGGCGTTGGGATGCCTGCGATGACCTGGATGATCGAAAAACACTTGGGTGCGGCATCTAGGCTGGAACAACGAGCATTTGTCGACCTTATGTCTGCGATTGGTGCGCCTGCCCGGTCGGCGATTTTTGCGGTGGTTTCGGGCCCAGACGACACGGCGTCGAACGTCGCGATGATGATTTGCATTGACGCCAACGCATCCGATGCGGGGATGGAGATTGCCAAGGTGATCGTGTCGCCGGGTCGCCAACGAATCGCTTCGCTAGCGGCGGGACTTCTTGGAGCATCGGGAGCCGCGGCTGAACTGGCCAAGCTTGCGGAGGGTCCAGATAAGCTAACCGCCCTTAATTCAGTGATATCGTTGGGTCTCCTCAACGACTCGCGGGGCATTGAGGTTGCGGGGAAGCTCCTGGATTCACCCGAACTCCCCATTAGAAGGGCGGCGATTGCAGTTATAGCCAAGTCGACAGACGGGCAAATTTTGGGTAGCTCTCTTCTTGGCAGTTCGACGGAAGCGGGAGTTAGAAACGGCATCGAACTGCTTTCTGCGGTTGGAACGGCAGAAGCGCTGAATCTCGTTGGAACAAAATTGACTGATGACAGGGCTGGCGTGAGAATTTCGGCATTGATAGCCCTCAACGGGAGAACGCCTGAGAAATTCAGATCAACCGTGCTCGATCGCCGCCGCGACCCGGACGCCAGAGTCCGCGCCGTTGCTCTTCGAATTGATCCGGGGCGATAGGCTAAACTGAGGTGACTATGCGCTGGTTTGTGCGGACTTTGATCGGAGCGGCTGGATGTGCTGCATTTTGCGGATGTTCGGCTCCAACGCCAGCGCCCCAAGCCATTTCGATGCCTTCCATTATTTTGCCCAAAACCGTGGAGGCGCCCGACTCGCTCGAAGCCACGCGGTTAGGCTTGATCGGCGACTCTGATTTGCTTCACGTTGGCGATTCATTAGAACAGGTGGAGAAGCTGTTCCCGACGCCAACGGGAGCCGTTTCTGTGAAGGAGCTACCGGCTGCATTTGGACCCCAATATGAGGCACAAGGCTACGATACTGTCGGCAAAAGCCTCGGCGCCATCATGTTTGAAGACAAGTTGGCTCTCGCCATGATCTATCGGAGCGGCGTGAAGGCCGGTGAGTTCGCAACAATCGTGAAGAGTTATCAAGATCGCTTTGGTCCGCCCAGCCAAAAGGTCGGGCAAGGTTCAATCACCTACTCGTTTTGGGAAACTGGCAATCAACGGTTGATGGTTTGTGTAGCCATTGATGAAAAGAATCAGCTTCGTAACCTAACGATTTCGATTGGACACCAGACCATGATGGATTCTTTGCGGATGGGAGAGCGTTACGCGATCAATGACGTGAGAAACGCCGAACGGCTCCCAGACGAAAAGCGCTCAGGGGAGTGAACAATCCACTCTAGGTTTGTGGATTCAAAACGCTGACAACCGTTGTGATGCCCCATTGTGAGCGCCAGAAAATTTACCGAATACATTCAAGCATGAGTCACATTTGGTTTGATAGTTCCAGCGAGTCGCGCCGCCGAATTGCGCAGAAGAATTTGAAATGTTGTCCGCTTTGTGACACGCTAAATTCAACGTCAAACCGAGAGTGCTTTGTTTGCGGGTGGCACGGCAAGTTTGAGAGCGATCCCACGCTATTGGAAAGCTCGCTGATTCGCATGCTGACGGATATCCCCGATTTGGGGGCGACCCACACTCCGAGCATTTTTCACCGTTTGTTTCGCAAACGTACCGACTTTACGGCCTAGCGGAATTGCAGGCTAAAGCCCTGCTCCCAGAACGCCGAGAATAATTTTGGCGTCACTAAATTAGGAGCAGGAAATGGAAAAGACTTCCAAAAAAGGTGGATTGATTACAGCGGTTGGGCTCGTCGGAGCAGTTGTTGCATTGGCATGGCTCTTCAAAAAGAGGCAGGCAGGAAAAGACCCGATCGGTAAGCTAATGGCAAATTGCGACCGGGCCATGAATAAGCTTGATGAAAGCGTACGCGATTGGAGCGCGGCTTAATCTAGCTTGTGCTTTGGAATCGTACTGTCGTTTCGAATTTCTTCGGCCTTCTTTTCCACGCGATCACAAAACTCCGCGGGCGTTAGCTGACCGTTAAGCATTGACGTCAGTGCATTCTCCACTTCTTTCTTGAGGTCCGGATACCATGATACAAACTCGTCGGCATAGACTTGCTTGCTTTCCTTAAAGGCTTTCGCAGGAGCTACGAGCTCGGGCATTAGCTTAACTTCATCCGAACCCTTGATCGCCATCAACGTGCCCTTCTTCTCAACGAATTCCTTGGCCTTGCTCAGTGACGTCATATACTTGAACAACTCAATGGCCTCAGCGGGGTGCTTACCCTTAGATGGAACCATCCACGGCTCAATCTTGATGAGCAGAGCGGTCGGATCGCCCTTGCCGCTAGCCAAAACGGGGGGAAGCATGAACTCCATGGCCGAACCTTTCGGCATCACGTTTGCCATTTCGGCTTTCAACCAGGTTCCGCAAGGAACCATAGCCGCTTTGCCCTTTAGAAACTCCATTTCGGCAGCGGTATGGTTCATGGCAAGGCACCCTTCAAGATAGAAGCCTTTTACGCGAAGTTCATCAATCATTTGGGCCGCTCGTAGGATGGCGGGTGACTTCCAAGCTCCCGGGACCAGGTTTTGGGCATCCTTTACAGCTTGCTCTCCACCCGCAGAGTTCGCCCACGGGAGAAGCATTCCATCGATCAAGTAGTACGGGTATTGACCTTGAAAGGTGATCGGAGCCATGCCCGCGGCTTTTATCTTCTCGCCAAGCACAAGCAGTTCTTCCCAAGTCTTAGGCGGAGTCCAACCGTGCTTCTTAAACACACCGGGGTCATACCACCAGCCCATTACCGAGAAGAAGTGGGGAAGAACCCATTGCTTGCCATCTTGCTGGCCCATCTTGAGAAGAGATGGTTCAAATGTATCTCGCCATGTGCCTTCGCCCTCGGCGGGCTTCCCGTCCAGCGCTTCATCTAAAGCAAGGAGTTGACCTTCCTCTTTGAGCCCCCAATGATCCATGCCCCAACCCGGAAATGTGAGGTCGGGCGGAGAGTTACTGATGAATCTGGGGCGAAGTTGCTCCCAGACTTTGGGGTCACCGGCCACTTTGACCGTGATATCGGGGTTCTTCGCTTCGAACTCCTTGGCGGCTTTGGCGAAGAGGTCAATATCGTATCCGCCCTTAAAGGCTTGAAACTCGAGGGTTACTTTCTCGCCGGGTTTTGCTGGTTTGGGCGATTCGGTGGATTTATCCCCTCCACTACAACCGATTGCGAGCAAAGCGGATGCGAAAATCAAAGGTTTCAGGTTCATCAAGCTAACAATACCTAAAACAAGGGAATCTCGTGGACCTCAAATACGTTAGAATTAGCCTATGCTTAGCACACTGCTTCTCGGTAGCCTCGTTCTAAACCAAACTCCGCAAACTCTTGACCTCGTTCCGGTGGGCGACGTTTGGGTTTACCCCCATGCCCCCGATCCGGCGGGTGATCCCTTCATGCGCATTTGGGGGGATGGAGCCGAATCGGTGGACAAAATCGTTCCATCAGGCGGCGAATTCTCTTATGGGTATCTAGTTTTTGATATTCCCAAAAAGGAAGATGGGACGCGGTTCAAGGTCACCGGCGCGACGTTGACGGTGTTCGCCGTTTCAAACGAAGAACTGACTCTAAATGTGATTAAAGAAAACCCTCTGGAAGTGCGAGGATTGGAGCAAGCGTTCGAAGAAAAGAAATTTCACGTTGACAGCTTCAAAGTGGGCCCCTACGCCGGAGTGTTTGGAAAAGCCGCAACGGCCGAAAAAGTAGGCGCAAATTACAAGTTCACGATCGATCTTTTGGCTAAGGATAGCGAGTTTGAAGAGTGGTTCAATGTCGGTGCGAAGTCCGGAAAGTTTGCGCTGTCGCTGACTTCAAGGATCTCGCCGGCTGAGTCTCGATCGCTGCTTTACAAGGTTTTTACCAAGGAAAACGACAAAGCGCTGGTGCCAAAGCTCGCTGTCAAGGTTCAATAGGAGGCGAATATGAAGAAAAGAACACTTTTGATTCTTGTGGGTCTTCTTTTTGCCCTCGTTGGGTGTGATCCCAAGCCAGAAACGAAAACTGACGCTACGCCTGATCCAAAGACAACGACATCGACCACCGCGACGCCCTCCGAACTCAAACTATCAACGTCGGAGCTTCGCGATCAAAAGCCCCTTGATGGCGAAGAAGTTGCGGTTTTGGAAACTAAGTTCGGGCGAATTATCCTGAGATTTTTCGAAGACAAGGCACCGAACCACGTTAAGAACTTTAAGGATCTCGCTAAGAAGGGATTCTATGATGGAACAACCTTTCACCGCGTGATTCCAGGATTCATGATCCAGGGCGGCGACCCCAACTCAAAGAACGCGGATCGAGCGGATGACGGTCAGGGCGGCCCCGGCTACAGCGTAAACGCTGAGTTCAGCGAAATCAGCCATGTTCGAGGTGTTCTAAGCATGGCGCGTTCTACAGACCCTAACTCGGCTGGTTCTCAGTTCTTCATTTGCGTCGCGAACTCGTTTTCGCTTGATACCCAATACACAGCGTTTGGTCGCGTGGTTTTTGATGGCACAGAGAAAGAAGGAGCCGAGGAACCGGCTGGCCTCGCCGTTGCTGATAAGATTGTAAATCAGCCCCGGGATAAGAGCGACAATCCGAACCAAAAGATTGAAATGAAGGTCAAAATCATGACCTGGCCCTTGAAGTGAAACTATGTTAAACCTTGCCCTGATTTGCACCCTTAATAAGCCTATGAACGAAATTGATCCTACGCAAACGCCGACCGAGATCGGCGGAACCTCGTCTCTCGCCGACAAAAAGCCGCTTGACGGCGAGGAGATCGCGGTCATCGAGACCAAGTTTGGTCGGATATTGCTTCGATTCTACAATGACGTTGCCCCCGGCCACGTAGCCAACTTCAAAAAGTTGGCAAAGGAAGAGTTTTACAACGGCACGATTTTTCATCGCGTGATTCCCGATTTCATGATTCAAGGAGGAGATCCGAATTCGAAGAACGAGAATCGTTCGATGCACGGAACCGGTGGCCCGGGATACTCCGTCAAGGCCGAGTTCAACTCCGTGACCCATGATCGCGGCATCTTGAGCATGGCAAGATCGAGCGATCCAGATTCAGCCGGGAGCCAGTTCTTCATCTGCGTGAAGCACGTGAAGTTTCTCGATAACCAATACACAGTTTTCGGACGAGTTGTGAGAGATGGCTCAGAGAAAGACAGCGAAGAAGCGGCGGGCCTGAAGGTCGCTGACAAGATTGTCGGTCAAGATCGTGATGCTCGGGATAATCCACTTGAGCGGAATACGATCAAGATTTCGATCAAGAAGTGGCCGTTGACAGACTAGTTTAAACAAACAAAAAATGGGACCTGGTCTCCCCACCAGGTCCCGGTAATGCGATTTTGAAGCGTTAGTCTTAGTCCCGCATGAAGCCGAAGTTCGGCTCAAACGGAATCAACCCGAGTCGTGTTGCGGCTCGAAAAGCCTGTACACGATTATTCACTTGCAATTTATCGTAGATATTCGCTAAGTGGAAATCCACTGTGCGCTTAGACACGTAAAGTGCATCAGCAGCCTCTTTGCTGCTGTTACCCTGAGCAATCAAGCTCAAAACTTCAATCTCTCTCTTTGTTAAACGAACTCCACGTCCACCGACGTCGGTTCTTAATCCATGTGGCATTGACATATTTTTGAATCCACCCCTCTCATTTATTTTTGTTTGACTAACCGCCTACGTTATCTATTCCACATCTTCCTGGCAAATCTGTGTGCCATTTCAAGCAATTTTCTGTTCCAGCAAAAATGAGGGGCATTCCATCGCCACACGTGCCTCGTTCCCGGTAATACTTACAGGTAAAGCACTGTTAAATTGACGACGGTTTTTTCGAATGGTTCCGTGCGCGTCCTGCGTTTTCAGGTAGAAACAAGGCTCATGAACTTAGACCTTCTCAAAAAGCTAACCGAGGCCCATGGCGTACCCGGCCAAGAAGACCTTATCCGCGCAATTGTCATATCAGAGTTGAAGGATCACTGCGATATCAAGGTGGATTTGATGGGTAACGTCCACTGCGTAAAGGGCTCTGGCGACAAAAAACTGATGCTAGCCGCGCACATGGATGAAATTGGTTTTATCGTCAAGTTCATTGACGATAAGGGCTTCATTCGCATTCAGCCTCTGGGTGGATGGGATCCGCGGCAAATGGCCAGCCAGAGGGTTTTTGTTCATACCGCTAAGGGGCCAATCAATGGTGTCCTCATGAGCGGCCAGAAGCCCAAACACTTGCTCTCGGCCGACGAAGCTGCCAAATCCCCGGGGATTGACACCTATTTTGTTGATGCGGGGCTCAGCGGCGAAGAGGCAAAGAAGAAAATCGCATTGGGTGACATGGTCACTATGAATCGCACACTACAGCAGATGGGCAAGCTTCTTACGTGCAAGTGTATGGATGACCGGGTTGCCGTGTATACGATGATTGAGGCTGTCAAAGCTGCCAAAAAGTCGAAAATCGAAGTTCATGCCGTTGCAACGGTTCAAGAAGAAATCGGGTTGAGAGGTGCCGCTGCCAGCGGCTCCGCGATCAAGCCAGATATTTGCGTGGCGATTGACATCACCCTCGCCAACGATATTCCAGGAATCCCTGAACAGGATCAAATCACGAGATTGGGACAGGGGACAGCAATCAAGATCATGGATTCATCGTTACTCTGCCACCCCAAGCTCGTGAAACACTTCCGCGATCTGGCGACTAAGCACAAGATCATGTACCAGATGGAAGTTTTGCCAATGGGAGGAACGGATGCTGGTGGTGTGCAGCGCCTTCACGGCGGCATTCCGGCGTTTACTCTCTCAATTCCCACGCGCTATGTTCATACCGTGAATGAGACGGTTCATATTGACGATGTGGACGCTTCAGTTGAACTACTCACGAAGTACATTGAAGACGCCCACAACGGGGATTACAGCTACTCTTAACCTGGTCTAATCGGCGTAGGCAATCGCTTCGATTTCTACGTCAACGCTCTTGGGCAATCCCGCAACCGCCACCGTTGAGCGAGCGGGCGGATTTCCTGTGAAAACCGCGCCATAGACCTCATTGACAACTGCGAAGTGATCCATTGAACTCAAAAAGATGGTGGTCTTCACGACATGGGAAAATGAGAGCCCAGCGGCTTCGAGCACAGCCTTCATATTTGCGATTACTTGAGTGACTTGCTCGCGCACGTCGCCTTCCACTAGCGTTCCGTCGGGCCGGAGGGGAATTTGGCCGCTCATGAAAAGGTGATTGCCAGCGCGGATTGCCTGGCTGTAAGGGCCGATGGCGGCCGGGGCATTGTTGGTAGCGATTGCTTGAGTATCCATGCCACTATTTTGGCCGGTATTATTCACTCGTGGTTAGCCTATGCGTCGCTCTCGTTTCAAGTCTCCATACTGATTCCCTCGCGGGCAGCGCCGTCTATTCAGCCCTGACCGAATTTCGCGACGCGGGTGCGAGAGTTGGGAATATTGCAATTACAGTTGGCGTAATCGACAAGAAGAGTCGTGACATTGACTTTTCTTCCTATCGTGGGGATGTTGTGACCTATCCGGCGAGTATTGTAAAACTATTCTATGTCTGTCATCTGGCGGACGCGCTTTCGCGGGGCCGACTCAAGATGACGCCGGAACTCGAACGCGCCGCTCACGATATGATCGTGGACTCCAATAACGATGCAACTGGGCTAGTTCTCGATACCATAACTGGTACTACGGGCGGCCCTGAACTGAGCGGAAATGCCCTTGCGGACTGGGAAAACCAGCGACGCACCGTTAATCGCTTCTTTGAAGCAAATGGTTATGCGGCGGTGAATGCCTGCCAGAAGACGTGGAACGAGGGCCCTTATGGGAGGGAGCGTGCCTTTTTAGGTCCAAATTTCGAAAACCGAAATCAACTCAGCACTGTGGCATGCGCGAACTTGATGGCAGAGGTAGCCGGGGTTACTGATTTAAAGGTGAAGGCCCTAAAGGAAGTTTCCAAGAGTCGATTGGAGTGGCTCCGCTTTCTGCTTAATCGCAAAACCACTGGCGAAGGCGATTTGGACTCTCAAACAAGAGGGTTTTCGGGCGAGGCACTTCGTTCGGGGTCCAAACTTTACAGTAAAGCCGGATGGTCAGGGAACACCCGTCACGACGTGGCTTGGGTTATCCTGCCCGACGGAACTGAAATGGTCTGGGCGATCATGACAACGGGTACGGACAACGCCAAGAACGCCAAAATCATTCCTTGGATTGCCCGCCAAAATCATTCCTTGGATTGCCCAATATCTGATTGGAGCAGATAAAGAGAATGGTGCCGCAAGCCGGACTTGAACCGGCGACCCAAGCATTTTCAGTGCTTTGCTCTACCAACTGAGCTACCGCGGCAACCTAAATGGCGCGGATGACGGGACTTGAACCCGCGGCCTCCGGCGTGACAGGCCGGCGCTCTAACCACTGAGCTACACCCGCGTAGAAGCTAAAAGTATGACACCTTCGGGTTGCTCTTTGCAATGCCCTAGGCCGACTGGTTCGAATACTCGGCGGGCGCAAAGAAAACGAGCACGTCCAGGGCAGTAGTAATGCTGTGAAAATGGTGAGGAACGAACTTGGCGACAAATACGACCGAGCCTTCACGCACCGGAGCATCCTCTTCACCAACCCGAATCATGGCCTCGCCTTTGAGCACAACATAAACTTCATCTTCGGAGTGTGGCAACTGCGGATCGGATGCACCGGCCTCAAGGCGGTACAGTCCCATGCTCATACTGGATTGCCGCAAAAACTCCAAGTAACTCGCCGCGCCACTCGGAACTGAAAGTTGGTTTATGTTAAGGGTAATCATTTCGGTTTTGTAGATTTAACTAGGATGACGCCACGTTTCTTGTCTTCAGCGGTTTGACCATTGCCGTCGTTAAATCGCAACGAGCCCTCTCCTTCGGGCTTTAGCGTGAGTTTTGCTGGCACGAGCCCGCCATCAATAACAGTGCGGCCCATGCTTGTTTGGATTTCTAGTTTGACGTCGTTGCCCTCGGTATGCCACCGGCCGTCCCAAACAACGCTGAGTCGCCGCAGCGAGAATCGCCCATCGCGCTTGAGCTCAAGCTCGATCCGACCAATAGTAGAGGCAAGCCCCGGATCATCCATTACAGCGCGCTGTTCCCCACTATAAAATCCGGCGTAATCGGGGCCGCCGCATCCGACGATCAAGCCGAGAAGCAGCCCAGGAATCCATAATCTATACATGGTCGCCAATTCCCCCGAAGTCTACACCTCAATGGGCCTCAATGAGTTTGAATATCAAAAAATTGTCGAGCTCATGGGGAGGGAACCCAACCTCACCGAGCTTGGAATGTTTGCCGTTATGTGGAGCGAACACTGTGGCTACAAGTATTCGCGGCCCGTATTGGCTTTGTTCAAGAAGTACAAGCAGGCAATGGAAGGGTCGGGGCTGGAGAATGCTGGAATTGTGGATATCGGGGACGGGATTGGGATCACGATGAAAGTTGAGAGCCACAACCACCCGAGTGCCGTGGAGCCGTATCAGGGAGCGGCCACCGGAGTTGGCGGCATTATTCGAGACATTCTGACGATGGGGGCTCGCCCGATCGCTTGTCTCAACTCTTTGAGATTTGGGCCAATCGAAGGTGATTCACCCGAAGTCGCTCGAAATCGCTACCTCTTTGAACACGTAGTCGCCGGCATCGGTGGTTACGGCAACTGCGTTGGCGTGCCTACTGTCGCCGGAGAAGTTAATTTCCACCCACGGTATTCCGGAAATCCTCTGGTTAACGCCATGTGCGTAGGGGTGCTCAATCTTGACGAAGTGACCACCGCGGCGGCGAGCGGTCACGGCAACCCTGTCATCTACATCGGTTCGGCAACAGGCAAAGATGGAATCCATGGGGCTACTTTCGCCAGCGAAGCCTTGGACGAGGAGAGCGAAGCAAAGCGACCAAACGTGCAAATCGGTGACCCATTTGCCGAAAAGCTGCTGATTGAGGCGACTCTTGAGGCACTTAAAACGGGGGCAATTGTGGCGATCCAAGATATGGGTGCGGCCGGGCTGACCTGCTCAACCATCGAAATGTCAGCGAAAGGCAACGTCGGGATGGATATCGACTTGGATAAGGTGCCAATGCGCGAATCCGATATGAGCGCATACGAACTCATGCTAAGCGAGAGCCAGGAGAGGATGTTGGCCGTCGCCGAGAAGGGAAGAGAGGATGAAGTGCTTCACATTTTCCGAAAGTGGGGACTCCGGGCCGAGGTTATTGGTTGGGTGAACGAACATGGAGAAACGGTGGTCAAGCGCCACGGAGAAGTTGCCGCTCACCTCACGGCCCGATGGCTCGCCGATATGTGTCCCACCTATGAACCTCCTTTCGAGGTGCCCGAGTATTTTGGAGCGGCCAAAGCATTTGTGCCTCCATCTCAAACACTGGGCAACCGCGAATTGCTCCTCAAGCTCCTCGCCTCTCCAAATGTCGCGAGTAAGAAGTGGGTTACTGAGCAATACGATCAAACCGTCCAAACTCAAACGACGCTCAAGTGTGGCGAAGCTGATGCCGCCGTACTTGCAATACGCGGGTCCAAGAAGGGGATTGCCGTAAAAATCGACGGAAATGGTCGCCAAATCTACTTCGACCCATACGTTGGTGGCCTCTTGGCTGTTTGCGAAGCGGCACGAAACGTAGCGTGCACAGGTGCCAAACCAGTGGCTGTAACCGACGGATTGAACTTTGGCAATCCCCAAAGGCCACATGTCTACTGGCAGTTTAAGGAATCGATTCGAGGTATTGCCGAGGCTTGTGAAATCCTGGATACACCGGTGATAAGTGGCAACGTCAGTTTTTATAACGAAAGCGAAGTTGGAGAAGTGCTCCCAACGCCGCTCATCGGGATGCTTGGAATCATCGAGGATGTGAACAAACGGATCGGCATGGCGCCCATGGGGGCCGGGTCACTCGCGTTGATCTCAACCCCATTAACTGCGGTTCCCCAAGGGGGGCTGGGGGCGTCCGAGACGCTTGCCGTTCAGGGGATTGAAAATGGTGTGCCAGTGCCGCCCAATGTGCAAGCGGAGAAAGCCCTTTGTGGGGTCTTGGTTGAGGCGGTGGAGCGCGGATTAATCTCATGCGCTCACGACTGCGCTGAGGGAGGTATCGCGGTTGCCCTAGCCGAAATGGCAATTGCAGGGGGGTGTGGCATCTCTGTTAAAGGATTGGAGCTCTTTTCAGAGCTTCCAGGCCGGGTAATTGTCGGAAATTGTGGAGAAAACTGGCAAGACTTCCAGCTATTGTGCGAAGAATCTGGAATACAATTCGAGTTGCTTGGATCGTTTACAAATTCAAGTGCGACTTTCACCGTAGGAGAAGCACTTGAGGTTCCGGTGGGCGAGCTAAAGTGTGCTTATGAGGATGCGATTCCGCAGCTCATGTCGTCTCAGTAGGTAGGCAAATTAATAATGAAACGCATTTATGTATTGTTGGCAATGGTTGCAATCGCAGGGAGTGCTTTTGCACAGACCGGACAGGTTGAACCGGAATTTCAGAAGAAAGTGGTTGCGGCCGCAGATCTCTACAAGGCGGGGGATGCCGATGGCGCGACCCGTGCCTTTGAAGAGCTTTATCGCCAAAATGGTGACAGCGCAGACGTACTGTCGTGGCTCGGCTTCCTGTATCTGAAGGCGGAAAAAGCTGCCGACGCAATCCCATTGCTCGAAAAGGCTCGTGAAAAGAAGGGCGACACAAAAGACGTTCTCAACAACCTCGGCAACGCCTACCAAAAAGCCGGACGAGACGCTGACGCTGCCGTTTGCTACCAAAAACTCACAGCAATGGATTCAAAAATGTACGAGGGTTGGTACAACCTCGGCAACATTTACCTACGCCAAAACAAGCTGAGTGAGGCGATTGACGCCTATAAGAGCGGAATTCAAGTTAACCCGAACGACCCTTTCATTTACAATAACTTGGGCGTGGCGCACGAGCGCAGCAAGCAACAAGATTGGGCCGCCGAAGCATTTAAGAAGGCCGCTGAAATGCGACCCGATAACGCTACTTTCGCGCGAAATGCCGGAATGTCTCTTGCTAAGGCAGGCAAGTATGAAGCTGCGGTTCCTTATTTGGAGGGCCTCTACAAGCAAAATAGTCAAGATACGACGCTGGCTCTTGCGTTGGCAAATGCCTACGCTAAAACCGGTCGAATTGATCGTGCCCGAGCTGTCTACGAAGGAAGCCAAGATGCTCTGTCTGGTCAAAAGGGATTCTGGTTCAACCTCGGCGTTATGCGAGAGCAATCAAATGACCTGAACGGAGCTGAGGAAGCTTACAAAAAGGCACTTGAAGCTGATGGTACGGATCAAGATGCGATGAACAATCTTGGTTTGATCCAGTTTAAGCGAGGTCATTATGATGATGCACAGGCGATCTTCGAGAAACTCGTTGGCCTGAATCCGAACAATCGAGATGCGAAACTGAACCTTGCTGCCGCCGCGGCCAAAAATGCTGACTACGATGTTTCCATCAAGCTTTGGAAGGACGTGCTGAAAGGCGAACCCGGTCGAAGCGACATTCGTGTGAGCATGGCGAACGCCCAGTGGATCATCGGTAGCCAAGCCGAAGCCGAAGCAAATTGGAAGCAGGTTTTAAGCACGGACAAGTCCAACGCGGAAGCCCTCAATGGCATGGGTCTGGTTCATCTCAAGAACAGCAAGCTTCCCGAGGCGGAATCTGCCTTTACGCGCGCAATCAACTCAAACGCGAGATTTGTTCAAGGTTACAACAACCTTGCGATCACGTTGGAGCGAATGAACCGCAAGTCCGAGGCAATCGCGACGCTGAAGAAGGGCCTCAATGTAGACCCTAACAACAAGGATTTGAACGAAAATCTCAAGAGAATGAAAGGCTCGCGCTAAAATAAGCGAGTGCGAATCCACTTCTTTGTCAATCCTCAACGCCCTGATGCCGTAGAAGCGGCCATCAGGGCGATTGCATTTGTCCGTGAGAGGGAAGTCGAAGTTGGTTCAGAGGAGAGCACGGCCGATATTCTCGGCATCCCTGGCATCGCACGAAACATTGTCGGACAAGCTGACTTGATTGCTACGTTCGGTGGTGACGGGACTCTGATCCGAGCGGCTGATTTGGCCTCGGAGTTCGGAACGCCCGTATTAGGGGTGTATTTCGGTAGATTTGGATTTGTAACCCAATGCCAGCCCAGCGATGTCGGCGCGACCCTGAGCGAGTTCTTTGACCAAGCGTCTGCTTTTGAAGAGCGTATGATGCTCCAGTGCGAGTTGCGTCGGAACGGACAGGTGGTTGCGACCCTACACGCTCTAAATGACATTGCCTTACAAAGGGAGGCGACGGCCCGCATGATGAGCTTCCGCGTCGAAGTAGATGGCTTGTTTGTGACATCTTATCCAGCCGACGGCGTGATTTTGGCAACGCCCACTGGCTCTACCGCGTACAATCTGTCCGCGGGGGGACCAATCGTGGACCCGCGAGTGCAGGGCATTTTGCTTAATCCTCTTGCCCCCCATACGCTATCGTCGCGACCGCTCATCCTCCACCCGAACTCAGAGATCGTGTTGACCGTCGTGACCGAAGGAGACTCGGTGCTCTCTGTTGACGGGCAAGGGAGATTGCACGTTTTGAGCGGAGATGAGGTTCGAGTGACGAAATCAGAGCGCGTAACGAAACTTGTATGCGTTGAGCCATACGACTTTTTGAAGAAGTTGAGCGAGCGATTATTATGGAGCCAAAGTATCCTGGGGTGAAGAAATGATTTTATCGGTAAAGGATGTTACGGTTGAGTTTCCAGTGGCGGGCGGAACGGTCCGGGCGCTGGACGGCGTCACGCTTGATGTAAAGCAGGGTGAAACGGTCGCGGTCGTGGGCGAATCTGGCTGCGGGAAGACGACGCTCGCGCGTGCGATTTTGGGCTTGCAACCCACCACATCGGGAACAATTTCCTTGTTGGGGAAGGCGGTTCAAGGTCCTTGGTCTGGCATGAGCAAAGACGTGGGCATGGTTTGGCAAGACCCATACGCATCGCTTGATCCTCGTTGGAAAGTCAGCCGTTCTATCGGGGAAGCGGCGGAACTTGCGGGAGAATCCGTTGACGTGCAGAAGTTGTTTGACGAAGTGGGCCTGGATCGTCGCTGGTTAGACCGATTCCCTCATCAGTTATCCGGAGGGCAACGTCAGCGCGTTGCGATCGGGCGGGCTATTGCCACGAGGCCGCCTTTAGTGATTTGCGACGAACCCACGGCGGCCCTTGATCTTTCGATACGCGCCCAGATCCTTAACATGCTTAAAGAGGTCCAAAGGGAGCTCAATGTTTCCTATCTCTACATCTCCCACGACCTACTCACGGTGAGGTTCTTAGCGGACCGAGTAGCCGTGATGTATTTGGGTCGCATCGTGGAAGAGGGTCCGACCGATGAAGTGTTTGAGCGGCCCCGGCACCCCTACACCAAGGCATTAATGGAATCAGCCCCGACTTTGGAGAAATTGATGTCGCTTCCCGAGGCCCTTCCGGGTGAACTTCCTGATCCCAGAACCAGGTTCGAAGGATGCCGCTTTGCAAGCCGGTGTGAGTTTGCGACGGCGCTTTGTCAAAAGGAAGACCCCTCGGCCACCGTCGTCGATGCTCATCGGTTCTACTGTCACCATCCCATGCGGCCATGAAGCCACTGCTGGTCGCGGTTATGGGGCCGACTGCATCGGGAAAGACGGCTCTCGCCGAAGGCATTGCTGACAAGTTACAGGCCAAACTGATTAACGCCGACACGTTCCAATGCTATCGACATTTGGATATTGGGACGGCCAAGCCAGAGCGTACGGAGAACTACGCCTTGATTGACATTGCCGACCCCACTGAGCTGCTTGGCGTTGGAGAGTGGGTGAAGCGAGCCGACGCGACTCTGGATCGAAGTCAAAACGCCGTGATCGTCGGCGGCTCTGGCCTGAATATTCGGGCCCTATTGGAGGGTTATGGCGAAATGCACGGCCCTCCACCGGCCGGCTTGCGCGAGCGCCTAAATGCTACGCCCTTGCCCGAACTCGTCGCCGAGCTTAACTCGCTCGATGCAGCGGTCGCTGAAAAAGTTGACATTAAGAATCCGGTGCGCGTGACCCGCGCAATCGAACGGTTTCATTCACAGCGACTAGAAACCGCGGTGCCCGACCTATCCGCATACCGCATCGTCAAATTTGGACTAGATGCGAGCCAGCAGTGGCTCAGCAATCGAATCAGCCGACGAACGCACGAAATGATCCAGATGGGCTGGCTAGATGAAGTGGCGAAATTGCGTTCACTTGGGTTCAAAGCGAGTGATCCTGGCATGAAAGCCCACGGATACAGAAGCCTATGGGAAGTGCTTGAAGGAACCAAAACACTGGAAGACGCCGAGGAAGAAATTTCAATAATGGTGCGTCAATATGCCAAAAGGCAGCGCACATGGTTGCGCGCCGAGCCAAACTTATGTAAAATCTGGGCTGAAGATGGGCGAAGATCCATCGAAAGCGTTTTATCGCATTTATCGAAGGCGGGATGTTATGGGTAAGTCAATCAATTTACAAGACGTTTTTCTTAATCAGTGCCGAAAAGAGGGAGTCGCGGTTACGGTCTATCTGACCAACAGTGTTCAGTTACGCGGCATGGTGAAAGGGTTTGATGCGTTCACGGTGCTGCTGGAAGCACCAGGCAAGGTTACGCAGCTTGTTTACAAACATGCAATAGCGAGCGTTGTGCCGCAGAGGCCGGTGAACACTCACCGTCCAGATTTCCGCCAGTTTGAAGGCGCGCCGGTCGAAGAAGAAGCCGAGTGATTCCTTTTTCTAAAATCCACGGAATAGGGAACGACTTCGTCTGCCTTGATCTCGTGGGCAACGCAATAAGTGAAGATTGGGCGAGGCTCGCCAAACGAGTTTGCGATCGTCACTTTGGTATCGGAGCTGATGGGCTCATACTCGTCGAACCAGGAAATCTCGCTGCATTTCGAATGCGGATGTTCAATCCCGATGGGTCTGAGGCCGAAATGTGCGGAAATGGAACGCGCTGTGTGGCCTTGCTGCTAACAAATGCAGGTTATGTGTCGGGCGGGTTTGAACTTGAAGTTTCGGGAAAGACCCATCGTATTGAACCGGCCCCAAACGGCGAATTTCGTGTTGAAATGGGTCGCGCACGAGTTGTGGCAAGTGAGGTTGATCTCAAGTTTGAGTCGCTGAGGGGTTGGGTCGTGGATGTTGGCAATCCACATGCCGTGATCTTTGTTGACGATGTTTCGGCAGTGCCACTCGAAACGTGGGGGCCGCTCATCGAAAACGACTTGACCCTCTTTGAGAACAGAACGAATGTGCATTTTGTGACGCGGCAGAGCGATGAACTCACGATGAGAACATGGGAGCGTGGGGCTGGCGTCACTCTTGCATGTGGGAGTGGAGCCTGTGCCGTTGCCCGCGCTGCCGCAGGAGAGATACGCCACGGTTTTTTGGTTCACCTCCCTGGCGGAGATTTGACCGTTGAGATGGGTGAACAGGAGCAGATGGCGATGACGGGACCCGCTGAGTTGGTCTTCAACGGCACGCTTGCACCATAAAAAAATGGGGTCGCATTCGCGACCCCTATCCTCTTATGTCCCTTCCTCTAAAAATCGTTATGCAGCGGCTGCTTTGCTAAAGAACTGTTGGAGCTGTTGCCGTGAACCGCTAAGGAAGTCGATGAACTCAACGCCAATGCCGCTCTTTTCAGCTGTGTTGGACCACTTTACGTTGGACAAAATCCGTAGCGCTTGCCCGTCTGGAAGTGTCATTTGAAACTCGACCAAAATGTCTGATGGCAAGTTTTCTTTCGTCATGAGCCAAGCACCACCCAGGCTTACATCTTTTGTGGTCGCTTGAATATAGCGAAGTTCGGCGTAACCATTCTCTTCAATTACCGCACGAAGGGTTGCAGACAAGCCAACTTCAAAGCGGGGGTATCGTCGACGATCAACTTGCTCCCAGCCAAACTCGTGAGCGGTGATGTTCCAACCTGAACCATTGTCTTCGGCTACAAGTTGTGCCTCTGCTTTACTAAACTCGTTGTCCCACCGGGCGATAAGCATGGCTCTTTGACCATCTTTCAGCCATGCCGCAGATGGATCATTGGATTTCATCGCAAACGGCTCCAATGCCGTTACTGTGCCGTTCACCGCGACCGGCTTGTCCTCTACATAAAAGAGGATACTCACGTTTTGCCCTACGATAGCTTTTTGCATGTTCGTCAATTCACCCTTTATGAGTTTCGGTCTGTGACTCGGAAATTCTCAGGGGTGTATTATGAATCTGTGCTTGATGTTGCCTCTCTGAACAAAATGCTTGATTCTTGCGTGCGAGACTTTGCGACAAATCGTCGCGAGTTTTCGAGGGAGCAAGTTCAAATGTGTGCGGGTCTGTATCCGCTACCTCCCAGGACCGAGCTCGAGGCATCAACCGGGCCGATAAGAGAGATTTCCGGGGTTAACATCGAAGCCGTGATTTTTCATTCACGTCCAAACTGGCCCGTTCCGGCTTTACAATTTCAGCGAGATGTAGGTGGGCCCGTCGTGGTTTTCCTGTCCGGACTTTGGAACCATGGTAAAGCGAATCCCGTTGTCCAGTCTTTAGGCATCAGCTTGGCGTTGCACGGCTATCGGGTGATCGCGCTGGAGCCTCCCGGAAAGTGGAACGAGGAGATTGTTACGGAGCGTTTGGCTTGCGGCGATGCATGGGACCCTCACCTTCGGACGGCGGCACCGGCTTTAGGCGGATACGTTTGGGACGCGATGAGAGCGCTTGATTGGGCGAATGTGGCCGAAGCCGCCGTCATTGGTCATCAGCTTGGTGCTGAGGCCGCCATGCTTGCCCTGAGGCTCGATGATCGTCTCAAGTGCGCGGTGATTTCAAACGCCGGAGCCAGCCTTGAAACGTCAGAATTTCTTACGTCATCCTGGTCGTCGCTGCCTGGGATTGCGGGACTAGGTGATTTTGCTGAAATCGTTGGAAAGGAAAAGCCGGTGCTATTTTTAACGGCGGAAAGCCCGGGAGTTAAGCGGACGGTCGAGAAGATCTTGAAGGGCAATAAATCGCCACAAGCGAGAATCGAGACCTTTCTTGGTCCGGCTGACTTCAACCGAAGGATGCGCGAGGCGACCGCCGGATTTCTTCATGAGCGCCTTAAGGGCCTCAAGGTGGAACCGTACGTCTACGAAGAAATTCCCCTAACCGACGGCCTACATCGAACAAGCCCGGCCGGAACAGTAGATCCGGAAGAACTGGAGGTCATGGGCGACGCCGGGGTTTCGAACGAGATTTATGGTGGAGCAACGCATGGGACTTTCGTGGATGTAAATGACCGGGCGTTGCAGGAGCCCTATCCTGAACAGGCGATAAACCTGCTCCCTTGGCTCAAGCACGGCCGCCTAACACCGATTCCCGAAGCAGAACCCATTCTGATTTCTGATGGCCCTGGTTCGCCGGAAGCGGTGGTTTTGTCAACGGATGGCCTTGATCGCGCGAGACTTTGCGCGATTGGCCTCAGTGCCGCTGAGTTTTACGCTCAAATCCTGCATTTGAGTTTGCCTGGCTCACCCACTGGTTGGGAGGAGACCGGTCTTGGTGGGGACCCTCTAACCGCCATGATCGCTTCTGTGAAAACCCTGGTGTCGGGCGGGGAAGTGGATGCGACGAAGTCACTAAAAGCAGATGGCCCCTTCGCCTCGCTCGTTGCCGTGGCGTTAAAGCGCTATCGGCCCGATTTGACGATTGAAATCACGCATCATGCAAGCAATTGGTCCGAGGCTGAAGCGTTGTGCCCGGAAGATGGGCGCCAGCCGGGCGCGCGGTATAGGCCCTGGGTTAGTTAGTTACGCTCGAGGAACATCTCGACCCCTGCACTCCCGGCGATGATCTCTGCCGGCGGGAGCCGCTTGGCTAACTTGAGATCGACTCTTCGAACATCGGGGAAACTCATCAATATCGTTTGACAAATGACTTGGGCCAAGCGTTCCAGAGTGCGGTAACGCTCCGACCGGGAAACAAACTCGACATGTTTGGATAATCTTGCGTAGTCCACGGTGTCGTCAATGGCGTCGGTATCGTTCGCAAGCCCGTTCACAAGCACCGAAATCGAGGCAACATATCGATGCCCTACTGCTTGCTCCTCATCGGGTACCCCGTGATACGCGTAGAACTCAAGGTTCTCTACAAAGACTCTAAACATTGGTTCAAGTGTACTTGCCTTATCCTAAGTTGCTCCAAATGTGCTAAAATTCATTTAACAAATTTGCGAACCGATAAAGGTGGCAGTTAGCCGCCTTTTTCTTTACGCAAGGGAGGAATCGAACGATGGACATTATGTCTCAACTGACACAGATAGCCCAGGAACGAGAAATCCCGGTGGACGAGTTACTCGTCGAAATCGAGGCTTCTCTAGCGGTAGCCTACAAAAAATTTATCGGGATTCCCAATGAGATTGACATTGAAGTCAACGTGACGATTGGTGGACCCAAGGGCATGACCGCCACTATCGCAAAAGAAGTCGTTGGCACTGTCAACGAACCAAGCTACCAAATGGCCCTGGTAGATGCCCGAAAGCGAAAGCCCGAAGCTGAAATCGGAGACTCGGTGGATGTTCCGGTCGACCCGGACAGGTTTGGTCGAATCGCGGCAACGACGTTCAAGCAAGTTCTCGCCCAGAAGATGCGTGAGGCAGAGACTCGTCAGATTCAGGATGAGTTCAACGAGAAGATGGGCGACGTGGTCTCAGGAACCGTCTTAAGAAGGGAAGGTCAAAGCGTTTTTGTCCAGGTTGGGCGCGTTGAAACCGAGCTACCCAAGCGCGAACAAGTTCCAACTGAGCCTTATCGACAAGGTGATCGTTTAATGGTTTACGTGTTGCGCGTTGACGATAGCACTCGCCGAATGCGAGTCATCGTAAGCCGAACGCATCCGAACCTTCTTCGCAAGTTGTTCGAGTTTCATGTCCCCGAGATTGCCGATGGGATCGTGCTGGTTCAAAGCGTTGCGCGAGAGCCCGGTCAAAGAAGCAAGATTGCTGTTCATAGCACGGATGAGCGTGTGGACGCCGTGGGAGCATGTGTTGGCCCGCGTGGCTCTCGCATTCAGGCCATCGTTGAGGACTTGTACGACGAAAAGGTGGACGTGGTCCCTTACAGCGAAGACCCTAAGACTTACATCGAGGCCGCACTTAGTCCAGCCAAAGTGAATTCAACGAAGATGAATCTGGAAGATCGAAGTGCTTATTGTATCGTTCCCGACACTCAGCTTTCGCTTGCAATTGGAAAGGGGGGGCAAAACGTGCGGCTCGCCGCTCGCCTCACCGATTGGAAGATTGACATCCGTAGCGAGGCGCAAGCGTCCGCGGAGGGGAGGAAGTGACACAGCTTGGCCACCCCTCAAAGGACTTGTATCGGTTGCAGAGCTAAGAGCGAACAAAGTGCGCTTTTGCGCATTTCTGCAACTGGAATCCTATTGCACGGTCCCTCAATGGGCCGCAGTGCCTACATTTGCCCGAACCGTTCCTGCGCCGATGCCGCTTTCAAAAAGGGCGCGATTGAGCGCGTACTTCGTAAGAACCTCAGCCAAGCACTGCGGGAGCAGATTCAGGCTGAACTGATAGAGATAACCCAAAAAACAACACCATGACTGTACTCATCGCCGATATTGCCAAAGAGTTTGATCTCATACCCGGACAAATTTTCCCCGTCCTGGATGATCTCGGTGTAACTCATGATGCCACCCAATTCGAGGCTGATGATGATGCCATGGAGTTATTGCGCCATACCTTGCCTGACTTGAAGGGCTCAAAGGACGTCATATTCGTCCCCAATCGCACTCCTCGCGATATTGCCGTGGCGTTGGGGGTCCCTCAGCCGGAAGTTCAGAAGACTCTCATGATGAAGATGAAGGTTATGGCGACGCTGACCACGACGCTGAAACCTGAAGTTGCCGAACAACTGGTTGAGCAGTTTGGGTATGCGTTGGTTTGGGCAGACGCGCCCAAACCCAAGCCGGCAACAAGCGCGACAAAGGGGAAAAAGCCACAGGTGGGAGCTCAGCTGCGCCCGCCCGTCGTTACGATCATGGGCCATGTTGATCACGGGAAAACGTCTCTGCTCGATTACATCCGCAAGGCAAATGTGGCTTCAAAAGAGCATGGTGGAATTACCCAGCATATAGGCGCCTATCAAGTTGAACTCCCGGAAGGGAAGATCACATTTCTCGATACCCCTGGTCACGCCGCATTCACGGCTATGCGTGCCCGTGGAGCTCAGGTTACAGATATTGCGATCTTGGTGGTCGCCGCCGATGATGGCATCATGCCGCAGACGATCGAAGCCATTAACCACATCAAGAACGCCGAGGTTCCGATGATCGTAGCGGTAAACAAATGTGACAAGCCCGACGCGAACCCGGATCGTGTTTTAACCCAACTTACCGAACACGAAGTGGTGCCCGAAGCGTTTGGTGGTCAGACGGCCACCGCAAACGTTTCGGCGCATACGGGCGCAGGGGTCCCTGAACTCCTTGAGCAAATCTTGTTGCAGGCTGAGATCATGGAGTTGAAAGCCGATCCGAAAGGCAAAATGGAAGGAGTGGTGGTTGAAGCCAAACTTGAAAAGGGTCGTGGCCCAGTTGCAACCATTCTCGTGGAAGAAGGAACACTGCGTATTGGCGATGCCGTTATTGTGGGCAGCACTTATGGTCGGATAAAGGCCATGACCGATTACCGGGGCGAGCGCATCAATGAGGCCGGACCTTCGACGCCTGTAGAAATTCTAGGGTTAAGCGAGGTGCCAGGCGCGGGGGACAAGGTTGAAGTTGCCGCCGATGAGCGTTCCGCTCGAGAGGTCGCTACCGGAAGATCGTCAGCCGATCGAATACGTGGACTCGCCGCCCCTTCACGTGGAATTACGCTTGCCGACCTGAAGAAGCGTATGGATACCGACCACATCAAAGACCTAAATCTGGTCGTTCGAGCGGATGTGCAAGGGTCAGTTGAAGCCGTTCGAGGCATGCTTGAGAAGATCGCAAACGAGGAAGTCACAGTTAAGATCATTCATAGCGGCGTTGGAACGATCACTGAAAGCGACATTTTGCTTGCTGGAGCCGCGAACGCAATCTGTGTTGGATTTAACGCCAAGCCAGAGCCGGGGGCAAAGGCGGAAGCCGAACGTCGGAAGGTTGAAATCCGAACCTATACCATTATCTATGAGCTTATCGAGGATATCGAGAAAGCTGTCCACGGCATGCTTGAGCCCAAATTCGTTGAAGAGTACATGGGCACCGTTGAAATCCGAATGGTTTTCAACCTCACCAAGTACGGATTGGTCGCGGGTTCACACTGTACGGACGGAAAGATTCAGCGAAACGCCAAGGTTCGCGTCAAGAGGGACAAAGACATCGTTTACGAAGGCAAGGTTGCCTCGCTAAAGCATGTTAAAGAAGATGTTCGCGAAATTACGGCCGGGTTCGATTGCGGAGTTCAGCTTGATGGTTGGAACGGCTTCAAGCAGGGCGATATCATTGAGGCCTACGAACTGGTCCAGGTGAATTAGCCAGTCCAATATGAATTTTTCGTCAAGATTCCCAATTTTGCGGTTGTAATGCCAAATCATGCGATACACTTTATGTGTTGTTATGCGAAAGCTTTTAATTCTTAGCCTTATTGGTGCCTCAGTTGCGGCAAACGCCTTTTCGATTGACTTGGTTTCGGTCGGCACATTTGTTCCGGGAACTAACTACACCACGTCTGAATCCGTTGTGTTTGAGAATGCCCCCGGCACACTTGCCTCACTTTCCGTTACGGGCTTAGTCAATAGCCCAGGACCAGGTCAGTTCCTAACGGGCACCGCAGTTTGGAATGGTGGTCCCGATAGCCTTACTGTTTCCTTTGTGAGCACGCCGGCGAGTTCTGGTTCAGCGTTTACTGCTTCCTATTCAGGCACTTGGGCTTACGTGGGTGGTACTGGCCAATACAGCGGTTTATCGGGTGCTGGATCTTGGAGCGTGGTGTTTAATGCCGCCAATAACAACTACTCCAACCATTCATTCAGTGGTGAGCTGAATGCCGTGCCCGAACCAGCTTCTCTGGCTCTAGTTGGGATGGCGGGTCTAGGTTATCTGTCTCGTCGCCGCCGCAAGTAAAGCTAGCGACAAATATTAGAATCAAGTGGGAGGCGACGACGCCTCCCACTTTTTGTTTCTCAAGGCGAAGTTGTAACCAAGGCAAAACTTGTGCGTCAAAAGGATAGGCGCAGAAGGTTGCGCGTGGGGTGATTAATGGTTCTTGAAATTGCAGTGGCGGTTGCTTCGCTAGCATCCACCCAATCTCGACAAGTGTCCCAACCCGGTGAAATGGGTGTTTTAGACCGCAATGGTCAAGTTGCTAGCCTTTGTCCGCTTGAGCGCACATCGGTTAATGCGACAATCAGCGGGTTCGGGGCTGAGATAACGGTCGTTCAAAAGTTTTCGAACCCGAACAGGGTTCCGATCGAGGCCATTTATACTTTTCCCTTACCAAACGATTCAGCGGTGCATCGAATGCGAATGCGAATCGGCTCGCGCGTGATCGAGGGTCAGATCATGAGGCGCGAAGAAGCCTTTCAAACTTATCAGGCGGCAAAGGCAGCGGGCCAATCTACGGCGCTACTAGACCAGGAGCGCCCGAACATTTTTACACAGTCAGTGGCTAACATCATGCCCGGTTCGGCGATCGAAGTTGAAATCAGCTACGTTCAGCTTGTTAAGTTTGAGCAGGGTGAGTTTGAGTTTCATTTTCCAATGACAGTAGCGCAGCGTTACCTTGGAAACACTCCGGACCCTCGCAAAGTTGATCCACCTCGAACCACAAGAACGGGAACCAACATAGATTTGAAGCTGAACGTCATGCCGGGGACACGGCCCTTCAACCTGAAGTCCGTGTTGCATCAGGTCAATACATCAGCTACCGATCAAGGCGTGACCGTGTCGCTAGCTAAGAAGGACGAGATTCCCAATCGAGATTTCGTTCTGAAGTATTCGGTTGCGCCCGAGGGCATCAAGCCCGCTCTCGTGAGCCACATGGATGAGCGGGGTGGTTTCTTCTCCCTCGTGCTATTTCCGCCAAAAATTCCCAAATCCGATCAGATCGCACCGCGCGAAGTGGTTTTCGTATTGGATCAAAGTGGCAGCCAGCAAGGATTCCCGATCGAGAAATCTAAAGAGCTGTGTTTGAAAATGATGAAGACTTTGAGGCCGGGCGATACGTTTAACGCACTCAGCTTTAACACCGAGGTTAAAACGTGTTTTGAAGGCCCCCGTCCGGTCTCTGAGGAAAACCTTAAGTTGGCGAGCAACTTTGTGCGTGGCGTCGTGGCTAATGGAGGAACTCAAATCGGACCAGCCGTATTCGAGTCCCTCTATGGTCAGGGTGATCCCGAGCGGCTACGAATGGTAATTTTCAATACGGATGGACTGGTAGGAGACGAGTTTTCGATCCTGAAAACGCTCCAAGAAGGGAAGGGAAAGGCCCGAGTCTTCACTTATGGCATCGGCGATTCCGTTAACCGGTTCTTGATAGATGCGATGGCGGTAGAGGGGCGAGGCGCTTCGGAAGTCGTGACGCTTGAATCAGGTGCGGATGAAGCGGTTAAGCGTATGCTGCGCCGCACAGAGTCTCCTGTCTTGACTGACCTTGCCGCAAGCTTTGACGGCGGGGAAGTCACGGCGATGCAGCCCGGCATACTGGCCGACGTTTTTGCCGATCAGCCGATCATCATTTACGGGCGCTATGCAAAAGCGGGACCATCGGTCGTGAAACTTACGGGGCGTTTGGGAGGCCGACCTTGGAGCATGAACGTCCCAGTGGTGCTAACGGAAAAGGCGATTGCTCCGGCGATTCCGGTGCTATGGGCTCGGCAGCGAATTGATGATATCAAGCGTTCAGACTTTATGGGTGTGAAGCGCGGAGGTCAGAGCCGAATCGAGGAACTGACCACGAAGGTCGCACTTGATTTTGGCATCATGAGCGAGTACACATCTTTTGTGGCGGTTGAAAGGCGAATCGTTAACGTGGGCGGTAAGCAGCGCACGGTCGCAGTGCCGGTTGAGAAGGCAAGTGGAGTTGGCGGTGAGGGGGGAACCGGACCCGCTTTTGTGATTGGCGGTGGAAAGCCTAAGGGCCTGGGAAAGAATGCGCCCGCTGTTTCCGGATCTATTGCGGGGGGTGGCGGTTTCGGTGGTGGAGGAGGCGGCCGAGGCACTACCGGCGCAACTGGTACTACAGGCGCCACAGGCTCAACCGGCGCAACCGGCACTACTGGTTCGACGGGCTCAACTGCTGGTCGTCCCAGCAGCGCGGGTCAACCGGCAACTAAGGCGAGGAAGATTAGCGCTGGCATCCAATACATCACCTATGATGCAAACGACAATTCGATCTTGATCCGCGCGGACAGCAAAATTTCTAAGAAACTGGAATCCAAGCTTGCCAAAGCTAAGGGTCCCATGGCCGTGCAAGTCCGGGTAAAGGATCTGAGCGAGACCACGTTGAAACTTCTGAAGAAGCTGGGACTTAAGATCGATCAACAGGATAAAGCGTTGAAGGTCGTATTTGGCACGATCGATGCGTCCAAGATCAAGGATCTCATCAAAGTTTCAGCGGTGTTGAAAGTCGACGAAATCTAGGTCGATTGGCACGATTCTTGCGCTTCTCCTAGTGATCGCGCACACGTGCGATTCCTAGGAGAAAATTATGAACAACAAATTCAAGCGCGTTGGCTTGATGCTGGTGGGAATGTCGATGGTTGTGGCCGCAAACGCCCAGGTTAAACTCTGGAACTGGAACGGTCAGGGCGCCAATAATGGCGGCGGAACCATCAACGCAATCACAGCGTCTTTCAACACGGTAACGAATCGTCTCACTTGGCGAGCGAACTTTGGAAACGTCCCTGGCACTTCTGCGAAGACAGATGGATTTCACTTGGTTCTGAGCCCGGGTGCAAATCCAAAAGGTCATGCGGGCGAACTCGCAATCCTTTACTTTGACGCTACCGGTGGTTCGCCAAAGCTGACTGCTTACAACTATAATGGGTTTAACGGCAACAGCTCGTACTACGATGGCTCGCCTCAAAGCGGTAACCAGACCCCTGATCGCATCAAGTCCTCAGTTGCTTCACTGGATTGGGTGAACAGCCTCACGGTAACAAATGAGGCCAACGGAACCAGAACACTTGGTTTCGATATTGATGCTACGGCGTTGAACATCCACAATCCGTTGTACCCAGGGAACTCACCTTGGACGGGAGCAGCGTTTGGCGACAAGCTCGGCGTTTGGTTCCACACCTACTCGGGCCTCAATACGACCTACAGCAACAATGGATACCTGTCCTCCCTCAGTCGACAGTGCGAAGGGTGGCTTGATCTCAACGATCAAACCACACAAAGCGTTCCAGAGCCTGCCTCCATGGCCGCCCTTGGCCTTGGTATTGCGGCGGTTTTGCGACGACGCAAAAAGGCCTAAGCTCCTTTTAGCTTGAAATCGACAGAAGAACCTCATGAAAGTGGGGTTCTTTTTTTGTTTCACCACTGGTACAATGCGGTTTGAGTAGTCAGGTTTGTGTATGTGTTCCGCCTTGAGGCTTCTGAGCGCACCCGATCCCGAGTCTCAGGAGTAACAAATGTCGAAATCTCTGTTTGTAGGGAACCTGAACTATCAGGCAACCGAAGCTGATCTGATGGATCTATTCTCAAAATATGGTGCGGAATCCTGCCGAATCGTCGAAGGACGCGGATTTGGATTTGTAGACGTTCCCGACGATAAGGCTGATGAAGCCATTTCTGACCTTGATGGCAAAGACTTTATGGGTCGAA
>JBEBHJ010000138.1:0-2047 GCA_040081075.1 Fimbriimonadaceae bacterium | reverse complement strand
GCCATATATTGAGGGTGGATATGCCTTTGGCCTGTGCGTTTTATACCGGTTTGCTCGTCTAGTCGATTGAAGTCCGACGGCCTGCTAGACCTAAAACAAGCGCGTAGCGATTGCTCGCTCGCGGAGCGCGACAAATTCGCGACCTGACGTCGCGAATTGTCCTGATTTGGAGGCGGCACACTCTCTCGCGAGGTGTTTCCCAGGATTCTCCGCCCCTCAGTGTGCTGTCAGAAAGGTAAGCGGGGTGTTTTTCATCGAATCGGTACACACCTCCGGCAGCGTCCCCCTTCGAAGCACGCTTCCTGAGTCGCTATCTCAGCAGCGGCAAACCGCGGATACGCTCAAACGTTGCCAAGAGATCCTTGATCCATGGACTGTAGCTCAAAAGCCTGTAGAGGAGCTGACGCCCTGTTTTTAGGATTTGGGCCGGCAACAAAACAATCGCATTCAGAAAGGAGCGAAACTCCATCTTCAGTAGTTCAATCCCCCTACTGCGCTCCGGGACCAGCAACGCAAACCAGGCCTTCAAGTTCCACGCCAATGCCGCCATCACCATGTACGCCCAGTTGCTGTTGAGATCCTGCACTGGCATTCGCATCGCGTTGACTCCCCCCTTGAGCTGCGCAATCACGTTTTCCTGATTACTGCGCTGGTTGGCCAACGATACCACCTCCTCCACCTGGAGATCTCGGCGGTTAGTGATGTAGAAAAAGTAACGAACCTCGTCAAAGAGCGCCAACTCACCTTTCTTGATCGTCAGATTCTTGCGTAACACCACCAGCCGATAACTGTGTTCGGTCTTGAGTGGTTTGTAGTCCATTTCCGCCACCGACTCACCCACCAGCACGATATTCTTGAACTCTCGTTCTTTGACAATGCGTTCCTTGACGTTCTCTGGGCGGCAACGCTCCTGGGTTGTGATCTCGTATTTCGGAGGCCTTTCCAGCTGTTTCCAGGCTGTTTCAGGCAACTCATCGGCTAGACCGACCACTTTGGCGTGGGCATCCATTCCCAAGATGAACCGGGTGCCTTCAGCATCCCAACGGTCCAGATGCTCGGTGTGCGTAAAGTCGGTATCCCCCCTCACGGTCACGCTGCCCGCGTAGGGCTTAACCAGAGCTATGGCCCGGTCCATCCAGGGAACACTGTCCAGATGGCTGACCGCGTTGCCAGGGCGGTTGACCAGATAGAGCACTTCGTTGGTGTTGGCCAAACTCACCAAGAGGGGGTGATAGCCCCAGATCCCTTTGTGGGACATCTCCATCCCCTCTTTGCACTCGCCCAATGTCTCGGCGACGGTTCCGTCCACATCAATGAAGGCCTCGGTCAGGAATCCAATCGGTTGCTGGTTCCAGACTTTCTCTCGTGTCCTATTGAAACACTCTTGAAGGGTAAGAATGTCGGTCGGCTGAAATCGCCGAGTAAAGTCCCCGGCGGTGGTGGGATCAGGAATGCGTTGAGCCCCCAGCCCATTCATATATTGCTCGTCGCCTCGTCGCAGTTCCAGGTCTTCCAGGCGGAAGCCACCAGCAAGGATATTGAAGGCGAAGTTGAGGACGTGATCGCTCTCGTGGTAGGGCAGATGCACCTTAAGCAGCTTAAGGTTGTCATCAATCTCTTTCACTAGCCCAAGCCTCTGGGCCAGAGTGAGCATGACTCCCAAGGCACCGCAGTTGACGGCTCCTGTGCGCTCGGAAACCCGATACTGCATGCCCCCTTGGAACATAGGGCAAGGCTGGTCGGCGTAGTTCTTCTTTGCCAGCCGCGCTTGGAGTTGCTTCTTGTGTTTACCGAGAGTTTTGAGGTAGGACTTTTTCACTCGAAAGGTGTTGTTATGTGATTGGTTGAAAAGACTTCGAACATCGTTTCAATCAATACTGACGCGCCTTTCGAGTGTTTTATTTTTGCAAGATCAAAAAATCGCGCTTACTGCAGGGCTAGCCTCGATTTTAAGGTAGGGAGAGACTCCGTCGAGCCCACAACGGCCCCAGGCTTTCCCGCAACAAAAGGGCTACCCTGATAAGGCCTTTTGACTTCGATCACCACT
>JBEBHJ010000049.1:0-27783 GCA_040081075.1 Fimbriimonadaceae bacterium | reverse complement strand
TCCCCCGTTCGATCTATCAGTTGGCCCCACCCTTGGGTTTTTGCCGCGCCTTGTCCAAGTAACTCGACTTTGTAAAGGTCGCTGCCCCGCGTGTCAATCAAGAGGCCAACTCCGAAGCAGCCAAACCCTTGGGAGAGTGTAGAGCTTTGATAGCTGTCATCCCCGCCTTCTTTGAA
The DNA here is from genome assembly GCA_040081075.1 of Fimbriimonadaceae bacterium. GTDB lineage: Bacteria > Armatimonadota > Fimbriimonadia > Fimbriimonadales > Fimbriimonadaceae > JANJUB01. Next base: position 27,607 of record JBEBHJ010000049.1, on the reverse strand, counting down.
GAAGACGCCAACCCCGCCAACTCCCGAACCATAGCAGAGGGAACCGCCTCGAAAGCTGTCGTGCCCACCGAAGTCATAGGCCAGTCCGATTCCGAGCAAGCCGCATCCCGCTCCAACGTCGGGAAGTTTGTGCTGATCGTTTCCGGCTAAATCGATCAGAAGGGCGGCGTGCCCTGGGCCTGCGCCAGCGCGCCCATAGTAGCTATCATTCCCGCCCAGATCAATCACAAGCCTGGCATCGCGATCACGATGCGAGTCGTCGCCAACCCCGGCCACAACCGTCACCATCTCCGCGATTTTGAACTTAAGGAAACCTTCCCACTTCGTTGCTGCAGCCAACTGCTTAAGGTTAGCGAGTTCCTGCTCTACCGTGGAGACAAGCGCCTTTGCGCCCACCAACATCGCCGAAAGGTCAACCTTCCCCATGCTCTCAAGTAGGGCCATCTGGGGGAGCATCGGACCCTTTGCGAACTCAAATTTTACGCTCGGCTCTTCAACCGCCCACTGGGGCAAGCCTTCAATCAGGGCCCTTATCTCGCTTGGTTTAAGCTTAGCTTGCGCCATCCTAACATAGGTGTTGGCCAGCGCAACAGCCAGGCCAAGTCGGCGGATCGGCTCGACAAATTCGGCAGGCAGTTCTTTGGGAAAAACATCGGTCGAGACCGGTGTGGCGGGTGCGGTAACCGCTTTGATCCCGAGTTCACTTCCGGTCATGACAATCATGTCCTGAACACTGGCTCGTCCGCCTTTTGAGTGGACCTCCATCAGCCGATCGGACGCCATCAGCGGACTATCGATTGACAAGTTGACAAGGGGCAATCGAAACGGGCTTTCATAAGGGCGCCGAGCAAACTCGAGATCCTTTAGATTGAAATTGCCGATGAAGAGAGTATCCTCTAGTCCCTTCTTCTCGGCTCCGGAGAGCTGAGCTGTGCTCAATGTTGCGACCGCGAGAAGACCGAGTGTCAGCCATTGCCTCATGATCAATCAGTATAGTCGGCGGTGTATCCTTCTTACCAATGGCTGGAAAAGTTATTCGTAAGAAAACAGAGTTGCGCGCAAAGAAACGCGAGTTTGAGGAGAGCTTTCCTCCTGCCGTCGACTTGATCTTCTTGCTTCAAGATTGGAGTGATGCCTATAATGTGGGCGGGCTTTTCCGAGTGGCCGCCGCGTGCGGCGCGAAAGAGCTGATCATGGTAGGGAAAACGCCTGTTCCGCCGAACCCCATGATCGGCGTGACGTCCCTGGGCATGCATCGGCGTATCCCTTTTCGCCAGTTTCCCAAGTGGACTGAGGCACAATCAGCGTTGCAGGCGGAGGGTTATCAACTCGTTGCGGTGGAAATTGCGGATGGGGCGGCGAACTACTTGGAGTTTGAATTTCCGAGGAAGACCTGCTTGGTTCTCGGCAGCGAGGGTGCCGGAGTCTCCGGTGGGCTGTTAAAGGCGTGCCCTCACGCAGTATTTATACCGATGTACGGTAAGGGTCGCAGCCTCAATGTCCACGTGGCCGCCGCTATCGTGGCCTTTCAGGCGGTTCTGGGTGGAACGAAAAGCTAGGCGCGACGTCCGATAACTATGAAACAAAATGGTTTTTGGAAAGGGTTTGGCTCGGCTATCGTTGTAATGTTCGCCATGTACGGCGCGGTGTCCGCTTATGCCGGCGGTCAGCAGGTGCAAGTTTACGATGCTCAATCACGGATGGCTGAAGCGACTGTCGTCATTGCCAAGGAACTTCAGGAAATGAACGATAACGGGCTCAAGGTGAAATTGGACTCCAAGGAGCCGGTAAAAATCGAAGGCAAGGTGGAAATGAAAGTCCCCGTGGAGATTCGAACCTCAAGCTCTTACCCGATTGAAGTTAAGGTAAAGCAGTAGAAAACGAAGTGGTGGGCGGTGAGGGGCTCGAACCCCCGACATCCTCGGTGTAAACGAGGCGCTCTACCAACTGAGCTAACCGCCCGGAACGATTACACTTATTTTGACGTAAAAATCAAAATGAAGTGGGATTCGTCATCCGATAGTGTATATTATGGGACAGATCGATATCGATCTGCACGCTCAGGATGAAGCGAATACTTTTAAGCCTACTACCATGGATGGTGGCGGCAGCATCAGCGCAGTCTCTGCGCCCCGCTGAAGTCGCTTTTACGTACCACAAGCCAGTTACAGCTTGGAGGGACGGCGACCAATGCTGGATCTCACCAAATGTTCTTATCGGTTGGGGGTGGGCCTATAATTTCATCGGAAATGAGGCCACAATCCAAGCTGAGGGCCGAACCGTCAAAGTGAGCGGACAGTCACGTGAAGGTAAGTATGTCTTACCTTTCCATGAAGTTTTAAAGCAGCTTGGCTCTGACGCTAAGTGGGCCCCCGGCAAAGACGTCCTATCGGTTTTGGGCCAATGTCGATTCATTACAGTTCGAGAAGGCAAAGTTTCTGTAGATTCCACCCTTCCGTTTGAACCTACGGTTACGATGGCGGAAAGTCCAAGTCGCATTATCGTAGATTTAAAGGGAACCTCCATGGGTGTTTGGTGCAAGCAAGACCTGGATGCCACTGCCCGAGCGGGTCAATACTCAAACGATACGGTTCGCATCATTATCGTGACAAACGAGAAGCCCACGCTTAGCGAACAAAAACCGACTCGAAGCCTTAACCTGCTTTATTCTTTAAACCCGACGCCTGATCCTACGGTTACCGTACCGCCGGTCGAGAAGCCCATTAACTTCCTGCCATCGATAGTGGGGGTTGGCCCGGTCAGGCTTGTGTCCGAGACGCCCGCCTCAGCTCAGTTCACCATTCCTCTCTCGAGCGCTCTACCAAATCCAGCTCGATATCGGCGAATTGATGCCATGTCCTTTGAGTTGTTCTTCCCCCAAGGAAACTACATCGCTCCGCCGCAGCCCTTAGGCTCTCCGAGCGTCACTGCTTTTGAACCTGAAGTGACGGCCGATGGCTTGAAGCTCACCGTTCGACTAGCAAGGCCGATGGGAGTTGAATACGGGATAACTAAGAACGCTGTTTCCATCGGGCTATACAAACCCAAGATTGGGGATGGCAAGTTATCAGGCAAAGTTGTTGTCATCGATGCTGGCCATGGCGGACACGATTCTGGGGCAAGGAGTAACGACAAGGCCACCTTGGAAAAGGACGTCACGCTAAAAGTCGCTCTGCAGACCTCTAAAGAGTTTCTCGCTGAGGGCGCGACAGTTATCATGACCCGAAAGAGCGACGTGTTCATTCCCCTCGCGGAAAGGGCCGAAATCGCCAATAGAAACTCTGCCGATTTCTTCATCAGTATTCACATCAATTCAAACAAGACGGCCAATTCAACCTCGGGAAGTATCTCCTTCCACCACAAAGGCAGCAAACCCGGCGAAATATTGGCAATCTGCATGCAGGACCAAATGAAAGCCGCCAGCACAATCCCCTCTATCGGAGTCTGGAGTGACGGTCGGATTTATGAGAGCGGCTTTGCCGTTCTAAGGCTATCTAAGATGCCGGGGGTTTTGCTCGAACTTGGCTTTGTGAACCACAACCGGGACCGAGATGTGTTGCGGTCAGAATCTTTCCACTTGTCTATCGCCAAGGGGATTGTTAAGGGAGTTAAGGTGTATTTGGGAAATGAAAAATAAGGGATCGAGATCGCTTCTCGTTATCGGTTTGACGTCCGCTGTCGTTGTGGCTGGCTTGGGGGCCTATACTCGAATGGCTCCACCCCACCGCCCTCCGAGCATGGAGGTCGAAGAGACTGCAATCAAGCCCAGTGAACCGGTCAAGACACCTGAGCCCCAAGTTGAGGTTCATTCTGATCATGCCAGTCCAGCCGAGCGAACTGTTGCCTTGTATTTGCCAAAATTCGATAAGTCCGACTCCCTCAGTTTTGAACGAACGACGTCAAAAGTGCCAGCCGGCGAAGACCTGCGCCTGTTCGCAGTCAACCAGTTCATGAAGGAAACCAAAATTGCCGACCCACAAGCCAGGCTCCTCAGTGTTTCGGTCAAGGACGGCCTCGCAACCCTCTCATTTAACTCGGCGATCACTTCAGGATTTGGCTCTGACGACGAGCGCACGTTTGTCGAAGGGATTCGCATGATTCTTGGGCAGTTCAAAGAAATTGAAAAGCTCGAGTTCTATGCAGACGGCGTGAAACTTGATTCCCTCGGGCATTTCGAAATCGACAACGTTACGGTAAAACGTTAGCGATGATCGGCAAGACAACGCTTGGCTCCCTTCCCTACCTACGAAACTTCAGATCTAGACGTTCAAGCAGTTTTGACCCAGCGGGCAACAACAGTGATTGGTGGTACATCGAGCCCGGCCAAACCGCGACACTCCTTGAGACGAGCCGGCCCGGGTGTGTAAAACACATTTGGATGACGATTGGGTGCGACGACCTATTTCCACGCCAAGCCGTGCTCAGGATGTACTGGGATGGAGAGGAACACCCTTCCGTTGAAGTCCCGGTTGGGGATTTCTTCGGGATCGGCCATGGAGTGTTCAAGGACTTCATTTCGCTTCCCCTGCAAATGTCTCCACAAGATGGTCGAGGCATGAATTGCTGGTTTCCCATGCCTTTTGATTCGGCCCGAATTACGTTGGAAAGTGAGTGCGAAAACCGTATCAACTGCTACTTTTATGTTGATTACGAAGAATACGATGAGGCCCACGGGCCCGATGTGGCCCGTTTTCATGCCCAGTGGCGGCGAGAAGCCAAGACTGAGGGCTGGCTGACGGAGAGGCTCGACGACAAGAATTTGTGGGACGTATGGTCGCGAAAGCCGAATACTTCCGGTGACGACAACTACTTGCTTCTTGAAGCCACGGGAAGCGGCGTTTATGTTGGCTGTAACTTGAACATTGACGTCTTTGAAAAACAAGGGAATGATTGGTATGGCGAAGGCGACGACATGATCTTCGTCGACGGTGAGCCGTGGCCTCCCGCGTTGCATGGAACGGGCACCGAAGACTATTTCAACATGGCTTTTTGTCCACGCACTGAATATTGTGCCCCTTACCACGGGCTGACGCTCTATTCTGGTAACAGCGATTGGCCGTGGAGTGGAAAGAACTCAATGTACCGTTTTCATATTGAGGATCCAATCAGGTTCACCAAGAGTATTGCTGTCACCATCGAGCATGGGCATGCCAATAAGCTTTCGAACGACTATTCCTCAACTGCCTACTGGTATCAGGTGGAGCCACATAACAAATTTCCCCAATTGTTGCCGGTTACGGAGAGAATGCCTCGTATTTGACCCCAAAAATTGCTGGTTGTTTTCCCGATTTTAGAGTTTCGCCGACAAAGTTAGCCTCAAATCGGGAGAATATACTTCTGGGCTGGAATGTGGGCGAGCTCTCCCCTTAGCCGCTGAACAGCCCACTTTATACCAATGCCGAAGCACGCGCTGCGAATTTCTGGATTCATTGGGTTCTTGGCCGTACTCTTGGGCGCGTTTGGTGCACACCTCCTTAAATCGCGCATTTCCGCCGAACTCCTTACCGTTTTTCAAACCGGCGTTCACTACCACTTGGCCCATGCCATTGCCTTGTTGGCGGTCGTGCTGTCAGGACAACCTTTGCGGCGAGTTTTCACTCTATGGATTGTTGGCATTTCAATCTTTTCAGGCACGCTCTACTTGTATGCCATCACTGGGCAAAAGTTCTTTGCAATGATCACACCGCTAGGCGGCCTTTGTCTGATGGCAGGTTGGCTTTCGTTGGTTTTTCAATCGAAAGACACTGAGCGTAACGCAGACTGACGCAAAGCGTGATCAATCAAAACGAGAGCCACCATGGCCTCAACCATTGGAACTGCACGAGGCAGCACACACGGGTCGTGGCGACCTCGCCCTGAGATGGTCGTGTTTTCGTGATTAACCGTCACCGTGTCCTGCTCATGCATGATCGTGGCCGTAGGCTTGAAAGCCGCCTTCAACGTGATCGCTTCGCCATTAGAAATGCCGCCCTGGATCCCTCCGCTCAGATTGGTTTTCGTGCGCACAACTCTCTCTGAATCGGCATAGAACGCGTCATTGTGTTGGCGACCAGTCTGATAAGTTCCCGAAAAACCACTCCCAACTTCGAAACCCTTGCATGCGGGCAACGACATGACCGCCTTCGCAAGATCGGCTTCAAGCTTATCGAAAACCGGTTCCCCCCAACCTGGCAGGACACCGCGGGCGACACATCCGACGGTGCCCCCAACCGAATCGCCCTGTTTGCGAACCTCTTCAACCCTCTGTATCATTTTTTCAGCTACAAGAGCGTCTGGACACCGCATGATGTTGGATTCAACTTGGTCGATGGAGACCGATAACGGATCAACGGCGGCGTCAATGCCTTGAACTCGCTGGACCCAGCCAACGACCTCAACGCCCAAAACCGCCAACAGCCTTTTTGCAATCGCTCCTGCGGCCACCCGTCCCACGGTTTCTCGAGCGGAGGCGCGACCGCCACCCTCAACCGCTCGGATCCCGTACTTGGCTTGGTAGGTGTAATCCGCGTGGCTTGGTCGGAATTTTTGCTTCAGCTCGTCGTAGTCATTTCCGCGCGCATCATCATTCGTGACCATCAGCGAAATTGGAGTTCCAAGTGTCCGCCCCTCGTAAACTCCGCTCAGAATGTGAATCGTATCCGACTCTTTGCGCTGGGTTACAATCCTCGATTGCCCCGGCCTTCGCCGATCGAGTTCAACTTGAATATCAGCTTCACATAGCTTGAGCCCGGGCGGGCAACCGTCGACAACAACACCAACACCGCCCCCATGGGATTCTCCCCATGTGGTGACACGAAACAAAACTCCAAGCGAACTAGCCAACTTGGAGTTGAGGATACTCGGAAGCCTTAGTTTTGAGCGCCGTCAGCGATCCACTTAGCCAACTTCTCTTTGGCATCTTGCGCCATGGAAGCGGGAGGTGGTGGCATTTTGCCTCGATTAATCTCTCGCATCATCCGGCTCGTATCGGGGCTGCCTGCCTTAACTCCTTGCATCACACCAGCATAGCTCGACATGTCGTATCGGCCCTTTGGTCGCTCACCACTATGACAGCCGGCACAGTTTTGATCAATAATCATTTTGACATCGGCAAACTTCAGGCCTTCTCCTGCGACAGGAGCGGCGGCCTCATCTTTCGCATCGGCTGGAATCGTGAAGGTGAACTTCGAATCTTCTATCGCCTCGCCCAGTTTCATTTCCTTGCCAAGAATGATGATTTCCGACTTGCTGGCTCGGCCTTCTTTAACAAACTTGCCGCCAAATGCGATACCAGTTGTGTCTTCAAAACTCAGCGAAAATGAGCGCCCGTCCTTCAATGTTAGGCTTACGTCGGTCACAGACTTGTTACGAACCTTTCGAGTCGCACCCTTTACGGCATCTGTAATCTGATCGGCAAACTCCGCATCAAAAAACGCTGACCATGCAATGAGCCGATTCTCCCCAAGCGTCTTTTTCATGTTATCGGGCGTCGCCTCAAGTTTCAAATAGGAATTCTTCAGGTCGTTATATTTCCAAATGCTCTTGCCGTCCCCAACGATCAAAGTGTTAGGGCCTTCTAGGCGAAACTTGTTGGGCTTTTGGGCAAAAAGGTGAAACTCGGTTGTTTCTTCACCGACGATTGTTTCGGTAAAAACTAGATCCAATGAGGTCGCCTTTTGGGAGGCATCGACGTGACGCTTAACGATCGGATCAGAGGTCGACAATACGAAGGCGGCGAGAGGGACAAGACTAGCAACAAGCAAAACGCGCATGACCCTTTAATTATGCTCTTTTGAACCAAAAAGTTCCATGTGCCCCTGGCGCGGTAAAGTTCTCATCGTGATACTCACCGGTTTAGCCCTCCTCACATTGGTTCCAGCCCAAAACTTGGCCAAGCTCGAAGCTGTTCCCTTCACCCAAGTGACCATAAAGGACAACTTTTGGAGTCCTCGCCAGGAAACAAATCGAACGATCACCGTGGAACACAGCCTTAAGATGGTGGCTAAGGCGGGAAACATCATTGATATGGAGCTTGCCGCTGCGGGCAAACGCGAAGGTTATCAAGGCCTTCTGTTCACGGATTCTGACCTCTATAAGGTGATCGAAGGGATTAGCTACACGCTCCAAACCCATCCAAATCCCGATCTCTCGCGTCGACTGGATGAGATTATCGCGAAAATGGCGGCGGCCCAACAAAAGGATGGATACCTGAACACCTGGTTCCAGGTCACGCGCCCTGAGGATAAGTTTAAGAACCTACGCGATTGGCACGAGCTCTATTGCGCCGGGCATATGTTTGAAGCCGCGGTCGCGCACCACCAAGCAACGGGAAAGAAAAACCTGCTGAATATCGCCCTCAAATATGCAGAGCTCATCAATCAGAAGTTTGGGTCCAGCGGTAAGCCAGGCTATTGCGGCCACCCCGAAATCGAACTTGCGCTCGTGAAACTTTGGAAGGAAACGGGTGATCGCAAATGGTTCCAACTCAGCAAGCGCATGGTTGAAAACCGCGGAACCGGATACTTTGCCGCCGAGCACAACACGCCGAAAGACAAATATGACGGCACATATTGGCTTGACGACACAGCGATCAACGAGCATAACGAAATCAAGGGGCACGCCGTTCGTGCGGCCTATCTGCTCAGCGGCACCACCGACATCGCCCGCGAAACCGGCAACCCCGAAATGATTAAGATGCTCAAGCGAGTTTGGCGCAACGCCACCGAAAAGCGCATTTTTGTCACCGGAGGAATCGGACCGAGTGGATCCAACGAAGGATTCACCGTGGATTACGACCTGCCCAATATGAGCGCTTATCAGGAAACCTGCGCAACCATCGCCATGGCCCTGTGGGGGCAAAGGATGAACTTGCTCTTTGCCGATGGAAAATATGCCGACGCCGTAGAGACGGCGCTCTATAACGGTCTCCTAAGCGGCATTTCGCTCAAAGGTGACGGGTTCTTTTATGTCAACCCCCTCGCAAGCATGGGCAATCACCACCGGAGCGAGTGGTTTGGGTGCGCGTGTTGCCCCCCCAACGTGCTGCGAACGATTGCCTCAGTTGGTGGCTACGCCTACGCCACCTCAGAGAGTTCGGTCTACGTAAACTTGTTCGTTGCCGGGGCGATGAAGGCAAAGGTCGGTCAACAAGAAGTGGGCTTCGACGTGGAAACCAACTACCCTTGGGACAGCACAGTGAAATTCGTCGCAACCAAGCCCGGCAATTTCGCCTTGCGAGTCCGAAAACCAGGCTGGTGCCGGGGTGCCAAACTTTCCGAAGCCGCAAACCTTGAGCATGGCTATTACGTCGTTAACAGGACCTGGAAGAAGGGCGATAGCTTGACCGTTGAACTAGAAATGCCCGTTGATCAAGTCTTGGCTCACCCAATGGTTAAGGATGATCACGGCCGCGCTACGGTTCGGCGCGGTCCACTGGTTTATTGCTTGGAGCAGGTTGACAACACCGTATCCGTGGATGAAATCATCATCCCCCAGGGGGCATCATTCAAGCCGGTTCAGAGTGCCGAAATGGGTGGCATCGTTAAGATTGAAGCTCAGGCCAGCCAAGCTTCTCAACCAGATTGGGAGCGCCACCTCTATCAAGCTTCGCCGCCGCCAAAGCCGGTAACCGCCACCCTTGTTCCCTACGGATACTGGGACAATCGAAAGGCTGGCAGGATGGAAGTGTGGCCCCCGACCGTGCCTCCTCCCTCCCGCATGGTTGGCCCCGAAGCCAAAGCCGAAGTCTCCGTTAGTTTCAAATCAGGCAACGCCCAGCTCTTTGGCATCAACGATGGAGTCGAGCCTCAGTCGAGCACAGAGCAGCCACGAGCATTACTCCACTTTTGGCCCCATAAGGGAGGATCCGAGTGGGTTCAATACTCGTGGAAAAAGCCGGTCGTGGCAAAGGCCATCAAACTCTACTGGTTTGATGACACCGGGCGCGGAGAGTGCAAAATTCCTAAGTCGTGGAAGCTGCAAGCGTTGGTTAATGGCAACTGGCAAGACATAAAGCTAACATCCACATCATTTAAGCTTGATGCATGGTGTGAATCAACATTTGAAAAAGTTTCTACGACCGCTCTAAGGGTTGTGGTTGAGCAACAACCGAACTGGTCGAGCGGTATTCACGAATGGAAGGTAATCCTCGATGATGACGAGGATTAGACCATGCTTGAGATCACTAACCTATCCAAGAGCTTTCCCGGCGTTCGCGCGCTAGATGACGTGAATCTCTCGCTCAAAGAGGGTGAGATTCGTGCGCTTATGGGCGAGAATGGGGCGGGGAAATCCACTCTTATCAAAGTGCTTACCGGAGCCTATCCTCGCTCGGGTGGCCAAATCCGGTTTGATGGCGAGTTGATCAACCCCACATCTCCCGCAGACGCTCAACGCTTGGGTATCAGCACGGTCTATCAGGAGTTGAACCTTGCCCCCAACCTTTCAGTAGCCGAGAACATTTGCCTCGGGGACGAGGACAGACGTTATGGCATGATCGACTGGAAAGCCGCACGTCAACGTTCCATTTCCGCGCTTGATCGGCTCGGCATCGAGGTTGGACCCAATAAGCTGCTCGGTAGCCTCTCAACTGCTCAGCAACAGTTTGTCGCTATCGCCCGAGCGCTCGACCGACAGGCGAGGGTTTTGATCTTAGACGAACCTACTTCCTCGCTTGACGCAGACGAAATCAAAGCGCTTTTTTCCATACTCAAGCGGCTGAAGGATGAAGGGCTCGCCATCCTCTTTGTCACGCACTTTCTCGGGCAGGTCTATGAACTGTGCGACTCCATCACAGTGCTCCGAAATGGATCGAACGCTGGTGATTTCTCGGTTTCAGAATGCCCCCCCGATCAGCTGGTCTCGGCTATGCTGGGTCGTGAGTTAACAGCTGAAATGAGCCATGCAAGTGTCGCCCAATCTAGTGATGAGGTCGTCTTACAAGCCGACAAATTGGGGCGACGTCACATGGTTGGACAGCTAAGCTTCGAACTCCGGCGCGGTGAGGTGCTCGGGCTCAGTGGGTTGCTCGGCTCCGGCCGGACCGAGACGCTTAGATTGACGTACGGGGCCGAGACCGCCGACACGGGCCGGTTAACCGTTTCAGGAAAGCCGGTTGAGAGGCAAACTCCCCGCAAGATGATGCAAGCCGGACTTGGGATTTGTCCGGAAGACCGGAAGACCGAGGGCATTCTGCCCGGACTTAGCGTCCGCGAGAACTTGATTTTGGCGCTTCAATCGAATCGGGGCTGGTACCGGCCGCTTTCACTTCGTAAGCAAAACGACATCGTGAACGAAATGATCGCCAAACTTGGGATCAAGACCCCCGACGGCAACAAGCCGATTGATCAGCTAAGCGGGGGCAATCAGCAGAAGGTCATTTTGGCTCGCTGGCTCATCTCAAACCCGCAGATATTATTATTAGATGAACCTACTCGGGGCATCGACATCGGTAGCAAAGAGGAGGTTAAGAGTTTAATTGCTCGTCTAGCCTCGGAGGGCACATCATTCCTCTTGACGTCCTCCGAAATCGAAGAAATTCTAGAGGTCTGTAGCCGGACGCTGGTTTTGAGAGATCGAGAGATGGTCGCCGAATTGCAAGGGGGCGAACTAAACGAAGCGAAGATCATGGAGATCATTGCAGGAGGCAAGGCTTGAAACGACTTGGCCCAACCAGCGTTCCATTGATTGGCCTTGTTGCTCTGTTATTGATGAACGCCGCTCTATCGCCCGGTTTCTTAGCCGTCACCGTCCGGGATGGTCACCTAAGTGGGAGCATCGTTGACGTGTTTCTCAGAGCGGTGCCGGTTCTTTTGCTTTCCATCGGGATGACCCTGGTTATCGCCACGGGCGGGGTGGATTTGTCGGTTGGAGCCGTGATGGCAATCGCTGGCGCAGTTGCTGCCGGCATCCTGGTTCACCCAGCGGGAACACCTTTTGCCAATATCTCGGGGACGCCAACCATGCTGGCCGTATTGGGGATTCCGATTGCAGTTGCGGCGACTGCCGGAGCCTTTAATGGACTACTAGTTGCCGCAGGCATTCAGCCGATTGTTGCGACGCTTGCCCTGATGGTCGCAGGGCGGGGTGTTGCCCAGCTCTTAACCAACGGCCAGATCGTGACGTTCACGGACGAGCGAATGTCAGCGTTAGGAAATGGGTTTTGGCTGGGACTTCCCATTCCCATTTGGATAGCAGCCGCATGTGCGCTCGCGGTGTTCGTGTTAGTTCGAAAGAGCGCATTGGGGCTCTTCATTTCGGCCACCGGCGCGAGCGAGAGGGCTTCTTATCTGGTGGGAATCCCCAACAAAGGCATAAAGGTTTTTGCTTACTTGGTCTGCGGCCTTCTTGCGGGAGTAGCTGGCTTGATCGCATGCTCCGACATTAAAGGGGCTGACTCCCATAACGCTGGGCTGTATCTTGAACTCGATGCCATTCTTGCCACCTGCCTAGGCGGCACTTCGATGACGGGCGGCCGATTCAACCTAGCGGGAACGATTGTTGGGGCGATTCTCATGCAAACGCTTACAACGATAATCTTGACAAGAGGGGTATCGCTTGAAGCAACTCTTATCACAAAGGCCGTCCTCGTTATTGGTGTTTGCCTATTTCAATCGCCCGTGTTTCGAGCCAAGCTAACCAGGGAGAAAAGCGCTTGAGGCATTTGCCGATATTGGTGACTCTCGCCGTGTTTCTTGGGCTCTATGCTTTCGCGGGGTTTCGTTATGAAGGATTCTTCTCGTTGCGCGTTTTCCTTGGATTCTTGGGTGATAACGCTCACTTAGGCGTTGTTGCGATCGGTATGACTCTCGTCATTTTGAGCGGCGGCATTGATCTGTCCGTCGGTTCAACGGCAGGGTGCTCTTGCATTGCGGCGGCCCTTCTTATCGAGAAATCACACCTGCATCCTTTGCTCGTAGTCGCCATGCTGATCCCCGCTGGAGTCGCGTTCGGATTCACGCAAGGGTATTTGATTTCCAAGTTCTCCTTGCCTCCATTCCTGGTCACTCTGGCCGGTCTGTTTTTCTGTCGGGGCCTTGCCCTCTTGCTTAGCACCGAGTCCATCCCGATTAATCATCCGTTTCTTGACTCGATCAAACAGCTCCGCATTCCCTTCGGAGGAGGTGTTTACTTCCCGTTTCAGGCAATCTTGTTTGTAATGTTGCTGGTTGCGGCAGGCATCATCCTCAAGTTCACCCGATTTGGAAGAACGGTGTACGCGATGGGTGGCTCCGAACAAAGTGCGCACTTGATGGGTTTGCAAGTTGCCCGAACCCGAAACCTCGTTTACGCTCTTAGCGGGATCTGCGGCGTGTTAAGTGGACTGATATTTGCAATAACGACTGCTTCTGGAAACGCCTTGAATGGGCAGGGACTCGAACTTGACGCTATTGCCGCCGTGGTCATTGGCGGAACCCTTCTTTCGGGCGGTTATGGTTCCGTTTGGGGGACGTTCCTTGGACTGCTCATTTTCGCAACAATCCAGACAGGTCTCATGTTTGATGGCACTTTAAGCTCCTGGTGGAGCAAGATTGCAACTGGCGGGCTACTTTTAGTGTTTATAGTGTTGCAACGCGTGATTCAGCCTCGTCAATCTCGCTCATAATCTCCGAAAGCTCATGTTGAAGCTGATTCGCCCGAAGCAATGGTCCAAAAACCTACTGGTGTTTGCCGGTCCTATTTTTGGCGCCCAGCTTTCCGATCCGTTGGTCCTCAAGTTAGCTTTCATAGCGTTCTTTGCGATGTGCTTTCTAAGCTCGGCAACCTACGTGATCAACGACATTCTTGATGTTCAAGCCGACCGCTCCCATCCCGATAAGAGGAATCGACCGATTGCCGCAGGGTTGGTTTCCGTGGGGTCGGCTTGGGGTCTTTCGGTTTGCCTTATCGCTCTAAGCGTGGTACTAGCTACCCAGTTGAACAAATCAAGCTGGATATTGCTAGCCTGCTATGCAGCCCTGCAAGTCTTCTACAACATCTCTCTCAAAAGCATCGCCATTGCCGATGTATTTACCATTGCGCTTGGCTTCATTTTGCGGGCCGTGCTTGGCGCAGCGGCGGTTTCGGTTCCCATTTCGGGATGGTTGCTCTTCTGCACGGGCGCACTCGCGCTTATGCTTGGGTTTGCCAAACGGCGGCACGAGTTCATCCTCCAAGGCGACGCAAGTCGGGCTAGCCTCTCTGATTACACGCTCCCTGCACTTGATGCGCTAGTTATCATGACCGCAACCGGAGCCGCAATCTGTTATGGTATCTATGCTATCGATAGCTCCACCGCAACCAAACATCCGGCCATCATCGTCACTTCCCTCTTCGTCTTCTATGGCATCGCCCGATATGTTCAGCTCACCTTCTCAAAAGGCGAGGGCGGCGAACCGGCCGATGTTCTGTTTAGGGACATTCACATGCTCGCAAGTGTTGGTCTGTTTCTCTTGTCGGCTGTGCTTGCAATGACGGGCTCAATCACCATTCCCCTATTAGCAAAATGATGAAACGCACAATCGTCGTCGGAGCATCCTCAGGGATTGGAGCGGAACTTGTTCGTCAACTAGTTGCTCGTGGCGACCGGGTTGCGGCCGTGTCTCGCCGTTTGGAGAAAATGCAGCAAGAACTCCCCCAGGATGTTCTAATGTTCGCCCACGATGTGCGCGACTTTGACGCCATTCCCGGCTTGTTTCAGGAGATTTGTCATCAGCTCGGCGGGCTCGACTGCATTATATACAGTTCGGGAGTGATGCACAAAATCGAACCCGGTGAGTTCGACTTCAAAAAGGACCACGAGATGATTGAGGTCAATTTATCTGGCGCGATCGCGTGGCTCAACCAGGCCGCTATTCGATTTCAAAACGTGGGAGCCGGAACCATCGTGGCCATCGGAAGCGTGGCGGGTGAACGGGGTCGACAAGCGCAACCCGTTTACAATGCCTCTAAGGCCGCTCTCGCAACTTATATGGAGGCTCTGCGGAACCGCCTGTGTCGCCACGGAGTCACCGTTGTGACAATCAAGCCCGGACCAACGGACACCCCCATGACCGCGGGGTTTGGCTTCAATCGGATGATGCCGGTGTCGGTCGCCGCTTCCCTCATCCTCAAGAAAATGAACCGGACGGGTGAGTATTTCCTCAGCCCAGTGCATTGGCTAATCTTTCTGATCATACGAAATATCCCGAGCATAATCCTGCGCAAACTCAAGATATGAACCCCTTCGAACCGACCAGAATCCGCCGGTTGTCGGGCTTCGGCATGACAGCATTCGGAGACGGTTTTACATTTGAACCAACTTCTATTGCCGAAATCACCGACCTGTTTGATGTTGCCCGAGACTCCGGACGGAAGCTTGTCCTAAGGGGCAATGGGCGCAGTTATGGGGATGCTTCGCTCCTATCAGAAGAAATCGTCCTCGATATCCGCTCAATGAATCGAGTGATCTCGTGGGACCCGCAAACCGGCATCGTGGAATGCGAAGGTGGAGTGACCATCGAGCAACTCTGGCGACTCACGCTGCCCGACGGCTGGTGGCCGCCGGTGGTGAGCGGAACCATGTTCCCAACCCTGGCGGGTGCGCTTGCCATGAATATTCACGGCAAGAACAACCTTCACGCTGGCACCTTAGGTGAACACGTTTTGGAGATGGAAGTCGTAACGCCAACGACCAACTTAACCCTTCAAAAGGGCGACGAGTTGCTGAGTGACTTCATTTCTTCGTCCGGGCTGCTCGGGGTGATTACGCGCGTGAAGCTTCAGATGAAACGCGTCGGCGCGGGTGAGTTGCGCGTTCTCGCCAGATCGCAAGCGAACTGGGACGAGCAGTTTGCAACGTTCGAAGAGCTTGCACAAGGTGCTGATTACATTGTAAGTTGGGTGGATTGCTTTGCCCGCGGCAACTCGTCGGGCCGCGGTTTGATCCATACGGCTTACTATGAGGGCGACGCCGGCGAGACTCCAGACCCAGGCGAGAGCTTTGATTTGCCCCAGAAGTCTAAACACCTGTGGCGAGTGCTAAAGATGTTCAACAATCGCTCTGGTATGCGGTTAGTGAATGCCGCGAAACACGTTTCGGGAAAGCTCTTCGAGAATGGCAAGGAACGGTGTCAAACCCTGGTCGAGTTTTCGTTCTTACTGGATTACGTTCCAGATTGGCGAAAGGCCTATCTTCCGGGTGGATTCATCCAATTTCAAAGCTTCGTGCCAGCTGAACACGCGCGTCAGGTCTTTGCTCGGCAGATTTCGTTGCAGCAAGATCGCCACCTTGAGTCGTTTTTGGGAGTTATGAAGCGACACCGCGAGGATGGGTTCCTGCTTTCGCACGGAGTTGATGGATATTCATTGGCCATGGACTTCAAAATAACTTCCTCAAACCGAGACGACGTTTGGCGCCTCTGCCGTGATATGAGTGACAAGGTGATCGAAGCGGGGGGACGTTTCTATTTGGCCAAAGACTCCACTCTTCGGCCGGAGGATGTTCAGGCGGTTTGGGGCGACGAGATCACTAGGTTGCGCGCCCTCAAAGCGAAGTTTGATCCCGACCGCCTCCTCAGTTCGCGTTTAGCTCATCGACTCAACCTGGAGTAGCCAACTCAAGGCTATGAGAATTTGTCGCGC
This sequence comes from Fimbriimonadaceae bacterium, assembly GCA_040081075.1. Taxonomy (GTDB): domain Bacteria; phylum Armatimonadota; class Fimbriimonadia; order Fimbriimonadales; family Fimbriimonadaceae; genus JANJUB01. The sequence continues at coordinate 11,029 of JBEBHJ010000049.1, read as the reverse complement.
CAAAGTTGGGAAAGGGCCGCCACCGCTAAGAGGCTAGTATCATCTTGCAAGTACGCCTCAACTGCGCGACGGATCGGCCATTCGGGGTGAGGGCGGCTTACCAGTTCCAACTCGTCGCCGGCTTGAACTTCTCCTTCCCTAAGGACACGCAGATACCACCCGGCCGATCGCGCCTTCAGCACTTCGGCAACGATGCCTGGGTTCCCTTGGCGTCGGCCGAGTTTGAAACAGGGTAACCGCGGCTGGCTCACCTCAAACAAAAGGCGGTCGTTACCCCACTGATCGCCCAGGCAAACAGTGTCTTCGTCAACGCCCTCTACGGTTAGGTTCTCGCCAAATGAGCCTGGCTCAGTTGAGCCGAATCGTGTGTAGTTGGAACTGGCAAACATGAGGACAGCCCGATCTGGCCCGCCGTGAACGCGCAGGTCAGCTTGTCCATCGCCATCCAAGTTTCCCGTGCGCACCATGACTGGTCCCGCAACCTCCCCCTTGAAAATCCCCGATGACCAAGCTCGCCCTTTATCATCACGCGGATCAACTTCGAGGTGCGCCTGAGGCATTCCCACGAACACGGAAACGACGCGCAAATTAGGCATCAAATCATTGTATCTTCTTCCAAGTGCGCGGGTTCACGGGCTCCCATTTTTGGCACTCTTCGGGGTACACTGCTAAACATTCGGGACCACAACCCGTAGTAACAAGGAGCAAATAAACATGAATCTGAAACCACTGAACGATCGGATCATCGTCGAAGCCGCATCAAAAGAAGAAAAGACTGCGGGCGGCATCATTCTTCCTGACGCCGCACAGGAAAAGCCTCTCAAAGGCACCGTTTTAGCCGTCGGACCAGGCAAGCGCCTCGACAGCGGCACCCTCGCCCCTCCCGACGTAGCCGTTGGCGACACCGTTATCTACGGCAAATACGCTGGAACTGAAGTGACTGTTAGCGGAAAGGACTACATCATCCTGCGCGCCGAAGACGTGCTTGCTGTGCTCACAAAAGAGCTTGCTGGAGCCAAGAAGTAATGGCCGCAAAAGAAATCAAATACACCGATGAAGCCCGTAAGCTTCTCGAAGCTGGCGTAGACAAACTCGCTAATGCCGTTAAAGTCACCCTCGGCCCTCGCGGTCGAAATGTCGTACTCGAGCGCAAGTTCGGTAGCCCGACTGTTATCAACGACGGCGTGACGATTGCCAAGGAAATCGAGGTTGAGAACCGCTTTGAGAACATGGGGGCGCAGCTTATTCGTGAAGTGAGCAGCAAGACCAACGACACCGCTGGCGATGGCACGACCACCGCAACGGTTTTGGCTCAGGCTATCTTCAAAGAAGGCATCCGAAACGTCGCTGCCGGAAGCAATGCAACTTCCATCAAGATCGGTATCGAAAAGGCCGTCGACTTGATCGTTGCGGACCTTGCTAAGATGAGCAAAACGATTAAGGGCGAGGAGAGCATCAAGCAAGTTGCAACAATCTCCGCCAACGATCCTGAGCTCGGCGCGCTGGTTGCCAAGGTCATCCACACCGTTGGAAAGGATGGCGTTGTTACCGTCGAAGAGAGCAAGTCCACCGAAACAACTTACGAGTTAGTCGAAGGTTTGCAATTCGATAAGGGCTACCTTTCGCCTTACTTCGTAACCGATGCAACGCGAATGGAAGCGGTTTACGAAGAGCCGCTGATCCTTTTCTATGAGAAGAAGATTGGCAACGTTCAAGACCTCGTTCCGATGCTCGAGAAGGTCCTGCGAATGGGTCGACCGTTTATCATCGTTGCCGAAGATGTTGAGAACGAGTGCCTCGCGACGTTGGTTCTCAACCGGTTGCGCGGTAGCTTGCCGATTGCTGCGGTTAAGGCTCCTGGCTTTGGCGACCGCCGAAAGGCAATGCTCGAAGATATGGCCATCCTCACGGGTGGACAGTTCATCTCCGAGGAGCTCGGCCTTAAGCTTGAGAACGTTACTCCCGAAATGCTCGGCACCTGCAACAAGATTGTTATCACGAAGGATACAACTACCATCGTAAATGGCAAGGGTGAAAAGAAAGCGATTGAAGGTCGTTTGACTCAAATCAAGCGCCAAATCGAAAATACCGACAGCAGCTACGATAAGGAGAAGCTCCAAGAGCGACAAGCCAAGCTGAGCGGCGGCGTTGCCGTTGTGAAGATTGGCGCTGCCACCGAGACGGCTCTCAAAGAGAAGAAGGCTCGCGTTGAAGATGCCCTGGCATCAACTCGCGCCGCCCTCGAAGAAGGCATCGTACCTGGTGGCGGAACCGCGCTCATCACCGCCGGTAAAGCTATCGAGAAGGTGAAGTTCGAAGGCGACGAGCAGATCGGCCTGAACATCATCCGCAAGGCAATCGAAGCTCCGCTTCGAACCATCGCCGAGAACGCCGGCGCCGAAGGCAGCGTGGTTGTTCAGCAAGTGAAGGAAACAGGCAAGGGCTTCAACGCCGAAACCCTCGTTTTCGAAGACTTGATGAAGGCCGGCGTAGTTGACCCCACTAAGGTCGTCCGCCAAGCCCTCCAAAACTCCTCCTCGATCGCCGGCCTGCTTCTGACCACAGAGTGCATCGTCGCCGAGATTCCGAAGGAAGAAGACGAAGGCCACGGCCACCATCACCACCACTAAGCGCTAAACCTCCCAATGGTGCGCCCGAACGCGGCGAGCCAAACCTCCCCCTCGCCCCTCCGGGGAGAGGGGGCCGGTGGGTGAGGGTCCGGGTGGCTTGAAGGCTAAACCAAACTCTCAACGCCCTTCTCTAACATTTGTTAGAGAGGGGCTTTTCCTTGCCTTAATTATCGCTAAGTGATTCTGCAACCACGAATGCCACCCCGGCGCCTTCCCCGCTGAGTTCAGCAACTTGTACGGGTAGCTCAGCACCCCCCAAGAACTCCTCAGCAACCTCCGCGCCCACCTAGGCGAGCTGCAAGTCCCCCCACGCATCCTCATTGCCTAGATCAGCGAAGAGGACGCCGAGCGCGGCATCGGTCGCGCCCACCACAACAACTACCAGAGTTTCTGGCTGCTTGAGGCTTTTTAGGTTCAAACTCGTCAAAAGTGGGCTGCACGATGACACTCCAATGAGCCGTGCGCCCAAAGCCAAATAGGCTTGACTGGGTATGCGAGCGTACAATAGATTATGCTAGTAAAGCAGGATCATGGATGCAGTATAGGGATGACTACAAAGTGAGCGCCACACGCATAAGCCTGCTCCGCCTTAGCGGAGGGGGATCGTATGGCGCGAGGACCCGGAGGTGCCTGAAGTGAAGATACGAAAACACAGGTTAGATGCTTCTCGCCTCCCTTTGGTGGAAGGGAGACGCTTAATTTCAGGACTGGTTCTTGCCGAGCCTGCAGAACCTATTTCTAGGGTCGAGGGTGCAGGCGTTGCGGTGACGGCGAAGTCGGCAAAGATTTTCAAGCAACGATGGGATGATCTCCAATTTGTAGATTGTGACTTCACTGAGATTTTGTTTATAGGCCTGCGCCTACGAAGCGTCGTATTCGATAACTGTATATTCAATGGTGCAGGATTTTGGATGTCGCAGGTGTCAGAAACCAAGTTTTTAAGCTGCTCGCTGGTGGGAACAGCGCTTGGCGGGGTCAACATATTCCCTCATCGAAGTACGAATACATATACTGATGTCTCGTTCGAAGGTTGTGACATGCGCGAGATATCCTGTTCCAGCGAACTATATCGACGTTGTCAATTTAACAACTGCGACCTTAAGAACGTTGACTTCGGCGCTGCCAGGTTCATTGACTGCAGGTTCGTGGGCTCGCTGGATGGAGTAATGTTCAGAAGCGAGCAGGACTGCAAGATGGGCGAGCGCAATACAATGAATGGATCAGATTTTAAGGAAGCCGATGTATCGCATTGCCGCTTTTTGAATATTGATGTTTCGACTGATTGGTTCGGCGAAAACGAAGATATTATTTTCTTGCGGAACGGACCAGCTGACTGGTTGATGTGGTTATCAAAACTGTCAAACCCCACTAGTGGAGTCGTTTGGTATGCCAAGGAACAGGCAAGGACTGCAGGAACTCCTTGTATTGTAAGCAGGCGAAGCCTAACCACAGACTTGGCGGAACATGAGGTTGACCTACTGCAGGAGATCGGGAAGGGCAATTGAAACGAATGGTGTGGCCGCTGGAACTAAACAGATTCTGAACGCCAGCGGTGTACTCAAGGCGGGGTCCCAAACTTGGAAAAATACGCGTGCCTGGTTAGGGCGCCAGGGCTGGGCCGAGACCGGGCAACACGTACACCATTGGTTCTTTGCCCAAAACTCCGCCATCGGCAAGTTGATCCCAGACGTCATCAAAAATATGAAGTGGAACCTCTTACCAATCAGGGATGGGATTAAGGGGATGACGTCAGCTGAGGCTCATATTGCGATACATGGCATGGGTCCCAATGCGATGGGTCTTGTGGAACGGCTGTTGTACGGCACGCCCCAGTGGGCAAAGGCGGCGGCGGGGTCGGTCGCTGGGAGGGTGACGAATCGATCATTTAAATACTAAGGCAATTGTCTTGATGCGAGATGGGACTTGTTTTGGGTATGAGGGCAGGCATCGATTCTCGCGACTTGGATTCAAGCGGTTACCTGGATCCGCTGTATTTCTGTCGGACGGGACAAAGCGAGAAATCACAGGTTACGCAGAGATTAGGCGGGAACCGCCTTTCTGGGCCCACTTGTACGGAGGTGGAACGCTTTCTGGGGAGCCAGTTCTTTCGGCGACAAAAGGTCAGTTCGATTTGGATGAACTCAAACAAGAGGTTTTGAAGCGAAAATGGTACGGGATCGGCGAGACCAAGAAGGCATTCAAGCAGCAATTAGACGAAGTGAAAACGTTTGACGATTTGCACAGGCTTTGCATGCGGCTTTGATGAGCTCCGCGCCAACAATCCTTTGAGCTATGGTGCTAGGAGTAAACTCGGACGTCATGAAGGTAGTCCTTCCTAGGTGGAGCTACATTGCTAATGTGCCGCGAGGACCCGAAGGTGCTTGAAAAGGGAATCCTCCTAATGGATCGCGCGTGTCTCGCGTGCGAAGGACGGCACCGATATACGGCGTACAGCCGACGGAAGGGGAAGTTTTGCTCAAAGGTATTTGTTTCAGATGGAACCGTTCGGGAGGTAACTGGCTATACCGATCAACGCCGCGAGCCTCCGTTTTGGGCCCACATTTATGGAGGAGGTGTGATGTCTGGAACCCCCACACTATCAGAGCCAAAGGCAACCTATGACCTGGTGGAACTCAAAGCCGAGGTTCTGAAGCGAAAGTGGTACGGCATCGGCGAAACGCGTAAGGAGTTCAAGCAAAAACTAGATGCGGCTGCTTCGTTTGATGAGATTTTTGCACTTTGCGACAAGTGGTGATGAGGATCGACATCGAATTTGCTCATGGGATCGTTCTGACTGGGGATGGAGTTCTCTGCGCCTACACCGAGAGGATTTAGTGAGCTCCGCGCACCTCGTGCCATACGACGCCCCTTGGCCGTATGGCGCAGATTGGAATCGGGAGTAAACTCGTATTGGTAGGGTAAATCGTGAATGAGGGATCAGCACCCAGATTACAATAGCGCCACACGTGATCTGATCGGCAAGAGCAAGCCATCAGCAGGAGATCGTATGGCGCGAGAGACCCGAAGGTGCTCCAAACTTGCTAGTGTTGGCCTCAAATTCGTTTGCGCGATGACTATTGCAACGTGCATTAGGGAAATCTTGGTGATGACAATCTTTAACGGTGAGACTTCATGGGAGCTATGACCTGGTTGCGAGGAACCATATGAACTATTTGTCGTTGACGTTTCTAGTTTTTGCATGGCTAGGATGTGCCGGAGTGATGTGCTACCTCCTTTTTGTAGTTCCAGGATTACGCCTTTTCTCAAGGGTAATGATGTGCAGTTGTGTTGTCATTTTTGCGTTGCTTGGGTCAGTCCTTGTTTACCGCAACGGCTTGACGACTGAGGGATGCATCTTGACGATGGTGGGCGTGATAGTGTCGATGCAGATCGCCAAGCGGAGGCAAACGGAGGAGCCAAGCCCGAAAGACCCCAGGATAAACCGATAATGCGGCCTTGAAACCGTGCAGCGGACAGCCTCTATTCGAGCGGAACCTGGACGGACGACTGGCTGAGCCGGATGACGGTGAGCCCGAGTCTGGATGGGATGGGCCCGTCATCTTGGAGCTACAACAACGATATTTTGGGCAATCGCACAGATCGGAATTACACTACCAGCAACGCGGCCGCCATGCGGTACGATTGGGACGTTCTGAACCGGGCGAAGAATATTCTGAAGCCAAGTTCAGGAGCGAGTTACTATTATCGAGCCGATGGGATGAGAACGGAGAAGGTGGAAGGAATCAACTTAAGCTGGGTTCAGGTGAGCCGGGCTTCGGGTTACTACGATACGAACACCGCCTCGAACAGGCCAACCACGCGCTACTTCTATGATGGGCAAATGCCGATTGAAGAGGATTACACGACTGGCGGGTCGGTCACCAAAGTGACTCGGAACGCGCTTGGAGCACGCGGAATAGACATGATCTCGGTGACGACCTCTTCGGGGACAAACACGAGGTATCCCATTTATGACGGGCACGGGAACTGCATTGCAACCCTCGCGAAGTCTGGCACGAACTCCTACTCCATGGGAGATTGGCGGACCTATGATGTGTGGGGTTCAGTTCGCTCGGGGAATACGACCGGCGATCCGACCAAGCGGTACGTCGCGAACTTAGGACATCAGGCCGATGATGAGTCTGATCTGATCTATATGCGGGCCAGATATTACGAGCCTGCGTCGGGTCGGTTTGTGAGTGAAGACCCTGCGATGGATGGAAGCAATTGGTTTACATACTGCGATTCAAACAGTCTGAACTTTGTCGACGAGTCTGGAGAGTATAAGATCAAGCACAAGAGTTGGTGGAACTATGGTCAACTTATGGGTTATGTCTTTGGCCTAGGGGCAGTCATTTTTGCACCTTTGACTGGCCTTGATCCAGCTAAGAAACTGGGCACCGTCGCTTCAATGCTAGCAATGTCGGTTGCAGGGTTCTCTGCGGCACTAAGTTTCGGCTCTGATTATCAAGACCCCTTCAAAATGGCTGCGTGGATGATGGCGGGACTTTCGGGGCTCAGTCGTGCAATCCTATCCATGGCGGGGTCGCTATCATGGTCGTCCAAGGCGATCTATTCCCTGGCCGCAGCCGCAGTGATTGTAACAACGATCAACGTTTTGATGATCATGGGCGCCCTGTTTGCATTGGAGATTGAGTGATGCGGACCCTGAATTTCGTTGCTTGGTCTTTAGTGGTCGTCGGCTTTGTGGGTTGGCTTGCATTTCAGTCAAGCCCGAACTGGTTCGCTGGGCCGGCTGTTGCAGCGATCTTCTGCGAGGTCGCAGATTGGGTGAAGCACAGTCAAAAAACGCGTAATGGAAAGGAAAACACCAAGAATGAGCTTTGAATGAGCTTTCAGTGAGCTCCGCGCACCTCGCGCCATACGACGCCCCTTGGCCTTAAGGCGCAGATTGGAATCGGGAGTAAACTCGTATTGTTAGGGTAAATCGTGAATGATGGATCGTCACCAAGATTACAATAGCGCCACACGTGATCTGATCGGCAAGAGCAAGCCATCAGCAGGAGATCGTATGGCGCGAGAGACCCGAAGGTGCTCCAAATGGCGAATTACGAAGTAAAGACCGAGCCAACTGGTTTGCCCAGAGACCCAGTTCTGGACCGCGCTATAGTTGCCTTAATCCTAAGCGGCGTAATTTCTCGAGGCCCATACTTGCTTGCGTTCGTGTTAAGTGGTCGAACTCTAACCCAGGCTTATGAAAATAGCGGCCTGCCGCCAGAGCCGCAGAATCAGATCTCGTCAATTGTCGGAGCCTGGCTGTGGGTGAGCTTAGTGGTTGGTTCTTGTTTGTATCTGGCTGCTTGGTGGTTCACTACCTTGGGAATGCGATCATGGGAAGCAAGGACGCGAAAGCGTAGTTGGCTCATGATTATTGCGCTCTTGGCACTTGGGGCATACGGTGTTTGGCTTACCTCAGGTGCTCCTACGGTGCAGATGCTTGGGTGACCGATCGCCGTGCCGATGGATCGTTTGAGTGAACTACGCGCACTTTTTGAGTGAGCTCCGTGCACCTCGTGCCATACGACGCCCCTTGGCCGTATGGCGCAGATTGGAATCGGGAGTAAACTCGTATTGGTAGGGTAAATCGTGAATGAGGGATCAACACCCAGATTACAATAGCGCCACACGTGATCTGATCGGCAAGAGCAAGCCATCAGCAGGAGATCGTATGGCGCGAGAGACCCGGAGGTGCCTGAAATGAACATGCAACACACAACCCAAGTTACGATCGCGATTGCCGCGACCCTTTTCGGAAGCAAACTTGTCATGGACGAGTGTAAGGCCACGCAAAGCCCTCCCCCTAAGCCGACTTCTGGGAGGAGCGATGTACTGGAGGCTACGAAGCGCTCAATCGAAGCCGAGTTGCGGCTTGAAAGCCAGCGACTAGATGTGGCTCGCGGCCTTTTGAAGCAAGGGAATATCACGGCGACAGCTTCCACATTGAGTTCATACCTGGCACAATTTCCTATTGGGTATCTTAGGAAGCAAGCGTTTCTGATTTTGGCTGATGCCGAGCTGCGTCGCGACGGATTTGCGAATGCATCGGCGGCCCTTGATTCCTCTGATCATTCTGACTCTGATGTGAGGGCGATGACCGGCCTGGTAAGGGCGATTAGGGGCCAGTTACCGGTCTCGGAGCGAGGAGGGTACAAGGACCTCTTGTGTGACTTGGAGATGGATGAGATACGACCATTCCTCCCGAACTCTGAGTCACATGATTCTATGCTTGCCGGTTGGTATTTGCTGGTGGGACGTGAACTGGGCTCGGGCAATTTTCAGGGTTCAACCTTCTACTTAGAGCAAGCTCTCAGGTTGTGTCCGGACAACCCAGCTGTGCTAATCTGCTTGAGCGACACAAATTGGGTCGAAGGCGTGAGGACGAGATCGCTGGGCTACATGCGCCGTGCTGTTCCTCAGTTATCCGGTGAACTCAAGAGGCTCTACTCCAGCCAACTCAGGGAAAGAGAGTACATAGTTAGTCAAGAGGGGCACTAGCAAGCTGTTCCCTCCGAGCAGTCCCCTCCCCTCACCAAGGTAAAATCTGAGGTCAATTCGCGGGCGTGGGCACGCGCCAAATTTAGTGAGCTCCGCGCACCTCGTGCCATACGACGCCCCTTGGCCGTATGGCGCAGATTGGAATCGGGAGTAAACACGTATTGTTCGGGTAAATCGTGAATGAGGGATCAACACCCAGATTACAATAGCGCCACACGTGATCTGATCGGCAAGAGCAAGCCATCAGCAGGAGATCGTATGGCGCGAGAGACCCGAAGGTGCTCCAAACACTGACGATCCGCGTGAATTTGGACGACGATTTGCACCATGGATACCTGCTATTGCTGGAGCGATTATCGCTGGTTGCGAAGCCGCCGGGTCGGCACTGGCGCGGGCTGGTGCAAGGGGAGCGGCTGGCGCTGCCGAAGGAGCCGGAACTGGGATGCCTGCCGTTAAGTCGCCCCCGACAAAGAGAGGTGCCCCTCCGATCGGTGAAGATGGCTATCCGCTGGAGCTTCACCATCCAAATCAGTTGCCGACTGACACTCCTGTGGTGATGAGTCGGACAGATCACCGTCTAGGAGGCAACTTCAAAAAGAACCACCAAAACACGGGGCAGTCACGAAGCAAAATCAATCGCCCAGAGTTTGATAAAGTGAGAGAGAAGTTTTGGCAGGATTGGTGGGATAATAATATGCCAAAGACGATTCTATGAGCAAATTTGAGCTTGAACTTGTATCTCCAAAAACGGGCGTAACTATTGCCATTGAAAGCGATGACCGCTGTTGCTATGCTTACTACACGTCCGCGGGAAACATAACCGGTTTTGTTTGGCTTTACAATTTGGGACTAAATCCCATGGTGATTGAAGGCAGGAGCGGTAACGCTGTTTGTAATCCAAACGAATACTGCAAAGTCCCTCCGATTTCCGTCGGGCTAGTGCCGGACGACTTTAAGGGAATTTGGCGTGAAAGAGATGGGGTTCTCGAATGCGCAATATACGTTCGTGATAAGCTTACGGCCGTTGTCGGCGACGGTGACCAGCCCGGATGGTGCAGAAATGCATCGGTCGACGGACCGTTCGCGTTGACGCTGTAAAAGGATCGGTTAGCATATTCGGTCCAAACTCCCCCCTTGGTCGTGGCAAAAAATCTCCCATCTGGCATGCCACCGATTCGAAACCCAGGGCCATTAATCTTCCCCTAAATCAACATGGAGCTAAATCTCGTCGAAGCCTGTAAGATGCTCGCGCAATTCAGTCAGATGGACGGCTATGTCGTACATCTGACGGATCGAGCGGCGGTATTGGAGTTATGCACATCGGATCGGGAACTTATGCTGTGGGTTTTCAACTTCGGATTAGTTGAGGTGTCGATGGGCGTTGAGGGGCCCGCCGGTCCAGTTGCGATCCAACATAAGTATGTTGCCAGCATTGATGAAGCCGCAAAGTGGGCGCAGGCCGCGCTAGCCAATTACTTACAACTCAGCAACCCGGTACACGGAGTTGGAGAGTCCGACAATTCAAACAATAAGAACTTTCAATGAGCCACGCGCTATACGCCGCCTACCGATCAGCTTTCTTCGGCAGATGGTTCACGTGTAGCGCAGATTGGAATGGGCGGGAAGTTCACCGCTTCACGTTACGGGTTCGAGGAGGATCAGGAAATGGATTCCAAAAACGAAAGTGCCAAACCTGAGCCATGGACAAGCGGTCGCTAGTCGGCAAGAGAGCGTATTGTGCGAGGACAGATTTTGCTCTCAATCACTTCAGTGAGCTACGCGCACTCGCGCCATACACTCCCTTTGGGTGTGTGGCGCTCGGCCGACAAGCAAACTCCAGAGAACTCATGAAGCGTGCCGGTGGAGGTTGGGAGGGTCGTTTG
>JBEBHJ010000093.1:0-7913 GCA_040081075.1 Fimbriimonadaceae bacterium | reverse complement strand
GTTGCCACGGCACCCGTGCCGGAGCCCGTGGCACCTGCCAGGGTAATCGTGGGGGCTGAGGTATAGCCGCTTCCGGCATTTGTAATCACCAATCCAGTAATTTTGCCACTGACAACCGTAGCTGTTCCAGCAGCACCAGATCCTCCACCACCGCTAAAAGTCACTGTAACGGGTGCCTTGTATCCAGTGCCAGCCGCACTAATTTGAGCACCAACGACGACACTGCTGCTGCCCTTGATCTGGACGATGCCGTATGAAGGGTCAATCCCGAATCCGGAAGCTAGGCCAGCGTCGAATACAAGCGAGCAACCAAATTTATCCTTGCCCGATACCAGGCCATTTTGCCCGATACCATTGGACACCCCATCGGCAAATACCACCGCCGCACGGCCAGCTAAAAGCAGTGAGCCTGCGGGGAAGGTAAATTTATCAACCCCATCAACAACAAGTTTTTTGCTAGATAAGTCAACAGTAGCCAGTGACCGATTAACAATTTCAATGAATTGATCGTCCACTTCATTTGCAGCACCATCGCCATTGGCATCACCCGCTTCACGAGCATTCACTTCGGTAATAATGAGAGGCGACACAGGCTGAACTGCCGTGACATCCTTGACGGTCATAGCGACCTGCTCATCATAACACCCCGGAGCCGTCGCTTCAAAATAGACAACCTGGTTTCCATCCTTCCAGCCATCGGGAACCGCTGTTAAATTAAATGTGATCGATGATTTGCCGGCCGGGATGACGATCGGCGCAGTTTGGACGACTAGCTCGGATTGATCTCGGCTCTGCACATTAATAGCCAGGTCACTTGGCGCAATGACAACACCACCAGCTTTGTTCTGTAGTTTAACTGTCACTTTGGACACTTGTCCTTCAGTGGGGGATATACCACCTTCATTTACAATACCTGCCTTCGGGGCCACTGTAGTCAGAAAGCTAAACACCATTTTCACATCTGATCTTCCTGTCGTGGAAAATGTTGGCGCAATGCCATTACTCATTCCTGAACTCGGCTTTAGCAGCCTATAGCTTGTTGTATTATTTGCAATTGCACCCACTTCAGGGAAACGACCAATGGACTGAAAATACGCAAACACCTCACCGTGTTCGTTGATACTAAGTTGCCCAGGCGTCAGCGTGGCAACCAAAAATTTATCAACACTTCTTTGCGGATGATGAGTGACTGCGTCAATTAGATTCACATTGGAGGCAATGGCCCCAGGCGTTCCTCGCGGATAAGTCACAACGCCTGAATACAGAGCTACAGCGCTAAAATAGTTCGAAATAAAGCCGTTTCCAGAGTTGACATTCCCAACCAAACTGGAGGCAGCTAACGGTGCCCCCATTACCACAATATCAACATTGGGCGCAGATTGAACACCTACCACAAAGTAACCGGTACTGCGAATGTGATAGCCATCAAGAGCGATCGCTCGATACGATTTATTATCAGCAGGCGTCGCAATACTGCCACTTGCAAATAGAACCAAAGTATAACCATTCAGTGAAGCATTGGGCGCTCCTTTTAATTCAATGAACTCATCAGCATCCACTGAATCCAGTTCATTGATCAGCACAGTTGATTGAGCTTGGCTAAGCGTAGTAAATAATAAGCCACTCAGCAGAAGAGTGAGGTGCCGTGCCCACACATTGTATTTAGCAGTAGTCATAAGGGGTAGATTCTTTCGAGCTTAAATAGGTGACGATAGCGGGCTTAAGGTAGGAAAGAGGGCAGGTCTGACCACAAAGTGCAGCCAAAGGGGGTTGTTCCTTTTTTCGCAAAGATGTATCCTTGCGATGGATTTAAATATAACAAGTTTGGCGCGATATTGGCATTCAAGTTTGCCGTTACCGTAAGCGGTAGGTTGCTGCCTGTGGCAATGGCAGCCACACTGAGGGTGAGGGTGTTGCCCGATTTGCCGATGATCGTTGTTCCTGGTGCCAAAAAACCATCGGACTCAATAACCATGCCTATAGCAACCTCCGCTGGAACGCTGGCTGCCGTAATCGAATTGGAGCCAAGAACCGTTGTGACCTCGAACGTTTGTCCCGTTGCAGATGCCGTTGCCAGATTGCTTAACGTAAGCGTCGTGCCATTCACAACCACAAGGATCGTCGTGCCAGATGGAATACTTGCCCCTGTGATGCCCATGCCCGGCGCAACCCCCGTAGTATCAGTAACTGTAACGTCTGCCGACGCTGGAGAGGAGGCAGTAAACGCCAGACCAGTGCCAGTAGCTGTCGCAGCATTGCTGAGGGTGAGTGTTGTGCCGTTAACCACGAGGGCAACCGTGGTGTTAACCGGTATGCCAGAGCCAGTAATGGACATGCCCGGCACCACACCCGCAGTGCTCGTCACCGTAACCGTACTTGATGCAGGCGATGATGCGGTCAAAGCTAGCCCGGCTCCTGTAGTGGTTGCAGCATTGCTCAACGTTAATGTTGTGCCGTTCACAACAACACTTACCGTTGTGTTTACAGGGATACCCGCGCCAGTGATACCCATACCTGGCACAACCCCCGTGGTGTCGGCTACAGTTACCGTATTGGAAGCAGGCGATGATGCCACAAAGGCCAAACCCGCCGCTGTCGCCGTGGCGGCGTTACTGAGCGTCAATGTCGTGCCATCCACCACAACGCTTACCGTAGTGCTTCCTGGGATGCCTGCTCCAACTATACTCATGCCCGGCAGCACCCCCGTGGTGTCGGTTACCGTGACATCAGACAACATATTCGTTGTAGCGCCGCCTGCAAGGTTCACGGTAACGGGACCTGTGGTTGAACCACCCGTTAGATTGACGGTGACAGGACCTGTGGTTGAACCACCTGTTAGATTAACGGTAACGACACCAGTCGTGGCTCCATTGGTAAGATGTACCTTTATCGGCCCCGTTGCAACGCCGCCTGTGAGATTAATGTCCCGCAACGTCCAGAAAGTCGTCTCATCATACTCGTAAGTGTAGGGGGGCATTTTGTTGATGCCGGAGGCAGCATTGTCCAAAAACATAAGCTGGTCACCTGTGTCGAAGCCGAGACTGGAGAGCGCAATACTTTCAGGCAGAGGGCTGCGGTAGCCGAGCCACACATCCTGATCCGTATTATCTGCCAAGGTGCAAATTTGTTGGCGATGCTTTACCATTGGTGCCGCAGACCCCGAAGGTATTGAGCCAATAAACCTGTAGGAGACAGCCAAGGCATTGACAGGGTTGCGAAAGACAAAACCCTCGGCGTAGCCGATGGCAAAATCATCAGAAATTGCCGAGACACCATCGACCCAGTGAGCACCATTAAAGGTCAACTCAACAGTAGCCGACAAATTAACACCCGCCCCAGGATCTCTCAGGAAATACATTTTACTTCCTGTTGCGACGCCCGACGGGAATAGTGTTGCCGGGGTCCAGAGCGGCACAATCACCACCTTATCAGGCGCGGCACCACCAGCGACAATATCGTCCAGGGTCTCACCAACTGGCACCGAAACCCTCACCGTGTTAATGGTATTTTCATAAATGGGCAGCACGACACCCTCTGCAACTCCAGTGGTCACCAGAAGCCCATAAGTTTTGGGCTGAGTGCCCGAGGCATACACCAACTGGGTAGCAGTGAAATTGGGGAGGCCACTCAACATGATATTATTGGCTTCGATAGCCGCCACCGCACCTTGGTAGGCGGAGGCTCGAAACATGGGCGCGCTGAGCATCACATCGGTACCCGTCAAACCTCCTGCGGGAATCACTCCCGTGACGGAACCCAGAGGTTCTGTGACATGGGATGTCGCGGCTGTTGCAAGCGTGGCGCAGAGGCACATGAGGCTCGCTAGCCCTCCAAACGCAAGATCTCGGATGTTGTGTGATACGTGAATACAGGTTTTCATAGAGGGGTGGTCGAACGCTTGAGCCGGAGTAACACCATAGAGGCTCCCACGCCAGCGAAAATTTGCAGGTGCGGGCAATAAGGGAACTTTGACACTCTGTTGTGCTCGTGTTGTATTTAGTTCTTTCGTAGTGAATGGACTTTTAATTCTTTTTGGAAAGGACAGCAGCGCTTGTGACTTGGCTAGACTTTTGGCTGCTGCCTTGACCGATAGGCGTGGCTTTGTAAACGACCCCTTGGCTTGTTGTTGCGGTTGCCTGATCGGGTTTTCTCCGAACCAAGGGTCTGTCAGAGTCTAGCGGCGTGGCACCTCTAGTCACAGGAACAATGGGGCGGGGGTTCACTACAGGGCGCGCGCTTTTTGTTTCCACAATCGACAATCCAGGTGGTTCTACGGGCTTCTTGAGTTTAGGGCCAATAGAGCTAGGCGGACCAATAACGCTTGAGGGTCCGGTTCGCGTGGTGCCTCCATTGCCGCCGAGGGGAGGAAGGCCGATAGATATCGAAGGGGGAGCCGGGACTTGCTGGACTCTGAGAAACCTATTGGGTTTCTCCTGTTCAAGTTGCCTTAAATCTTTTCCGCCAAATTCAGGCACATTAAGTGAAGCGAAATCCAGAATGACGCCAAGCCCCAGTTCTTTGATGATTTCTTTATGCGCGATTAGCATGCTGAGTCTGGGAACGGTATTTCCTCCAAGAAGTTTAGCGGCAATTTCTTTGACTCGTGTGTTTGTTTTCTGACCAAGTATACCAATAATATCAGAAGAGGATGAGCCAGCACCCCCAATTTCTGCCGCTAGCGAAGGCAAACGAATATCCGCGATAAAACGACCGTATAGAGCGTTCAAAGGCTCCACTCCATTTTCATCGACGTCACATTCACTCAGCGCTTCATTGAAGCTTTTTGTGTCAGCCTCTATCGCAGCATCCATCTTGGCCTGTGAGTATAAGCGCTTGATTTGTGCTTCCTCCTTGTCGTCCAAAGGCAGGGCGAGCGCATGTGTTAAAACCTCATCTTTAGGAGTCGTTGCGAACATGCCATTTTTATGACAGCCCATGCAGGATATGCCATTAATGATGCGGCCATCCGTGCGGTTTTGATCATGAACGATGTTTGTTGGAGCTTCATTAAGGCGCGCGCCTCGCGCATCAACCAGCAGATATGCCTGCAATCCGTTTGGCAATGAAAAAACAATTTCACCTCCTGCGTGGGAAAACTGTCTCGTTCCATTACTTGTCAGACCTGCTGTTTTCGGGCCTAATGGTGCTTTGAAAATATCTCCTCCGGGCTTCTCTTTGTTATTTTTGTCAAAGTCGTAGCTTTTCCAATAATAGGCAAGCCCCCCCCGGGCGTATGTGAAAGTGACGCGCTCAATAATACGATTGCCTTGTGAAACTCCGCTCTGCTCAAACCCACTTCTCACAGCACCACCATCCTGCAATGCCCTAGCATAATCGAAGCCCAGTTTTTTCTCCAAAAGGAACTCGGCATTCTGCACAATATCTCCTGGCATCCCCAGAATCTGGTGGTAAAGTGGAGCTTGTGAGGTTGCATAGACAAACCAGTCGGCTCGCAACACACCACGGCTCGTTCCAGTCGCAGCCTTGATAAGTTGGCTGGCGGGAGAGTCGGCTAGCAAAGTGTAGGGATAAAATTTTGCGATTCTTTCCCAAACCTCCGGTGTCCAGCCATAATCCTCAAGGTTGATGCGAAAGATAGTCTTACTCTCATCAATTGGCTCGGGTTTCACAATGGTGCTCTCCCATGATAGACTGTTAACACTCTTGGATATCGCGGAGCGATAAACATTAAGTGTCTTATCATCAACGAGCGGCCCACCTCTCTCGTCGGTGGCATTATACCAGTTTGCCAGTGTGAAATATCGTCGATTAATCGTGTTGCCAGGAGAACTCTCCAAATCTTTTTGGATGACCTCTTGAATGTCGGCTTCAGTTATGAAGCTCCTAGCAGTGGCAACGTTTCCCTTCTCTGGTTCGCCGTCGATCCAATCTTTAAATAAGGCAATCTCTGCACTGGAAAGTGGCTCACGGTATTCCACACTGCCTTTCGCGCCACTGCTCTTGGGCATGCGGTCTTCGTCGTCGTCGGGTAGGATGATTTTTTTGAAAAACCTCGATTTCTCTGCATTGCCTGGCACTACATACTTCGAGCTTCCTCTCAATTCTGATAAATTGGTTTTGCCATTAAGAGGGGGATCCTCTGCATCTTTAACCTCTGGAGCGTGGCATTCCGCACATCGCTTTTCTAGCAACTGGCTAATTTGTTCTTCCGCAGGTGTGCCAGCTTCACTTCCTGTGCAGAAGCAGATGGAACTCAGAATAAGGAGGTGTAGGTGGATTTTCACAGAGTGGTTGAGAGGGGTGAATTATGGCAAAGCGCAACCGCGAGAAACCCCAGGCTGCGGACTCGCTCCGTCGCCTGGGGAATCATTTCCCGGAAATCAACGAGAGTTGTCAATCTTTATGTTCGAGGTGTTCTCGAACTCAACAGACTTCGAAGGGGTCATGGCTTCGGCTGGCACGTCATCGATTGCCCTGCGGCCCTGCTGCCTACGCCTCTCGTTGGCATCGGTGCTCACAGCAACAGGAACCACCACAACTTTTTTTGTGGGTGGGCAGTACGCCATTTTCATCGGTGCCGGTGGCGGAACGGGCGGGATCGGGAGTGGTGCCTCGCATGAGGCTAGAAGCGAAAGGCAGAGTGCTGAAGCGAAGTATTTCATAGCGGTTGAGTATAATATAGATTTTGGTATTAAGGTTGATGAGGGCCTTTAGAGGCCTGATTCCTGCCCGCCAGCGAGCAAGGCAAAATGCCCGAGAAGCGGGAAATCTGGGTCGTTCCTGAGAGGATCAACGATAACGGTCACGGTACCGTTGTATGATGCAGCGAAGTCAACACAAGCGCGGCTTCGGTCGGTCGTGTCCTGAGCAATCATGTTGCCACTTTCATCCTTCACGTACAGATCAACGGCTCCAATGGCTTCATCAATACCAACCATGAATACGTAATCTACTCCCTTATTTATATCCACCGTGAAGTCCACTTGCGCGTGTTTGTTGTCTCCTGTCGCAATAGGGAAAATTTCATAGCCTTGGGCGCGAAATTGCACAGCAATTTTTCTGGCGTCGTCACGAGCTAGCTTGGGACTAGATTTGGGCCGAATCCGAACGGGGGCGTCAGCATGAGTTGTTGCCTGGGAGAACATTGAGACCAATGTGGTCAGCAATGCAATTTTTCGAATGGATTTCATGATTTGGTTAAGAGTGTTTAGTGTCTGGGCGTTGCATCAACCTTTCACCTTGAGCGCCGTGTTGATGCTCTCTGTAGCTAGGTCGAAAATTTTCTGTATTTTATCTTTCGGGATATTTTCATCCCTTTTAATATCAATAAGGGGCTTGATTTGATCGAGCGTATCAAGCGCAGCCTTGATGACAGGATTGGCCAGAACTACGGGGTCACCTTTTCTCATTTCATCGCCAAGCATTGACACCCACACTGCGGCCCGCAGCCAGTTGGAGAGATCTACTTTCTCCATGTTTTGCAAAATGAGGTCCGAGGCATAGCGAGTGCCCTGCAGCCAAGTTCCAGCCGCAATGAACATCCCACGAGTTCTGTCTTCTTCTTTGTCTACTTTGGCCAGTATTTCCTGTTGCACCATGCCAAGCTCCATCAAAACATTGCCCCAGTCCTCCTTCTGGACCGAGCGCACGATGCCGTCTAGCGAGCTAAGATCATCTTCTGGAATGCCTACTTTTGCTGCAAGGCGTTTCACATCACTCGCGCAAGCTTTGATTCTGGACACATCACGAGCCCGAAGAGCAATTAAGGCGTCGGAGATTCTGATTCCGATAACGAAGTCAATACGAGACTCGTCGCCTGAGAGAGCATCAACATTAACACTCGCACTGTTGAATGTAAATTTTCTTTTTGACGTAAAAACCAATTATTTCGAGTGATTTTTGCGATGGTTGTTTCTACAACAGAACCAAAATCACCTTGAGATGTTACATCT
>JBEBHJ010000137.1:0-2063 GCA_040081075.1 Fimbriimonadaceae bacterium | reverse complement strand
CGAAGGCCTACGACAACGACGGCAAGGAGATGATGAAGTTCGAAAACTTCCTCACCGGCCCCGACCACATGAAGAACTTCATCGACTCGGTGCGCGCCGGCAAATACACCAAGGACGTGCTGCACATCCGCCACGGCCAGCAGGCCGCCGCCTTGTCCCACCTCGCCAACACCTCCTATCGACTCGGCAAGGCGATGAAAAACGACGAAATCAAAGAGCGGCTCCAAGGAGACAAGTTCGGCCAGGAAATCTTCGCCAGCTTCCTCGACACCCTCGCCGCCAACAAGATCAACACCACCGCCGAGCAAGTCATCGCCGGCCCCTGGCTCGACTTCGATCCCGTGAACGAAGTCTTCACCGGAGAGTTCGCCACCGAAGCCAACAAGCTCATGCAAGAAGAATACGCCGCCGGCTTTGAGCTGCCGGAGGTGTAGCGCCAACTTCCAAGATACCCGCGCAACTCCACCACTCCATCCTGCCCCCTCCGATGAGCCAGTTCTGTTCGTCGCCGGTGAGGTGAGTGAGGCTGACGGTGAAGGTATTGGCGATGCGGAAGTCCATGAGGATTGAGCCAATCTTGAGCCTATGAAATCAAGCGCCGCAGTCCATCACGCAATTTGCTGAAGCTTGGAGAAGCATTTTGGTCAACATCCAGCAACGGACCAATATTCTCAGCCCATTCGCTCTTTATCTGCCCAGGCAGCGGCCACCCCACTTTCTTGATGGCTGCCATTCCACCTGGGTAGATGGCATCAGCGAGCATCTCCCATGTGCCACAGATGCTGTCTTGGCTATACCGTTCTAAAACATCCTTTTTGGCTCGTGGATAAGCTTTGAGCAAAGCCCTTCGATCCCCCAAATACCAGGCTTTCATCTCCTCAATTGCCAGTCGAAACATGGTTCTTGGAATTAAATCGCAATCCGTGATGATGCCTTGCAACTCAGCCAAAAACTCCCGGCAATCACGTCGGTCTGAGTCCAGGATGATTACAACCGCGTCGATGCCAAATGTTTGCCCATACCCACGCAACAACCGTGGCAATTGATCGAGGAGTATACGCTTGGATGGGTCACCAGCCTTGCCCAGGCCTTTGGGCACACGACCAATGCCCTTATAACCGTGTACTCGCCAAGAGTGCGGATCCCCCTGTGTGCCGAGAAGCTTTGGCAGCAGTGAATGGAGCAATTTCTCGCCTGAAATATCCTCGATAAGAAATTCAATGTGCATGGTATTATCGGGCGTCGAGATAGTCGCTATACCAAAGCCCCCCAAGAAGCAGGCCCTCATTCACCAAGTTTTTAACAACCTCAATGTCCGCCGCCCGACGCAATGACGAATACCCATCTTTGCCTTTCTCCAAGATCCACACTTCCTGCGGTGTCAGAGCATCCACAAAATAGGGCTGGTGTGTGGTCACAAATAGCTGTGGAGCCCCCTTTTTGCCTGTCGCGTGAGAACGAAACTCGATGGCGAGCGCCTCCAGTAGTTTGTGATAAAGCCCGTTCTCGGGCTCTTCAATACAGATGAAAGGCGGTGGATCGGGATCCTCCATCATGAGCAGATAGGCGAATACTTTCAGGGTGCCGTCGGACATCTGCTGCGCAAAAAAGGGATCGCCAAAAGCTCCATCGTTAAATCTCAGGAGAACCCGTTTATCATCGGTGACCTTCGTGTCGATCTTTTGAACCCCCGGAATTTTGGCGGCGATTCGACTGAGAATCAGTTTGAAACGGTCCTTGTGTTCGCGTTCCAGGAACTGTACCACGTTGCCAATATTGTCGCCATGGATGTTCAGGTGCTTTTGTGGCCCAGCACTCGGAAGGCTGCGTGCCGCGTCTGGGTGGAAGTAAGAGAGATACCATCCCTTCAGGAAGTCCCGGAACCGCTTGATGCGTGGATGCTCTTTGAGCGTCCCAAGAGTGGCGATGCCGAGTTGACGCAGGTCCGTCAATTCCACCGTCTGTTGGGTCCGGTCTTCTTCCCCTTCAATCTCGACGGCTTCTTCGCCAGCCCATACGGTTCCTTTGCCGTGATCGAGGCGCAGAAAGGGAAAGGGCCGTCC
>JBEBHJ010000048.1:0-28273 GCA_040081075.1 Fimbriimonadaceae bacterium | reverse complement strand
AATCTGGGGCTTGGAGTCTGCGCCATGATCAGCTTGCTGAGCATCCTTCTAGCTGCGGTTGTCCGTTCAACTAAGACGGTGGGCGAAAAGCTCTGCGCAGGTCCCTCCCTTGCCCACTACGCCGGTGCTTTAGGGTGGCTCATCGCCCAACAAGTAGGGCGCGAGTCTCTCAACGGCACCATTGCTCAAATCGCCTTGGGGCACGCCGCCCTTGCCCTCATCTACGGTGAAGCCCGCTGGATTCGAGTTTTACATGGAACGGTGGTTGCCTTGATCTGCGCCTTGGCGTTTTCAAACACGGGACAAGTCGAGCAAGCCGGATTCTCGGCTGCCGCCCTGGTCTCGCTTGTAAGCCTCTATCTGCGGACCCTAAATCCAGTTCGCAGAATCCAAGTAGGAGTTGCCGTCGGCTGGAGCATCTGCCTGGCCGCTGCCGTTACTGCCACGTTCTCTCCGCTGTCCTGTGTCCCGTTGCTCTTCTACTTCATCGCCACCGTACTGACTCAGGAAAAGTGGATCATTCTTGAAAACATGATTGTTTGGCCAGCTTTGAGTGTGGTTGGTGCGGCACTCACAGGCTATTGCGGGTGGTTGTGGATCAACGAGGGATTCGGCATCGGCCATGGAATCGTGGCCTTGGCCGCATCAATCCTTGCCCTGTTCCTAGTTCGGGTGGGAAATCGAGCATATGAGCGAGCTGTGGCCAGTTCGCTCATCGTCTTCACTTGTGCACTGGTTTTAAGCGTGGCTGGCGAGTTGAAGCATGACCGGTCCGACCAGGAAAGCCTCAACTTCAGCCAAGTTCATGTTGCAAATCGGCTAGCCGAGTGAACACTTTCTCCGCGCCAGACGCGATCAGGGCATCCGCTCGACCGCTTTTACAATGGCTCCCACCCACAAAACCGTAAACCGTCATTCCAGCCGCGTTTGCCCCGGTTACGCCTAGCGGACTATCTTCAATCACCAGACATTTGTGGGGCGCGATGCCAAGACGCGAAGCGGCAAGAAGGAACAAGTCCGGCGCGGGCTTTCCATGGATTACCATGCTACTAGAATAAACATGCTCGCCAAACCAGGCCCTGAGCCCCGTAAGTTTCAATGTGAATTCGAGCCGCTCCACCGAACTGCTTGATGCAACTGCGATCGGAACCGAAACGGCTTGGACAAGTGACTCAATCCCGGGCATCGCTTTCAGATTCCCGGTGAAAGCTTCATTGATCAGCCTGTTGATGACCACTTCAAGATCGTCCGGTAACGCTCTTTCAACCCGCGGTTGCATGTCCGCCACCATATCCTTAAAGCTCAACCCAACGTATCGAGCCATAAACTCATCCGTCGTTAAATCCAGCCCGAATTCGGCAAAATAATCCCGCTCCGCTTGATTGGCGATGACTTCGCTGTCAATCAAGACCCCATCGCAATCAAAGATGATCGCTTCGAAATTCACTTGCGCAGCTTCCGTTTCACGAGGTCAATCTTGTTCTTAATAATAAACATGCTGGCCCGAGCGAGCAATGCCATGCCGCAAAAGAGAAGCGAAAAGGGCCGTAGCAACACAAACTGTTGAGCAACCATATTCTTCCGGTAAAACCTAAACATCGAGCGATGAAAACGCCCTATCATACGGTTTGGAGCTTTGTCCGTGCTACGACCAATAGCGTGCGTAATCACCGAATCGTGCAAGTACACGACCTTGTAACCCGCCTTCCAACATTGCCAACACCAATCAACGTCCTCGCAAAACATAAAGTATTCGGGATCAAGAAATCCAATCTTTTCGATCAACTCGCCGGATGCAAACAGGGCAGCCCCAGAAACCCAATCCACTTCACGGGTGTCAGAGTGATCCCATTCTTGCATCAAGTAGTCTCGTGTAAAGGGGTTGTTGGGAAAGAGCTTGCCGATCGGTGTATTCCGAAACAGCGCCGCCACTGGATTCGGAAAGCGGCGACAGGAGTATTGAAGCGAACCATCCGAATTAAGCAGCTTCGGGCCGATCATTCCGGCTTCCGGATGCTCACGGTGGTATTCCATCAACCTGCGAATCGCCCCCTCATGAACGATCGTGTCACTGTTCAGAAGCAATGCATTGGGTGCCAGGCGGTTTGCGAGCGCATGATTCTGACCACCGGTAAAGCCAAGGTTATCCTGCATACGAAACAAGCGAACCCAGGGAAAGTCTCTCTCAACCATATCCGGCGAACCGTCTTCACTGTGGTTATCCACAACCAAGACTTCAAAATCAGCTTCCCCCTGAACATCCTGCAAACTTTGCAAGCAAAGCCGCAGATCATCAATCGTGTTCCAACTACAAATCGTAATACTCAGCTCAGGCGTCATAGCTTAAACCCCTCATGAACGCCACGCGCCCGAACAAATGCTGCAAAGAAGATCAATGGCTTTAAAAGGGGCAAGAATGGAACCAAACGGTGCTTTCCCAAAAATCTCAACAAGCTTCGATGGGACTCCCATATCATACTTTTGCGCACTTGCTTCGTCCCTTCAGCCCCGTGGTGCAGCACTCTCACTTTCGGCTCGTACCAACACTTCCAGCCACTTTGGTGGAGCCGGTAGAGAAGGTCTACCTCGTTGAAGAAAATCGGGAAGTTCTCATCCATGAGCGGGGGGGCGGCGGTATTTTCCGCAAACACCCCGACATGGTTCGCATCTGAATAGCCCGGGGTCGCTCCCCGCGACCCCGGGCTTAGTCCTGCATCATCCCGCACCCCGGAGGGGTGCCATAACCCTTCTATCGCCGATCGTCTCAACAGCAAAAATGTCCCCATTGGCTGAGGCGCATCCTGCGCCTTATCATAATCAAACCGGCCCATACGATACGAATCCATCGCCGGAATCAACCTCCCCAATTTCGTAAAATCGCCCACCAATCCCCAAAACGAAGGAAATCCTCGGACCGATGCCTGCGTCGTGCCATCCGTGAATATCTGCTTCGCTCCAAGCGCTCCGTAGCCCGACATCCCCTCCAAAGTTGAGACCGCCAGTGGAAGCGTGTCTTCGTAAACCTCCGTATCGGGGTTCAAAAGCAGGACAAACTCGCCGGTGGAATGGGAAAAGGCCAGGTTGTTCCCCTCTGCGTACCCCAGGTTCTTCGGCGAAGAAACCAACTTGACCAAAGGATATTTTTCCGCGACCATGTCGGCACTCCCATCCGAAGATGCGTTGTCAACCACAATCACCTCGACATCGCTAGAATGGCGAGCAATTGACGCCAAACAAGCATCGAGCAAATTCCGCGTGTTCCAGTTGACGATGAGAATGCTCAACATTCTATTTCACATTGAAATACTTGGCATCGGGATGGTGAACGATGATGGCTGAAGTTGATTGCTCCGGCACGAGCATAAACTCCTCGCTCAGTTCAATTCCAATATCTTGCGGGCTTAACAATTCAAAGAGTTTTGCCTGGTCCTCAAGATTTGGGCAAGCCGGATAACCAAATGAGTATCGCGCTCCGTGATACTTGGCGCTGAACAGCAACCGCATTTCCTCAGGCTCTTGATCTGCAATTCCCATTTCCATTCGAATTTGTCGGTGCCAATACTCGGCAAGCGCTTCGGCGGTTTCCACGCCCATTCCATGAACAAAGAGATAGTCCTGGAAGTTTCCTTCCTCGAATAGCTTGCGCTCCAGCTTGCTCACTTCTTCGCCGACCGTCACAACGTGAAACCCAACAACGTCCGGCTCGCCCGTAAAGAAATCCGCAAGGCACTGCCGGCGACCGTCGCGCTGGCGAGGGAAGTTGAATCGCAATCGCTCCGTCTTGGCATCCTCATCAAGGATGATCAGGTCGTTACCCTCTCCGCGGCACCAAAAGTAGCCCCATTTGACCTTTGGCTGCAAAGTCGTCGCCAAATCGCGCTTCAGGCGTTCGAAAATTGGCTCCGCGTTGTCTTTTAGCCACTCATTGAACTCGGGATTACTCATCCCCTCATGCCGCTTGAACTGCCATTGACCCCGGAACAGCGCAATCGGGTTGACGTATTTGTACAGTTCGAAAATATCGAACTTCTCCCAACTCTTCGCTCCATAGAACGGAAGGCTTGGCACGGTTGCGGCGCCAACTTCAGATTTCACCCCTTGAAACTCATAGAGACCAGGATCGAGAACATCGGTCCGGTGAGAGCGCGGTCTGAACTCATCGCCTTCGTCTTCGTCGGACGCCGGCATTTCGATGCCACGCCCAATGTCTTCCATAAGCCGAAGTCCCTCGAAAGCATCCTGGGCATAAAATACATTGCCCTCATAGATAGCGCGCAAATCCTTCTCCACATAGCCCCTCGTCAATGCTGCTCCTCCCAAGATAACTGGGAAAGACATCAGCTTTCGGTCGTTCATTTCCAGCAAGTTGTCGCGCATGATTAGAGTGCTCTTCACCAGCAGCCCGCTCATCCCAATGACCTGGCAATTGTGCTCTTGAGCCTTCTCCAAAATCGCATTGATCGGCTGCTTTATGCCGATATTCACGACTCTGTATCCATTGTTTGAGAGAATGATGTCCACCAGGTTCTTGCCAATATCATGAACATCGCCCGCCACGGTTGCGAGTAGGATCGAACCCTTATCTTGCCCCTCCGCTTTCTCCATCATGGGCTCCAAAACTTTCACGGCGGCCTTCATCACCTCCGCACTCTGAAGCACGAAAGGCAACTGCATCTTGCCCGAGCCAAACAGCTCGCCCACGGTTTTCATCCCATCTAGCAACACATCGTTGATGATTTCCAAGGGTTTGTATTTCTCCAGTGCTTTCTCGATGTGGGCGTCAAGATTCTTCTTTATGCCCTCAACAATGTGCTTTTTCAAGCAATCTTCAATAGAGAGGTTCTCGAAAGGATCTGTGCTTGTGTCGGTGGCCCGAACGTTTTCGAACCGAGCCATGAGCTCGATCAGCGGATCATAAGTGCAAGTGCGTTCATCCATTATTTCTGTAGCCCCGGAACCCAAGCGGTGGTTCGACCGCCAACCTGTTCCCGCCGAATCGGCTTGCCCTCAATCTCATCCTCACCCTTATCGCCACCCCAACGGTGATGGAACATCCACGATTTTGGGAGTTGATCTTTATCTGCTTCGCAATCCACAGTTATCGTAAGGATTTCCTTGAGGCTATCAAGGAGTCGTTCGATGTCGGCCTTCTTTAGGCTATCGCCCGTTCGTTTTGGCGAAATTCGGGCTTGATAGAGCACTTCGTCCGCAATCCAGTTTCCAACTCCACAAAACAGCTTCTGATCCAAGAGCGATGCCTTGATCGGCGCAGTTCGTCCTTTCAAAACAGCTTGCAGGCGTTCGGCTGAGTAGGGTTCGTTAAAGACGTCCGGGCCGAGTTGCTTGAGCTTTTTATCCGTGGCCGGGTCATCACCCACCCACAGCCGCGCCAATCTCCTTCCATCGGTCATCGCAACTTTTCGGCCATCGGGGGCCGTCAGCATCAGCTTAAGGAATCGCGGACGACCGTCTTCGTCGTAGAGCGGCGCATTGCCATGCTCGCGAATCCGAGTCTCCTTGATATCATCCCGCACTTCCCGAATCCACCCCGCCATGCCAAGATGCCCGTAAACCACCGGGGGCGAATCAAACTCGAACCAAAAATATTTGCCCTTACGCCCGATGTTTTTCACCAGCTTGCCCGCAAAGAGGTCCGCTCCGATGCCCCGGCAAACAATGTCATCCGGCACCACCTCCACCGCCGCAATCCGCTTCCCCTCCAAAACCCGCCGCATCACGCGGCAAACAGATTCAACTTCCGGCAGTTCGGGCATGGCATAGATTATGGCGGAATCACACCCCGAGCTCCTGGTCCATTTATTTTTCCGGATGCCTCTCGGCTGGTACGGCGAGCCCCAGCCGTTTTCGCATCCATGAGTAAAATAAGATATGTCACGGTCACTTCATCTCTGGCTCCCGATTATCGCGAGTTGTTTTACAGCGACAAGTGTGGCTGATTGGACGGTTACGTACTTGGATCGAAACGAGGGCACATACATCTTGGCCGCCAATGGTTTGCACCATGCCGGACAAGACAACCCCACCCCCGGCGTTTTTCATGCGGCATTGTGGCGCGACGCATCCAACTCGTATGTTGACCTTCATCCAACGGGAGCCAGCCGTTCAGGAATCAATGGCATGGACGGATTCCAACAAGTGGGTGCCGCGGCGTTTTTGGGCCAAGCTCATGCAGGTCTCTGGACCGGAACCGCCGCATCTTTCGTTGACCTTCATCCGCCAGGAGCTGTCAGTTCTCGCGCACTCGGCGTCCACAATGGTACTCAGGTCGGCTCATCGAATGACGAAGTGGGCGAGCGCGCTTGTCTGTGGAACGGGACACCCGAATCGTGGGTTGATCTCCACCGTTTCGGAACTGGTTCGTCGGTTGCGCACTGCGTTGAGGGCACCACTCAGGCTGGATATGCAACTATCCTCGTGCCAAACTGGGGCCTCAAGAAGCATGCGAGTTTTTGGAGTGGGACAGCGAACTCCTGGGTAGACATTCACCCATCTGATCTCCCCTATAGCAATTCCTGGATTTGGAGTCTTGATGGTGGGGTCGCATCCGGAGCCGTAGAAGTAAATGGTGCAGCCCATGCGAGCATTTGGACGGGGAACCCAGCACAAAGACGGGACCTACATCCGGATCTACCCGGCTTCGTGACGGTGGACGAATCGTGGATCGTTGATTCCGCCGGGGGAAATCAGGCAGGGATGGTTGTTGCCGGTAGCATCCTCCGCGCGGGTTATTGGTCCGGCACTCGGGAGTCTTACACTAATCTTCACGACATGCTGCCCTCCCAATACGCTGCCGGGGGTTCCGATGTGTATGCAATCGCCACCGATGGAGATAATGACTATGTTTATGGCCGCGGGTACAACATGGTCACCCTTAGAGCTGATCACATTAAGTGGACGAGATTAAGACCTGGCAGTTTTAGACTCGACCTGAGTCGAACGAGCGTAGCCGGAGATACTTCGGTGCGTGGCACTTTAGTACTTGGCGAGCCCAACACTGAGAACACCCTTTTTACCGTTTATGATAGCAGCTCTCTTGTAAGCAGTCCCGCCACAGTCACGGTTCCCGCCGGGGCTACCTCGAAGGCCTTCCGTATCAGAGTCAAGGCAGTAACGAGCCCACTATCGGCCACCGTGTTTGTCCGACATGGAACGCGCGTGCGCTCGGCCAGCCTCGTGCTACAAGCTCTCATTCCGTCAGCTATTTCTCTATCGTCGTATAGAGTTGCAGGGGGACAAAGCATCGTCGGACGCCTTTTCCTCAATGGTGTTGCGGGACCCGGTGGCAGGGTCGTTTCTTTACTAGAAAACTCGGCGTATGCTGAAGTCGCCCGAACCGTGACTGTACCAGCGGGTGCATCAACAACGACCTTTGAAATTTCGACAAGACGGGTTCCCACTATTCAATCTGTGAGTGTAACCGCCCGAGTGAGTGCTGGGGAAAGTGCGAGATCATTCCTTCTGGTGCCATAGTTCGACTCTCAATTCCGTGAATCAACTCTCGCAGAGGCACAGAGATCGCAAAAGGGGTTTCCTTGCGATCTTCGCGAGCTTAGCTTGAAACAACCCCTTAATCCTTATAAGGATCGAACTCGTTCTCACCCGCCATCGCTACGCCGATCGGCGTTAGGGTGTGCAACACCTTAATCATCCCCCCCACAACGAGGCCATGACCTTGCTCGTCCGGCGGGAAGCCTATTGGACGGTCGTACTGCGACCCTCACACCCAAAATGCCCTGTGAACGCGGCGTCATCCAGAAGCGATGCATCAAGAACTAGAATAATACCGTCTGCTTATCAGTAGATATTTGCTCTTCTTTTCGAAAAAAGTCGCCCTTTCTTTCTTTCTTTCTTTCTTTCTTTCTTTCTTATAATAAGAGCATGCGATTGTTTCGATTGTTACTTCCCAGCGCAGTCATTGCGATTTCGGCATTCGCTAACTCGCAGCCGAGTAGCACACCAGGAATCTGGGTGCCAAACAGCACCGAAGGGATGCCGAAATACTGGACTTGGACAAATTGCCGAGCCAGCGGCAGCGCTGTCAGCAATGCGGGCTACATTGCCGCCGCTTGGCTCTATGTAGACACCCAACTCGTTAACTCATTTCAGGCGGATGGAGAGTGGGGCCCAATGAGTATCAATCTTAAGGCAATGTGGGATTCATCTCATTTTACGAACGGAGCGGCGGTGGTGGCAACTTTTACTATTCTGGACATGGAATACGGATTCTGGCCCACCTTAAAAACGAAGACTGGGTTTACCACCGTTAAGAATCGAGTTCCAATTTATGAGCACCACGACGCAATACCAATTCGACCTCTGTCAGACGGGATTGATGTCGCTGAGACAAAGATTGGGGCGATGGGATACCTTACTCATAAGCACAAATGGGACAGGTGGGCAAATTCTACTGTCGAAGCCGACTCATACAATGCGACAGCAGTTTATACGAATACTCACGGGGCCGCGTCAACGATTGGAACCGACGTTTCGGGCAATCCGGTTTACGCATCGCATGTGTACGGCTGGAGACTTCCAATAAATGGAACGGGATTTCCACCGTACAACTCCACTGGCAATCCTCCTACCAACTATGTTCACATGGAAAACTGTAACTCAAACTACAACAATAGCTTCACTCAGTGGTTTTGGCCGTACTATAACCATTATGGTGGCTACGTTGAGGATCAAGCAGTTTTTGGTTACACTGGGTTAACCGATTGGCACGATAATGCCGTTATGGCCCTGATCGAATGGCCCGAACTAATCAATAGAAAGACGATCGTGCAGATGAGAGACAAGCTTATTACCGTGTCACTGAGTAGCAAAAGTCTTGGCCTATCATATGTAAGGATTGACAAAGGTGCCGGATGGAGGTGCATCGAATTTGATACTGACTGCCCAGTCTATGGGGATCAGCAAACGCGCTTCAAAGGAGTTTACACTGGAACGAACACTGTTGCTCCAAATGACTGGTGGCGACCACTATGAAAAAAATACTACTTTCCTTCTGGTTCTCGTGTGCGATTTTCGCATCGGCTGTCTCCTTTGGCCAGGAGCTGCAACTTAAGGATGCAGCACAAGATACATTGCGAGGGCTGTTTCTTGAGTATCTCTGGGAGCCTGAGAACATTCAGCTTGAAATTCAAACGCTCTCAGAGCCAGCACTGCCTGAAAGGGGCGGTACAGTTGGCACTGTTTCTTCAGACAAGTTCGAACTCAATTTCGTCTTCAATGGAGATGTCCCGAAACTGATGCGATTTGACTGGAATGATCGCAAGCAAAAGATGGCGAAACGGCCCAATAAGACCTTTCGAGCAGAGCAATCTAGCTACGCAGCAAAGGCCCAGAACATTCTTTCAAACTTGGACATCGCGCCATGGGAGGTAACCAAGTGGGTTGATTACCAAGACCCTTCGGTCGGCGGGATGCAGCCATTTTCTGATGGAGCGGTTGGCTTTTGGTTCGAGAGGTTTCACTCAAACATGCCAGACAGGGAATCCAACGGACACTTGTTCTTTGATGCCGAAGATGGCAACGTTATCAGTTTGGTTTGCTCAAGATTGGAGCGCAACTATGAAGAGCCCGGGGGAGAGGTCGGCAAAGAGCGCGCCAAGAGTTTTGCCTACGATAACGCGGTTCGGTACATAAACGCAAAGTTCTCGGAGAATGCACGCGAGGAATTTATCAGAAAAATGGAGGAGGCGCGCCAGACGTGGCGAGCAACGCTCTGCTATGGAAATGTAACGGACGAATCAACTGGCCCCGTTGACCCCAAATATAGGGTCAAAGGATTGGCCCCGCTTCAATACTCCGTTGACCTTGGCCCGATCACCATGATGGTTCACGCAAAGAGCGGCGACCATCTCGGCGGCATAATTCCTAAGTCAAGCGTCACTCCCGGTATGCTTGGCGAAAAACCGAAAAGAACTTCCGCGCAGACAAAAACTACCAACATCGCAATCCCCGCAGTGATCGGGTTCACCACCTTGGCCGCGGCCTTCTTGCTCAGCAGAAAACTTAGAAGGCGTTGACTCTGGCGAATGCGAAAAACTCAATCCTTATAAGGATCGAACTCGTTCTCACCCGCCATCGCCACCCCGATCGGCGTTAAGGTGTGCAACACCTTGATCGTCCCGGCGTGGTGCGCTAGCACCTCGGGCAGCCGCTTGTAGCAATGCGGTGATTCATCGGTTCCGGCTCCGCGCAGGGTTACGCCCTTTTCGCGAATCCAGTCGTGCATCATCTCGCGCGTCACCGCGCCGCCTTGGCGAACTCCCTTCTTTACCTTCCCCGCGGCCTGAGTTCGCGACATCACACGCCCGGCTCCGTGAACCGTTGAGTAAAGCGCCTCCGCGCTCAGATCCGATTCCAAGCCTTCAAGAATCACCGAAATCTCGCCCATTGAACCTCCCACAAATCCCTTTTGTCCCGGAAATGATGGGGTTGCGCCCTTTCGAACTACCCACATCTCTTCTCCCCCATGGGTCTCTCGCCAAGCGAAGTTGTGATGGTTATGGATTTCCTCTTCGATGCGGGCACACAAAATATCTGCGACTTGCAAGCAAACCCAATCGCGCCCCGCATAAGCATAGCGTCCCGCCAGAGTCATAAGGGCAATATAGTCATCCCCCAAACTGGTTCCGACCTTAAGCGTCACCGGGTCAACAAACATCCCGTCCGATCCGCCGCCCTGCTGGATGAAATACGACGCGATATGATGCCCGAAACCGCGAGAACCGAAGTGAACTCCGACCCAAACGCGCTCGAGCTCATCAATGAAGATGTCCACATAGTGGTTCCCCGAACCAACGGTTCCAAGCTGATTCTGAGCCATCTGGCGCTTATTCTTCGCCACCGGATGACGCCAGGTTTCATCATCAAAGAGCTCATGCTCAACGCGGGTGTCATTGTTTCGGCCGATCCCAAAAGAAATCGCCGACCAAATGTCATCCATGATCACATCAATGTTTCGGCGAACTTCCTCTGCCGAAACATCCAATCGGACCGCCTTGTTTCCACAAGCGATGTCATAGCCAACTCCGCTCGGGCTGATGTGATCCTTGTATGCCACCACGCCGCCGATAGGAACGGCGTAGCCCACATGATGATCGGCCATCAGCGCCGCGCGATCCGCCGTTCGATAGCAGTTTTCAATCTGCTTTACGGCGTCTTCAAAGATCGGGTCTCCCCATACCGGAATGTTTCCAACTCGAGTCATAAGGTGTTTGAGACGTCCCCAAGTTTAGCTTGGTTTCAAGGGCGGGACGTTTGGTCTTTCGGCAAAGATTGCGATTGGAGTCTAACGCGGTATACTGTCAGATTCGAATCTGCCTCCGGAGGCTTCCTGTTTTGCAATCTCGTAGTTACTTGTTCTTAGGCATTGTGCTAGTCCTGACCGCTCTATCGGGCTGGCTTTTTAGCAAAAAAGAGTTCTCCTATGGGCTCGACGTTGATGGCGGCGTTAGCATCACCTACAAGCTTGACTTTGAAAAGCTTCAAAAGGGAAAGACAAAGAGCGAGGCACGAAATCAAGTCATCCGAATTTTTGAGCGTCGAGCCTCCGATGTTTCGGGTGTTGTGGAAGCAACAATCCTTCCAAAGGGTGACGACCAGATTACGGTGGAACTTCCAGGCGGCGTCTCGCTAGAGGCCGCTCGCAAGACCATGGGCTCAACCGCAAAGATTCAGTGGTACTGGGCTAAGAATCTTCAAACCGAAAAGAAATCCTTCCGCCCTTATGTCGCTTCGAGAGCGGGCGACCCCGATGAGCCTTCGGTTTCCTTCACCACGCGCTCTTCACAAAAACCAATCGAGTTCTACGAGGATGCCGTTACCAGAAAGAAGAGTGAGCTTTATCAGTCCATCATTAAGGGCTGGGATCTCATCATCGAAGGCGACGAACTCGCTTCTGCGCAGCGCCAACAGCAAGGGGCAAAGTTTGTCCCGGGCTTCACCTTTAGTGCTGAAGGTGCTAAGAAAATGGAGCGGTGGTGCCGTGTTCACCAAAACGAGGGCGAAAACTTGGCCGCCGTTCTCGATGGCCGCGTCATTAGCGTTGCTCCCTTGATGGATGGCGCGATCATTTCTGATTCCGGCGTAATCAACGGAGATTTCACCCCCGAATACCTCACGAACTTTATCGGCTTGCTTAACTCAGGGTCGCTTCCCGTGCCCGTCGACGAAATCGCCGCTGCCAGCGTCGACCCCACAATTGGAAAGTTTGCGCTTAAGCAGATCGTTCAAACCGGTCTTATCGCCTTCGGTTTGACCGCCGTGTTCCTGCTCGTGTATTACATGTTCCCCGGCGTTGTCGCCTTGGTTGCATTGCTCCTCTACATTTTGTTCACGCTAACGGTGTTAAAGCTGGCAAATGCGACCTTCTCACTTGCTGCCATCGCTGGGTTCGTTCTCTCGATAGGCATGGCTGTCGATGCGAATATTCTTGTCTTTGAACGGGTCAAAGAAGAAATGAGGGAGGGGCGTAAGCTCCAAACCGCGATTGAACTCGGATTCAAGCGCGCTTTCCCCGCCATTCTCGACTCAAACGCCTGTACGATCATCACGTCCATTGTGTTGGTTAACTTGGGAACGGGCCCGGTAAAGGGATTCGCCACCACCCTTATCATCGGCGTCTTGATCTCCCTCTTTACAGCCGTCTTCGTAACACGCTCCCTCCTGATGTTCCTAGTTGGATCAGGCATCGGCGCGAACCCCAAGCTTTACGGCCTCGGCCGACAGATGGGCGGCGGCGATCAAAGTGTAGATGATGTTGAGCGAGCACCAAGACCGATTCTCGAAAAGACCAAGCTCTACTTTGGCATCTCCCTTCTCACCATCATTCCCGGCGCAATCTTCTGGGCAATGGGAGGGATCAAGACAAACGTTGAATTCAACGGCGGCTACGAACTTGCTTACTCTGTCCCTCAAGATGTATCGGCCGTGGATATCAGCAAGAAACTCGAAGCCGCCGGTCATAAGGGTGCAAATGTCAAGATTGCTACGGCAGGACCGGATCGGCAAGCTATTATCACCCTGCCCTCGGAAGAAAAGCTGACAGCCGCCGGAGCTGTCGGTACGATCGCTCGCGATATCGGCGTAGAAGCCAGCGCCAGCAAGGGCTTCCAATCTGTCGGAAGTGTCGTGCGAGCCGAGACGATTCGGAACGCTATTCTTGGCGTGGTAATCTCCGCCGCCCTGATTATTGTTTATCTAGCAATGCGATTCGGCTTCGCCCTGGGCGGATTCGTTATCGGCTTCCGGTTCGCTGCCTCTGTGATCATCGCCCTCATTCACGACATCTTTGTCGTCCTTGGTCTAGCCGCCATTGCAGGAGCTTTGATGGGCTGGGAAGTGAGCGCACTGTTTATCTCGGCGATGCTCACTGTCATTGGTTTCTCCACACACGACACGATCGTAATCTTTGATCGTATCCGAGAAAACCTGAGACGGCCCCAACCCGGCGAAGACTTGAAGCACCTGATGAACCGCTCGATTACGCAATCGTTGGCTCGATCGATCATCACTTCGGCCACCGTTATCGGTACGCTACTTCTCCTCGTAGTGATGGGATCAGCAACTCCCGACTTGCGCCATTTCAATATGGCGATGTTGGTCGGTATTCTCTCTGGAACCTACTCCTCAATCTTCAACGCCGCCCCAATCCTCTATCTATGGGATAAGTGGGTTGTGAAGAAGAAAGGCGAGGAAGCTGGTCTCATGGCTTATGCAAAGAGCGCCGCTTCGAGAGTCAGACTTACCCGTGACGCGGCCCCGGTTACCATCCCAACCCCAGGAACCCCAGATCCGGCCAATAACCAAAGCTACGGCCAAGTTAAGCGGCGCCAACGCGCAAACCAATATGGTCCAAAACCATTGGACGACGAAGAGATCTAAAAGTCCACGCGTTCCCAGCCGCGTACCGAATTGATTCGGTACGCGGCTTTTGTTTTGTGCAGGTCCTCCAAAGTCAAGCGAGCTTCCTTTATCGCACCGTCGCTTAACAAGGACTGCCGATAAACCCCGGCCAATAGCCCATCTTCCAGCGTTGGCGTTACCATCACCCCTGCCCTATCAAGCACAAGGTTGCCAATCGAGAACTCGGTGAGATGGCCTTTCTCGTTGTAATGGAGCACATCATCGTGGCCTCCAGCGGCCTCGTAAAAAGGGCGATAGGTCGTCTTGTGCCGCAGCCATGGGTTGCTCGAGTCAAGTGGTCTCGTCGCCAACCTCGCTCGCAGCGAGGAGACAAGTGGAGGGCTCTGAACCGGCGGGCTAGAAACCTCGCTTGAGGCTATCTCAATATTGCCGCCCGCATCCAGAGTGAGACGCACGCGTAAGTTGTTCAAACTTGGAATCGCCTTTAGCCGATTGACTATGTGCCCCTCATCGAACGGAAACCCGAACACGTCGGCGCTGGCCTTCAGCCTCTGTAGGTGCTCAGCCAACAAGAAGATTTCGCTACCGCAAAACATCGTTTCTACTAACTTCAAGCCGTCTTCAAAAGGCTCCAAAATACGCGCCTTTGCCAGGCATTCCGCCCACTCATCGCTCCCCTCCGAGTCCCAAACAATGCCGCTTCCCACCGAGTAATTGGACTTCGCCTTATCGATCACCATCGTTCGGATAGCCACGCAAATTTCCGCGAAATTGGGCCCAACTATCCCGATAGCGCCAGTATAGACGCCTCTCGAATAGGATTCCGTATTCTTGATAATCCTCAGCGTCTCAATCTTAGGTGCGCCCACGATCGAGGCACACGGGAATAGAGCCCGAAAGATGTCAACCAAGCTTGCGCGGGACCGGCACTCAACCGTTGAAGTCATCTGCCAAACCGTCGGATATTCTTCGATTTCGAACAGTTGGGGCACGTGAACCGACCCTGTGATTGCGATGCGACTTAGGTCGTTCCTAACCATGTCCACAACCATCAGGTTTTCAGCCCGATCCTTTTCGCTCGCTTGGAGTTCCGCTCGAATCTCGGCATCATCACCCCGGCCGCGCGCCCTCGTCCCCTTCATCGGCCGACACCTGAGTTGTTTCTCACCCTCGCTTTCGGTGTATTCAAAGAATAGCTCCGGGCTAAGGCAGAGAATCTCCTGGTCCGCAAGTTTCAAGTAACGCGCATAAGGTGGCGGTTGGGGAAAACAGAGCAGATCAAACAAGTCGGCTCCATACACATCCTCAGAACATTCCAGCGGGAAAGTGTAGTTCACTTGATACGTGTCACCCCGTGCAATGTGCTGCTTCAACAGTTGAATTTGTTTCAAGTAATCTTGTTGGGGCAGCTTC
This sequence comes from Fimbriimonadaceae bacterium, assembly GCA_040081075.1. GTDB lineage: Bacteria > Armatimonadota > Fimbriimonadia > Fimbriimonadales > Fimbriimonadaceae > JANJUB01. Next base: position 12,964 of record JBEBHJ010000048.1, on the reverse strand, counting down.
GCTTGAAACTGGGGGATCGAACTCGTCAACTTCGGGACGCGGATCTGGTTCGCCGGACGCTCTCCATACGTCTGAGCGACCGCAAACCAGTCGAGCCCAGGCGGCGCAGCCACATAGCTGGCGTCAAATGCTGGCGCGGAATCAAACGTTACAACGAGGACCGTCCATTTGCCTTCTCGCGCGTCTCGTTCTGCCTCTTCGATAAGGGGGATGACTTCGTCAAGAGACCGGGCGTATCGCTCACTGAGCATGGGCGGGGTGATTATGCAACAAAAAGCCCAGCATCACCATAAGGCAATGCTGGGCAGTAATGACCACCGAAAGGCTATTCGCCTGCTTCGGCTGACTCGGGGGCTTTCTCAGCAACATCCCGTGGACCAGAATACGAATGCGATTGTGGTCGCCGTGGAGCATACTCGCGTCGCTCGTTGGTCATTTCGGTGACAACGAATGGAAGGAGGGCTAACTCTCGGGCTCGCCGAATGGATCGACCGATCATGCGCTGCTGCTTTGCGGTGTTACCGGTTTGTCGTGCTGGAAGCATCTTCCCACGATCATTAATAAATCGCTTCAAAACCGCCACGTCTTTGTAGTCAACGTTGGTGATCTTGTTGATGGTTAGGTAGCTCACCTTGCGGCGTCGCTTACCACGGCCCTTACCACCCGTTTCGGGGGCCATATCTTTATCCATGCGGACTCCGCCAGTTTTTAGGTCTTCGCTCATAGTGGAAATCTCAGTTAAATCCCGTAATCGTGCTTTGTCAACCATGCTTTTGGCACGGGCTTGAGGCCGCACACCACCGCATTAAATGCGGGGCTCTTTAACACCGATGCAGCAACTTGAATCGTCACAACTCCGTGAGGCGTCCTGATCTTAACCCGCTTCAAATTAACGAGCTGAAGGCGATTCTTCTTAGGCGCCCTAAATTTCCATTGCCCGGAATGCCGGTGGCGAATGTGCTTCGCATTATTTGCTTTTTTGCCTGTGATTTGACAAATGTTGGCCATGATCCAAAAACCTCAAGTGCGCTCGGCGCGAAGGCAGATGATACCACAAGGCGCAGGTTCAGTGCAAGACTCCGTCATCTAACGATCACTCCCTTAAGCACAGATTTTGGATAACCCGCCGCTTTGGCCAAGTGAAATGCATAAGCATTAGGCTTCTTCGTGTCGACTACGACGCACAAGCGACTCTCCGGACGCGTAAGCGCGACATACATCAGACGCCAACCCTCATCATCTTCCAACCGGTTCTTTCTCTCCGTCAACCACTTGAGATAGCGGCTGTGACCATCCGCGCTGGTCGCAGCCAGGCCAATCCTCGGGTCAAACAGAACTTCATACGACTTCTTTTGCGGCGGAACCGTTGTTTCGGGAACGATAACCACCTTAAATTGGAGCCCTTTCGACTGGTGAATGGTCATGATTCGGAGGGCATCACTCATCTCATCCTCCAAGCTGGCATTCTCCTCGTCGTGCCGCATCATCTGAATCTCCCTAATTTGTTCGGCGAACTCGGCGGGACTGACCTCTTCAGACTCGCACGCTAGTAACTGGAGCTTGCGCACGTTCGCAATCATCTGATCGCCGTTTGGCAAACTCGCCAATCGAGCAAGGTAGGACGTCTTCTGGAACAAGTGCGCAAGGGCTTCACTCGCCGTGCCGCGCATCGCAATTCGTTGCATCGTCGGAAACCAGGCGAGGAACTCCTGGAGTTTGGCAAGGTCCTCTGGAGGCACGTTTGGCTCGCTCAGAATGTTTGAGAATAGAGGAGCTTCCCGCATAAGCAAGTGAATCGCCTCAAAGGAGAGGCCCACAAATGGACTTCTCAGCAGACACGCCATGGCAAAGTTGTCAGTCGGATCAACCAGAGCCTGCAACGCATTAGCCACATCGCGAACCTCAAGTCGCGTGTAATACTCCCGGCTGATTCCAACCAGCCTAACCGGAATCTTCAGTTGGGCAAGGGCTCGGGCCAAACTCGAACCGTATTTTCGTGATCTGACCAAAACCGTCATATCGCGCAAGCTGATGCCATCGGCAACCAAATTTTTGATGTGATTGGCAACTGCATAGTGAGGATCAGTCTCATCCACGCCCCACACTTCCACCCCTTCACACGTTACTTCAGGCGTTTCAAAAGGGTCGTCCCCCTCCTTGGCGTCCATTGGCGGCGCCATTTCTATGTAGTTGTCCTTCCAAACACGCTTAAAGACCAGGTCAACGTAGCGCAAGATCGGAGCTTCCGTTCGTTTGTTCAGAGTGAGCCGAAGGGGATCTGCTTCTTCAGCTTCCCGGAAAAGTCGCACATCTGCCTGCCTAAAGCCGTAAATTGACTGTTTGCTATCCCCAATCAGCATCCGTTGATCAATCTGCATCAAGTCAAGCAAGCGATACTGCAAGGGGTTGAGGTCTTGGGCCTCATCAACCATCGCCACCCGATATTGGTCTCGAATGCGCGATTGCGTATCCGGGCTTTGGAGAAGTTTGATCGCTCGCGTCTCAAGCAAGGTGAAATCGAGCATGTTTTCAGACACCAACTTGCGCTCGTAGAGCGCCCATGCGCGCAAGGCAAGTTGAACCAAGCCGACCACCAACTCCGCCCCCAAACGGTCCGATTGCTCGGTGCCCTTCAAGTAGCTGGGGCGGGGGCTAAGGGTGGCCAAAGCTTCAAAGAAATCCCCTTCTCCGACTTCAAAACCAAGGTCTTCGGAGATTCCCGCGTGATAGCGCTTAACCAGCTCGGCGACGGATGAGTGATTAGCGTGAATGTCAGCGGGCGATAACCCGGAGCCACGCATTTGCTCCAACAGGCTACCGATATTGTCTTCGACATAGTGATAGGGTGATCCTGTTGATTGCCGCTTGTACCGCCCCGCGCCGCTCTTCAACACTAGTTCAACTTCCGGATAGTCTTCGAAAGTCTCCGCGATGGCGGTCCGGATTGCCGCAATCTTCCAACTCGCCGTTTGGGCTTGACTCGCAATTCCAAAGTCAGGATCCAATCCCGCATCAAGGCAGTTTTCTACCAAGAGTCTCTGGCAAAATCCGTGGATCGTTTGAATCGGCCCCGTCTCCGCTACCTGAGCCAGGTCGGGACGCCCCCGAAGATTGAGCTGATCGACGATTCGCCTCTTCATTTCGGCGGCTGCTTTCTTCGTGAAAGTAATCGCCAAGATTTGATCGGGCCGTATCGCCGGTTCTTCGAGCACAAGGCGGAGGTATCTCTCAACAAGCACAAGCGTCTTACCCGTTCCTGCCGATGCTGAAACAACGAATTGCTGCCGATCGCTGTAAATTGCCTCCACCTGCTCCGGCGTAGGCGTGTTCGTTTCATTACTCAAACGGCTCACCTGTATCTTCGGGGAATTGAATGTGCCGACGGCAAAGCTCTCCAAAGTCGCAAAAGTTGCACGCATCACCGGGCCTTGGCAAAATTGAAGGCTCACATACGATGGCCACTGCCTCCTCCACCTTGTTCACCAGTTCCGAAACGTGGTCTTGGCGCGAATCCAGAGCGTGGGGAATGACATTCTCGTTTCGCCGCGCGGGAAGCCCGGCAGATGGAAAGTGAATCAACCGCCGGCCATCACGATGATCAATCTCAACGGCGGTTCCCCTGGTGCGGTCCGACCGCATCAACAGCAGACTTAGGATTTCAAGGGAGCTCTGCTCAGTAAATTCCCACGGCGGGGCGTCATGCCCCCTGTCCTTAGTCGGCTCAATTGGATCGCGACTTGTGAATAGATGGGCGACATCAAAATCGCCGCGCCGAGAAACGATCGGCGCTTGAAACTCAAGTTCAATGGTTTGCCCATCGCGAAGCTTGATCTTAGACCGAAACGGAGATTCCGTCGAATGTGCCCGGACGCGAATATTCGATGCGCTTCCCCAAGCCTCTCTAGCCACAAACTCTCGTTCTATCCACTCTGCTATGAGCCGCTGCACTCCCGCGCGCATCAGGCTTAGATCGTGCGGGGATGATTCGCCAAACAACTCTGCGAGTTTCATTTCGGCAGCCTGCGAGAGCACGCTTTGAGCGACCCCGCGATCGCCGATGCCGGTAAGATTCACCTCCATCGGAATGTCAATCAGCTTGCGCCAGCGATATTGATCGCGATTGGGCTGCACTTTTAGGCGACTTGAAGCAAACCATCGGAAAGGACACACGAGGGCCTGATTCAGTTCCCGAACGCTCAACCGATCAACAGAGTTCCGTCGCACAAACTTTGCCGCCTCGGTCCCCAAGGTGATTGGCAAAGGTTTTGTGTGCATCCCAAAGGCCTGTTTCAACTCAACATCAGCTGGCAACTTAGGGTCAGCTGGCGTCAAGTCTCGGGGCGAAATCCTTCGTATTGCATCTTTGGTCTTTCCTACCGCCTTCAGAACTTCTTCCAAATAGAAAGCGGAAACGCTCTCATGCTCGCCACCTGTTCGGGGAAACGTAAAGGTAAGCCCCGAACGCGGCGAGCAACACGCCCGGTAAAACTCTTCTCTCTCTAAACGAGCTCGGGCGAAGCTATCCGGCAGCGGGTCCGTACCCACAATCTTTTGTAAATCTGCGTCCGTGAAGAGAGGGTCCTCCTGTCTTCGCCGCGGAAAAACGCCCTCAACCGTACCCATCACGTAAAGGTGATCAATCAACCCTATTGCTTCGGTAGAATTCACCACTGAGACCCCGCCCTGACTGCCCTCCAGGGTAACTTCCCCTTCCGACCACAAGCGTTGACAGGTCGCGGTGAACGCACTGAGGCTAAGCTCGCGGCGGCTCCTGAGCCGGTCAATAGAAGCCACTTGGGCCAAGGTGCGGAGCAACGCTGTAACCGCGTTGCCCTCGCGTTGGCTCATCGGATCGGGTTCAAGAATCGCTTGAATCGCCTCATGTCGAGCAAGTTCAATGAGCCTCTCCCGCCATGTCGCTAGATTTGCCGGGCCCAGATATTCGGCCCGCCAATCCAAAATCGCACGCAGCCATAGAATGGGCATCTCTTGTGCCGCCAGCAAGGCTGACACTGTCCCCCACGGGTCGGGCTCGGTCACCGCCCGCCGGCACATTTCCGCGAGGGTTGCTTCCTGTGCTTGAATCTCCGTAAGCGCCACCTCAGGCAGTCGAGCGTGCCGATTGATCTGGCTGAGCGACCGCACGTCGCTTGATGAAGCCGCCCTGAGAACGGCGAGCAATGTCTTGGCTGTAGCCGTCGAAAGGAGTGGCATTTGGCGCGAAAGAGTGAGGGGAACCCCCAAGCGGATCGAAACCGCTTCCAATATGGGTCCGTACCGCTCAATCCCGCGACAGAAGATCGCAACCTTCGACCAATCTTGACTTTCGCAACGTTCGGCAATATCCCGCAAGACCCACTCTGATTCAGCAAGCTCATCGGGGCAGTCGAGCACCGAAACATCAAACAGTGCAACTTGCGACCGCCCCTTCGAAAAGAGAGCGGAAGAAAGGGGGTTTGAATCCGATACCGGCTTGGCTTCACCGAATTTCGACGCCGTTAGGTTTGAAGCGAAGAAGAAATCCGGTTCGGATGCATGGGTCTCAACAATAATATCAACCGCAACATCCTGGGTTTGCAGCCAACGAAGCCACGCCAACTCGGCCGGTTTAAACTCCGATGCGGCCACGCAGATAACTCGGGAAAACGGGAGAGGTTCGGGCTCCAAATCTAAGCAAACCCGCATCGCATCCGAATTGAAGCGGCGACCAAGCTGAGTCAGCATCGCCCGTGTGTCCTCTAAAATGCCCGCTACACTCCGTTGTTTTTCATCGTGTTGCAGCGAATCGATCTCCACACCGTAAGCGCGAAGCATGTCCCAATTCTTAGCGATAACCCGATGTGCGCCTCCCAACCGCGCGACTTTAAACAAGGGATCATCTTCGGTTAAGCTTGCACAAGCTTCTGCAATTGCGGCCTCAATCAGACCCGATGAGGGCAAAAAACCACCGGGACCGCCTCGCACCTCCACCACCTCGCCCACGATCTTCCCAAACTCAACAATTTCCAAACTCTTGGAGTCCAGGTGAAGACCTCGAAGCTGGCGTAAACGCGAGGAGGAAAACGAAGTCAATCGAGTTTCCTCGCTCCCTTTTACCAACGACTCCAACAACCTCAGAATTGTATGAGCACCCGGCGTTACGGCGAACGTGCGCACAAGGTTACTCATGAATGGAGTGTATCATGCCTAGATGCGCAACACTAAGGCCCCGCTGGTTTCGCCCGCCGCGCTCGCCAAACCGGTCTGGACGTTTCGACGTCAGCTGATGGGCAATTTGATTCCCTTAATCATTCCAACCCCCATCGGCTTAGCGGGCATTGCGATAATCTTAATAAGGCCAAATGCACTGGCACTTGGGATTGCTACCATCCTTGCCTCGGGTTTCATCGGCTGGATTTGCCTTAGTTTGTGGGGCTTGTTTGAAAACCGAAAGATAAAACAAGAAATGACTTGGCGATTTAGGCACGCTAACTTGCCCATCGCTCAGCGTCGATACTTTGTCGGAGTGGCTTCTCCCGGATTTAAGGGAATTCTGGATCCTCACGAGGATGTAGGATTCTTGCTGGTATACGCCGACCGCCTCGAGTTCTTTGGCGAAAAAACCAACTTTAAGGTCGCCCGAGCCGATGTCTCCGAAATCGCAAAGCAACCCAACATTCACTCCTTCGTCTTTTTGGGCGGTTGGATTTCCGTCAGAGGAACACTCAACAAGGTCCCGGTGGAACTACGATTTGAGCCTCGGATTCACCAATCTCTTCTTGCCAACAAGATCGCTGCCCCAAAAATTGCCAAGCGTCTCAGAACCTGGCAGGAAGGCTAAGCCACCTTTTCGCCAAAGACAAACTGGTCGTCCGCCAGCATCTTTTCAACCTGAGCCACACTCAATGGGCGCGAGAAGTAGAACCCTTGGGCCAGCTCGCATCCGAGCATCCTGAGGTGAGCGGCCTGTTCGATACTTTCAATGCCCTCCGCCACCACATCGGCTCTCATCGCCCGAGCAATTGAAAGGATGGCCTGGATGATCGAAGTGTCCTCGCTAAGGTCGCCTGCCAGTCTTACAAAAGAGCGATCCAATTTTATCGTGTCAATCGGCAAATATCGAAGCGCACCAATCGAGCTAAAGCCGGTGCCAAAATCATCCAATGCAACCCGAACGCCTCGTTCGCGAATGCGGCTTAGCGCAACCACGGAGTCCTGAGAACTCGTAACCATCAAAGTCTCTGTTACCTCAAGCTTGAGGTTTTTGGGGTCCAAGCCAGATGTGTCCAAGGCGTCATGCACAATGCTCTCAAAGTCCTCGCGCATGAGTTGGGAACCAGAAACGTTGACCGTAATGAACTCATCCGTTAGCCCAAAATCAGTTCGCCAATCTTGAATCTGCTTGGTCGCCGTCCGAAGCACCCACTCGCCCAACGGAACAATCAATCCGGTCTTTTCCGCAATCGGGATGAAGTCAGCTGGTGAAATCATGCCTCGCTCCGGATGTTCCCATCGGCAGAGAGCTTCGAACCCAGCAAGCCGACCCGTCTCCATGTCCACAATCGGCTGGTACATGAGGAAAAGTTCCCCGTTTGGTAAAGCGCGGTTAAGGTCACGCTCAATCGCCAACCTTCGCTCAAACTCGCAGCCTAATGCTTCGTTGTACGCAACCGCTTGATTGCCGCCATTGGCCTTCGCAACTTGCAGTGCCATGTCTGCCCTAAGCATCGTCGTGTCGTCTTCCTCCGAAGTAACTTGTTCGACGGCGGCTGCCCCAATCGAACAAGTGAGCCGTATGCTTAACTGGTCCACAATTATTGGAGCGGCCAGTTCCTGAGAAATCATTTGGCAAACACCTTCAATCGTGCTTGACCTGTCTAATGATACGACTAAGGCAAAAACGTCACCACTGAGTCTAGCAACCCTATCCGTGCTAGGAATTCCCTTCGTGATTCGATCGGCAACACACCTTAAAACGGCGTCGCCATTGTGGTGCCCAATCGAATTGTTTAGCTCTCTGAAGCTATCAAGGTCCACTAAGATCAAATGAGTGCCAAACCCTGGGAAGAACGACAACTTGCTTAGGTAAAGCTGAAAAGCGTTCCTGTTGAAAACTCCGGTTAGGGGGTCGGTTTGAGATAGAATCCGCAGCTGCTGATAGGCGGTAGCCAGTTCACTTTGCCTTTGCTCAAGCTCGTGGTTTTTGTTATTGATCTCCGCGAGCTGCTGTCGAACCAACAGAGATTGAGATTCCATTTGCGACTCAACGGCCTTTTGGTTCGTTGCATCAGTCGCAACCCCGTTCCACGTAATCGAACCATCAACATCAGCGCGGGGAATCGCTTGCAGTTGGAGCCAACGCTGCTCCCCAGTGGCCGTTAATCGAATTGGAAAAGTTTGGTGAATGCGCTCGCCAGTTTGCATTGACCGAGCGCGCGATTGTCGAACGACCTCTCGATGTGATTCCTCGGCGAGATCCCAAAAACACTTGGCATCCGCCGTGATTTGAGCTCTGGTGAGCCCGCATAACTCTAAACACTGCTCACCAACATAACTAAATTCTTCTCGACCGTCTGCGTAAATGCGGAACTGATACAGGAATCCGGGAATTTGCGAGGCGATCTCGCTCAGAGCCGCGGAGACCTCGACCGAACCTGGTTCTTGACAAATGTAAGCACCGATGGCGCTCATCGGCGAACCATTATTTGCGTGTCTAATCCAGGCAAGAAGACCCAACTGTCGGGTTTCGCCGCGCTCATCGTGGACCTCTATCTCAGTGTAACATCGTGGGCCAGTGCCAGAAGAGTCGGCAAAAATCTCGCGAACTCGGTCAAGTTCATCGGGAGCAACGCGCGACCTCAGCCCAACTCTAGGCTCAATTTCGGGGGCAACTTCAAAAATCCGATAGCAAGCATCGTCCCAGTGCAAGAGGTTACCAACGAGGTCCCACTCGAAAAAACCGACAATATCGGTCCCTCCTCTTGCATCCGGAAATTCTGGAAACGCATTTACACCTCTGGCCAAAAAAGATTCTCCCATAAAGAAGATTGGTAGATCAGCCGCGATTTCTTAGGTCAAATTGACCCAAAACCGTTCAGTTACCAGCCGCGTTTGGCCAAGCGCTCTTGATCGTCCATGCTTGATGTCGAAATTCCGACCATCGGCTCGCCCAGATTTTTGCTGATTTCGCCAAGCTTCTTGGCATCATTGAAGAACAAAACAGACTCAACGATAGCCTTTGCCCGACGCGCAGGATCGCCAGATTTGAAGATTCCTGAACCAACAAAAACGGTTTCCGCACCGAGCTTCATCATGAGAGCGGCGTCTGCCGGCGTCGCAATCCCGCCCGCCGAAAAATTCGGAACCGGAAGCTTGCCTGTGGAGTGAACTTCGCGGACCAACTCAAGAGGTGCCTGCAACTCCTTAGCCCAAACATAAAGCTCATCCTCTCGCGCACTTTGAACTGAGCGAATCTCTCGCATGATGGTCCTCATGTGTCTCACTGCTTCTACTACGTCTCCCGTACCTGCTTCTCCCTTTGTTCGGATCATCGCAGCGCCTTCTCCACAGCGGCGGAGTGCCTCGCCAAGATTGCGCGCGCCGCATACGAAGGGAACAGTGAACGGATGCTTATCAACATGGTTTTCTTCATCCGCTGGAGTCAAAACTTCGCTTTCATCAATGAAATCGATTTCCAAGGCTTGCAAGATTTCGGCTTCAACAAAATGACCAATCCGACATTTCGCCATCACCGGAATTGAGACCGTGGCCTTAATCTCGAGAATCATCTCGGGATCACTCATGCGGGAGACTCCTCCGTCGCGCCGGATATCCGCAGGAACGCGCTCTAGAGCCATAACGGCAACCGCACCTGCGTCCTGGGCGATACGGGCCTGCTCGGGGTTAACCACATCCATAATGACCCCGCCCTTCAGCATTTCTGCTAAACCAACCTTCTCACGCCACGTTTTTCTTGCCGTACTCACCCCGAGATTTTACCAAATTTGAACCTAAGCCAGCCCGTTGAGCTATCATTGGGGAGTGGATATTCGGCAAGTCATTTGCACCAAGAGAGATGGGGACGCCCACCCGCGTGAAGAGCTCCGGTTCCTTGCGCAGGCCGCGGCCGGACATCAGGAAGCCACCGATTATCAGCTCAGTGCATGGCTTATGGCCGCTTATCTGAACGGACTCAATGAAGAGGAAACGGCATGGCTTACCGTGGAAATGGCCGATTCTGGCGAAAGGCTCAATCTTTCTGGATTGCCTCACCCCTGGGTGGATAAACATTCAACCGGCGGAGTCGGCGACAAAACCACGCTCGTGCTTCTGCCCTTGTTGGCCGCCTGCGGCTTGACGATGGTGAAAATGAGTGGGCGCGGCCTCGGAATCACCGGCGGAACCATTGACAAACTCGAATCGATTCCCGGATTCCGCACCGACCTTACCCCCGCTGAAATGATTGCCCAGGCTGACGAAATCGGACTCGCTCTAACGGGCCAAAACGCCGCCCTTGCCCCGGCGGACAAAACGCTCTATGCCCTGCGAGATGCAACTGGAACCGTCGGTTGCGTACCGCTGATCGTCTCCAGCATTTTGAGCAAGAAACTCGCCGGGGGCGCCGAAAAGCTTGTTCTCGATGTTAAGTGTGGTTCGGGGGGATTCATGAAAACGCGGCCCGAAGCACAGCATCTGGCTGAAAGCTTGGAGAGAGTTGCCGAAGCCGCCGGCTTGTCTTGCCGCACCGTCATAACTGATATGGACCAACCGCTAGGGCGAGCGGTAGGCAATGCCCTTGAAGTTGAAGAAGCATTGGATGTACTTGAGGGTCAATCCGGTAGATTTCGTGACCTCTGTATTCACCTTGCAGGGATAACACTCGCCCATGCTGGTATCGACTCCGACGAACTATCCGGTCAGACTCGTGCCTCAAGTGCGCTCGCTGATGGCTCAGCCCTCGCAAAATTTGACCAATGGCTTCTCTGCCAATCGAACGGCAAGTCCGGCGTTGGAAACTTGCGCCAAACCCTGCCCCGCGCCGCAAAGGTCACAGAAATCTCGTGGCACGGTCCCGAAATTACGGTGTCAGCCGTAAGTGCTTTCGTAGTAGGGACAGTAGCGCTCAGCCTGGGCGCGGGCCGAGCCACCAAAGGGGCGTCCATTGATCACTCGGTCGGCATCGAGGTGCTTACCGAAGTCGGAAAGAAGCTCAGCGACGGCGATGTAGCCTTTCGGGTTCACCTTGGAACGGAGACCGCAACGTTTGATCCGGTTCAGCTGATCAACGCAATCTCTTAGCACACTCGCATTTAGTACCTGCCTTATTTGCTTTGACGCGAATAACACTAGTACCGATGAAAAACTCATTTCTCTCGTCGTCATCCTATCAATCTGCGGCGCTGCCATTAGCGCTGCCCTGATGCCTCGTCAAGTGCTACCGTGGAAGGTCACGATCAACCCTGCAAACGTTACTGAGAATCAATCGGTTACGGTTACAGTCGAGTTAACCGGTGTCACTCCGACTGCGCAAGATGTAACAATCTCGGGGACAGCCGGCTTCTGGTCTGGATTGCCCTCGACCGTCACCGTACCCGCCAATGGAAGCACGGTCACCTTCAACTCTACGGTAGCCAGCGGATCTGGCCCAGCTGGCGGAATCACCGCTCAGTGCAACGGGGGAACCGCATCGGGTTCAGTAATGAACGGCTCCGGGAAGTAGATATCGCATTTGGCAACGGTGCGGATGTGCCGTTGCCTACTTGTTTTCCGAAAGCCGCTTCGCTTCCTCTGCGTTCATTTGAATGTACTTTCGCAAATCGCTTGGCACATCACTATCAACGTAAATGGCCGTCACCGGGCACTCCGGTTCACAAAGACCGCAATCAATGCACTCGTCGGGATGAATGTAGACCATATCGTCGCCCTCATAAATACAATCTACCGGGCAAACGGTCATGCAAGATTTATCTTTAACCCCGATACAGGCTTCAGTTACAACGTAGGGCACAGATTCATTTTGACACGTTTAGCCGGTTAGGCTCAAGCCCCTGGTTTTGGCGGGAACTCAGCTCAATGGCAGATAGTAGTATCACAGGATGGTGCTAACGCTGTTGTGTTTGCTTGCCCAGTTCCCTTCTAAAGCTGAGTTGGAATCCTCTGCGACTATTCTCAAACAAAGCATCCCGGAAGTTTTGGTTGGATCCGAAGGCAACGATCGCTGGGAGCTCTGGGTAGATGTTCAACGCCCGATCACCGACAAAGAGCTTAAGTCAATCAAGGGCTATCGGGGACTCACCGCAATCCGGTTACTCGATGGCGGATTCAGTGATAAGGGGCTCTCTAACATCGTGGATCTGCCTGATCTTACATTGCTGGTCGTTCGCTCAGACAAGCTCACGGATAAAGCCATCGACGCAGCCATGCGATTCAAGAAGCTATCAAAGCTCGACTTGATGCAAGCCACACTTACAGCAAAAGGTCTCCTCAAGTTGCGACGCATGCCCGCTCTTCGACGACTGTTCCTCCACGGGGCAACGTTTTCAGATGCTGATGCGATGGAGTTAGTCCAGCTAACGAAGCTAGACGATCTCACCTTGCCTTCAAGTTTGTCAAAGGCCACCGTCGAGAAGATCAAGGACGCCTTGCCAAAGTGCAATGTTCGCGTCTTCTAAACACAAAAAAGCTCTAACCCCTTGCGAGATTAGAGCTTCAATGTTATGAAAGCTCAGAGAGAACAGTAAAAGTCAACCTAGATATGTGTTGATTGACATGCAATCAACAGTGCTTATCTTTAAGGAGGTGATCCACCCACACCTTCCGGTACGGGTACCTTGTTACGACTTAGTCCCCCTTACCCCCCTCACCTTCGGCCGCTCCCTCCCTTGCGGGTTGGGCCACGGACTTCGGGTGAAGACAATTCGGGTGACTTGACGGGCGGTGTGTACAAGACCCGGGAACGTATTCAACGCAGTATAGCTGACCTGCG
>JBEBHJ010000047.1:0-28325 GCA_040081075.1 Fimbriimonadaceae bacterium | reverse complement strand
CCCCCCTATACAAGTGCCGCCTACCAAGCATAAAGAGGCTGGCCCAGGGCAAAGCAAAACATCCTCCAGGCAACACAAGCATTCCCCGGTGAGTACACGGGTGAGTACATTTCAAAAATCCAGGCAACAAAAAAGCTCCACGAAGGAGCCGTTTTGAACCTAAAAAAGTGGCTGCCGCAATAGGACTCGAACCTATGACCCGCTGATTAACAGTCAGCTGCTCTACCAACTGAGCTATGCGGCAGTAGAGGCCTAAAGAATACCCAAAGGCCATCTTGAAAATTATTGGTCCCTAGGCCCAAAAACATCAGAGTATTCATGGTTCAAACTAGAACAATGAAGATTGATTCGCATCAGCATTTTTGGATTTATGGGTCGGAATATGCTTGGATCGATGATTCGATTGCGATGCTGCGGCGCGATTTCTTGCCTGGCGACCTAGAGCCGCTACTCAAAGAAAACGGCTTTGATGGTTGCATTGCGGTTCAGGCCCGCCAAACGGTTGAGGAAACCGAGTTCCTGCTGAAGTTGGCGCGCGAAAATGACTTCATTAAGGGCGTTGTGGGTTGGGTCGACCTAAATCAGCCGTTTGAAGTTGAAGATTCGAAGCTCAAGGGTATCCGGCATATTGTTCAAGCCGAACCGATAGGTTTTCTGGATCAACCAAACTTCCGGGCTGGGGTAAGGGCCCTCGCAAAGAAGGGGCTCACCTATGATTTGCTGATCAGATCTAACCAGCTTGAGGAGGCAACCCGCTTCGTCCAAGCCGTCCCCGAAGTCAAAATCGTACTTGACCATATCGCCAAACCCGATATTCGCAACCGCCAATGGGAGCCTTGGGCGAGCAATATTCGTGAAATCTCGCGTTGCGACAATCTTTACGTCAAGCTCTCGGGCATGGCGTTTGAAGCGGACTGGGCAACGTGGACAAGCGACACACTTGCGCCCTACATGGAACACGTGCTGGCTTGCTTCGGCCCCAAGCGATGCATGATAGGATCAGACTGGCCCGTTTGCTTGGCGGCGGGAAACTATGGGAAGATCATTGAATCGATTGAATCTCTGCTTAGCGATGATGACGCAACGGCAATGCTGGGTGGAAACGCGAGCGCGTTTTACAACCTAACCGCTTAGAATCGTTCCCGGCCGCTCTGCATCTTCGTAGCAGGCTTCCACCAGCGCCATCGTTTGCAGGGCATCATCCAGGTGCGTCTCGGGCGCAGGGCCGCCTTCAGCCCAAGTCATCATGGCCGACATTGGCCCTCTAAACGCGTGCGGGAACCAGCTTCCTTCGAGCGGCACTTCCTGCCATGATTCGCCGGCACGACACCACTCGAACCAATCGCGCTCACCCGTGGGATAAGCCATGTTCAGCCCCATTTGAAAAGCGATCACTCCCTTCGAGCCCTCGATTCGGAATTCCGATCGCTGATGCTTGGGTCCGTAATCGTGGGCGTGGTATGTGTTTACAAGCGCCCGGCATGCGGGGCCGTAATCTAAGATCATGGCCGAGCGGCTCGAATGCAACTTGGGTGAGGCTCTATGCTTAAGCGTATTCGCTTTAACACTTGCTGGATCCCCGATCAGGCACCGGATGAAATCTAAGTAATGAATCGAATGATAAACGATCTCCATTCGAGGCGATTTTTCCAGAAAATCCCAAAGTGCCCAAGGCGTTTGGACACAAACACAGGCCTCGATCTCCAAGATGTCACCGATGAGCCCTTGCTGGATTATATCTCTGGCGATGAGGCTGTACGGTGCCGACCTTAACTGAAAATTCACGGCCGCGTGTAAACCCTTCTCTCGGCATATGCCCGCAATCTGGTTGGCCATCGCGAGGTCCTCGCCTAACGGTTTTTGGATGAGAACGAAGGCCCCATCCGGCAACTGTTCCAGAATCTGAGCGACCGCAGATGCGGGTACGGCGAGATCAAAGATAACGTCTGGGGGGAGTTCGGAGATCGCTGTTGCGACCGCCGGAATTTCAAAATCTGACGCCAGCCGTTCAGCAACATCCCATGACCGATCCATTACGGCGGCAATTTCGAATCCGCACATTTCATACGCGGGCAAATGCGCATTTCGAACGATGCTTCCCGCACCGATGATGGCAATGGGTCGACGGTTAGCCGGAATAACGGGATGTTGGCGGAACCTCAAAGCCTAGCCAGTCCGTTCAAGTTTGATGTTTCCGGTCGTCTGGGCCGGCGCGCCGGGAATTGGAACATTGGTCCATGCCGCTTCAAGCTTTACAACCGAACCATCTTCTTTGTTTATCCACACTTTGCCAGTTGAACTTGCCGGATCATCAGGAATTTGCTCGGCGTAGGTAAACGAAGCCACAAACGTATCATAGTTGCCGACCTTTTCTTGTGCTTCAATCTTGTAATCTGCTTTGGCTTTATGGGTTCCAAACTTGGCGTTAGCGGCAACTTCCACCGAGTAAGTATCGCCTACCGAAACCGCCTTCGCTGGTAACCGAACGGCTTCAAACTCCGCCATCCGATACACTTCGGCCTTTTGAAGCTCGCTCTTAATGCCAACCAGAACTCCCTTGGAATCCCATGAGTAAACCGGCTTTGGCATGTCTTGATCAAGGACGGTCGCTTCATCGCCGAACAACTGGGCCTTGTAATCCGTTTGTGACTTCTCAATGCTGATGGTTCCGTCTGGCGTTACCTCAACAACTTTCTCAGTCATTTTCGAAGTGTAGACCGCCACATCACCAAACAGAACAAGGTCCATTTTGAGATCATAGGTGGCCGAATCGCCCACCTTTGCTTTTCGCACCAAGGGAACACCCTGGGCCGCAACCAAAGCGACCAAGACCAGTGACCAGAGCAAGATGATTCGTTTCATAGGCTGATTTTACAAGTTATTGACGTATCCAAGGAACACAAAGGGCGTATTAGTAAGAGATGACTGCAGCTTTTCTTGCTCTTGCCCAAACAATTCCAACCACCGCCAGCGTTGTCTACCCATGCCTCCCCGAATCAGCTGTAGCGGGGTCAGTGCACATGGTCACCCATAGCGCAACATACAAAATTGATCTCAAAACCCAAAAGTTCGAGTCGCTTTCCACGTTTCGAAATGGAACAGATGCGCCTGTTAATGTAGTCCTCCGGCTTCCTTTGCGAGGCAAGCAAGTGACATGGGCACAGTCGAAGGGCATGCACCTATCGGCCATGGTGAATAAACAAAAAGTGACATTGAACGAAGGCCAAGCCACCCGAAGCGAACCCACTGAGAAGCAGAAAGCCAGCGGGATCTGGGCTCAGTCTTATGAAAAATTTTACACGGTTAACTTGAGCTTTAAGCCAAAAGAAACAAAATCGCTCCAAGTATTCTTTGAGTCGGCGCTTTGCCGAGCGGGAATGGACGGCGCGCAACGGATGGTGGTTTACGATACGGCCGGCGCAGATACCTGGGCGGACAAGATTAAGCAGTTCAACTATGCGATTCAGTATTCAAACAAAGTAGTTCTGCAGGTGTACGCTTCATTGCCAGAAGGCAACTGGCAAATCGGCCCAACCGGCGCGTTCATGAAGTTCTACGATTTTGAGCCTGCCGAGAAGCCCCACTTCATCTTCACCTTCTATCCAAACTCATTTGAATCGATTGGGGGTGGCTAAGTCGGTAGAATCCTAGTCATGGATTTGATTGGGGTTCCGTTCGATTATTGCGGCTATCGCCCGGGCTCACGGTTGGGGCCGGCGGCGTTGCGTCTGGCGGAGTTAGATGTCACCGCGCTAGATTTGGGCCTGGATTTTCGCGATCATGGCGATGTGAGCGTGCCTCATGCCTCTCAAGGACAACGGAGCCTCAAGCAATTTGCCCCCCTCATGCAAACCTTGAAACGCTTGATGGGTGAGGTGGATTCCAGTCTCAGTAATCAAAGGATTCCCCTCGTTGTCGGCGGAGATCATTCAATAAGTATTGGCTCCGTTTCGGCGGCGCTGAATCATTTTGGCGATGATATGGCTTTGATTTGGGTGGATGCCCACGCTGATTTGAACACGCCGGATACCTCCCCCAGCGGGAATATTCACGGCATGACAATTGGGGCCCTCATGAGCGAGCCGACGACGGTGAAGGGGATTCAGGGCGATCAGTGGGAACGGCTTTGCGGGCTGAGCAAAACTCCGCTTAAACCCCAAAACGCGGGTTGGATTGGCCTGAGATCGGTCGACGCGGGAGAGAGCATGCGACTGAAGAGAAAACAAACGGGCTATGTTTCCACAATGAACGATATTGATCGGCAAGGCTTGGTTTTCGAGATTGAGCGAATGCATAAGTGGCTGCTCGCCACGAAATGCAAGCGCGTTTGGCTGAGTTTTGATGTTGATGTGTTGGACCCAATCCTCGCGCCGGGAACGGGGACGGCGGTAAGGGGCGGGCTGAGTTACCGCGAGATGCATTTGCTGGCCGAAGTCTTCCATGAATATCTCGCTACTGGGAACTATCAGCTTGCGGGGATGGATGTGGTTGAGATTAATCCGCTCGTGGATTCTTATAACGCGACGGCGAAAGTCGCGGTGGAATTCATCGGCTCGCTTTTTGGAAAAACAATTCTGGGAAACAAATGAGGGAAGAAATCGAGCAACTAGACGCCAAACATATCTTGCCGACGTACAAGCGTCAACCCGGCGTTTTTGTTCGGGGGAAAGGGGCGCGGATTTGGGATAGTGAAGGCAAGGAGTATCTCGATTTTCTCGCGGGGATTGCGGTGGATGCGCTGGGGCATTGTCATCCGGCGATGGTGGCGGCGATGCATGAGCAAGCCCAAACTCTCATCCACACTTCCAACCATTTGCTCACCGAGCCGCAGGTGCGATTGGCGGAAAAGCTTTGCCAAATCACGGGGATGGACCGGGTTTTCTTTGCCAATGATGGGACGACGGCGGTGGAATGCGCGCTGAAAATCGCGAAGAAGCACGGCCTGAGCAAGTGTCCAGATGGCCATTATGAGTTCGTGAGTTTGCATCGCAGTTTCCATGGGCGAACGCTGGGGGCTCTAGCGGCAACGGCCCAGGAGAAGTATCAAAAATCTTTCCGCCCGCTCATCCCCGGCTTTCGTTATGTGACGGCAAACAACGAGTTGGAACTCCATGCCGCGATGAACAAAAAGACCGCAGCCGTGATTGTCGAGCCAATCCAAGGCGAAGGTGGACTCACAACTATGAGTCCGGAATACCTCTGCTCAATTCGCGAACTATGCGATACCAACGACGCCTTGATGATCGTGGATGAAGTTCAGACTGGGATGGGACGGACCGGGTTTTGGCTGGCAATCCACCGCACAAAGATACAACCCGATCTAGTCGTGCTCGCCAAAGCGTTAGGGAGCGGATTTCCCATCGGAGCTTGCCTTACGCGGGGGCGTACGAACCTAATTTTGGAGTCCGGCGAACACGGGAGCACCTTTGGCGGGAGCGCGCTAGCTTGCGCTACTGCGTTCTCCGTGCTGAACACGATTGAAGGCGAAGGGCTCCTCCAAAATGCGCAGGAACGAGGCTATGAACTGGCGCAAGGTTTGCTTGCCATCGGTGACCCGATTATCGAGGTGCGGGGCCACGGGTTGATGCGCGGTGCAATCCTCAACCGGCCAATCGCGCGAGATATTGTTCGAGCCTGTTTAGACCGCGGCTTAATCATCAATGCCACCGATGAAACCACTTTACGTTTCGTTCCACCGCTTATCATTTCTAGCGACGAAGTGCAGGAGTGCCTCCGCGTTTTAAGAGCAGTGATGGGCGAGTTAGGTTAACGTTTAGAGAAATCCCCCAGTGGATTTACCTGGTTTTCTTCCGATCATCAATATGGGTCGAAGCGGAGGCGATATAATTAATCCGTTTGGCGAGGATACTTATGAAAAAACTCACTTTTATTTTAGGATTAGCCGTTATTGCTTCTGCGTCGCAGGCTGTAACCATTGCAAATTGGACATTCGAGACTTCGGCTCCAGCCGGTGCTGGTCCTCACAATGCCGAGGTCGGAGTAGGACTGGCATCAGGTTCGCACTCAGTTGGCACAGCCGTCTATTCTTCTCCAGTTGGTAACGGCTCGGCCCGTTCGTTCAGTTCCAACACTTGGTCAGTCGGAGACTACTACCAGTTCCAGTTTTCAACAGCGGGCCTCGGTAGCCTTGTCTTTGGTTGGGATCAAGCGAGCAGCAACACTGGCCCACGCGACTTCCAGCTTCAGTACAGCAACGACGGAACTTCGTTCACGAACTTTGGCTCAGTTTATGTTGTTTTGGCAAACGCCAGTCCAAACCCGACTTGGAACTCGACCGTTGGTTCTTCGCTTTACAGCTACAGCGTAAACTTGTCGTCGGTAACGGCGCTCAACAACCAAGCAAACGTTTGGATTCGCTTGACAGACGCCAGCACGGTATCGGCTAACGGCGGAGTAGTTTCTGTCGGTGGAACTGATCGCGTTGACAACGTTCTTGCGACCGCAACTGCCGTTCCAGAGCCAGCAACGATGGCCGCTCTTGGTCTCGGTGTAGCCGCTCTTCTGCGACGCCGGAAGAAGTAAGGCTAAGCCTTAACAAGAAGCCCTCAAGCATTTGCTTGGGGGCTTTTTGTTTTCGGATTGGCCGACGCCTTTGGAGTAAGCGCGAGACCGCAGAGCCACAAGCCTTTATATGCGCCGCGATTTTCCGGTACCTTAATTAGAAGATGGCTTCCAAAGAATTCTCATTTGACGTTTACAGCAAAGTTGACCAGCAAGAGGTTAAGAACGCAGTAGATCAGGCTCAAAAAGAGCTTGCGAACCGGTATGACTTCAAGGGCTCGAAGTGTGACATCGCCCAGGAGAAAGAGGATATTACGCTGACGGCAGACGACGAGTTTAAGATGGAACAACTCAAGGATATCTTGGTCTCGAAACTCCTCAAACGAGGAATCGATATGCGCCAGATCGGCTGGAGCAAGGCAGAGCACGGCACCGGAATGAGCATCCGACAGAAAGTGGAATTCAAAGTGGGGATTCCGCAAGACGAAGGCAAAAAGATCAACCGCTTGATCAAAGACAACAAGGCGCTCAAGGTGAACAGCCAAATCCAAGGCGACGAGCTACGCGTGACGGGCAAAGACAAAGACGACCTGCAAAAAGCCATGGCTTTCATAAAAGAAATGGATCTCCCGTTCCCGGTTTCTTTTGGGAATTATCGGTAGAGGGTTCTATCCCGAGGTAAATTCGCATTCAGTGGAGCCAGAGAAGCGATGGGTGTGGCTGAAAGAGGTTGTTTGGGCCTGGCGGAATCGCACCTGGATTTGCCTAGCGAAGCTTTTTGCGATTATTGCAGTGTTCCCAGTTGCGGTTGCAGTAAGCCTTAACTATCCTGAGAGCTTCTACTTTGGGGACAAGGGTCTGTTCAAGACCGTTGTCCCAAACGCGGTAGGGATAGCTTGCTTAGTTCCTGCCCGTCTGGGATGGAAATGGATCGGATTTGTGCTGCTCATCAGCGCAATTTTGATGGCCTTTGGATTTGTGGTGTTGGATGCTTTGAGACGGTCGTTTTTCCCGACGCTGTCGCCGGGCAAGGGGGCGTTTTGGTTTGCGCTCATCGCGTTTTGCGTCGGGGATAAGCTCAGGAAACGGGCGGAGAAGAAGCAGTTATCCTCAAACCCACCTGAAGAAACGGTCATGTGAATCCATGTGCCTACGGCTCACGTGACCAGAAACTCTGGCACCCCTCCAGGGTGCCAGAGTGCTCCATATCAAATTGGAAGCTATTGCTCGGGCGGAGAAATGCTCAATTGCTCCAGAACCAGCTTCGCTCGATTAAGCGCCGACTCCGGAATAACGAAATCGTCGCCCTCTTCATCGACTGTCTGCGATAATCCGTATTGTTCTACAAACCACTCCGGCATCGTCGGTGGCACGTTTCGCTCCGTGAGCACGCATACCGCTGCGGGCCATAGTCTGGGCGGATTCCGCCTGTCGTAACCACCTCCACCCAACGCCACAGTCGGCAACCCCAGCGACCTCACTGCCTCGACCGCCTCCAACCAGCAGCGCCCGGAGACGTTCAGGTGTCCAAGCGGGTCGTAAGTATGCGGGTCCACCCCCATTTGGAGCACAACAACCTCCGGGCGGAAGGCTTGCACACGAGGCAAAACTCCTTCCATGAATACTTTAAGCCACAGTGGGCCACTGGTTCCCCGGGCCAGTGGGGCGTTTACAATGTGGTCAGAAATCTCATCGCCGGTGCCGGGATAGAACCCGGGTTCAAACTCGTGGATACTCGCCGTTAGGACTCGCGGCTCATCGCGGAAGATCGCCTCCACTCCATCTCCGTGGTGCAAATCAATATCGATGTAGACGACCCGCCCAAACGTTTGCATCAAGAGCTTTATCGCAACTGCAATATCGTTTAGCGTGCAGAAACCGGAAGCGTTGTCTCGTTGAGCGTGGTGAAGTCCGCCCGCAAGGCAAATGGCAAGCTGGTTGCCGTTGTTGAGTCGCTTTGCGGCCGTTACCGAGGCGCCAACGATGGCCAAACCAGCCTCGTAGAAGCCCGGAATGGCGGGAGTGTCGCCAGTTCCAATTCCATATTTGAACGCATCCTCAAATGCCGGAGTTTTCCCCAAACTCGTTGACTTGTAATGGGCGAGATACTCGGGGGCGTGAACCATTTCCAACAATCGCTCATCTCCCGGCTCAGGCACCTCCCATTCAAACCCCCAATCACGCAAGACCCGCATCGCATCTTTCAGTCGCCCGGAAGTGAACGGGTGAGGGGGCGGAAAGGAGTAAGCCAGCAGGCTTTCGGAATAGATTAGTGGCCACGCTTTCACCACAGTTAGCTTACCAAGGACCGTACCCCGAGATGCGAAATGTAGAAACTACAACTGTTCGTTGCCCAAATCTGGCGTTTAACCCCTTGTTGCTTGAGTAACATGCATTCATGAATGCTCTCACCGGTTGGAGAAAGTTCTTGGCAATTGCTGGATCAGGCGTCGTCGGAGCCATCGCGGGATACCGATCCGTTTCATTCCAAGACTATGACCAGGCATTCTTTCTAGACGTTGAGTTCATTAGCACATACGCATGGCTTTATCTTGCCGTCGGAACCGGAATCGGTTTCCTATGCGCGGCCTTCTTTACTCAGTGGCAAAGGAAGTGGCACGTCTGGTTCCTAGCGTGGGGCTTTACGATTTTCGCGGTCTGGATTTCCCCATCATTCTTTCCCCTTGCAACGGCAATGTCAAAATCAACCGTTGTCGCATGGGCGGGCACTCTCGCGTTTAACCTTTCTCACTTCGCATGGTCAAGAACCGGAACGCATGAGCCTTCGGCGTCGGACGCGAGGAGAAAGCTACTTTAATTTTGCATCCAGGCTCTTAAAGTTTGCGTGGTATCAAGAAAGCTTACTATGGAGCCGTCCTTTCGATGCCGAGCGCAACGGGCGGTGAGATCTGCAACCGCGCTTTCGGTCAGGGTGTCGGTCTCGAAGTACATCACCGTTTTCTCAAGATCCTTCAGCTTGTGCGTGTTGAGGCCAACGTTTCCACCCTTAAGCGCATAGCCAAACCGCCTTCGGTTCTTGACGATCAACGGGCACTCGGTTACCCGGTGATCCTTTGAGTAGGGTAACAAGCTCGGCATCCAATTGGCGAGAGGCATCCTTTCATCGTGGTCAAGCATGTAAATGCCCGTTGCTGTGGCAGTCTGCTTCATATTTGATAGGCAATGAGTTTTCACTGCGGCGTTCGGGTTGTCGTACCCCAACGGAAAGAACAGCGCCATTGACATCACCAACAGCGAACCGAGCACGAAAATGCCAAACGCATTCTTATGCCAGATCGTACGATCTATCGTTACATTGTGAGATTTCATTTGCTTGGTTTAACTCATTGGCAAGGTCCCGGAGCGCGGACGCTTGGCCCGCACCCCAGGCACCCGGCGACTTAGCCTGGGTGAAGTTTTCGCTACGGAATGAACCGCACGGGTGGCGCTTGTGGTTTTCGGCGGGCGAGCCATCGCACCAGGAGTCCAATCGGCAACCATATCGGCGAGAATACCAAGAAGAACAGCGCCACGCTCCCGATTCCTTGGGCAACCGCCACGAATCCAGATGTTGACGTGTTCCATGATTCTCTAAACCACGCTTCGTCCTTGGTGGCCCCAATCGCACGTGCTTCCGAGACAAGGGTCAAGGTGATCGTTGACATAGCTGCGCGCGATCCCAGAGCTTGCCGTTGTCCGGCTAGGCTTTCGATATCCGCACGCAGGTTCATGATCCGCGTTTGAATGTCCACTGAACGTTCATAGTTCGTCGAACCCTTGAGCATGTTTCGCATTGAAGCTTCCTGGGCGAGCATGATTTTCAGCCGGGCTTCGTAGTCCACTAGTTGTCCGGTCACATCTTCGACGCTGGTTTTCTTCATCAAGCGATGACCTTGGCCTTCCAGCGCATCAATGGCCGCGTCAAAGCGATCCACCGGGACCTTAAGTTTCATGGAAATCTGCGGCGTGGACGCATTGAGATCGGAGGTTTCGCTCCCCTCGATGAAGCCTCCCAGATTCCGGATCGATTCCCCAACGGCCCGTTCGCTCTTTTCGATATCGGGCACGCGGATAGAGAGTTCGGCTTGCCGAACGACGTCACGACGAGAGTAAGCCGCGGTCTGCGCCTTTGCAGTTTCGGGCTGTTTTCCGGCGGGGCGGATTGATGGTGATGTTGGTTGAGATGCCGGTGGTTCGCTTCGAGACGCGCCTTCCATTTGTCCTGGTGCGCCACATCCGAAAACCGCCACTACGGCAAGAGTAACTAGAATGATTTGACTTTGTTTGTTGAGCATGAGTCACCTCGTCCACTGCAACAAGAACCAGGCGCCGCCAAGTTCCCTAAATGTGCTAGCCTCAGAATTGTGATTCTCGCCCTCCTAAGTTTTGTCATCGCACCAGGCCGAAGCCTCGCCGAGCTTGCCGTGCCAGCCAATTACACGGCCGGGCAGTTCAGCAGCTATGATCGCGCTTCGACTTCACCCAAAGATAACTGGTTTGCCAACGCAGATTACGGGCAATATCTAAGAAACGAGACAATCGGCACCCGAACCGAGCACGTCATGGCGGAAATGACCGGCCCCGGCGAAGTCGTGCGAATTTGGTCAGCCAACCCGTCGGGCGTGATTCGGATTTACTTTGACGGCGAACCGCTTCCCCGAATCGAAAAGCCCCTGCAAGAGTATCTTTCGACCAACGACGATGACGGCATTGCCTACGAGGCGGCCCGAGGATTCAACCGGTTCGGCGCAATCAAATACAGTCGGTCGCTTAAGATGACAATTGACGAGACGGGCGCTTGGAAAAACCTTTACTACCACGTAGATTACAAAACGTGGACAGGCGAAGAGGCGATCCCAATACCATCGTTATCTGGCGGTGATCTAAGGGTTGCAGAAGGCCGGGTTTCCAGCGGCGAACCCGTTGAGCTCAGCCTCTCCGGCGGCGCTAGCCAGTTCTCAGTTGAAGTTGATCCAAAGGTTTCGGGTGCAACATTGCGAAACTTGTTGCTCACGATTGAAGCCGATGGCGCGCAAACGGTGGTATCGCCGCTCGGCGATTTCTTTTGTGTTCCGGTCGGGCTTACTCCATTCACAAGCACAGCAATGGAAGTAACCGACCGCGGAAGAATGACCTGCTTCTTCCCACAAACCGCCAAAAAATCACTCAAGATCAGGGTCTCAACCCGCGACCGCAAGAGTACGCCGGTGGTTATTTCTGCCCGCGAGAATCGGGGGCTCAGCGGCCTTCCGTATCGATTTCACGCCCAGTATTCGCGCGATCGCGGCAACACTCGTCCCATGCGCGATATGACTTTCCTTGAGGCAACCGGCGAGGGTCGCTACGTCGGAACGTCGATCCACATCGAAAACCCTGTGCCCGGTTGGTGGGGCGAGGGCGATGAGAAAATCTACGTGGATGGCGAGAAGTTTCCAAGCTTTTTTGGCACCGGAACGGAAGACTATTTGGGCTACGCCTGGAGTAATCCCGCTCTGTTCTTAAAGCCGTTCCACGGGCAACTCAAGTGCGATGGCCCCGGAACGTTTGGTCACTCTACGATTTTTCGCTGGCACATTGTTGATGACATTCCCTTCCGGAAATCCTTGAAATTCGATATGGAAATGTGGCACTGGGCTGAGGTTGTCGGCACCTGGGATCGTGTCGCCTATTGGTATGCACTTCCCGGCGGCACGGGGAACCATCCCATCAAGATCGAACCTCTGGCCAAACTCCTCGGCCCGCAGCCAGTAAAGGGCGCGATTGAGGGCGAAAAGCTCAAGATCACGAGAGTAAGCGGAGGCAAACACGAAGCCCAGGGCGGCTTCTCTGAGCTTTCCAGCGGCGAACAACGCTGGTGGATCGACCCTAAGCTTGGTGATGAGCTCGTGTTCGAGTTAACGAAACCCTCAGCCGGAAACCGCTTCAACTTAATCGGTAACTTCTGCCTTGCCAAAGACTATGGCAAACACCGAATCACCTTCAACGGAAAACTCCTCAAAGAAATCGACTTCTACTCTCCAACTCTCACCTGGAAGAAGCTTGACCTCGGAAAGATCGAGTTCGTCGGCCCGACGGGAGAACTGAGGATCGAGTGCATGGCGCCGAACCCCGCTGCCGAACCGCGGAACATGTTTGGCTTAGATTATCTGCTGCTTAAGGGCACCCGATGAAACTGAATTCAGGCGTGCCTCGTCTAAACCCGCAGAAATGAGAATTATCACGCCTGCCATCATCGGTCTCGCTCTTATTCTGCCGGTTGTCCATCAGGAACCAACGGTTATTGACACAGCCCAGCTTAAAGGACTCATTGAGGGGCTTGGCTACGACGTAAGACAAATCGCCACCAACCCTGAACCTGGTCGCGAGAAGTATGAGTTCAAGATCACCAAGGACGACCTCAATGTTCCTATTGGGGCGGAAGTGAGCCCGAGCAAACGCTACGTGTGGCTGACAGTTTTTCTAGGACCACCCCCGACCGATATGACCAAGCACACCGAAATGCTTAAGCGCAACGGGAAAATTCAGCCATGCTTTTTCTACATCACCGAGAAAGGCAACCTCATGATCGGCTTGCCCGTAGAAAACCGTCAAGTCTCATCCGCCGTAATGAGGCGAACAGTTGACCTTATCGTGGACTCTGTAGTTGATACGAAAAGTGTCTGGCAAAATGGTAGCGCGGAACAGGCTACTCGATTCGGATTGTAATTTCGCGAGTAAGTTGAGTTCCCCGAACTTCGCTTAAGTGGGCGGTTTTGATGTCAGGCGCGTCCAGCAGGCGTGACAAGTAGCCAGCCAGCTCGGTTGCTTCTTGTTGCGTTAGTTGAATCGCGATATCATTTATCGCTCTTCCCTGCTCGAAATCCATGATTCTCATTTGATCTAACCATAGTTATCGGTTGTAGCAGGCTCTGCGTTCCCAAAAGGGTGCAGATTGGGTCAATTGGCTCAGATTCTAAAACAACTCTCAATGGGGGTATGGAAAGTAGCATCCATACGTCATAATTAGACTGGCTGTGATCCAATTTTTGCCGGCAATCCTGCTTCTCATTCTCAACGCCCAAATGGGCGGGGAAACGGTATGCCTCAACAGCCTATTTTGGAGTAGCCAAGTTCACCTGGGCGTAAGACAATCCGACGCCAAATGTGATCCGGTCGTGCTGTTTGTGCAGCGCGATCAGGATGCCAGCAACTCGGCCCGGCCCCTTGATGCACCGGATAAAGCCAACTCGGATTTGCCCCGTTCTAGTAATGAGCGCGTTTTTGATTGTCCATTTGTCGAGAGCGCCCGCAGCCGAGACGGCCCCGCAAGTTAGAGCGCATTTGCCATGAGCTTAACTCGCGTCGCGAGGGGCTCCTGATCGTAACCCTCTAACTTATCATGCAATTTTTACGTAAGCTTTTTGATACAAGCAAGCGCGATGTTGAATCGCTCATGCCAATCGTTGACCAGATCAACGCATTTGAATCCGAGATTTCAATTCTCAATGACGACGACCTCAAAGGTAAGACCGCTGAGTTCAAGGAACGACTTGCAAACGGTCAGACCCTCGACCAGGTCGCACCCGAAGCATTTGCCGTCGTCAGAGAAGTTTCGAAGCGGCTCTTGAACATGCGTCACTTTGACGTGCAGCTCATTGGAGGTCTCGTTCTACACCAAGGGCGAATCGCGGAAATGAAGACTGGTGAAGGTAAAACGCTGGCAGCCGTCGCTCCGCTTTACTTAAATGCTCTTACGGGGCGCGGTGCACACCTGGTCACCGCCAACGATTATCTCGCCCGTCGTGACGCAGCGTGGATGGGTCCTATCTATCACTTCCTCGGCCTTTCGGTTGGCATCATCCAGGGCCAATCCATGGATTCGGATGAACTCGGAGGATCGTGGTTGTATACGCCTGGTACGCCAAACGATGACCCGCGCTACATGAACCTCACTGCCATCAGCCGCCGTGAGGCTTACCTGTGCGATATCACCTACGGAACGAACCACGAATACGGCTTTGACTATCTGCGCGACAACATGGCCTTTGACGTAGAACAGCTCTCCATGCGGGAGCTTCACTACGCGATTGTTGACGAAGTTGACTCAATCCTCATTGATGAAGCCCGAACACCGCATATTATCAGCGGGGCTTCCAGCGAAGACGTCTCGATTTACAAGCAGGTTGACGCCATCGTCAAGCAGCTCGAACAGGAAACTCACTGGACCGTCGATAAGAAAAACCACTCGGCGAGCTTGACTGAAGAAGGAATGGACATGGTGGAACAGCTTTTGGGCATTCCTAACATTGCTGCCGATCCTAAGATGTTCCACCACGTTAACGCTTCGGTTAAGGCTTACGCTCTTTTCGATCGCGATATCGAATACGTCGTCCGCGGTGGCGAAGTCGTGATCGTGGATGAGAACACGGGCCGAATGATGTTCGGTCGCCGTTTCTCTGAAGGACTACACCAAGCGCTCGAAGCGAAAGAGAATGTTACGGTCCAACGGGAAAGCCAAACGGTTGCCGTCATCACCTTCCAAAACCTCTTCCGATTGTACGAGAAGCTCGGCGGTATGACGGGTACGGCTAAAACCGAAGAAGACGAGTTCCGGAAAATCTATGGCCTCGATGTTGTCACCGTTCCAACTCACCGGCCCATGATTCGTGTTGACCAAGAAGATACGATTTACAAAACGGCCGAGGCCAAGTATCGAGGAATCGCTTGGGAGATCTTGCGGCTCAACTCCAAGCAACAGCCGGTTCTGGTGGGCACCCGCTCCATCGAAATGTCCGAGACCATTTCCGAGAGGCTCAAAACGGAAATGCTTCAGAAGCTCCTCCTCGTAACTCGCCTGTATCACCATCTCGAAGTGAAGAAAGACGTTCCGAAGGATTTGCGATCAGAGGGCGTTGAAATTATGAACATGCCTCTAGCCGAGATTCCGCGTCAAGTGATCTCGGCATTCTTTGCAAAGCTCGATTTATCGGGCGATCCGCTCAACAAGGAACATTTGGAGTGGGCACTGAAGGAATGGAAACTGGAGGGCGAAGAGGCCCTTGATCACTTGGATCACTCTCTGCGCCATGGAATTCCTCACAACGTTCTCAACGCGAAGTTCCACGAACAAGAAGCGTTGATTATCGCGGAGGCCGGTCGAAAGGGTCAGGTCACTATTGCCACGAACATGGCGGGTCGAGGTGTCGACATCCTGCTGGGTGGACGTATTCAAGACGAACTCGTTGAGCGCGCCCAAAACATGCCCGAAGGCGAACATGATGAATACACCGGAACGTTCGTTAGCTACCGTCGAGGCGACAAGGAGCGCGCCGCTCCCCCACTGCCACTCAATGATACCGAGCGACGTGAACTGGCCGAAGTCGTAAGGGCCCTGGGCGGTGTCTACATTCTAGGTACCGAGCGCCACGAAAGCCGCCGTATCGATAACCAGCTTCGTGGTCGTGCCGGACGACAGGGCGATCCAGGCGAAAGCCGATTCTTCGTGTCGTTAGAAGATACGCTCTGGAAGATCTTTAACGCCAACCTCCTTGAAAACCCGCTGCTCAAGGCGTGGCCCCCGATGGAAGAAGTCAAAACCAAGTTCTTGTCTCGGATGATCGAGAAGACTCAAGAACGGATTGAAAACCACTTCTTCGAAGCGAGAAAGCACGTTCTGGAGTACGACGACGTTCTCAACGCCCAACGCGAGCACATCTATGGATGGCGAAGAGACGCCCTCCTGGGCAAGGATATTCGCGCCGATCATAAGGGTCAGATTGACGCTTTGATCGCCGAAGTAGTTGAAAACGCTTGGGTGATTGACGAGAAGGACGGCCGGGTTTATGACTACGAGTTGCTCTATGAAGACCTCGCCGAACTCTTCCCAATCATCGATTACGCGACCCTATCTGATCTGCAACAGTACAAACCGGGCGAAGCCCTGATCGAATACTGTCAGCACGTTGCGCACGATGCTTACGATGCGAAGGTTGCCCGATATCCGGATGACGTCATGCGCTTCATCGAACGGCACGTGATGCTCCAAGCCGTGAACGATAAGTGGCAAGATCACCTTCAAACGGTCGAATACATTCGTGAAGGTATCAATCTCCGAAGTTATGGCCAAGTCGATCCGCTCGTTGCTTACAAGCGAGAGACGTTTGATATGTTCCAAACCACACTTCGCGCGATTCGTGATCAAGCCGTGCGCATGATCTACCGCGCCGAAGTTCAAGTCGAACGCGAGCAAACCGAGCCAGAACCGGCCATGATGAGGCTGGAAGATGAAGAGGCGATGTCCGCGGCGATGGCCATGACGGATGACACAAGTTCGGCCGTCTCGCCGATCATTGCGGCTCCGGGAACAAGCGGCTACATGGATGATGTGGATTGGACCAAGGTGGGACGAAACGACCTATGCCCTTGTGGCAGCGGGAAGAAGTTTAAGGCCTGCCACTACATGGAACTTCGAACCCAAGGCGTAATCTAACCGCCCGTCACAGTCTCGGCGAGGGTGGGAGAATCGGATAAGCCGGCTGCACGCCAGCAAGCAACGATTCGACCATCTTCGCCGTGCAGATTCAACGGGTCTTCCCCGCTCTTATCGCAGCGCACCGCGCAACGCTCGGCAAAGGCGCAACCCGTAATCACTCCGGCGAGATCGGGCGGTTGGCCAGCGAGCGTCGTTAAGGTGGTGGCTCCTTTGCGAGGCAATGCGCTCAGCATCGCTTGGGAATAAGGGTGCTGCGGATTCTTGAGAACTTGTTCGGCTGTCCCCAATTCAACGATCCGACCGGCATAGAATACGGCGACCCGAGACGCCAGCGAGCCGATTACGCCGATATCATGGGAAATGAGGATCACGGCCGTTCCCTCCTTTCGTTGCATGTCTGAAATCAACCTGAGAATCTGAGCCTGAAGCGTGACATCAAGGGCGGTCGTCGGCTCGTCGCAAATCAAGACTTTGGGTTTACAAGCAAAGGCGATCGCAATGACCACCCGTTGGCGCTGACCGCCAGACATTTGGTGAGGATACTTGCGCGCGCTCACTTCCGGAATCGGAACACCAACATCATCGAGCATTTGAACGGCGCGCATTCTGGCATCGCCGCGATTCATCTTCTGGTGCAAAATCAGGGCCTCTGCCACCTGGTCGCCAACCCGCATCATTGGGTTGAGACTGGTAAATGGGTCTTGCATCACCAGCGCGATTTGCTCACCGCGTACGCTCAGCCAATCCTTGGGGCGCAACGTTGTAAGCTCCCTTCCATCAAGTTTCATGGTCCCGTTGGAAACTCGGCCTGGTCTTGGAATCATGCCCATGATGGCGAGTCCCGTCATGGATTTTCCGCAACCCGATTCGCCCACGACACCCAGGGTTTCGCCCGCGTTCAGTTCAAAAGAGACGCCGCGCAAGATTGTGGCATTGCCGAACGAAACTTCTAGGTTGTTGATTTCAAGCAACGCCATCGCGGTCTCTATTATGGCGAATCTTACAGCGTAAGGCGATAGATTTCGCGCTGCTCGTTGGTGATGATCAGCGCCGAGTTCGATTCAAAGCAGATTCCTTCAGCTTGCTTCACGTTGGAGAGCCCGATGCTGCGGCCGCCGGCGGCGAAGAACTTATCATTTTTGGCTTGGGTGCTGTAGAGCCAGACCCGTTGCAAAGGAGCTTGGCAAAGCAGGGCAATGGTGCTCCCATCGGGTGAAACCGCCGCGCCCGTCACCCATCCACCCAGTGAATCGGCATGATCAATCTTCGTGAGCTGGTTCTTTCGGTCGACAAAATCGAGCCGATATAGGTTGGTTGAATCCACTGGGAAGAACTTGCTTCGGCGATGTTTGGTGACAAAGTAGAGCTTGTTCCGGAGCCAAAACACCGCCTCGCAATCGTAATCCCAATTCTTGGGAGGAAACTCGGTTTGATCGGGGTAGCTGAGGGGGATGAATTTGAACCGTGCCACTTCGGTGGCCGAAGGGTTAGGCTCTTCAATCACATAGACGCCGAGGTTTTTGCGTTCATTGCCGTTGTTGCCCATGTCTGAAATGTACAAGTTCTTGCCATCAGACGTGATATCTTCCCAGTCCACATTACGGGCGTCCTTTATCGCTATGCCCGCCCACTTCTTATCGGCCTTAACCATCGCCGACGAGCCGTCGCGGCGAATAGGAAAAATCCGAGCCGAATCGCCACTATCGTTGTGAACCCAATAGGTCCCCGAGTATCGAGAACTAGGCACAATCCCGCTCATCTCGGCCACGGCATCAAACCGAACCACCCCTATTTTCTCCAACTGGGGAGCGAAGGTCAGAGCCAAAGCGAGAATCATGAGCCTATTGTGGCACGATGCTCATAAGCAAAAGATTAATTGTTTGGAGGTTTGACCCTGGGATCTGGGCTTCCGACTTTGAAGGCGCTGAGCGTCCCTTGCTACCGATGATCACAATCTGCGCCATACAGGCAGAGCTTGCGCCGTTCAAACGGGGGTCAGTGAATGGCGCGAGGTGCGCGGAGCTCACTCAAAATCGGTCTATGCCCTGATCGAGCCGGTTCTTAAGAAGGATCCCGTAATGCGGCCGCCCTTCACTATCACATTCACGCTATGGAAGGGAGCCGGCCGGAACTCGCCATTCCCAGCGCCAAACTTTTGCCCGAAGTTGCTGGCGACTCGCTGGAACCGGTTGTAAGTGTAGGTAGTTCGGTTGCCAAGCGGGTCTACCACGGCTTGGAGAAGGCACCCATCGTAGATTTGGGTAGTGGTTTGGCCCAAGGGGTTGGTGATGGCGGTGATGTTATCGCCGTTATCGTAGGCATAAGTTGTCTTGCGCCCCAGCGGATCGGTCATGGTTTCGAGTCGGTTCAGGCTATCGAAGGTGTAGGTGACAATGCCGCCATCGCTGTTTTGTAGGCTGACTACGTTACCGACGCTGTCGTAGTTCATGGTGGTGATCAGCCCACGCGGATCGGTGATGCTGACGATGAGGCCCTCGCTGTTGTAGTTCATCGTGGTCACCCGGCCCAGCGAATCGGTGCTGCGGGTGCGCAGGTGGTTGCTGGGGTGGCGTAGCCATAGGTAAAGTCATGTGCCCGCATGATAAGTTCATTCAGTTTTGAGTAAGAATACGGGTAAACATCCTGACTGATTGTTCTTGTGTGCCCGCAACCATCAGGACCTCAACAGTTCGAGCCCGATTCAGCCCCAAAACCCGATGCTGTTGCAGCGTGTATCTTAGTTCGAGCACAATTGACTGATTGCTTGAATCGCTAAGCATTGTGACCGTTGATCCTCTGATGGGACTGTAAATCAGCCCCGGTGGCGCATTGAGGTCAGCTAAACTCTCGGGGAACTTTCCGTGAACAGCTTTGTAGGTCAGCACGGATTCTCGCAATTTTCGTAGACGGAACGATTCGTCAACTAAATATGAACTCGGATAGTCCGAAACCCCTGCTGCTTCGACCAACCATACTATTGAGAGTACAACTACCACCGCAATCGCGGTTCCCAGGAAACGGGTGCGTCTTACCATCCGGGAGGATCAATTCCCTTATTTATCTTGGAGCAAATCGTATCCATCGATAACGAATTCTTATTTCCTTTATCGCATTGCTCGCCTAAATATTGTGCCCAATTTGCCAGCGTCTGGTGATGCGGATCTTCATCACCGAAAAACATTCTGCACTGGCAATCGGGATCGGTTTTGCCGGTTTGGCGACCGTTGGCGTCGAAGGCGTAGGTTGTAGTTCCGGTGCTGTCTTGCATCGTCGTTAGTCGTCCGACTACGTCGTAGGCGTATGTTACACGAGTTGCATCGTTGTAAAGAATGCTCACCAAGCGGTTGACCGCATCGTAAGTCGTCGTCTTGATGCTACCGTTCGGGTCAATGATCGTGGCGGTTCTTCCCGCCGCGTCATACGCGGTGGTGGTGACGTTCCCCAGCGCGTTCTTGATCCAAATCTGCCGTCCGGCCGCATCGTGGCCCATCTGAGCCATCAGATTCCCGCGAGCATCCGTGATGCTCACTTGCTGACCGGCGAGATCGGTGGTGTAGGTCGTTCTTTGACCCATAGGATTAACTACGGCTAGCAATCGGTTAGAGTTGCTCGAATAGACATTTGTATGGAATCTTCCCAAAGCGTCCGTCATAGTCGTCTGGTTGCCAGCGAGATTGGATTGATACGTCGTCACATTCCCAAGCGCATCCATCGTGCTTACCACTTGACCGGCAATATCTATCGCGCAAAGTGTGCGGAGGCTCACAAGGCTATTTATGTGACCTATCCTTCCTTAGGTGAGTGGATACTTTCACTACATATGCTATGAAGCAAACCACGAGTTTAAGTGCGACAAGGCCAGAGCCGACATACCAGCCTTCGAGTTGGAACACAAATATATGGAATAACACGGTCGGAGTGAGGATAGCTATCGGCCACAGAAAACTTTCCTTTAGGTACAGCATCCGGTTTGCTGTTGACAACGACAAGACATTCAGAGCTTCCTGAAAAACAATGTGATCATATTCACTGTGGGGGCCGTACCCATCGTTTAGCATGGCATACATGAGCAGGGCCCCTGAGCTTGACAACGCAAGGTCGAGAACTGCGAAGATTATTGCTGCGAGCTGGATTCCAGACACCTTCTTCATTTGATGCCCTGATTTGTGTGAGCTCCGCGCACCTCGTGCCACATTCGCAATGTGGCTCCAAAACTCCCTCTCGACACGCGCTCGTGGATCATCCAAACACATCTCACGATTTCACCGTTCTCTCATAAACTAACCTACTTGCAAGCGGAGTTTACACGAGAGCCACACCGGGATAAACGTTGAGTGACGTTTCACTTTCCTTTGCTTACCATTGAGATTGCCACTATAATAGAAAGGTATAGCCAATGGTTGCACTTTCTCTTGTTTTATCCCAGATTCAAACCGTGACCTTCTCAGCTCCGGCGACTCCTTTGAAGTTCCTGCTCCCGGAAATTTCTCAAAAGGTCGGTGTTCAGCTCCGAGCGGATCGGGCCATGGAGTCAACTACTTTGGTGGTTCGAGTTAAGGATATACCTCCGAAGGATTTCATTCAGGCCATTGCTACGGCTTCGTTCGGAGTCTGGCGAAAGGAGAGTGACGGAGGGCAAATTCTAGAGGTCAACCAGCCGCTAATCGATAAGAGATGGGATAACAAGAAGAGGGCGGAGAAAAGTGCACTTGTGGAATTGCTGAAACCGAATCCCAAGGATTCGCCCCAGCGCCGGGTTTTGCGCAACTTGTTAACGTTAATTGGCGCTGACCAACTATCTAAGATTGAGGAGACCGACAGGGTAGTTTATTCAAGCAGGCCCACAAAAATGCAGAGGCCGCTAAACATTTCGAGCAGTTCGACTCAGGAGTTGGTCGCAGCACGCAATGCCTACACAAAAAAGCGCATCGAGTCAATGCGGACGATGCCGGTTATGGAGATTCCCACTGAAATGATGGAGGTCCTTAGCCCTGAGTCGATCGCATTGATTCGCAAATCAAGAGAAACTTTTGGTCCCAAGCTGATCACGCAGACAGCCGCAAAATCAAACCTGGCGGTAACTTGGAATGGCTTCAGCTTATCTTCATCCATGTTGGTGTACGATGCCAAGGGCGATTTGATGTTGACGGCTAGCGAGACATTTAACCCGCCCGAAGAGCCTAACGGTCCTGAAGATGACAAGCCGAAAAAGGCAGCAAAGCCGCTTGCGTTTTCTCAACAAACCAAGTTTCTGGTCCAAGCCCTCAGGGCCGAGGTAGCCCTCAGCGAGGACCAGATAAAAACACTACGCAACATGGTCACCGATCCTGTGCGATCGGATCCGATTCTAACCTATCTTTCTGAGCTCATTCCGATGTTTGCTCCAGAAGGGAATCTAGTCGCGAACGTTGATTCCGAAACGTTTTCATGCGTTCAGTTTCAACCAGATGGGGAAGTCGCCCTCGATCAGACCTGGTTGGACGAAGTCGTGGCCGTCTCACTTGACAAACTTTCCGAAAGCCAAGTTACGATTTATCGGCCCAAGGATATCTATTTCCCCAACGATCGCGCGGCCTTCGCAAGGCTGTTCACACTCAGCGGGTTGAAGGAGCTAACCTTCGAACAGTGGGCGGAATGGGCATACCTTCGAACACAGCGCGATGTTTTTGGGATGCACTACGGCTTGGTCAGTGCCTTTCAGCAAACTGAGGCTGACTGCAACTGTGAATCCGACCTGCTCTCGATTTACTGGCTATTGAGCGACGCCCAAAAAACGGCTCTGAAAGCTGGGCAAACTATTCCCTATGCCTCGCTGAACGATGAGATAAAGGACATCATATACGCAGCCGCCTTCGAGGGCTATCGCAGCAGTTTCGAACACACTGAAGATCAACGCTCAGCTGACAAATATTCCTATGAATGGCTCCAAGACCCCAATGAAATGATAAAAGAGCTCTTTGCGGATGAACCCAAAACAGTGCCCGCCATCTACGACGAACCTACCGAAGCGATGCCAGAAGGCTTTCCTAAAGGCGGATTTTTCTTTTGGACCATTAAGCCCCTTGAATCATTCGCAATCCTTGACCAGAAGGGCGAAGAAATCGATGAGGTCCAGGGGCAATCCTCGGTAGCCGAATGGCTCGCTGACCAGGCTGCCCGCCCGCCTAGATTCGCAAAGCAAGTTAAGGGAATCAGACTCAAGAATCAACGCGTTTACAACTTTGGCCTTTTGGCTGGACCCAACTATTCATATGAGGCAAGTCACCCCGAGTTGGTTGGTCAACTTGGCCCTCTGCAAACGATTGCGTCGCTTGGTCCGGAGTTTGGGAAGCAGGTTGCGACCCTGACGGCGAAGGCAAAGAAGTTTAACTCGCTGTTTGATGGTGAATACTATTCTGATAGAGTCGGCAAGCCGCCGCCCCAAGCCTCACGTAGGCGTTAAGGCTACGACTTTTGGCGCAGGATGTAGACTGTTCCGAAGATCATTAGGGCGAGCATGCAGACCGCGATGAGGTTGGCCATGTTGGCCCAGAGTTGGTATCCGCGGACGATGGAGGCGGTGCCGAAGATCCAGATGCAGGAGATGGAAATGATTTTGATGCGGACGGGGACTCGGCGGTAAGTTTCCCAGTCGCGCAGAGTTTTGCCCACGTATTTGTTGTTCAGCAGGCGCTCTTCAAGGGCGGGGTTGCTCTTTCGGAATGCGCCCAGGGCAAGGACGAGGAACACCGTCCCGGGAATGCCGGGGAGGATGTATCCCACGATGCCCATTCCCACAAAAGCAAAGCCGATAACGCCGTAAAGCCACCTTGCCGTTGGGTTCGTGTGAACTTGACTCACCGGTCCTATTGTGGTTTAGTTTGGGCAGAATTGGCGGCGGATTCTGATTTTGGGTTGACTCGTTTGTTGGATTGGGGGCGTTTGGGAGAATTCGGGCTTTGCGAAGGTACGATGCAACCTGCGGCTACGGCTTATTTTGCGGTTACGGCTCCGCTTTCGGCATTGAGAATGATGGGCAGGCCGCTCTTGCCAGAGCCGATAACAACGACCTTGCTGTTGTCCGACTTGGCCAACTCTTGAGTGGCTTCGATCCCCTTCCACAAGAGGAGTTTGTCGCTCAGGCCTTGGCTGACAATCGCTTGGAAGTCGGCCACACCGCGCGCCTCGATTCTCTTTCGCTCGGCTTCCTGCTTTTCCTTTTGGAGCACGAACTCCATTCGCAGGGATTCTTGTTCGGCCGTGAGTTTGGCTTCGATGCTGGCCTTAAGCTTTTCGGGGAGCTCGATGTTCCGAATGAGCACTTGTTGAATGATGAAAGCGCGACCGGTGTAGCCCTCGCTTTGAGTTAGTGTGTGTTCGATGTACTTCTCCAGCCGCTCAGTGACGATGGCGGCCAGTTGGTCGCGCTTGGAGCTATAAGCCTCTTGGGCGGTGAACTGCGAGACGGCATCTCTCACCGCGGCTCGGGCTGAGGGCCGAACAATCTTGGCGACGTAATCTTCTTCGGTTCCGATGTTTCGGAACAGCCAAGGCACCATGCTTGGCACCGGACGGTAGTTGATCGTCACATCGAGCGGAAGCGGCAGTCCATCTTTGGACAGCGTTCGTATGGCGTCGTCACCCTGAACCGCACCTTCGCCGCGCACACCCGACATCGTGTATTCCTCAGTTCGAATCGGCACGACTTCGACCGTGGCCCACGGAACTATCGTGTGCAACCCTTCGCCTAGGGGCACAGGGTTTAGTTTGCCAAAGGTTCGAACAACGCCGACGGTGCCGGCTTGAACAACTTTAACGGTGCTTCCGAAGACAATCGCGACTCCGACCATGCCAAGAATGATCGCAGCTAGGGCTTTTCCGCCGCTTTGGTTCGCTAACTCGTTCGGCATTTTGGCTCGACCGATTGTGATAGCAATGATGATGAGGAAGATTCCGATAACAATCATAGTTTGGTTCTCAATTGCTACAACGGAAAATCACCCCTTGGGGATGCAGATGTTTTACAACTGACCTAGAAACAGCTCGGTTATGTAGGGGAAGGTGACAAATCCATCCGTCTGGTGTTCATCAAACACCTGATTCAAACGTGCCACAGATTGCTCAAATTCTATGCCCTCCTTTGGCCAATAGGACGAAGAAAGAGCTCGTCCGATGATGGCTTCCCGATCTAGGTTTTGGAGGTTTGGGAAGGTGTGTCGTTGAACAGCGTTTGGCGCGAAAAAGCTATCAATCTCGGCTTCAGGATTCGAAAGCCGCCGCACGGCTTTGTCTTTCTCTACAAACGCCCTCGCGAGTTCGCCGTAGGCACGGGTGACAGGATGATTGTCGTCTCTTTCGTTCCAAAGGAGCGCAACCCAACCCTTGGGTTTGAGAATGCGTGTCCAATCGTGCTTCGCCGCCCCGGCATCAAACCAATGAAACGATTGTGCGGCAGTAATCAAATCGAACGTGGCTGATGGCAAGCTGGTTGCTTCGGCGGACTTGTTGATGCTGATGAACTTCTGGTTAGTTGCGAATCTTTGTTCTGCTTCTCCACGCATTCCCGCATTTGGCTCTACCGCATAAACCGTCGCACCCCTAGACAAGAGCAGCTCAGAAAAGAGCCCCGTTCCGCTTCCGGCATCCCTCACGTGAGCGCCGGGGCCCAGAC
Source organism: Fimbriimonadaceae bacterium (assembly GCA_040081075.1). GTDB lineage: Bacteria > Armatimonadota > Fimbriimonadia > Fimbriimonadales > Fimbriimonadaceae > JANJUB01. The sequence goes on along the minus strand of JBEBHJ010000047.1, from coordinate 2,682 downwards.
CAAAATCCACCAGAAAATCAGCGAGCGCCTCGGGATATCGAGGGCGATACTTGGCATAGTCTTCGACCCGATTGGAGAACCGCTCGACGTTAGACATCGCCAAACAGTCCGCCCTCCACCTTAGGTGTTCGGGGTGGCTCGAGCCCAAGATGGACGTAGGCCTGTTTGGTTGCCATTCGGCCCCTCGGGGTTCTTTGAAGGAGGCCTTGTTGGAGCAGGTACGGCTCATAGACGTCTTCGATCGTTCCTGAATCCTCCCCCGTCGATGCGGCCAGCGTTTCGAGCCCAACCGGCCCACCACCATAGTTCTTGATAATAGCCAAGAGCAAAGCCCGGTCGACTCGGTCGAGCCCGGCGTCATCTATCTCGAGCATATCGAGAGCGTGGTCCGCGATTTTCCTGGTGATGGATTCGAGGCCCTCGACTTGAGCGAAGTCGCGGACACGCCTCAGGAGCCGGTTTGCGATTCTTGGCGTTCCTCGCGAGCGTTTCGAAAGCTCCTCGGCCCCATCTCGCTCTATTTTGTATCCAAGAATATCGGCCGAGCGACAAATGATTTCAAACAGTGCTTGAAAGTCGTAGAAAGGAAAGTTTAAGACGATGCCGAATCGATCGCGAAGTGGCCCCGTCACTAAGCCTTGTCGGGTCGTTGCTCCGATCACGGTGAACGCGGGCAGATCAAGGCGGATTGACCGAGCGGCCGGCCCTTTTCCTATTAGGATGTCCACCTTCTGATCTTCCATCGCTGGATACAGGATTTCCTCAACCGGTCGGGCCAGGCGGTGAATCTCATCGATAAACAAAACGGCGTTTGGTTCGAGATTCGTGAGGACACCAACAAGGTCGCCTGGGCGTTCGATGGCGGGACCACTGGTGACGTGGATCGGCGCGCGCATTTCGGTCGCCACGATATGGGCAATCGTGGTCTTCCCTAACCCCGGCGGGCCATAGAGCATTAAGTGGTCAAGCGGTTCAGATCGCTGCTTGGCCGCTTCCAGAAAGATAGAAAGGTTCGATTTAAGCTTCTCTTGGCCAATAAACTCGCGCAATGATCGGGGACGAAGTGATTTCTCGTCGCCATCTTCAATGTTTGGCGAAGGGTCCAACGTATCGTTTGGGCGCATCCTAGTTCCTAAGCTCCCTTAGGGCCAATCGCAGTTGCTCTTCCACGGTTTCCGCTTGTCCACGTGCCTTGTCTGCCGCCACTTCAGCTTCGTTTCGTCGATATCCAAGGGCAAGTAGTGCGTCAACCAACTCATCATCAATCTTAACCGCCGCGCGCGTGTTACTTGTCGCGCGGTGAATAAGCTGCTCTTCCTGCACTTTCCCTTTGAGGTCAATAATGATCTTCTCGGCGAGTTTTGCTCCCACTCCGGTCGCCCGAGCCAGCATTCTTCCGTCCGACCCGGCGATGGCCGTGGCAACGGTTTCCTCGCCTAAGCCCAATAGAGATAGCGCGGACTTAACCCCACAGCCGCTCACGCCCAGAAGCAAATCAAACAGGCGTCTTTGATAAGCCGTCCAAAACCCACACAGACTAATCGAATCTGCACGGACCATCATTCGAGTGTAAAGTTCAACGGGCTCGCCCGGTAGAGGTAACTGGAGATAAACGGGATCGGGAACGTAGACTTCGTATCCGACGCCGCCGACATTAATGACAGCGATTCCGCCCGAGGCTTCTAGCAAGGTGCCACTCAGTCTTCCGATCACCCCTCAAGGTTACCGCGAGCGCGCTAAAACTGATCGGATAGGAACATCTCGGGCACTTGATCGGTTCCCCGACCCATGAGGAAGCCTTCGCTTGCTCCAACGCCCAGTGCCAGCTTCTCAGCCATGCTCTTAAGGCCGAAAAATTCTCCATGAAACCCGGCAGGAAGGGCGGCACCGGCATCGGCAACGATTTCTCGAATAGTATTCCCCTCGATGCACGTGTATCCCCCGCTAGTGGGCACACAGTAACGCATGGCCCATTTCCAAAGCTGCCAACGGCGATCATCTCGTCGTAACCGGTTGGGATGAAGCAAGCTCCATCGATCATAGATTTCCCTAACTTCATCATGGCTAAGGGGGGATTCCTCCTCTAAGGGGCGTTCGCTCCCAACGCTAATTTTCACCATTTCATCAATAATGTTGAAGCCCACCTCTTGGTACATCCGGGGATCGGCGGCGAAGAGGTAAGCCGGGACCGGATCGGCGAGGGCCTTGAGCAAGAGCTGTTTCGCGAGTCCACGACCGCGATGACTAGGATGTGTCGCGACGCTAGCAATCCCTATGGCATCGCCCCACCCAAACAGCAAGGGAACCGTTGTCAACACGGATCGGATAGCTCCATCTTCGATCAGGGCCCACTTTCGGTTGAGATCGAACATAGGCTCATTGAAAAAGACCGCTCGAGCTCGGGCGATGTCGAGTTCAAAAACATCGCAAACAAGGGTGAGAAACGATATTGCTTCTTCCTCTCGAACGGGACGGATTTCGGTCATGGATTCGCGCCGTCTATTCCTGCGACCTTTTCTATGACCAGTTCAACCTTAACGTCGGGAGAGGACAGTTTTGTCCCTTCGGGATTCACCAAAGGCACCTTTCGATTCTCCGTTGCCTTGAGGTTGCTTAAATCAATCGGCGCCGTCTTTACAACTTTGATTCCGCTGATGACCGATGTCAGCCCTTGAACAGAAA
>JBEBHJ010000136.1:0-2099 GCA_040081075.1 Fimbriimonadaceae bacterium | reverse complement strand
GAACCGATGTTGATGATCGGTGAACGCGGGGCGAACTCGCGTATCCAATACTTCACTCTGGACGGCAAGCCACTGCACTACGTTAAAGACGGCGTTCGCTGGCCGAGCACCTTCGATTTCCGCAATGGTCTGTTGTTGATGCCGGACCTCAAGGCCGTGGTGACACTCTTCGACCTGAGCAACAAGCTGGTCGCGCATCTCGGCGGCATCGAGTGGCGTGTTCTCGACAGGTTTGCTGGGGTCGTAGGGCATGGCTTCTGTGAGGTTCGACAGTGGCAGGGATTCAGTCTAGTCACTATCAGGCAGTATTATCCATGCCGGTTTTCGACTACCACCAAATCCCTCCCTCCAAAGTAACCCACAGAATGGGCATTGATAATCTCGTTCCGTCTTCGTCCCCAGCAGTTCGGCTCCGATCCAGCCCGCGAAGAGACCGCCAATCACTTTCCCCATTAGATCCGTTTTAGTCTTTTGTATCACGATCTGCGGGTCGCCGTGCCCACAACGCACACAATGCGTAGCGAGGTTCTTTTCGTTAAGTGGGATAACGGTCTTGCCCGATTTCACAGCTATCATTCTCTGCAAATCTGAAAACCAATTCAGAGCGGGCCCTAACAATTGAGTGTTAATCCATTGATCTTTACCAATGCAAATGCCCCTTTCTCCAATCCCAAAAAATACCGACAAGAGCGAGCGATAATCTCGGAAAAAGTTTTGGGAACCCGCTGGTTGGCTGCCATCGTAAACATGGAAGCCTTGATCAGTGAATATAACACAATTTCGTCCCTTGTTGCCTAAATCAAGAATAGCATACACGGACTCGGAATCCGGCAAGTTGACACGCTCTAAAGCATTTCTCTTTACTTTCCTGCTCGCATTACTGATCCATTCGAAATCGAAAGGGCGCGAAAATTCCCTTGCCTTCTCTAAGATTTGCTTAAAATCGAGGTCTTCATTGGACTCGGGGGGCTGGCAAGGCACCGGGCAAGTATGGGGCTTTTTGACGAGCCTTTTCCGGACGAGGTCACGAGAAATGAACCCAAAGGCTTCAACAATGTCTTCAGGAGAAATTCCAATGGCACCACTTTCGATAGCCAATACCTTTCCACAAACAACGTAATTGCGGAGAACGGAAAAATATGTTGCAGGAAAGGCATCATAAGTTAGTAAGAAAACCGAGCGCCGCTTTTGCTTGTCGTATCTTACAGATTGAAGGCCTTTATCCGAAAGCATGAAGGCGTCATTGTTGGGCTGAAGACGACCAGCAAGCCATAAGATTGCCTCATCTGGGGATATGTAAAAATACTCGCGCGCTTTTGCATCTTCAGCAATTGCCTCGCGGGAATACACCCTAACGGAATCCGACCAATGGCTGAAAGCCTCATCAATAATAGGCCGAATTTGATCTTCGGAAGGAGGTTTAGTCGAAGTTTCGGGAACTGTCCGTGCGGAATAAGGTAATCGACGCCGTTCCGGAGGAAATTCAGACAGCTCTGGGAGTTGCATTCCTTGACCGCAGGTGGGGCAGTTGGCGGTAGTTCCAGCATGTTCCCGTTCAATCTCGATTGTTTGGCAACACTTTGGGTTAGGACAGGTGATTTCCATGGCTAATGAGAGCTATAGGATCGGCCTTATCTCAGAAGGCGGTGAACATGGATGCTGCTATCCAGATGATTTTACATTACTGATAAGCAACCTACGCCCCCGTGAGCATTCAGTGCTGCCACGGGCTCCAGTTGCCGGGATCCTTCCATTTTCACATGCTCATATGCTGCACCGCATCGCTCCAATCGGAGTATTGCGTGCTGCCGCCGAGGGCGCGGACTTGGATGAGGTAGATGATGCCGGGGGTGAGGTCGTTGAGGGCGAGGTCGCGCGTGTTCGAGTAGATGCCGCCATTTTGCCACGGGCCGGGGGTGCCGCCGGCGCCGAGGGCGGCGTAGCGGGCTTCGTAGCCGTGGGCGTTGGCGATGGGGTCGATGCGCGGGAGGAGCTGGCCGGTGGTGCCGTTCTCGATGTCGGTGATGTCGGGGGCGGGCAGGGCGGTTTGCGCGCGGTTCATGCTCACGGCGTGGAAGCCGCTGGAGAGCAGCCGGGCC
>JBEBHJ010000092.1:0-8078 GCA_040081075.1 Fimbriimonadaceae bacterium | reverse complement strand
CATATTTCGGGCACCCTATCAGACAGCGACCCACACAATGGGGGGTTCCGCCCCCTCCGCTACTTAAGGCATTCATCCGCTACAACGCTACATGCGCCCCGCTCAGGTTCAGTTCAAACACCCTCTTTGTAGCGGTGTAGCGTTCTAGCCCTCTTCCGTAGCGGCAACCGTCAAATACCGCTCAAACGTATCCTCGAAATCACACGGAAGATAGCCTTTGGGGACACCATCGCCGTGTCGAACATTCTTTGACTTGATCCCGTACGGCCTCAGCATGCCAGCCAACTTATTGGCCGTTACGCCATCCTTGCCCAAGTCCCTCCAAGGAGCATCTTCGATCTCCTTGAGCCGCTCAATCAAGGTCGCCGAAGGCCACTTCGGCCGATCTTCTTCGGTAAAGATAGCTCTTAGGTCCCTCAGCAACATTAGACTCAACGAGTCATCATCATCACCCGACGGCATAAGCATCGTCGCCGCAAGTCGAGCCCTTTCCGGCCATGCGCCTCCCGCCGCCGCTGCTATTGCGAACAAGAGTTCCCAACCGTCATGGGCACGGTCGCTTAGACAGTCAGGAAGGACTGGGTCCGTAGGCAGCTCGCTTGAGGCAATCCACCCTTGTAAGTCCTCGCCAATCTCTCGGGCAATGCCACGATGAACACGATTCTTGAATCGCTCAACCCCTTCTGTTCGCTTCTTACGTCGCAACCGAATCGGGATTGAGCGGTCGGCTACTGTTGGGGGAAGCTTGCCGATTCCCGCCAAAGCTTTCGGGCAAAAGACATCGAACTCCCTAATCTTGAAATCCTTTCCCTCAATCCTTGGCACCCTTGTCCCTTTCCGGTTCCCGGCATTCAGCAGGGCTCTGAGCCCCTCGTTGTTTTGGCTCGTGTTCGGGCCAAAAACGGTATCCACCTCATCAAGCATTAAGGTCGGCTTATCCTTATCAATCTTGCGAAACACAACCGCTTCACTTACCGAGACGATCCGCCAGGGATTGTGCACTAACACTTCAAGCACGTCTAGTAACCGTGTCTTGCCGCATTGCTTCTCAGCACTGCTTACCGACAAATAGGGAGAGGTATCTGCCTGATCAACACAATAGGTGTGGGCCGTCCAAAGCGTGATTGCTACGCCATCATGCACCGACGGCAACACAACGAAACGACTAAGGAATGCCTCAACTGCAGAAAGTGCCTCAGCGAGGCTCTCAGCCCCTTCTCTTCGCCCGATCTCGTTCACTCGATCAGCTTCGACAGACGGATATCCCCCGATTGACTTAGCAATCTTAGCGACTTCACCATTCCCCAGTGGTGGCAAGCAGTCACGAGCATTGGTAACCTTGAGCGCGCCCTCGATTTCATCTTCGGCAAGCCCCGCTCGTCGCAACCTTCCAGCAATGCTCGCAAGGTAGTTGTTTCTGCCCCCTTTCGTATATTTCTCACCTTGCTCAGCAGGCGAGGCCAGCACCTTGGGGGCAGCCCGCCGGGCCAACCAACCCGGTGCCGGAGGCACCTCGACCGCACCCAACTCCGAACCAAGTTGCCACTGATACTTCTTTCCGCTGATATGGTTCGATGGAGCGACCACAATGAAGCCACCTTCCCCTTTGACGTCAATCCCAGGATGCTCACCAGACTTCAAGCCGATAGGAGTTGCAAATAGAAAGTGATTCCCCCCGCCCCCCGTGTCTTGCACCGGACAATCGGGAAACTTCCCATGTTCCATGAGAAGGCCCTCCAGAGACTTGTCGCCGCCGTTTCGAGGGTCAGAGTCAAGGGCATTAACCTGGCCCCCGGTCAACAAGCCTATGTTGGCGTGAGGGCACTTCTTCCACCACTCGCGAATCTTGGCAGGATCACAGGTCGCTTCCTGTTGCCATCCCTTGAATCTCGGATGTTTGCCAGGACTCTCGCAATCAGGATCGCCGCAAGTACACCACCCATCCACAATCCCGTGAATGGGAACAACACGCCGCCCAAGCTCACCATAAGCTAAGGCGGCTTCTGGCAGCGGTTGGTCGTTGATGCCGAGATAGTTACTCGGATTCGACAATCGAACCCTCCTCCTGCTCCACAATCCAAGCATCAAGCGCCTTGCGCGAAACGCGCCGCGCCTTGACGCCTGCGATCTTGACCGAGGGAATGACGCCGTCGGAAATGAGCTTGTAAACCATGGATTTGCCAAGCCCGATCTCTTCTGCTACTTCGGATACCTTAATAAATGCTTTTTCTGCCATTTGTTTCTCCTTGTTCCCGATGGAACATAATGAATATGACGGACGAGTAGCGAACTTTTAACACGATTTAACCGTCTAGTTATCCGTGCAAACAGGAAAATCATTGGTCGGAGTTCAAAACCTGCTTCGATTTACTAAAGAACGCGGAGCACTAAATGCTCGGTGGATGACCCACAGCAATGGCTACGAATGGTCAACCGATTACCAACCTGCTCACCCGCCCGGCGAGCGTCCACAACAACGCACCCCCCAATTCGATCCGATGATGTCGGGCCTCACCGGATACATGAACGAATGGGCTCGATCCGACGTTCTGTTCACCGACCCCTGGCTAATAGCCCGTCGCTCCCCTGGTGGAATCAATCAAGAACTACCCGGAGATCGTCACACAAGGCCCTTAGACAACCGTTACTTGCACCGCGACTTCGCCAAGCTTGAAACATCTAATGACATAAGGGATTTCGCCAACATGCATGGTAGGTTGGGTTTGGCCGTGCTAGTGATGAATCCGAGAGGTTACGCCGACGACGGTGAGTCACTTGCCACATGGGAACACGAGATCGCGAAGATGAGGATTGCCGTGTCACTTTGGGACGCCATTCGCAATTCCCATATGCCAGAGGCCGAGGCCGAGATAGTTCGCATGCTCTCTAATCGTGGTTATGGGATTACATTCGACCCTGAAACTAGCGACATAGCACGCGGTTTGAAATATCCCCTTATCTATTACGCAATGGAACGGCAAATGCCACAAATTGACGAGCAAGGTCGGAGCAGCTGGCCCAATTCCAATCCCGATCTAACAACAGCGGCATCATGGACTCTATGCGACATGATAAACCGCGAGTTAGGCACGGCAGTATCACCGGTCATTTGGCCCACCAAAAAGCACATGTTTCTATCGGTCAAGAACTTACTCGGTGCAATGTATGTAACGTTATCAGAAGAAGTCTCTGGAACGACCGTATCGCCCCGCCGCTGCCTCCACTGCGGGAGGTACCTCAAGCCTGACCTACGTGCAGATGCTAAGTTTTGCAGTAACTTGTGCCGCAAGGCCAACCACATATCTCCAAAATCACAGGAAAACAAACCATGAGCTTAATAAGACCAAAGAACACTGGATCAAAGCAAGCCGACGGACGTATCCGAACGCAGATCACCGTTGGCGGAATCAAGACCGTCCTCGTCCAACGCGTCAAAGAAACCGAGGCCGACTTTTGGAGCCGCGTAAGCGCAACCAAAGAAGGCGAAGTAAGGCGCATGCCAACCAAGGGCATGAAGGTCGAAACCGCTTGGGATATCTGGATTGAGTCCAAAGAGAAGAAACTTCGACCGGCAACGCTCCGATCCTACAAGTGGATTGGAGACACCTACATTAAAAAGATGTTCGGCTCGATTCGCATAGATAACTTGGAGCCGATCATAGTAGATCGCCAACTCGCCAAGATCACCAAAGCGAGAACGGCAAAGATGACCCGAGACGTAGGCAGAGCATTCTACGAATACGCACTCAAATGCGGATGGTCAAGTCGCAACGCATTCAAACTCGCCGACGCCATCAGCTACACCCCCGAAATGAAACCGATTGTCACCGCGATCAATGCGGAGAAAGTCATCGCCCATGCCGACCCCCGATTCCAACCCATCTTCTTGGTCATGCGCCAAATGGGACTTCGCAAGTCCGAAGCAAAGAACCTCATGTGGAGCGAAATCGAAGGCGCACCCGGCGATATGTGGATCACGCTTAGCCAATCCAAAACTCAAATGGGTCGCCAGTCCATCCCGGTACCGGAACTCGTTGAAAATCTTCTCAAATATATTTCGCGCACCTCCACCTTCGTCTTCCCCGGAATGGGGGGATACCCCTACCATGAGCGAACGATCACCGCGAAGTGGCATGAAGCCTGTGACGCCGCCGATGTCACCCGGTGCCCGGTCTACGACCTCCGCGACCTATTCGCTAGCGAAATGGCCCAAAGGACCGATAAAGACACCCTAAGAAGGCTAATGAGACACACCGACGTGCGAACAACAGAGACGCATTACATCCACGTAGACCGTGATCGACTTCAGAGAAGTATAAAAGCCAAGTATAAAAGACCTGCGGCAAAGGTCAAAAAAGCCTAGGTTCAAATGAACTGGAGCCGAAGACAGGATTCGAACCCGCGACCCGCTGTTTACAAAACAGCTGCTCTACCCCTGAGCTACTTCGGCGTGCCTCCTAATTGTTCCACATTTGGGGCGTTCTGTGTCAGGCCCGTTGCCCTATGACTTGGTCAACGCAATATTGTCTATGAGCCGCGTTGTACCTAACCAGGCCGCGACGATCAGCCGCGAGTTTGGCTCGCGGGTTTCGATCGGTTGCATGACGGTGTTTACTGCCGCCAGATACTCAACCCGAAAGCCGATGTTCTGCAACGCCGTTCTTCCCTCCAGCAAGGCTTCGGATAGTCCGGATGTCGAGCCGGAAACTTGATTTAAGACGGCGTAGATCCTTGGCGCAAGAGCTCGTTCTTCTTGGCTCAAATAGCGATTTCGGCTACTCATTGCGAGCCCATCCGGTTCTCGCACCGTCTCGCAAAACACGAGTTCAATCGGCAAGTAGAGGTCAGAAACCATCTTGGCAATCACGCAACATTGCTGAAAATCCTTCAGGCCAAAATAGGCAATCGTTGGCCGAACCATGCCAAACAGCTTATGAACTACGGTCGCGACACCCTCAAAGTGGCCCGGGCGTAGGGGGCCCTCCCAAAGATCGGTAACACCGCCGACCCGGACCGTAGTGGTACTCCCGTTGTAAACGCTTTCAACCGAAGGGCAAAAAACCGCGTCAACTCCCGCCGATTTAGCTAGCTCGAAATCGCGCGCCTCATCTCGAGGGTATTTGTTGAAATCCTCATTCGGGCCGAATTGGGTCGGGTTCACAAAAATGGAGGCCACGCAAAAACCGCATTCTAATTTCGCTCGGCGCATCAAGCTCACGTGTCCCTCATGCAAAGCTCCCATAGTCGGAACGAAACCGACCTTCGGCGCATCAAACTGCAACTCGGCAACCGATCGAAAGACCCTCATACGGTGTTTTCAGACGTCGGAAATTTTCCGGCCCGAACATCGTCCACGTAGTGTTTCAAGGCTTCGCGGCAAAGCGCTCCCCCGTCAATATAACGTTTTGTGTGCTTGAATACATGAGAGCCAAAACCGAGCAAATCGTAAATCACCTGAATCTCGCCATCACACTCCGGGCCGGCTCCAATTCCAATTGTGGGGATTGACAATGCTTCTGTAATCGCCCGAGCAAGTTCGGAAGGAATCAGTTCAAGCACGATCGCGAATGCACCGGCAGCCTCAATCGCCTTTGCGGCCTCAATAACTAGCTGTCCGGCTTCTCCGCGACCCTGAGCCCGAAACCCTCCAAAATTATTCACCGATTGCGGGGTCATTCCAACGTGCCCCATGACGGGAATTCCCATCTTAACAATCGCTCGGATCTCATCGCAATACGTTCCTTCTAACTTGACGGCAGAGGCTCCGGCACGGGCCAGTTGGGTTGCCGAATTAACTGCTTGTTCCACGGACGCTCCGTAAGACCCAAACGGCATGTCTGCAACCAGGAGCGCTCGTCTAACGGCTCGGCGCGTTGCCGAAACGTGGTGAATCATGTGATCAAGCGTCACGGGAATCGTCGTTGGGAATCCGAGGGCGGTATTTCCAACCGAATCCCCCACTAAAACGAGGTCGGCCCCGGCTTCTTCGGCTAGGTTGCCCGTGATGAAATCGTAGGCCGTTAAGCAGACCACTTTCTCGCCCCTCGCTTTCATCGCGAGAATCGTGGGGGCCGTTACCAAGTTTGCCATGCGGAGAGTTTACTTGCCGAGCGCGGCCCGAACTTCGGCCGAATGACCTTGGGGTTTCACCTTGGTCCAAATATGGGTGATGACTCCGGCCCCATCCAAGAGATAGGTTGTCCGATCTACTCCCATGTACTTCTTTCCCATGAAGACCTTTTCGATCCAGAGCCCACACGCCTCGCAAAGGGCTTTTTCCGTATCGCATAGCAACGTGTAGTTGAGACCAAATTTCTTGATAAACTTGAGATGCGACTTGGCCGAATCCGGACTCACGCCAATCACTCGGGCCGGCGCAAAATCGTTCGACGCGTCTCGAAATTCACAGGCTTCGATCGTGCAACCCGGAGTGTCGTCCTTTGGATAAAAGAAGATCACGGTTTGCCTTCCGAGCAAGTCGGCATTGGTGACGATGTTGCCATCTTGGTCGCTTAAAGAAAATGAGGGGAAAGGCTGGCCTACTTCGAGCATCCACCAAAGCCTACCTCTCCGCTACAATTGAAAGATGAGCGTCACCGACATCCTTGAAACGATGGAGTACGGGCCTGCGCCCGAGAGCCCGCAGTTTGTGAACGAGTGGCTCGACCATCACGGGCGCAACTTTGGGCAGTTCATTGGGGGCTCCTGGCTTCCTAGCAGCCAACAGTTCGAGGTGTTCAATCCGGGTACCGGGTCCGTGCTTTGTTCTGCCGGACAAGCAGATCGCGAGCAAGTTGATACCGCGGTGCAGGCAGCTCGGGCGGCGTTGCCTGTGTGGCAAGGGTTAACCGGTGAAGAGCGCGGTCGCTATCTCTACGGAATTGCGCGGCAGATTCAAAAGCACTCGCGGTTGTTCGCGGTTTTGGAAAGCATGGACAATGGAAAACCGATCCGAGAGACCCGTGACCTTGACATTCCGTTAGCCGCACGTCACTTCTACTATCATGCGGGTTGGGCGGCCATGGTGGGGAAGTTCTTTCCAAATCACCAGCCGCTTGGAGTTTGTGGTCAGATCATTCCTTGGAACTTCCCCCTTCTCATGTTGGCTTGGAAAATAGCCCCCGCCCTAGCTTGTGGCAATACGGTCGTGCTGAAACCAGCCGAATTCACCCCCCTTACCGGGCTTTTGTTTGCCGAAATCTGTAGTGCCGCTGGGTTGCCGCCTGGAGTGGTTAACATCATTACGGGGGACGGCGAGACGGGCGCGAGTCTCGTCAACCATCCTGATGTCAACAAAATTGCCTTTACCGGCTCAACCGAGGTCGGGCGGATCATCCGAAAAGCAACCGCCGGAACGGGCAAGAAGTTGTCGCTGGAATTGGGCGGCAAATCGCCATTTATCGTGTTCGAAGATGCCGATTTGGACGGCGCGGTCGAAGGCTTGGTGGATGCAATTTGGTTTAACCAGGGTCAAGTTTGTTGCGCCGGATCGAGGCTTCTGGTTCAGGAATCTGTGTCAGAAAAGTTCTTGAAAAAGGTTCGGACCCGCATGGAAAATCTCCGGGTTGGCGATCCGCTTGATAAGGCCGTGGATATCGGCGCAATCGTCGCCCCCGTCCAACTTGAGAGGATCAATGAACTCGTCAACAAGGGTGTCGAGGAAGGGGCCGAACTCTTCCAGCCGTCTTGGACATGTCCGCGTGATGGCTGGTTCTATCCGCCAACCCTACTCACCAATGTAGAACCCGCGTCAACAGTTGCTCAAATCGAAATCTTTGGTCCCGTGCTTGTCGCCATGTCATTTCGAACTCCTGGGGAAGCCGTTGAGCTGGCAAACAACACCATTTACGGGCTCGCCGCCAGCGTTTGGACAGACAACATAAATCTCGCTCACGATATTGCGGCGAGGGTCAAAGCCGGCACGATTTGGGTGAATTGTACGAACCAGTTCGATGCAAGCTCGGGATTTGGCGGCTACCGAGAAAGCGGTTGCGGCCGTGAAGGTGGACCCGAGGGACTCCGAGAATATCTGAAGCCCCTTGCCCCGGCACCAAAGGGGGACGGGGATGGGGTGGTGG
>JBEBHJ010000091.1:0-8096 GCA_040081075.1 Fimbriimonadaceae bacterium | reverse complement strand
ATAATCAAACGCAGCCAAATTTATATGGGCCGGCATCCAGTGTTTCTCGACATTGTCTACTTCAACGGCCTGGGTTCCAAGGGTGTGATCAATGCGCCCTCCCACACCCTGGCTCTGGTCGAGCACCTTCTCGGCGGGAAACCAATTGATGATAAAAACAACATTGAAAAACACTTTGTCTTTTGAGTGGGAACATGGATATATTTGATGATCACTTGCCTCGGGCTCTCCATCTCGCCCAGCACATCATAAAAAGCCGGGTTTTGCCGGGAGATCTGGTCGTGGACGCCACTATCGGCAATGGGCACGACACCCTTTTTTTGGCAAATCTGGTGGGTTCAGAAGGCAAAGTCATCGGCTTCGACATCCAGGCATCAGCCATTCAAACCACCCGGGAGAAAACTATTGATTTTCCCCAGGTGGAACTCTTTCACCTCGGTCACGAAAAGGTGGGCTCCTGCCTGGATGGGCTCCCGAGTGCAGCTATGTTTAATTTGGGATATCTACCAGGAACGGATAAACAAATAGTGACAAATCCGCAAACCACCCTGGCGGCGCTGGATCAGCTTGCGACCCCGCTATTGCCCAAAGGAGTCATAACCATCGTTCTCTACACCGGTCACGATGGCGGCGCAGAGGAAGCTGCTGCCGTAAAGGCCTGGGGTCAGGGATTGGATCAATCTCTCTATACAGTGATTGAATATGGATTTGTAAACCAAAAAAACACCCCGCCATCTTTGATCGTGATTGAGAGGAAGTGAGGATGTAGATCTAGATTGTACCCTGTTAAGTCCCTCATCATACCCTGTTTAATCGCAGAGCTTGCAATCCCGTGAAAGCTTTTTTCGGAACCACGGGAAGTTGGCTTGGCAACGATGGAGGATATCCAAGGCAAGCAAGCGAGTGCCTCCCTATGCGCCGCAAGTCATGAATTTCCCCAAAAAACGGAAAGCCACACCGAAAAACCTTGCCCGTGGAAAAAATCAGTTCATTTTTGACCCATGGGAAACTCAGAGACAGCCAATGAAAGCATTTTTATCCCTTTCTCCCCCTGCACCTCTTCAATTCCAGCCAGCTAACGCGTCAGCAAAGAGGGCTTGAAAAAAGCGCCCCGATGCAAACGACGCGCACATCGAGATCTCCCGCCATGTCCGGGGAGTCATTTTCACCAGTGATACGACAATCTCCTCGAGGGTTCGCAAAACCTCAAGCACGTCTTCTCGTTGATAGTCGATACGTGTCATAATAAATATTGGCAGAACACTTCGAATCAGGCGACGGCGAGCGGAAAGCGTCGATGACACGACAGATGCCATACGAGCCGTTGCCTGCATCCGTTTTGTTCGACGTTTCGGCTGTTGTCATTTAGCCGGTGCACGGAGTTGGATTGATGGCCCGTCGGTAAGCCGTGCGCGACCTGTCGTAAATGTAGTAGATGGCAACGCCCATGATCGCAGCCGGGATGTCGCGAGGGTCGGCGACTCCCGGTAGCAGTTGAGGTAGGAAGGACTCTCCAAGGGCGAAATAGACGGATAAGATGAGTGCTCCAATCTCCATTTTGTGGGGGATGTGATCGGGAATGAAGCGTCGGACAGCCATCATCGCCACTGTCGCCCAGACGATGTCGCCGGTGACCTGGACGAGAAGCTGCAAGGCAGAAGGCAAACGATGGAACAACGACGTGTTCTGAAGGATGTTGCCAGCGATGGAGAAAAGGCTGGAGCCGATGAACAACGCAAGTGTCGCGACATACACTCGGCGAGAGGCGAGAAATGGTGTGCTCATTGGCTTTCGTTATGGGAGAGACGTAAAAGCACCAAACGTCCAAGCTGTGCCGACCGCCGGGGCGGGGGTGAGCGTGGAGACGGGAAGGCGGGTTAAAGTTACGGAAAGCATCGCCGACAGAGCGGTCCCAGCGGTTGACACCAGCGCTTTGTTCGGCCTTGCGTGGCTGATCCTACGGCAATGAATCACTGTGTTTGTTGTTCGAGTTGCTTGTCTTCTATTACTTTGAGAGTCTCGTTGAATGATTGCTCCACGGTTTTGCCAGCAGTATCAATGACTGATCGAATCCGATCCCATCCATGATACTCGCGGTGCTCAATCTCGTCCCATGTCGGTAGGCACAGCCCAACAATGCTCGAGGAACGTGTCTCCACTCGGTTTCTGTGTTCGACCTTGTCTGAGCAAGTGATCTCGATGTGCATGAACTCGGCACCAGACTCTTGAGCGACTCCCTCCCATTCGTCTCTAGTCCAACCGATCGGATTGCAGGAGTCTGCGACAACACTGATTCCAAGCAATAGATTGTCCTTCGCGATCATGTAGGAAAGCTCATATCCTTCTCCGGTGACCGAAATGCCAAACCTGTTCCGAATGCCTTGTTCTATGGTGTCGATACGAAGGTATGTGGCCCTGAACCGATCTGCCACTTTCTGAGCAAGTGTGGTTTTCCCAGAACCGGGAAGACCTGCAAAAATGTAAAGCACTGGCTTCATCGAGTGACGCCTAACGTCTAAGCTGTGCCGACCGCCGGGGCGGGATGGCGCATCAAGACGGGATGGCGGGTTAAAGTTACGGAAAGTATGGCCGACAGAGCAGCCCCGGCGGTTGGCAGCAGCGCTTTGTTAGCCCTCGCTTGGACGTTGATTGGTTTCATTGCTGTTTCTCCCTCAGTTCCTTCTCCAACTTGGCTACAGGATCAAATCCATAAAGTGCCTTGAGGTGTGCAATGACAACATCCAGATAGGCACAATCATAGTCGATTCTCGGACCTGGACAGCACCCGTGAAAAGTAACCGAGATGTTGTATTTGCTTACTGCGAGGCGCTTGAGTTCAGGATCGATCATCGAAGGCTGGCCAACCACATCGTATCGAATCAGCTTCTTCCCGATGTCGGCTCGGGCTGCTGCACGGCCAGCCTCGACTTCCTTCTGATCAACTTGCCTTGGTGCCGGTTGAGAACCCGCCTCACTGGGTGGCTGTTTGTCCGCCGCAATCGAAAAACTGTTCCCCATAACAACAATGGTTGCCGCTAGATTCAGGACGCTGCATCGAAGTTTCATGGTGATGGACTCTGTAGGTTGGGCGAACGTAGAGTTGTGGCACCGGCGGGGTCAAGCCCGAATGCAACAAGAGACTCTATCGCCGGTTGCCACTCACGACTTGATAGCCTGGGGTGTTTCTTGGCCGAAAGCGACGAGGTTAAGATCAGGATCTTCAATTACAAAATCTCGCATCCCGTATTCATAGTCTTTCGGAGGAGCTTGGATGTGGGCACCTCTGCGTGAAACTTCGGAGTAGTAGGAATCAACGTTATCGCAAAAAATGTAGATGGAACCTTGTCCGATCTGCTTCTTGTTGGTGGCCAAAGGCCCCGAAAGATGGATCTGAACATCGCCATGAGAGATGCCCGCGTAATCGCCAAACCGGAATCGTTCGGAGAAGCCAAGAACGTCGGTGTAGAATCTAAGGGAGACACCAACATCCGAAACGTGAAAGGTCGTAGCAGAACCGAAAGTCTTCATTTTCCTTGGGCTATCATCAAAGATCACGCACCGCCACTAGCGGAGTCGCACGTTGTGACGGGGGTAGAGGTTCATGATACGGGTGACGTTGACGACAAGGCGGCTAGTGGCGGTTGCTGTGGCTCGTCTTGTGTGTGCTCTTGATATTCGGCGGGATCTACCAGAACTTCCACCATGGCTTCGGTGATACACTGCCATCCTCTTCGTCTTCTTCATCGGATTGCTCGTCATAAAGCTTCCAGCCGATCTTCTGAGCAATATCTCGAAGCAACGGAAAGTAGTCCCTCTCCGGATTGTCTCCGAGATGGGGATACGGTATATGGGCACGAACACAGTTAAACGTGGCAGGATCAGTAGATTCATCTTCGATGTTATCTCCTTCTTCGCTCACGGTTTCAAAGTCGATCTCCATCCAGAGTGAGCCTTGCTCAAAAGTGAATCCGCGCGGCCCGTTTGGATTGATGTTGGGCTGCGCTGAAAGAAAGTCTGCAAGCGGCCCAAACTGCTTGTGGTGGGAGAAGTTTTCGTCAGATCGAATGGTGAGGTCGTAGCTCATAGATCAATGATTTCTTTGCCGAAAGTTTGAAGTGGTGGCACCGGCGAGATCAAGCTCCGGCTCCAAGAAGGATGTTATCGCCGGTTGCCACCCACGATGTGTTCGGCGCTTGTCTATTCATAAGGTTGGAATCCAGTAACGCCGCTTCTGGACGTCAAGGGATGGGTCGTCGGGCACGCACTCAAATACGCCGCCACATCGCTCGATTACCTTCATCGAAGCAATATTCCCGACATCGCAGGTGATCAAGGCACGCTTGATGCCCGCTTTCGCTGCAATCGGGATCACCTGCCGCAGCATTGCGGTGGCGTAACCGCGTTCTCGCTGGGACGGCCGGACTCCGTAACCGATGTGCCCGTCTACCTTGAATAGGAAGTCATTCAATTCGTGGCGTAGTGACAATCGTCCGACGACCACATCATCAACGACACCGACATAGAAACTCGCAGGAACAAAGCATGAAGGAAGATTCTCGCCGCGTGACCATTCCTCGTTCTTGCGGACATAATCGATGAAACTCATCGAGTCGTCGTAGCCCAGCGCGAAGTCCCATGGATCGTCACGTTGAAACTCGTGCACCGCTTCCATGAAGGAGCGCTCGTCTTCCGCTTTAAGCGGCCGAAGCTCAAGAAAGGGGGTGTTCATCTTGCCGAACGTCCAAGGTCCCCACGCTCGCCCGTGGCACGAGGCGTGACGCGCACGAGCGTGGGGTGCACCGCCTTGTTCTGCTTATTGTTTTGCCGCGTTAAGACCCGCCATGTAACTCGTGATAAGGCAGCGATAAGATGGCAAGTGGTTTGAAAAGAGTGTGCCAAGTCCTTCAACGTCATTCCGCCAATCCCTGTGTAACTCGCAAGCTGCACCAAACCATGTCATCAACTGACAACCGGCTGCTTCCATGCGTGACCAAGCTGCGTCTCTTGTGGTCTTGTTAAACGTCCCCGAAGCGTCAGTGATGATGAATACTTCATATCCTTCCTCGCGAGCAGACAAGGCTGGAAATGCGACGCAGACCTCCGTCACAATGCCCGCTATGATCAACTGCTTCCTTCCGGTCTCTTTGATTGCTTTCACAAAATCCTCGTTGTCCCATGCGTTGATTTGCCCGGGGCGAGCAATATACGGTGCGTCAGGATACATTTGCTTTAACTCTGGAACAAGAGGTCCGTTCGGACCTGTTTCAAAGCTTGTGGTCAAAATTGTCGGCAAATTGAAGTATTTTGCGGTCTCGGCGAAGGCGAGGACATTGTTCTTGAAATCATCGGGCGAGAAATCCTGAACCAAATTTGTCAGTCCAGATTGATGATCGACCAAAAGGACGGCTGCGTCGTTTTTGTTTAAGCGGTTGTAGGTGAACTCGGTTTTCATGGTTTGTGTTTTTCTTGGTTGGTTGTGTGGTTTTGGGGTTATTATTTTGTCGAACGTTTGAAGTGTGGCACGGCGGAAATTTGGCTTCTAGTGCGAAGCGAATTAGCGACGTTTTCCGCCGCTGCCACCACTGACTTGTTCTGCGTCTTCATTATGGGTGCACAGCGACGACTTTATAGTATCCCTTGCAGCCGATTGTCTCGTCCCGGACATACAACACCTCGAAGTCGAGGCTTCTTGGCTCAAGAAGGCGCACAAGAGACTTATTGGGGTTGTCCTTGTCCGGGAACCAAAAGACATTCTTCTCCTTGTCCTTCGTTTGGAACACCAGCTTCTCGGGGTCGATGCCCTTCATCAGACGCAGGAGACTCTCCTTAGTATGAGCATGCTTAGAAACTTTTGCGATGGCCTCCAAATCCACGGCCACGATGCGTCCATCTTGAGCGTGTCGAATAACGCTCTCTACAGTGCTTGCGGGCGTCCCGATATCTGCAAATGCGGAGGATGTCATCGCAAGCAAAACGGCAATGAGGAGAGTCTTCATAAGGATTGAGACACCAGAAAGGCGAGCTTCTTAGAATTCTTGGCAGAACGTTTGAAGTATGGAGAGCCCGATCCGGGAGCGCGACCTCGATTGGAGGATAAGGATTTGAATTAGGGAAGTCAATCAACTCACTGCGGGATCGGGCTTGCCATCGCCGTCTGGTTAGGCGTTTCGGTCATTGGCCGGTTGGGGCCGATTCCGGATTAGGCTTGGTGGCCGACGGCAATAGATCGAGCACCTCCCGGATGAAATGCGCATGCACGATGATGCCGATCTTGAGCGGTGTCCTCGTGGTTGTCTGGGTTTTGCCGTCGGGATTGTTGGCACGCTGGTCAATGTTCCTTTCACGCGAAACGAGTCCTACAATAGCTTGGAGGCCGGTGGGGCGCTTCTGGTCGTCGTAGCCGCGATTCGGTGCGTAGAGGCAAACCGGGCCGCCGCTGTTGCCAGGGAACACCTGGAAATCGAGCAGGAAAGTCTTCGTTTTGGCGGCAGGAGTGAGGGGATAGCTCGCGATGCGGCCGCTGCGCAGGATGGGAAACCCAGCGGGGTTGGCCTCGGCGCCGTGCGGGAAGCCCAGAACGATGAGTTCCTCCCCAGGGCCGATCCCGTGGCGCTGGAGTAGTTCATCGGTGGCGAGGAGGTTCGTGGAAATCAGTTGGAGATCCGCATTCTTGGGCAGGGCCACGCGCATCGCTGCTACGTCGGCATCAGGATGCCGCGTCCACCGTGGAGTCTCGCCGTCGCGAATGCGGATGGAAATGGGAAGCCTCTCGAACCCGTCATCCTTGGCGGTGTGGAGGAGCAAAGTGGCGGTCTCAGCGCGGAGGGCTTCCAGCACGTGAGCGGCAGTGACTAACACCAGATGATTCACTTTCGGGTTACCGGCGTCGGGCTGGCCGAGCATAAACACGGTGCCGGTCCCGATGCCGCCCTTGGTGCCGGTCGATCCTTGGAGCTTGAAGGTGGAGCGCATTAGCACGGTGGGCACGTGAAGAGGCTCGGCGGCGCAAAGGCCAACGAGGCCCGTGGTGACGAGGATGGCAAATGCGTGGCGTAAGATGCTCATGATTGGCAGACGGTAGAATCGCCCAACGTCTCGGATCAGGCGACGGCGAGCGGGAAGCGTCGATGACACGACAGATGCCATCCGAGCCGTTGCCTGCATTCGTTTTGTTCGGCCTTGGGTTGTAGATGTGGGTTCATTTGGCATTCCTCGGTCCGAGAATCTCTGCTGGTGTGATGGCTTTGCCCTTGTCATCTATTAACTCGATTCGTAAACCCTCAGAAACGATTGCCTTCGCCAGAAGCTTCCGTGCTTCCGCAGCTTGTGTCTCACCCACGTTTAGCGTGACGCCTGCGGAACCAGGAGCAACACCTTTGATCTTGTGCTCGCGCAATATGGCGAAGGCACGGTTGCCGTCCTTTTTATTCACCTCAGCGCTGTTCTGCCATGACGCAATCGGAACAAACTTCGGCTCACTCGCTCGACTGCATGGCGTGACGGCAATGAAAGAGAAGGCACCAGCCAAGATGCCAAATCGCAAGAATGTATTCATGATTCGGGAAACATTGGAAAGCATCACGGCGCAGCTCCCAATTTCTTGGCCGAATGATCAAGGCCATCGGACGGGCTTTAGCCCGTTCGATGTGCCGCCTAGTTCGCTAAGATTAATTGAAGAAAGCGCGCATACGCCCCGGATTACCTAAGAATCAGTTTCCGTAGCGGCAATTCTTCTTTGCTTCTTCCTGGTTGGCGGAGAGACGACGACCAAACCAGGTGTTATCAATTTTGCGATAGTCGAGTTGCAGATTTTTGGCAGCTATCGCCTTTTCGCATGCCTCCTTAAAGGTGGGTGCCTCATACTCCCCCAGACATGTTTCCTTTTCATAGATGTAAGGATCAGAATTATGGAACCCTGGCACCCAAACTTCGAATTTTTTCATCTTCATTCGATCCGCAGCTACATCTTGCGTGCTGCTACGTCGGCTTTCAGTGGTACCCTCAGCCCGAGGCTCTTCTGGTCTCGCAGCGATGACTGGAATCGCCTTTAGGCCCCGCTCTTGAGCCTCCCGAGTTTTTGATTCAGACATTTCGGG
>JBEBHJ010000135.1:0-2151 GCA_040081075.1 Fimbriimonadaceae bacterium | reverse complement strand
GTAATACTCCGGTGCGATCTATACGGCGAGCCGTCGGCGACTTCCTCATTCACATCGGCATTCTGCTTCGGGGAAATGGCCTTCCACGCGCGGAAGTACTCTCTCAGCAAAGTCTTTAGGAGCGGAGCACCTTGCCCGGTTATGCGAGTTCGACGAAGGAGGAGAAGATGGGAATTGCAACAACCGTTCGCTCAGTCGCCCCGTCCGATGCCGCGATCCAGACTTTTGCCACTTCGATCCGGGGCGGCGTGATCACTCCGGCTGATCCACGCTACGATGAAGTCCGGGCGCTTTATAACGCCATGATTGACAAACGCCCCGCATTGATCGCGCGTTGTACCGACGCTGGCGATGTGATTACTTCCGTCAATTTTGCTCGTGAAAATGGGTTGCTGCTTGCGATTCGCGGCGGTGGACACAATGGACCTGGTCTCGGATCATGCAACGACGGTCTCATGATCGACCTATCGCTCATGAAGGGTGTCCGGGTTGACCCCAAAGCCCGCACAGCTCGAGTCGCGGGTGGGTGTACCTGGGGCGAAGTGGATCACGCAACGCATGCCTTCGGCATGGCAACTCCGAGCGGAATCATTGCTTCGACCGGAGTTGGTGGCCTGACACTCGGTGGTGGACTTGGACATCTGACCAGAAAATGCGGCCTGACGATTGACAATCTGCTGGAGGCTGATGTTGTTTTGGCCGATGGGCGGTTTATCACAGTCAACGCTTCGGAATACCCGGATCTCTTCTGGGCGATCCGAGGCGGAGGTGGAAACTTCGGAGTCGTCACCTCGTTCGTTTTTCGGTTGCATCCGATTGATACGGTCTATGGCGGTCCGATGTTCTGGCCTCTTGAGAAAACTTCAGAAATTCTTCGATGGTATCGAGACTTCATCGTTTCGGCTCCGGACGAAATGAACGGCTTTTTCGGCTTCCATACTGTGCCACCAGTTGAACCGTTCCCCGAACACCTGCACAACCAAAAAATTTGCGCGCTCGTTTGGTGCTACACCGGTCCGCTTGATCAAGCCGAGGCGATCTTTGCTCCAATTCGAGAACAATTTGGACCACCGTCGCTCGATTGGGTCGGCCCGATTCCCCATCCGGCTTTGCAAGCCATGTTCGATGGGCTTTATACCACCGGCAACCAGTGGTATTGGAAAGCAGATTTTGTCAATGAGCTTTCGGACGAAGCCATTGCAATACACGCGCGATTCGGAGCCATCATGCCAACAGTTCTGTCTGCGATGCACCTTTACCCAATTGATGGCGCTGCGGGCCGGGTCGGCAAGGACGAGACGGCATGGAGTTATCGAAGCGCAAAATGGGGACAGGTAATGGCTGGCATCAGTCCCGACCCCTGCGATAATGAGGTGATGATTGACTGGGCAAAAGCTTACTGGACCGCCCTTCACCCTCACTCGGCTGGCGGCGCGTACGTCAACATGATGATGGACGAAGTCGATGAAGGTCCGGATCGGGTGAAAGCGTCCTACGGCGACAATTACGACCGCCTCGCCGAGGTCAAAACAAAATACGACCCCACCAACCTCTTCCGGGTAAACCAAAACATAAGGCCAGCGTAAACACGGTACTGACTTAGCGTGAAGAGAGCGGAAGCATTACGTTTCGGCTCTCTTTATGCTTCACGGTTTGGAATGACAAAGACAGCACCCAATATTCATTAGGCTATGGTAAGGAATTCAAATGTAGAGGCGCTTCGCGAAACGCCCTGGTCATAGTCAGATCTGTTCGATGTGGGAACAGTATTTGTGGGCCACTGGGCGGTTCACGAACCGCCCCTACCACCATATGTGGCGCATTCCGTCGTCCGGATAACCGAGAAACGACGATCAAAGGCGGCTGGGAGGAAGAGGCGCCGTTAGCTCGAGGCCATGGGAACGATAGAAGCAACACCCACAAGATTTTCTCCGTACTTCAGGCAAGCTTGCATATCCTCCTTCGTCAACCGAGGATAAGAAACAAACAGAGAATCGACATCCCGGTCCTGCGAAAGCCTCTTCAAGACCAGCTCCACCGGAATCCGGGTTCCCCTAACCGTTGGTTTTCCTCCGAGAATCGCCGGGTCAACGACTATCCGATTTGAGAATACCGATTCTGCTTTTGCCATGACCAAACCCTTCCAAACGC
>JBEBHJ010000090.1:0-8267 GCA_040081075.1 Fimbriimonadaceae bacterium | reverse complement strand
GAGTATATGGATTGGAAGTACCTGGCGAACGTCACCCGCCTGAATGCCCTCGCCCTCGGACAGCTTTCAAATGCCGCAATGCCCCCAAAAAACGTGCGGATAACCAACGATCAGGCTCACGACACGACCCTCACTTGGGATAGTGAGCCGGACCAAACTTACGTGGTTTATTGGCGCGATACGGCGAGCTCGGTGTGGCAAGGCTCAATCGAAGTGAAGGGCAAGACAACCGTTCTTAAGAAATAAACAAAGATGATCACTTCTTCGCCGTTGGCGCCGTGGGTGGGATTCCCGTTCCCGCACGCTGAGCTTCTTCACGCTTGGACGTCACTTGGTATGGGGGCATGGTCAGTTTCACTTTGTAGTGACCGTCTGGCTCGTTCATTGAGGCAATGCTAATGCTCATCCCATCATTCTCATAAGTCAATGGCTTGTTATCGATTGGACTTACCAGGTCGGGAAAACTCATGGTCTTGGGCTTCCCCTTCTCTAGAGCCCGAATTAGCGCGACGTATTGCAGTCGCGCATTCTCAGCCCCTTCAGGCATCCGAAGCATAGATATGCTGGATGCTCCCGACACAAACCTTTGGTAAGACCAGGGCCCAAAGGTTATTTCAGTGTCCGAATAGGTTACGCGCTCATGCCTTGACTTTTCCGTTGCATGCCACACGGCGCGACCTCTTTTCAAAAGTGAGATTTTTGTGGCCTTGAGACTCACGAGCGCCTGAAATATATGATCTTCAGTTCGAACATCATCCGGTTTTAACCCAAGTTTTTCGCGCCCGCTAGGAGAGTAGTAGAGTTCCAAGGCTGAAAGCGAGTAGAACAATGAGTCACGGAGTTCGCGCTTTAAGTCGAAGGCTGGAAAGTTTTTCACAACACGCCTCAACTCATCTAGGTAGGGCCGATGAGGAGTGATTTCAAAAGCAAAGAATGCAAGCAACTCCAGCGCTTTTGCGAATCGCATCCGGCCCGAATAGCAATCCTTGAAGAAGCCCGCGTTCGAAGCGTGATCAGCGATAATTAGCATTCGGCGTATGTCACCAATCGCGGCCTTGGGATCGTGCCTTGCCGCCGCCGATGCTGCTCTCAATTCATAGAGGTCAGACAAACGCTCAATGACTCTTACCTCCGGGAGGTACATGGCCGATCCCTGCCTCCAGTCGCAATAAAACTGACACAAAGGAAATGTCACCGCGCGGTCACCCACGGAGAGCCAGAGCGAATTCGCCTTGAGAACCGCCTCGGCCGCGGCAATCGTTTTCGGGCTCGGAAATGCCAGCACTTCGCTCAGTTCCTTGTATCCACGAGGGTTGCCCTTGCCAAAGAGCGCGGAGTAATAGGGAGCCGCGTTCTTGGCGGAGTCAATAGGCGGATAAAAAGTTGCCATTTGCTCTGCATTAGTCGGTATCCCCTCCGCCCAGGCGAGCCGTAATTGCTCGGCAAGCTCAGCGTCGTTCCGCACCGCGTTGTATCGGATTGCGCCCGCAATCCCTACGACCGCCAAACCCAAGACCCAGGGCCACAGTTTTCGAGCACGCATGTAACTTAAGACGGCCTCTCGAGCCTGGTACGATCTTAGGATGCTCAAGGCTCTTTGTTTAGCGGTCGTTATCGGCCCCGTGGGTTGCTCTCAACAGCCGGGACCGCCGCCAACTTCGATCAGAATTGCTACGTACAACATGGAGTGGTTCGGCGAGGATGCGAACCCGCAGCGGGTCTCGAATCTCCAGTCAGTGATCAAAGAAATCGACCCTCAAGTCGTCGCGTTCCAAGAAGTTCAAAGCAAGCGGGCGGCGGAACAGGTTTTTGGCGATGAATGGGAAATTGGGATCAAGGATAACCCTAAAGAAGATCAGGAAACTGGGGTTGCCGTGAAGAAACCGTTTGTCCTCGAATCTAGCGACACCGTCTTTCAGGACGCGGCTCTCGACGCGGCTTTCCCCGGCGGGCGTGATGTGCTCCGTGCGGTCGTGAAATCTCCGAGTGGCGAGAGTTTCACTTTCTACGTCGTTCATATGAAGAGCCGCGGTGGGGGTGGTCGGCTGAAGACCGACAATCAACGCGAGATGGCGGCTGACCTGCTGGCCGCACACATTCGAGGAAAGCATGAGTCGAATGTGATTGTCCTTGGCGATTTCAACGACTGCCCCGATGACGTGAGCGTCAACATTCTGGAAACGGGCGACAAACGAACGCGAGGGGGTCGCGCGAGCAAGCCAGGGCCGCTACTCTTTAACCTTTGCGAAAAACTCTACGACGAGGACGGCGTAACCCACGGCCTCTCAGATAAGTTCAAAGGCAAAGCGATCCCCGCCATGGTCAAAGGTGCGAAGAAAGAAAATGAGCAATGGCGCGGCAAGGAGTACAGTTTTCCTAGCGACGTGCGGGTGGAGCAGATTCTGTTTGATCAGATTCTCGTGAGCAAAAACCTCCTAGATCAGGCCAGTGAGACCAAAATCTACTCCGGTGCCGATGCGATGCGCGGATCAATCGGGCGAGTGAGGAAGAGCGCGGATGGGCTCGCCGAATATCTGGAAAAGGGCAGCCGCGCCTCCGATCACCTTCCCGTTTATGTTGACTTCGACCTAAAAGCCCAGCACTGATACTAGGATTCAGTGATCCTTAGATGAATTAATGCGATTTTGACAGGAACCCAAACCAACCTGACGGTATTCTAACGGAGTTATGAGTGTCCGTCTAATTAAATTTTTGCCCGTTTTGGGATTAAGTCTTTTAGGAGCGATTGCGCCAGCCGCCTCGTTTACAAACATTTTCATTGATGGGGTGTTAGCCGGACCAGGCAACCCAACCCTTTTCGGCTCAAGTGGTCTTACATTTAGCCTCCCATCGCACTTTCTTCTTGGAGTTGGAACAAAGTCGCTCACCCTGGACTACCGAGTTACCGCCGATCCTGGCAAGTCTCTCACCGCGTTTTCGATGTTCCCAACCGGAGTTGCCCGTAACGGCACGGTGAGCATCGTCAATTCTCATACCAACGGGTCGACTCAAAACGATACGTACGCCTTTACCGCCGGGAATTCACTCACTACCCTTCCAAACTCGCTGAATAACGGCCTCAACGGCATGACCCAATATGATGTCCACGCCGTGATCAATCTGGTCGGTGCTGCCACAAACAGTGTCAACAAAGTGACCATCTACAGCGTAAGCTATACTGAAAGCGTGCCCGAACCAGCTTCGTTGGCCGCAATATCACTTGGATTGGGCGCACTTGTTGCCCGCCGCCGAAGGAATATCAAATCATGAAATTAGCCGTTCTAAGCCTCGCCATTGTTACCTGCGCCATCAGTAGCGCGCAAACGTTCACGAATGTTTCGTTCTCAACGACCATCCCAGGGGCGTCTGCTGCGTTCGTAAGTTCAGGCAACTCCTTTACGGCGAACCTCACCGGTTTCCAAATCAGCGCATCCCAACTTACGGGAGATATCGCTTGGATCTATGATTTCAACAGTAACCCGGTTAGTGCGTTCAACTCAGTGACGATTGAAATCGGCGGATCTACCATTAACGGTGTGGTTGATTTCTTTGGAAACGAAAAGGTATTCGATACCTCTGGAACCCCGTTCCAAGTAGCTGATGGCTTGGTTAATGGCTCTGGAGCTGGCGGTGGCACCTTTGATGATTGGGTCTACACAGGAACTTACACTTTTAGCCAACCGGTGACCAAAGGCCAAGTTCACAAGGACATCCTTTTCGCCGACGGATTCTTTGGAACCGGCATCAGCGAAGTTCGCTACATTAAGCAGACATTCGGAGCAGTGCCAGAACCAGCAACCATGGCCGCTCTTGGTCTCGGTGTTGCCGCCCTACTTCGCCGCCGCCGCCGTTAGGCCGAGTGGATCGGGAATCTTGCAGTCAAGGCATGAACTTCTGCCTTGACTTCGGCAATTTGTTCCTCGCTTTCGCGACCCCTTAGCGCCCTAGCTATCAAGGAAGCGATCTGCTTCATTTCAGTTTCCTGCATTCCCCTGGTCGTGACGGCTGGGGTTCCCAATCGAATTCCCGAAGTCACAAATGGCTTTTCAGGATCGAATGGGATTGCGTTCTTATTGGTAGTAATCGATGCCTCATCCAAAACGGCCTGAGCGATCTTTCCCGTCACCCCGAACGGTCTCAGGTCAACAAGCATCAAGTGCGAATCAGTTCCGCCGGAGACGATGCGGAACCCTTCCTCTGTCATTGCGGTCGCCAGCGCGGCGGCGTTCTTCTTGATTTGAGCCTGATAAGTTTTAAACTCTGGCTTCAACGCCTCGGCAAATGCCACGGCCTTAGCCGCAATAACGTGCATCAGCGGTCCCCCCTGAATGCCAGGAAAAACGCTCATCTGGATCGGTTTTGTGTACTCCTCGTTGTTCCAAAGGATCATTCCACCCCGAGGGCCGCGAATGGACTTGTGCGTTGTCGAAGTAACAATATCGCAATGAGGCACCGGTGATGGATACTCACCCGCCGCGATCAAACCGGAATAGTGGGCCATGTCGCACATATGAAGCGCTCCGACTTCATCTGCGATTTGCCGGATTTTGGCAAAATCGAACTGCCGGGAGTAAGCCGTCGCCCCGCTCACGATCATCTTGGGCTTATGTTCCAGCGCCAACCGATGAAACTCGTCGTAATCAATATGTTCGGTCTCCGTGGAAACGCCGTACGGCACGATATTGTACATTTGCCCGGTGAAGTTCACGGGCGAGCCGTGGGTGAGGTGCCCGCCGTGAGCCAAGTTCATCGCCATCAGCGTATCGCCCGGCTTAAGAAAGGCAAAGTAAACCGCCATGTTCGCCTGCGCCCCGCTGTGGGGTTGAACGTTGGCAAAGTTCGACCCGAAGAGCTGTTTGACGCGGTCAATCGCCACGTCTTCGACCTTATCAACAACTTCGCAACCACCGTAATACCGTTTGCATGGATAACCTTCTGCGTATTTGTCAGTCAAAACGCTCATCATGGCCTGCCTCACGGCGAGGCTGGCAATGTTCTCGCTGGCAATGAGTTCAAGGTTATGCTCCTGCCGTTGTTCCTCCTCCTGGATTAGGGATTGAATCAGTGGGTCAGCGCTGGCAAGAGGAATACGATGCGGATGCATGGGAGATTATAGCAAAAGGGCCAACCCTGTGCGGGTTGGCCCTCAAGTTACTTCGATATTGCCTACGCTTTTTTGCGTCGTCGCAGAAGTGCTGCCACTCCCAGCCCAAGGGCTGCCATCGTAGCAGGCTCTGGAACCGGTGACCCCGTGAATCGGGTCACAACAAATCGACCACCAAGGGCCGACCCCGCCGTTGCCGAATTAGAGGTCGCAAACATGGCCGCATAGTCTGTACCTTGGCCCGTGTCAGCCGCACTTGCGTCGAGATTGGGTTGAGGTGTGCCTGTTGGCATGCCCGTGAACCGATACTCGACGGTTAGGTGTCCACCCGTATACAAATAGTTGCTAAACCCGATGGTAGGTCCCCAAGGATTTGGCGAACCGCCAAATGCGAAATCCCCGCTGTTAAAGGTCAAAGCACCGGAACGAACCAAAGTTGGTGTTCCAGCAAAGTTGCTTGCAAAGTTGATGTTCTGCGTGCTCGGCGCGTTGCCAGCACCCATGCGAATTTCAAAGTTTGAAATCGTTCCACCAGCAGGCGGCCACGCGGCCGTCGCGGCAGCGTCCAAGCGCCACTGGAGGCCATTCAGATTGGTATTAACCAAGCCGGTAAGTTGACTTGCATTAATCATTAACTGATAAGTTCGGGTCGTAGTACCCGACACCATCAAGAAGAAGTTGCTGTTACCGTCGCTGCTCGCGCGATGATTAGGCACTACGGTCTGAGCCCCACTGATGGCTACGACGCAAACACCAATCCCAATAAGTTGTATCTTCATATTCCTCCGTGCCCCCCAAATGGTTTGACACATGAACATTATATCAAGTAGTTCGCGAATTGCTGCTAGTAATTCTAACAGTTTGAAAAGGGGGCTTAGGTATGGGATCAGGGCCGAACGAAAAACCGGTGCCTTAGGTCCAGCAAGAACCGTGAGAGGCCGGGGTTCAGGAGGGTGATGAGCGTGAACCGCCCATTGATTAGTGATCCCTGAACATGTATTCAAGGCGGCTGCCATCCGTCATGAAGAGCCCGTTTCGATATTCCACAATGGGTCCATCCACCAAGGGCTGGTCGACTTTGACCTTCCAAAGCCTAAGGAGACGATAGGCAGCGTCCCGAACCCAATAGTAGGTCGTGATTGGCTTGCCATACTTCTGCTTCATTACGATGGAAGAATCGTTCAAATGGCGCGTAACCAGGCCAATATTCAAGTCCGATTTGAAGTGCTGAAGCAAGATCAAACCCTCGGTCCGCAACATGCCCGCTTTGCTCTTGCGCCACTCCGGCGCCGATGCTGGATCGTAGGGATTCCCCACGGGTGGGCCGAACGTAAAGGAGTCCGGCTTAGTAATCATCCGCACCGCCAACTTTTCGGTCCAAGGGCCGAGGGGAACGAGAAAGTCCACCCACCCGGTCAACGATTGACCGGGCAAGGGCGTAAGCAACGCTACCCCTGCCTTGGCAGCGGGATTCTCTTTGAGGAAATTTCGAATTCGAGCCAGCAAATCCTGCCGAGAGCGAAGCATAGTGAAGTCCATCCCGATCGCCAACCCGGCGAGGGGCTTGTATTCGGAGAGGTCGGGTTCGAGGCAGAACTCGGTCCTTGCGGTGTCCTTCGGAAAGCCAGCCGTTGACTCGCCTCCCGGGACGAACCAAACAAAGTCAGCGCCAGCTTTACGGATCGCCTCGTATGTCTGCTTATCATCCTTGCCATAACGATGTGCCTTTATCGTCTTCTGTTGCTGACCCTTTAGGGTCTCCGAGACTTCGATAGTGAGTTCGATTGCCTTGTACGAATGGGATATCATGTCCGGGGACTTGATGACCACGTCCTCGATCTTTGCAATCTTCCCGACGCAAATTAGCTTCGCCCCTGCCGCGTATGATTCCACCGAAGAGTACACCGGTCGAACTTGGCAGCAGACGCTCGCGCAAAGCAACACCGTAAACGCGATAGAAAGCGAGCGCATAAAACTTAGGACGTCTCGCCCGCTGAATTGCTTCAGTTCTAGTTCGCCTGCGGCAGACACCAGTCGTTGGCTCACGCAAACTGCCGTAAGAATCGCAAATCGTTGTCCATGAAGTGCCGCAAATCGTCCACACCGTAAGCCATCATTGGAATCCGCTCGACCCCTAACCCAAACGCGAAGCCTGAATACTTCTCGGTATCCACGCCGTAGCGCCGCAAAATGTTCGGGTGAACCAGGCCCGCGCCGCCGAGTTCGACCCAGCGACCGTTAAACAGCTTCGGCGTCGAAATCGCGTAATCCACTCCTGGTTCGACGAAGGGGAAGAAGTCGGGGCGGAAGCGGACATTTACGTCCTCGCCAAACATCGCCCGCGCGAATAATCCGAGCGTTCCTTTCAGGTGCGCCATCGAGACGCCCTCATCCACCATGAAGCAATCCACCTGGTGAAAGGTATGCCCATGAGTTCGATCCACGGCTTCATTTCGATAATTTCGCCCGATCGTGAAGGCGCGAAACGGCGGCTTGCG
This sequence comes from Fimbriimonadaceae bacterium, assembly GCA_040081075.1. Classification (GTDB taxonomy): domain Bacteria; phylum Armatimonadota; class Fimbriimonadia; order Fimbriimonadales; family Fimbriimonadaceae; genus JANJUB01. Next base: position 665 of record JBEBHJ010000090.1, on the reverse strand, counting down.
CTGCTTGAAAACTCGGCCTTGAAAGGCAGTTGATTGGGTTCGGAGCAAGTGATCGTCATCAATATAAAACGTGTCCTGATCGTCCATTGCGGGGTGATCGGGCGGGTAGTTCAGAACCTCAAAATTGTAGTGGAAAGACTCAAGGTCGGGCGTTTCGAAATACTCAAACCCCAATCCGATGAAGACGGATTTGATCTTGTCCATTGTCTGCTGAAGCACATGGGGATAGCCGACCTGCGGCTTGCGACCGGGCATGGTCATGACGCGGACGTCACCCGGCTGCTCGACACCCGTGCGGTCTATCTGTGTCCGCGGCTGAACCCGGACGGCGCGGAACTGGCGTTGGCTGACAAGCCGCGTTACGTCCGGTCGAGCACCCGACCGTACCCGGATTCGCCGCGTCCGGTCGACGGCTTGACCATCGAGGACGTCGATGGCGATGGCCGCGTGCTTTCGATGCGGATCAAGGACGCGAACGGCGCCTACAAGAAGCACTTTGAAGATGCACGGCTCATGGTGCCGCGCGGGCCAGGCGAATACGGCGGCGAGTACTACCGCGTCATCCCGGAAGGTACGCTGAAGAACTACGACGGCTTCACGGTCAAGATCCCGCCGATCGCCGAAGGCCTCGATCTCAATCGGAACTTTCCTTCATTCTGGCGCGC
>JBEBHJ010000006.1:0-84414 GCA_040081075.1 Fimbriimonadaceae bacterium | reverse complement strand
CTGCAACCGCCTTGTGACGCTTTTTGTGACGTTTCTGTGACGCTTTGTTCTTTACAATCTCTCCAAGCCTCAATCACGAGGCGGGAGTAAATCTTTGAAAAGGATCAAATCAAATCTTATCGCCGGCCTTGCGCTGGCCATCATCGTTAGCGGTGCATCTGCCCAGCCAAGTCGCCTCGCATGGGTACGCGGCACCGGCGCAAATGACATCGTAATGGACACCGGTTGCGACGTTCTCACGGACAACCTCGGGCGTTTCGTGGTAGTTGGCGGCAGCAAGCAGCCCGATGGCAGCCACAAAGGATGCATCACCGTTTTTAATCGCAATCGCTCGGTTGTTGACGTCGTTGAAGTCACTCGCCCAGGCGGCGGATCACTAATGTTCCACCTCGTACGCCAAGTCGGCAACAAATTGTATGTTGCGGCAAACGGCAGTCCAAGCGCGACTGGAGCTCATCGCGAACTCCGCTTCTTCACTTTTGACTTAGACCTTAATCCGCTCGGTTCAACTGCGACCGAAGACAACCCCGCGGGATTGGCGGCCGAGCCGACCGACATTAAGGTTGACGCTAACGGCAACGCTTACATATGCGGAACCTTCGAAAAGGCCGGACCTACTTGGCAGACATTTCTACGAAGGGTCGACAACGGAGCAACAAACTACACTCCTACCTTCACAGACATCCTGATCTCCAGTTATAGTCAACCTAAAATTGAACTCAATGGAATTATCGCGATCCTAATTGGCCTACTTACACCGGACGGCCCGGAACTTCGATCCTACTCGCCTTCTGGTGGCTTAAACTGGTCTTTTGGAGCTTCAATTCCAACCTTTTCAACATTCTTTGGACTTTGCACGAACGAAAACCTCAACGAAGTGACGTTCGCAACGGGAGAGGGCCAGACTTCAAGTGACATCGATGGCTACACGCGCATGATCAATAGGACCACTGGTGCAGTCACTTTCACAAATGTTTTCAATCCGGGAGTCGGTTTGGTGAGCCCACGCGATCCCGCCAGCGGTCAAGCCACTGGAAAGACGCGGGCAACTTGGATGTTCGACCCTTCGGGTAGTGCCCCAATCGAGGGTTGGATGGAGATCATTGCCGTGAATCATACCGTGGTCACCCAGAAGCTGGGTAACTTCGAGATTCAAGGCATTTCTACCTTGGGAGAGGATAAGTACGGTGAAACTGGCGTTGCCTTGGTGCGCCCCGGTGCCAACGGCTTGTTTACGAAGTACAACTCGAACGATGTCCCACGCTTTAGCTGGGGACTCGCGCAGACCGGATTTGTGCTCCCAAACTTAGAGCAATCCAATGCCTACGAACCACTTTCTGGTGACATAGCGATCCTACAAGAAGATGGGAAGAGGTTCAGTCTCACTTGTATTCAGCAGGCACCGGTTGGCGTCAGCGACTTCTACCAGCCTCGTAGCGGTCGCTTCTTCAGACCACTGAATCCAGTGACATTTAACGACCGTTACGCCGGCGGCGCAACGATCACAGTCACCCAACAGCCCACTCATGGATCATTGAATATGGGGGCAAATGGCATCTTCAACTACACCAGTGCGCAGGGCTACGTAGGCTTGGACTCGTTCAAGTACACGCTAACAAAACCCGGTCTCAGTTCCACGACGGTTACCGTTAATCTTAACGTGCGGCCCTGATACCGGGCAATCCTTTGGCCCCTGACGGAAAAATGGGGCCAAATCTACTCTGGACAGTTCGGATGCCACATCGTGCGTCCGGGCTGGCCCGGAGTGGGCGGAATCGGGAACAGGCGCATCAAATCTACCCCCGAAAAGGGCAATCCGCATGCGTCGCTAAGGACATTTCCTTTACTGAGCCACTTGGCGTGACCATCAAAAAATGTCATGTTCACTCCTCCCCCTTGCATGTCCAGCGCCAACACCGGCGGATTGCCGGGAGATTTGGGATAGAGGTTTTTCGGCGGTTCAAACCAGGAGTCATCATAAACTCCGTTCTTGATCGTTACAATCACGGTTTCCGTCACGTGCTCCACCTGACTGTAGTTGAGCCCTTCCGCGGCGCGGTTTGCCACGTAGCTGCGCGGTACAAACGGGCGGCCCGCCTGTCCGTCTTCAAGCGGGTGAGGTTTTTGGAGTGTATCACTCGGAGACGCAATCACAGTCAGATTCTTTAGGTAAGGCTGTATTTGGTTCCACCAGCGATTTTCCCGTGTTGCACCAAACGGAACTAGAGGCTGGGTGCGACTCGGATCAACGGCATGGGCGAAGAAGAAAATCTTATCTTCGTTCTCGGCCATGTACATCTGCAAGGCAATCCCCACTTGGCGCTGCTGCGATAAGCATGCTGACTTCTTTGCAGCCGCTTTAGCTTGAGCAAAAACTGGAAACAGGATTGCGGCGAGAATCGCAATAATCGCGATAACAACGAGTAACTCAATGAGAGTAAACGCGCGCTTCATGCCTTAGTATGGCTTGGCAACGTTAACGAAAAGTGAACTGATGGAGCAAACTGGCATGACTCTTGCGCCCCATCTCTACATGCTCTATTTCACTCCTCCCCAACTCCGGGCTTTCTTTCGACGATGGGCGATTTTCAAGGCTCTTATCTCCATTCCCTTTATGTTGTTGCCTTGGATTACGACCCTAGAGCAACGCACTAGCGTCACCGGCATCTTCGAGCCGATGGTAACCGCGATATTGGTGTTTCTCGGTGTTTGCACATGGATGTGGGGGGCAGGAGACTACTCGAAGTCAAAGGGCTACTCCGCGTGGCTGGGGCTACTCGCTTCACCCGTTCCATTTGGCCCATTCGGATTTGCGATTTTGTTCATCGCCCCCGACCGGTGGAGCCCGAAACACCTAGATTGGAGTTTTGAGGCGAGCAACAATATGGTCGATGGCGTTCTACAACCAAATTCTCGAGATGCACGGGCAGCCCTGGTTTCATCCGCCAAGCAAAAGCTAGTCATTTCGGCCACTAGCTGGTTTATCGTAGGTCTCAACGAGGTGCTTTTGTCGGCTCGACTGGAAAGCTCGGCTACAAAGCTTGCGAGTTGGTTGCTCATCTTAGTTGCGGCGATCGCTGGCCTTTGGGGAGCGGCTAACTTGGCACGATCAAAGGGCTACAGCCCGTTTGTCGCGGTGAGCGGATTCGCTTTCATCCCCTACGCTTACTTCATCGCAATGCAAGGAGCCTACCAATCATCGATCGGAATGGCTTTAGCCGCGGTGTGGCTCGGACCGATCGTATTGCTGGTGATGCCAGATGTATGGCGAGGCACCGATCGATCGCCACTCACCTTTAACCCCAATCTGCTTGGGGAAGTGCCGCCCGAGCCAGAAATGGTGATGAACCAAGTTCGTTGGGTGAACTAGGCTAGCCACAGAAGCGCGACCGCAACCAGCCCGTATAGGCAAGTTCCATTCGGGGCCACGAACCATTCGAGAATCCGTGGTCCTCGTTGGGATAAGGGTGGTAATCCACTTTGACTCCCTTCTCGCGCAACGCTTGAACAAGCTGCTCACTCTGCGCCACCGGAACCACATCATCGGCTTCCCCATGGAAGATCAGAAACGGCGGAGTATCAGAACTTACTTGGCAGATTGGGCTGGCTTGTTCAAACAAAGATTCGTTACCCTCGTAGGGTTGGGGTAGGAACTGTTCAATGAACGACCACGAGATCGGGAAGTGAGTTTCACGCGGGTCTCGCACGTCCGAGATGCCGCATATGTTAACAACCGCATTGACTCGCTTCTCACTCGGCCCCATTCCCGCCATCGAGGCCAAATACCCGCCCGCGCTGTTCCCCAACGCCGCCAGTTTGTTCGAGTCTATATTCCAGGATTCGGCATTCTCTCGGCAAAATCCGATAAATGAGCGGACATCTTCAATCGCGGCCGGATAGGGGTGCAGGGGTGCAAGGCGATACTGCGGAATTGCTGCGGCAAAACCCGCTTGAACTAAGCCCAGTGCAACATCGCGATAACTCTCTTTGTCTCCGCTAATCCAACCTCCTCCATGAATACAAACCACAAGGGGCAAGGTTGAATCGGTGTCCGGACGGAACATATCGTATCGAAGTTGCATCCCGGCAACGTCGTGGTAAGGCTGATCAATCAGAGCGCGCACAGCCTAGATTGTAGCGGATCGTTCAAACTTGAGGGAATGCGCACGATTGATGAAACCGACTTGCACATTCTGCGGCTCCTGCAGGCTGATGGACGAATCACTAACGCGGCCCTGGCCGAAGCGATTGAACTCACGCCGCCCTCAACGCTGTATCGGGTGCGGGCGCTCGAGAAAGCTGGCTTAATAAAGGGCTATCACGCCGTGGTCGACCACGAGCGGCTCGGATTACGGCTCATGGTGATCTGTCAGGTCCAGCTTTCGTTGCATCAGGAACAACCCATTGAGCGGTTTCGCAAATCGGTTGAGGTGATTCCAGAAGTGATCGAATGCCTGCACGTAAGCGGACAGTTCGATTTTCACCTCAAAATCGTAGCGAGAGACATGAAGCATTATGAGAGCATCGTTCGCGAAAAGATCACGAAGATTAAAGGTATCGCCCATATCAACAGTTGTTTCGTCCTTTCCACGGTGAAATCAAGTCCGCAGGTGCCGCTATGAGTGCTCCCGTTTTCAAAACGATCCTAGAAGGCATCGGCAACACACCGATGGTGCGGTTGAATCGGGTGGGGAGCGAGTTCCCGGTTGAGGTTTGGGCCAAGTGCGAGTTTCTGAGTTCGGGTGGCTCGACCAAAGACCGCATCGCCCTTTCGATGATCGAGGATGCTGAAGCCAAGGGCCTGATTAAGCCGGGCGACACATTGGTTGAACCAACAAGCGGCAATACGGGCATCGGTTTGGCTATGGTCGCGGCGGTGAAAGGTTATAAGCTTGTCATTTGCATGCCCATGAAGATGAGCGCTGAAAAGCAAGCAACAATGGAAGCTCTGGGAGCAATCATTATTCGCACGCCTACTGAAGCCCCATCCAGTTCACCCGAATCAAATTTTGGGGTTGCGAAGCGCCTGGTCGAGGAAAAGGGCTACTTCATGTTGGATCAGTTCAAGAACCAAGCCAATCCCATGGCCCACTACAACCATACCGGGACAGAGATTCTTGAGCAGATGGAAAGGAAGATTGACTATCTAGTCTGTAGCATCGGCACCGGTGGCTCGTTGACGGGAATGGGGCGCAAGATAAAGGAAGAACTGCCTAACTGCCAAATCATAGCCGTCGACCCTGTAGGCTCAATCATGGGAGGTGGAACCGAAACAAGCCCCTACTTGGTTGAAGGAATCGGCTATGATTTCATTCCCGAAACCTACGATCCAACCTTGGCGGATCGGGTGGTGAAAACTCGCGACAAAGAGTCGTTTGCCATGGCACGTAGATTGATTAAGGATGAGGGCTTGCTTGTTGGAGGATCGTCGGGATCGGTCGTTTGGGCCGCTTTGCAAGTGGCGAAGGATGCGCCGGCTGGCTCAAGAATGGTGGTGATTTTAGCCGATTCGGTGCGCAATTACATGAGCAAATTCCTGCAAGATTCTTGGTTGGAGGCGAACGGACTGCTTGGCTGAAGTTACCGCAATCGTTCCTGCTCTGAACGAGGAGGACACTATTGGCGAAGTCGTAAAACGCCTGCTGGCTCTGCCATTGGCGATGGAGGTAGTGGTCGTTGACGACGGAAGCACCGATAGAACTCCCGAGATCCTTGCGGGTTTTGGCAACAAAATCACCGCTTTGAGGAACGAGCAAAGGGGAGGCAAAGGAAATGCGATTCGACAGGCACTCGCTGTCGCAACCGGCGATGTCGTGATCATCCAAGACGCCGACCTGGAATATGTTCCCGAGGAAATCCCGATGTTGGTCAAGCCAATCCTTGAGGGGAAAGCGGCTGTTGTCTATGGCACCAGATTCAAGGATGGCATGCCCAGCGGAATGGCCCTTCCCAACAAACTGGTGAACATTTTGTTAGCCTGGTCGGTGAGGTTGCTCTTCTTTAAGAAATTGACGGATGAAGCAACCTGTTACAAGGCATTCCGGCGGGACGTCTTACTGTCCATGCATCTCACTTGCCATAGGTTCGAGTTTTGTCCAGAAGTAACGGCCAAAGCCTATCGGCTCGGACACTTGATCCTAGAACTTCCAATCAAATACGAACCGCGGAGCAAGGCAGCTGGGAAGAAAATTCGCTGGACCGACGCCCCCGAAGCTTTTTGGACTCTCTTCAAGCACCGGTTTTCAAAATTCTAAGTTAACGAAAACAGCACGTTTGGTTAACCAATTCTCAAATAGTTTGACGGTAGAATATCGTCTACCAAGGCAACACGCCTGGGAGGATTAATAGTTTATGGCAGATGATCACGTAATAGCAGCCGGAAAGACTTTTCCGTGGCACGAGGTTTACACGAAAGACGTTCAAGCCTCCATTGATTTTTACACTGGCGCACTCGATTGGGGCACAACCTCGATGCCGATGGGCGAGATGGGCGACTACCACATGCTGACTGCAAACGGCCAGCCCGTATGTGGAGTTTTCCCGTTGGAGGCGGTTGGCGATCCAAATGTGCCTCCGCACTGGGCTACCTACATTGGCGTAGATGACATTGACGCTCGGCTAGCAAAGTGCGAAGCACTTGGTGCAACCAAGTTGATGGGACCGATGGAAGTGGCGACTGTTGGCCGAATGGCCCTAATTTGTGACCCTCAAGGGGCTCACGTCTGGCTGTACGAGCCCGCCCCTCAGGGTTAAGCTCCCATAACTATCCTCTGAGCTACAATTGACCTACGCGGCCTCGTAGCTCAGAGGATAGAGCGCCTCCGTCCTAAGGAGGGCGCCGGGGGTTCGAGTCCCTCCGAGGCCGCCAGTTATCCCTATTTGATTTCTACTTTGACAGTAGCGTCGTCGCCTACTTGGGCCGTGCCGCGACCCTCTTGAAATAGAGCTTGCGGACCCTTTGTGCCGACACATTGATTCCAGTAATCCTGCCTGCTGAGTTGCGAATCGGAATCACCTTTCCAAAAAAGTCAGAACTACCATGAAACCAATCTCGTTGGATTGGGGTGAGAATGATATCTTCATTCCTTCGGTGAGATGCCACCAGTTGACCCTTCCGGATGCTGAGCACGTACTCGTCCCTGAGTTCCGTTGAATAGTAGGTTCCTAAGAGTTCCTTCAAGTTTGCTTGAGCAGGTTTGAATGGCTTCAAATGGAGTCGCGTTCCGGTGTAGGTCATATCAAAGAGCCTCCATTTGAAGTTTGGTGACTTGTCAAAGATGAGCTTGCTGTACCCATAGACAGGATAGTTGAACTCCTGGTTTGCAACTCGCGGAAGTTCCATCTTGGTTGAATCGCCGTAACTTTGCAAAAAAAGCTTTCCGCTTTGCGATGATAGCCGAACAATTGAGCCTGGAAAGATTTCGTAGTCGCCGACACATCTGGCTAAGACCTTGGGGTCGAGATTGAGAGGTTGCGTTTTCTTTGTCGGTCCCCCGCAGAGGAAGGTGTCCAATGCGCCATAAGCTAGATCATGGGGGAAAAACTCGCGTGAGTTACTGAGGACGACAACCGTAAATCTTTTCTCGGGAACCCGAATGAGGTAGGAGCGATAACCTGCATCACCTCCTCCGTGGAAGACAATATCGAGCCCGCGATAATTTCGGAACTCCTGGCCCAGAGCATAGCTAAGGACGGCTCCGCCAACCAGTTTCGTACGCTCACTCATACGAGCGAGGATCTTGTTGTTCCCCACCGTCATGTTTTCAAAATTCTGGGACCATCGGACGAGATCGTCCGCAGTGGAGCGATGAGCGGCACCGAGCTTCAATTCAGCATTTGGAAATACTGCCTTCACGTTGGGACCCGCTGAATGTATACGTCGCACTCAAGATTGCATCAAGATTCTTGCCGGTCTGCCGATGAATGGTTCCGCAGCCGGTAATCTAGACTTATCGAGACGCGAAGACCGGACCCTGATGAGCTCCTCCGCGCCGTCCAAACAGAGGGCGAGGGTCGCGGTCAACTCAAGGTCTTCATCGGCGCAGCCGCGGGCGTCGGTAAGACCTATGCCATGCTGGGTGAAGCACACCAACACCGGGAGCGTGGGATTGACGTCGCCATTGGCTACATAGAGACCCACGGCCGAGCCGAAACTGAATCCCTCGCTATTGGTATCCCGGTTATCCCGCTCCGCGAAATCACCTATAAAGGGGCGACTCTGTTTGAACCTGACATTGACGAGATCATCGTGCTGAAGCCGGACCTGGTTCTGATCGACGAACTACCTCATACCAACGCCGAAGGTTCGCGCCACAAAAAGCGCTGGCAGGACATTGAGGAGATTTTGGATGCGGGCATTGATGTCTGCACGGCCATGAATATCCAGCACTTGGAAAGCATGAACGACGTGGTCGCCCAAGTAACAGGGATTCGTGTTCAAGAGACTGTACCGGATGCTTTTATCGAACGAGCCAACGAAATTGAGGTCATTGATATTCCACCTGGGGAGCTGCAGCAGCGTCTAAGGGAAGGCAAGGTTTACGTTCCCGAGAAGGTCGATCAAGCCTTGGACGGGTTCTTCAAGGCATCCAATTTGACTGCCCTAAGAGAATTGGCGTTACGCCGAGCCGCTGACACAGTTGATGCCGAAATGCGCCGTCTGCGTACGCAAGAAGGTGCTGGGGGACCATGGGCAACCCGTGAGCGCGTGGTCGTTTGTATCGCTCCGAACGCGATGGCGAGCCGAGTCGTCAGGGCGGCGGCGCGAATTAGCGCCGCCTCGCATGCGGACATGATCGCAGTCGCCGTTGATAGTGATCGACAAGCATCGCGCAGCGACTTGGAAAGAGGTCAAGCAACGGACGCCCTTGAACTGGCGAAAACCCTGGGAATGGAGGTCGTCACCCTCAGCGGACACGATATCGTTGATGAAGTGCTTCGATTCGCTTTCAAACGGAATGCAACCTTGGTCGTTGTAGGAAAGCCCATTCGAGCTCGTTGGAAAGAGCTCCTTTTTGGGTCGGTTGTGGACGAAATGGTTCGCGCCAGTGGCGACGTTGATGTCTATGTTGTCACCGCCGATGAGCCAACGACAGACCGCCGTAGAGATCGCGCCAAAACTTCTCAAGGCTCGATCACCCTTCTCGGCGCGGGTCTTGGTCTGTTGTTCATTGGGATCGCGACCGCACTTGGATTCGCCTTGTTTGAGTTGGTTGGGATCGCCAATGTTGCAATGCTCTATGTGCTTGGTGTAGCGATTGCCGCCGTTCGCAGTTACCCAATAGAGTCCGCCCTAACCGCTGTCATAAGCGTGCTCAGCTTCAACTTCTTTTTCGTTGAGCCCCGATTTAGCTTTGCAGTAAGCGATACGAGGTACATCGTGCTCTTATTGGTGATGTTGTTCGTCGCGCTTGTGATTAGTACACTTACTCAGCGGCTTAAAGGACAGCTCAAAGACGCCAGCGAGCGGGAGCGACGAACCTCAAGCCTTTACCGATTGAGCCAGCTCTTAGCACAGCAACGCGGGAAACGAGAGTTAGCCGCTGTAGCCGCCCAAGAGATTCGAAGCGTTTTCGATGGTGACGTCTCCGTGCTCCTTGCGGAACAAGGAAAGTTGACCCCGATCGGCAGCTCCGATAGCGGCTTCGAACAAAAACCATCCGAATTAGCGGTTGCTACTTGGGTAGCGGAGCACCGACAACCGGCAGGAGCGGGAACCGATACCTTGCCTGGTGCGGCCGCCCTGTATCTACCGCTTCTAGGGTCTGAAAGGTTGGCCGGCGTGCTGGCAGTGCAGGTCAGCCATAAGCCGCTCCCACTGGGTCCACGAAGGCTATTGGAAACTTTCGCCAACTCGCTGGGCCTGGCGCTAGAACGAGCAATCTTAGCCAAGGAGTCAAACGATGCCCGCGTGCAAGTGGAGAGCGAACGCATCCGCAGCACGCTCCTCAGCTCGATCTCGCATGACCTCCGAACGCCGCTGACCAGCATCACTGGAGCCGCATCCAGCTTGAAAGAGGGCAACCCAAACCAGGCTCCGCTCATCGAAACCATCTACGACGAATCTATCCGACTAAATCACCAGATCCAAAATCTGTTGGATATGACCCGACTTCAAAGTGGCGGCGTTGAGCTCAATCTCGATTGGCACTTGGCCCAAGATCTCATTACAAGCGCCCTCGAGCACTCCCGCTCCAGCCTTGGTCCGCGGGATGTCCAAGTGGAGATTCGCGGGCACATTCCACTTCTTCGAGTGGATGGGCTCTTAATCGAAAAGGCGCTTGTTAACCTTATAGAAAACACCGGGCGACATACGCCACCGGAGAGCCGCATCGCGCTGGTCGCCGAAACTCAAGATCATAACGTTGTGTTTCAAGTGCGGGATAACGGGCCTGGCGTCTCCGAAGAAATCCTCCACAAGCTCTTCAAGCCGGGGTATCACAGCCGCTCGGGAGGTTACGGTCTCGGACTCGCCGTAGTGAAAGTGGTCACGGATCTTCACAACGGCAAGATTCAAGTCCGAAACACTGAGGAAGGCGGTGCCGAGTTCTCGCTTAAGCTCCCCCTCACAGAGCATCAACCGGAGATGCCCATTGAGTAAATCCAAGCTCCTGGTCATCGACGACGAACTTGCGATCCGCCGGTTCCTTCGGGCCAGCATCGATCCGGCCGTCTTCGACTTAGTGGAAGCCGAAGACGGCGCGACTGGCATCCGAATGGTCGCGACCGAAGCTCCTGATCTGATCCTTCTTGACCTTGGTCTCCCTGATATGTATGGCGTCGAGGTGACCCAGCGGATTCGTGAATGGTCGCAAACGCCGATCATCATTCTCTCGGCGCGGGGAGACGAGATGAACAAGGTGGTGGCCCTGGATGCCGGAGCAAACGACTATCTCACGAAGCCTTTTGGCCTTGCCGAACTCTTCGCTCGGGTTCGCGCGGCACTACGACTCAGCCAAAAACGAGGTCAGGATGCGGTTGTAACTTTGGGTGACGTTCATGTCGATCTCGCTGCCCACATCGTCCGTCGCAAGGGCGAGGAAATTCATCTCACCAAGACAGAGTTCCGTCTCTTGGCGCTGCTTGCCAAGAACCTTGGCAAGGTCATGACTCACAAGCAACTACTCACCGAGGTCTGGGGTCCAGAATACGCTGACGAGCTTCACTACCTCCGGGTGTACTCCCAGCAAATCCGGGCCAAGATAGAAGAGGACCCCACGCAACCGAAGTTGCTGATCACCGAAACCGGCGTTGGATATCGTCTCAAAGACTAATCTTGAGGAAGTCTTGATACATACGCGGGCTTTCTTGAAGCGGCCCTGACCTAACTTGGTGGCATCCTCAATGCATGAGATTCATGTCCCTGCTTTTTATCTCGGCAAGCGCGATGGCAGTCGCCCAAGCTCGGTCCCCAATTGCCACGGATCGTCCAGGGTTTTCCGATGGTTCCAACCTCGTTGGGGCTGGCGTTCTCCAGTTTGAGAGCGGCTTTTTCCGCACCGTCGTCGGGTCGAGTGTCACGACTTCGTTGGGCGATGGGCTCCTTCGATACGGCATAAATGAAAGGTTTGAGGTAAGGCTCATCGGCATTTCCTACGGATTCGCCCCTGGAATAGAGCAGTGGCTCGAGCCGTCAATAGGGTTTAAGGCTCGCATAGTTCAAAGCCCCCGAGGCGAATTGACATTCATTGGCCAGACAACCGTACCCGTTGGATCCGGTGCCCTGCGGACGAACGAATGGAATCCAACCTTCAAAGTCGCGGCGACGGCTCCTCTAGGGCGCGACACGGTGGGCGGGAACCTAGCATATGCCCGGCTTGGGAGCGGGAATAGCAGATTCGATCAGTTTGCCCTAAGCGCCTTCGTCGCCCGGCCCTTGACCACGAAATCGGCTCTTACGGGTGAGGTCTGGGTAGTAGACCAAATCAGCCGGGGCGGCCCCGCCGCAGGCTATATCAGTCTCGCCATCACGCACCTTTTGAACAACGATCAACAGCTAGACCTCCGCATTGGGACTGGTTTCAACCAGGGCCGAGACGGTTGGATCCTTCAAGGGGGGTTCTCAGTTCGATTCTGAGGGGACACCATGCAAGACCTCTTCTTCCTCTTAATCACCATAGCGGCATTCGGTCTTCTGGTCGGTCTCATCAAGGGAACCGAGCGACTTCGACAAGGAGCGGGCGATGAATGAATTGCTCGTGTTAGGTTTGGTGTGTATGGCCTTGGCGGTCTACCTGGGTTACTCCCTCCTCAAGCCGGAGAAATTCTGATGATTCAAATCGTTCTTTTCTTTCTGATCCTGCTTGCAATTACCAAGCCCATGGGGCTCTATCTGGCCTGGGTTTTCGACGGACGAGCAAGTTGGATGGGCTGGCTTGAGCGCCCTCTGTACCGGCTCCTCGGGATCAAATCCGACGAGGATCAAGATTGGCGAAGCTACGCGCTCTCAATCCTTGGGTTCAGTGCGGTTTCGATGTTGCTTACCTATGGGTTGCTGAGACTTCAGGGTTCACTCCCGCTTAATCCGCAAGGGTTTGGCGGCGACCAGATGACGCCTCACCTGGCGTTCAATACCGCCGCCAGCTTCATAACAAACACGAACTGGCAATCCTACTCGCCAGAAGCGACGTTGAGCTACTTCAGCAACATGGTGTCGCTAGCGATCCACAACTGGGCGTCGGCGGCGGTGGGGCTGGCCGTCGCGGTGGCCCTGGTACGTGGCTTGGCGAGGAATTCGGCTGGAGGAATCGGCAACTTTTGGAGCGACGTGGTTCGGGGAACGCTGTATGTGTTTCTACCGATCTGCTTGGTGGGAGCGATTGCCTTTGTGGCCGGGGGCGTTCCTCAGACCTTCGAGGCTCCCAAGGCCATCACGACGATGGAAGGGGTAAGTCAAACGATTGCTCTGGGGCCTGTCGCCTCGCAAGAGATTATCAAGCAACTGGGCACAAACGGCGGTGGGTTCTTCAATGCAAACTCGGCTCACCCTTTTGAAAACCCGAATCCGTGGACTGACCTGTTCACCAAGGTCTTGATCTTCTTAATCCCAGCGGGCCTGACGTACATGTTTGGCAGGATGGTTGGTAACGTCCGCCAAGGTTGGGCAGTCTTTGCCGCAATGTCGGTGCTGTTTCTTGCAGGGGTTTCCATTGGTACGGCCGCCGAGCAGTCCGGCAATCCAGCCTTTGCTCATTTTGGCGTGGAGCAAGCCAACATGGAAGGGAAAGAGACTCGTTTCGGGATCGCTGGGTCCACTCTTTTTGCCAGCATCACCACCGGAGCGAGTTGTGGAGCCGTGAGTTCGATGCACAACTCGTACACACCAATTGGTGGGTTAGTTCCTCTGTTTAATATCCTGACCGGAGAGGTCATCTTCGGTGGAGTCGGAGCGGGGCTCTACGGAATGCTCCTCTTCGTGATTCTCGCGGTCTTCATTGCGGGGTTGATGGTCGGGAGAACTCCCGAATATTTGGGCAAAAAGATCGGCAAGTTCGAGGTTCAAATGGCCATGATTGCGGTCCTAGCGATGGCGTTTTCGATTCTCGGCATGACCGCCATCGGCAGCGTCCTCGAACTCCCGAAGGAGGGCACCTTTGGTGCCCTGAACACCCTTGGTGAAACGGCCTATGGACCTATGACCGGAAATCTGAACAACCCGGGCCCCAGAGGCTTTACGGAAATGCTGTACGCGTTCACCTCGGCCACCGGCAATAACGGTTCTGCATTCGCGGGCCTTACTGCCAACACTCCCATTTACAACACCATGCTCGGGCTCGCGATGCTGATCGGAAGATTCCTAGTGATCATCCCGGTATTGGCGATCGCTGGGCATATGGCGCGTAAAAAAGTCGCTCCTGCTTCGGCCGGAACATTTCCAACCGACTCGGCAACGTTCAGCTTGCTTTTGGTGGGCGTAGTGCTCATCGTCGGTGCGCTCACCTTCTTCCCTGCCCTTGCCCTGGGGCCGATTGTTGAACACCTACAAATGGCGGGAGGTCGCTAACATGTCAAAGTCAAACTCACTATTCCAGAAAGAGCTTGTCGCACGTGCCACAAAAGATGCGTTTCGAAAGCTCGACCCTCGTCTTGTCGCCAAGAACCCGGTCATGTTTGTCGTCTTGATTGGGAGTGTGGTGACGACATACTTCTTCGCCCGTGATCTCGCGACCGGCTCGAAGGACGCCCTTTTTACCGGGCAATTAACGCTCTGGCTCTGGTTCACAGTCCTGTTTGCCAATTTCGCCGAGGCTATGGCAGAGGGCCGGGGGAAGGCTCAAGCTGATAGCCTTCGAAAAGCCCGAACTACCATGACGGCCCGACGGCTATGCGTTGATACAGAAGAGCAAGTATCAGCTCCAGAACTCGTAAAAGGTGACTTGGTCGTCTGCGAGCCGGGCGACTTCATTCCCGCTGATGGCGAGGTCGTCGAAGGGATCGCAAGCGTTGATGAGAGCGCGATCACGGGAGAGTCCGCCCCCGTCATCCGAGAATCGGGTGGTGACCGGAGCGCAGTGACCGGCGGAACAAAAGTGCTCAGCGACCGGATAGTGGTGCGCGTAACCCAAGATCCTGGTAACTCGTTCCTTGACAGGATGATTAGCCTCGTCGAAGGTGCCCAGCGCCAAAAGACTCCGAACGAGATTGCCCTTTCGATCTTGCTGAGCGGCCTGACCCTGGTGTTCTTGATCGCAACCGTTACCCTGCTACCATTCGCCCAGTTTGCCGTGAACCAAGCAGGGCAAGGCCAAACTCCGACTATTCCTGTGCTCGCCGCCCTCCTCGTGTGCCTGATTCCAACAACCATTGGAGGACTCCTTAGTGCCATCGGCATTGCCGGAATGGACCGAGTGATGCAACGAAACGTTCTCGCGATGAGCGGCCGTGCAGTGGAAGCTGCAGGGGATGTGAGTACGCTTTTGCTTGACAAGACCGGAACCATCACGCTAGGCAATCGACAAGCCAGTGCGTTTCATCCAGCTCCCGGCATCAGCGAGCACGACTTAGCCGAGGCAGCGCAACTCAGTTCGCTTGCAGATGAGACCCCCGAAGGGCGTAGCATAGTGGTCCTCGCCAAAGAAAAGTTTGGGATTCGAGAGCACGACCTGGAGTCTATGCAGGCCGAGTTTGTTCCGTTCACGGCCCAAACCCGTATGAGCGGCGTGAACTACGGCTCTCGCCAGGTGCGCAAAGGTGCGACCGACTCAATCCGCCGCTTTATAGAAGAGCAAGGCAGCGTGTTCCCACCTGAGGTCGCAGCCATCTCGGAACAGGTGAGCAAAGAAGGATCGACCCCGCTTGTCGTTGCTGAAGGCAAACGTGTGCTTGGCGTGGTACAGCTCAAAGACATCGTCAAAGGCGGCATGAAGCAGCGCTTTGCCCAGATGCGGGAGATGGGAATCAAGACAGTGATGATTACCGGTGATAACCCACTCACGGCTGCCGCGATTGCAGCAGAAGCCGGAGTGGATGACTTCATCGCTGAAGCTACTCCTGAACAAAAACTCGCCTACATAAGGGGTGAACAAGCAGGTGGCAGGCTCGTGGCGATGACCGGCGACGGCACCAACGATGCCCCAGCGCTCGCCCAAGCCGACGTCGGGGTCGCGATGAACACTGGCACCCAAGCAGCGAAGGAGGCGGGGAACATGGTGGACTTGGACAGCAACCCGACCAAGCTTATTGAAGTCGTGGAGATCGGAAAGCAACTGTTGATGACCCGTGGAGCCTTGACGACATTCAGCATCGCCAACGATGTCGCGAAGTACTTCGCGATCATTCCCGCAATGTTTATCGTGACCTATCCACAACTCGCGAAGATCAACTTCCTCACGAACCCCAAGTCGGCAGTGCTCGCTGCCGTGATCTTCAATGCGCTAATCATCATTGCTTTGATTCCGCTCGCTCTGCGCGGAGTCGCATACAAGCCCATGAGCGCGGCAAAAGTGCTTCGCCGAAATCTGTTGCTGTATGGTGTGGTCGGGGTGTTAATCCCGTTCCCATTCATCTGGCTCATCGACAAAATCCTTGTTCTTCTGAGGCTCGCATGAAAATCCTCCGTCCCGCTCTCGTTCTTACTCTCTTTTTTGTCCTCCTTACGGGGCTTGCCTTTCCGCTCCTCATCACCGGCATTGCCCAAGCGCTGTTTCCGGGTCAAGCCAATGGATCGATGGTGATCGCAGAGGGCAAGGTCGTGGGCAGCTCCCTTATCGGGCAGTCCTTTTCTGACGAGAAGTTCTTTCACCCTCGCCCATCGAGCGGAGGGTATGACGCTAACAATTCAGGCGGAACAAACCTCGGGCCGACCAACCCGAAACTCCTCCAGGGAGCCGACGGTTTCGATGGAGTGAAGCAACTCGCCGCGCAGTATCGTGCCTTCAACGCAGTTGGAGAAGACGTCGTGCTTCCGGCCGATGCCGTCACCCGTTCAGGAAGTGGGCTCGATCCACACATTTCGGTCGAGAATGCGCTCCTACAAGCCGGAAGGGTCGCTCGGGCGAATCAAGTGGAGAAAGCTCGGATCGAAGCGCTGATAGGCGAGCTTGCAGAAACGCCTCTGCTTGGGCTTGGCGAGAAACGATACGTCAATGTACTGTTGCTCAATCGCGCAGTCAAAGAGTTGAAGTAGCGCACATTCGTCGAATGGAGAAGCCGAAGCCTGATCTCTCTAGGTGCCATCGATCCGACCACTGCCGGCGCGCTTGCTTGGTCTTGATGCTAGTTCCGCTCGGTATTCGAAGACCCGAGTATAAATTCTGTAGAAGCTAGTGATAGGCTGGCGATGGTGCCGTGCACATCGCAAGACATTGTTTCCCGTGGAGGCTTGTGCTAGAATTTCGGCATCTCAGTCACGTGTTAAGCGAAACTTTCACCAAGACGTGGATTGCGATCTCAAAGACTATGAATCACGATAATCGAATACCGCAAATGTTGTTTGCGTCGGTTTACCCGCACTATTTGCTCAAGGTTGAAAAAAAGGGGCGGAGTCGGGATGAGTTGCACGAGGTAATCCGCTGGCTGACCGGTTTTGATGAGGGCGCCCTACAAAAACACATTCAGGATAAATCAACCTTTGAGCAGTTTTTCAAGGATGCAAAAGTCAACGAGAATGCCCATTTGATCACGGGGACAATTTGCGGCTATCGCATTGAGGAGATCGAAAATCCACTTACCCGTAATGTGCGATATTTAGACAAACTGGTTGATGAATTGGCCAAGGGTCGAAAGATGGAAAAGATCTTGCGCCAAGCCTAACTCTCGCAGAGTGCAATATGAAATATCTAGTATCTATCCACCGACCTACTGATTACGACCATGCCATGTTGGATGCCACCGCACGCCAAGCCATAGATCAAGTTAACGACGATATGGTGACCGCGGGGGTGCGAGTTTTTGTTGGCGGTCTGTGCTCACCATCAACTGCAACATCGCTCCGGCTCCAACCAGATGGAGAAGTGACGATCTCGAGTGGACCAATCCTCAATACCAATGAATACGTTGACGGATTCTGGGTGCTGGATTGCTCGAACCTAGACCAAGCATTAGAGTGGGGCCAACGAGCCGCCCTCGCGTGCCGCGGCCCGGTCGAAGTTCGCCCATTTGCGGGCTAAAGTTGACCGTCACCCTGCGGGTTTCCTAATAGGATTGCGATCGCTTCTTTGAGGTCGGTTCCGTTCCATGAGACATCCGTGATCGCACCCCCATCAACTAAGAAGCGAAGCATTTTGACGTGCGGCATTGCAAGTCCAACCAAGGGAACACCATCTTGATTTCTTACGTTGAGGTTTGCGCCGTGGTCGAGTAAGAGACCGACCATCTCTAGCAATTGATCAACCGCCTCGGGTTTGAGATTTCGTAAAACTTTGGCCACCAGGCGTACGATCAAGGGTTCACCCGGAATTCCCGGCATCCCATCACCTCCATTCGGATTTGCGCCGTTTTCTAAAAGCAACTTAAAAATAGGCACCTTGAAAGCCTCTCCAGCGAGCTTCAACGGACTTTCGCCTATGTAATTTTTGGCACTCGGATCCGCTCCGGATTTTAGCAATACTTCCACAATTTCCAAGGCACCTTCTTGGACAGCTGTATGCAGGTGCGTTTGTCGAGCGCCGGGAATAGCAAGCGCGGCACCAGCACCGAGCAGCGTCTTTACGTTCTCAACTTGATTGCCTCGAATGGCTTCACCAAGGGGAGTTAGCCCAAACCATCCAGCCTTGTCAAGGTCGGGCGACCGCTCTAGAAATTTCAAGAGTTTATCGGGGCTATTATTGCCGCAAGCATCAATAAACTGATGATGGGGATTCCGCTCCATGACCATCCATAGCCCTCCGACAACTACGATCAAGGCGACAATACTGACCAAAACCAACACTTGCGAAAGACGATAGGACAGACCGCTGAGTGGCAGTTTTGGAAATTTTAGATCTACTGGGGAGGATCAATCGTAAGCATCGTGCCCGAGCCAAGCAAGTAATGGCCACCCTTCGTATCCACATCTAGACCTCTCGGCATGATTGCCAACTCAAGCTTAAATGTCACGGGGAGAAGTTGAGGTTTCATCCCGTTGTTGAAGAAAAAGGTGAAGACTTGCTTCCCAACTTTCTGTTGATAAATCAGCATTCCCGGTTTCGTGTCTGCCCTCAAGACCTTCGGCTTTTGCTTAACCAGTTCGGGATGATCAGCCCTCAAACTCAACATCGGCCCCTGAAAGTCGTTCATCGCCAAAATCCAACTCTCGTGCTGCTTATTCTCGGGAAAATAGCTCGTGCGGCATAAGTCCGTTGAGTAGAAGCAGGGCTTCCCGGGCCAGTAACACAGGAGGGTTTCGCCAAAGACCGCGCGACCGGAGAGCGCTCCCAATCCGTTGGGCAGATTCGAAGTTATGGCCCTTAGGCCGGGTGTTTTCGGCGTTGTGAGGTAGTGGTAGGTCTCCTTAAGATTTGTCGTCTTTTTGATCCAAGAACTGGGCGATATTTTGCCTTGAATAAACTCGATCGTAGAGCTTCGCCACTTATCATTGGCACGGTTGTAAACATCGGCTGGAGCAACCAGCTTCACCTTGCCCTTCGCAAAAATCCTCGTCAATTCATTCGGTGTGGGATCAGCAATCCACGTATCAAATCGTTCCTCATCAGCCAATCGCGGCAACCACTTCTCGATCCCCTCGGCGGCAGGAAACCAATAGGCCGCAGGTGTTCGAGCGATCGGTTCTTGGGCTAATCCACAAATCAGCAGCGCGGTTAACATCACTTGCCCCCCAAGCGCCGAACTTGATCCGCTGCGAGCAAAAAGGCACCCACACCATAAGTGTCGGTATCCGAGTTCTTAACAAGCTTGGGATCTTGTCCGATAGGTTGAATCCAACCGACCCTACCGTTGGCGTCAATGGCCTCGCAGAGAGCCGCAAATGCCCGCCGGATGGTGGGTTCAAAAGTCGTCCTTTCGAGAAGGCCCGCATTGACGCCCCACGCAAGTGCGTACGTGAAGAATCCGGTGCCGCTGGTCTCCTTTGAAGGAAACGAAGCTGGGTCGAGGAGGCTGGCGTGCCACGTGCCGTCTGACGTTTGGAGCTTCGCAATCTTATTTGCCATCTGCGTGAACTGGAGCTCCAGCCGTTTTCGCTCGTCAAAATCCTTCGGTAAGGTGTTTAGAATATTAGCAAGGCCGGCCAAAACCCAACCGTTTCCACGCGACCAGAACACCTTCTTACCGTTGGCTTCGCGGGGAGTGAAGTAGCGACTGTCGCGAAAATACAAATGCTCAATAGGATCGAACAAATAGTCGCTGGTCTTCCACCATAGCCGAACCATTTCGCGTGCATATCGTGGGTCGCCCGTGGCTTGACTGAGCAACGCGAGTGTCGGCGGTCCCATGTAAAGCGAATCGCACCACGCTAGTTCCTCCAGGTGAACACCATTCTTCCACTCTAAGGACCGATCGTGCGGCATTGCGATGAAACGGTCGCCCCACGCCTTTACGGGAGCAAGTTGAACGGGATCACGGTCCTTCATGTACAGTTTCAGGAAAGATTGTCCAACTGCGAAATCATCGGCCATCGATGGCAAGGGCCCCATTTTCCAGCCGATTTCACCGCCAATCTTTCTAAGCCAATTCTCAGGATCAGAATCTCCTGACCACTCGGCGTAAGCAAGAACTCCCGAATACAACGGAGCCAGCATCCACTCAGTTTTATCATAAGCGCTGGGGTTTGAACGAATCCAACTCCAGACCGCATCGGCGGCCCTACGAGGCTGATCGGCCGGGAACGGTCCTCGGTCTTCGTTCGCCGCTTGAATCGTGCCCGCGAAGTCCGTATAGTGAACATATTTGTTCATATTCATCCACAGGGCAGTGGGTCCGTTCGGGGAGGGGCGCTCACCTTGTATCACGAAAGGGCGCACACTATCATGCTTGCTCTCCCCCGTTATTGCAACGCGACTCCAGCTGTTGCCGGCATCACCGGTAAACCACCTCTCGATCTCAAATCTTCCATTGATCGGGCGGCTGAGGTAGGCAAATCGAGGGTCGGAATGATCGAGCGTAATGCCCCCGGAGTAATGGGGTTCGCGCTCGGTTGTGCCAGCAGGTGTTTGCGGAAACCATTTCCCGGCTGCGACCATGGGGCGATTCACCCAGCGCTGACCATTCCAAGATGCGTAGTGATAGGAATGGGCGTCCTCTCGCGCCAAGCGACTATAAACGATGACGGGGCGCCCGGAGAGATCTTGCGCGACATCCCAAATCCAAGCCCGAATGCCCTCCGAACGGCCATCGTAAACCACGTCGGTTTCTTCGGGGCGCAAAGGAAGCTGATCCAGTTTTGCGATTCGGCTACCATTTGCTCGGGTGAACGATCCTCCTTCGTAGCATGCGTAGTAAATCGAGTTTGTGGGCTCATTTCGTGGGTGGCCATCGGTAAAGGCGAGATGAATCTTGGATTTTCCATCACTACTGGCCTTAAGATACGGACGGTTGTTGGGATCATTGCTCTTAGGAGAAACGACAATCCTCCCATTGCTCCACGTTTTCCCTTGATCATTCGATGCCGAAAATGTCGGTTTCCAATTCATGCCTCGCCAAAAAAGATACACGCGATCCTTCTCGCGGCTAAGTGACACCGGATTTGGATAGGTATAAGCGTTAAGCGAGCCCTTCGGTGTTGGGTAGCTTGGATCGTTTGGGTTAATCTTGCGGGGTGCGCCCCACTGGGTTAGATCGCTCGCATTCAAAGTCTCGGTCATCCACAAATCGGGGCCAGTGTGTTTTGAGAAGAAGGCGGCGACCCGTCCATCTTTTAACTTCAAAAACGATGGATTGTCGTGGTCATCTCTTTCAAATCCTTTGCTCAATGTGATTGTTTGCCGGCTCTTATCTTTTGGCGAATAAAGATTTGCCACGACATCGCCAGATTGGGTG
The DNA here is from genome assembly GCA_040081075.1 of Fimbriimonadaceae bacterium. Lineage (GTDB taxonomy): Bacteria > Armatimonadota > Fimbriimonadia > Fimbriimonadales > Fimbriimonadaceae > JANJUB01. Next base: position 63,003 of record JBEBHJ010000006.1, on the reverse strand, counting down.
ACACTCCCGGCCAGAATCTTATCACCAACCCATATTGCGCGAGGATCCGCAAACCAACACCAAGCACCATCCATGGCGACATAGTGGTCATGGCCAAAAACTGCGAGGGCAAGGGTGGCTAGAAGCATTCTCTAAGCATACGCGATCCAGGATCGCGGCACCACAGACTCAAAGAGTGAGGTGGCCGTTGTCGTCAGTTTCGCCCGAACCTGTTGGCGCCGGCGTAACGCGGTGGATTCGTGCTGATACGGGCGATGGAACCTCGCTTGAACTCTACCGATATGACTTCAAGACAAATTCGAAGCTCAAGCTCGAAATGTACGATCAGGATGAGGACGACGCTGCCCCATTCGATAACAAAACCGATTTCTTCGATAGGAACGCAGCATGGGTTGCCCTACATCTGCGCGAGCGTGGCCGCATTGTTGCTGTTTGGAACGGCCTGTTTCACGGCTATGATCGCTCGCGCGGTGGTCCTCCTGAGGGCCTTGCCACCCACATTGGCCCGAACGTCATCCGCGGAAAGGCTCGCTACAACTACGGTTCGGTTCGATGGGCATTTGGTGTCAAAAATGGAGAGTTCATCCTCTTGAAACGACCAAAGATCGCCGAGATGGAAGCTAATATGACGTTTGGTGCGGTTGGCGCTCAATGCCTCGTTCATGATGGGAAGAGGCTGGATTTGGCTGACCAAGCGATCAAGGGCGTGGACGACTTGAGAACTTCTCGAACCTCAATGGCGTGGTCGCGCGATAATCGCTACTTCTACCTCTTGTTTGTGAACGAACCCGACAGTGAAGGGGCAAGTAAACGAGCGTTGCGGTTCAACCTTTCTGAGGGCGACGGCGGTTGGACGCTCAAGCAAGTGCAAGATTTCTGGGTCAGCTTTGGTGCCGACTATGCCATAAATAGTGACGGTGGAAGCGTCGCTCAACTTGTGCATTTGCAAGCTGATAGCAACTACCGATTCGTTCCGCCGAAGTGGGCCTCAGACAAACCGGTTATGTTAGGACCTGGCCTGAAGGGTGCAGTTTCGGGCGGAGGGACACTGATGTCTTGGGCTATCATCGAGAAAGAGTGAAGTTGACAAACTTTGACGCCGCAGGACTTGAAATGGCGCGTAGCGTCTTCAATCTCCAAGAAGTGGAACTGATGCTGGGTTGGATCCCACCCCTCGACGGGGCCGCTGGCACGCGAAATTTGCTCGAAATTTCTCAGTGCCGCCACCTTGCGGCCGATCCTCGCGTGAAAAGTTTGGTCGAGCAAACGATTGGGGCCGACTCAATCCCGATTCGGGCCATCCTCTTCGACAAAAGTCCAAACGCCAACTGGAACCTCGGCTGGCACCAAGATAGGAAAATCGCGGTAAGGCAAAGGATTGAAGCAGAAGGTTTTGACTTCTGGTCAGAGAAAGAAGGGGTTGTTCATTGCCAGCCGCCTTCCTGGGTGCTTGAGGCGGGCGTGGCAATGCGAATCCACTTAGATTCTTGTGAAATGAACAATGGCCCTTTGCGCGCGATTCCCGGCAGCCATCTCGGAGGATTACGGCAGGCTCCAACCGAAGCGGAAATTGCGAATCAAGTCACGTGCACCGCCGAGGCCGGTGATATTCTATTGATGAAGCCGCTCGTGTTTCATGCCTCAAGCAAGGCCGACACACCGTGTCATCGAAGGGTCATCCATATCGAGTTCTGCGCCGCAAAGTTGCCCAAAGGGTTGGAGTGGGCATACTCGTAGTTGAGTGTTATTGCGGATGTGGTCTGAAGAAGCTTATGTCGTCACCCGTTGCCCGGCCGCGCAAACTGTTCTTACGAGATTCCACACGACTCAAATGGTCGCTTCCAACGCTGTAAAGGTCAATTCCGTCGGGTACGACGTAGTATCGAAGCGGCTGACCCGTGAAAGGGTCAAGAGCATCTGGCTTAATCGTATCCAGCGATTTCGGAAACGACCCAGTCTGGGCTCTATAAGCAAATAATTCCAAACCCGTGCGGGTTACTCTTCGCATGGCTTCCAACCGCAGGATTCCCTCTACGACAATATCTTCAGCTCCACAAAAAAGCGAGGACAGGCGATTTACAACCGTGGACTCATCATGAAACTCCTGATTTATCTTCTTCGCCACGGACAGCGTTGAGTTAAGCTGCGACGCGTTTGAAGGGAGCTCGTCGATTAAGCGACGATAACGAGTCAGAAGGCGGAGTTCGACTCTACGGCGTACGGAAGCAAACTTCAACGCAAATAGCGACCCTTTTTCATCATCGCTTAGCATGCGCATCACAGTATTGGGATCGCGCCCTGAATCAAACTCTCGCAACCACCAACGGGCTGAAATGATTTGCCCCGAAATCGTCGCTTTGAGCGAAGGGGGGGCGCCGATTTCGCCAAGTAACTTTCTTGCCCCGTCCACAAATTCAGGTCTGCCGGAATACGAGCGAGTCTGTTTCTGGAGCTCAAAAAGTAAGGACATTTCAAGGTTGAGCCCGTAAACTAGGCCGACTTCGATCGGTTGTCGCATATGCGTTACCATTGCTCGAGCAACTTCGAGCCAGTTGAATGCCGACCGAAAGTCGTTCGATTTTGCCTTCAAATCCGCCGTCTTCAACACCAACTCCATCAGATCTTTCATCTGCAGATACCAATCGTGGAACGTACCGCGATGAAGGTCTTCGTAGAGGCAATAGGGCACCTTCGAGGCCCGTGTCACCTCCGCCAAGACGGTCGAGCTAGCCGCTCCCAACTTTCGCAACCTCATCGCACTCTGATAGATCGCTACAGCGTTTTCTTGTCCAGGGCGCTGCAACTCGGTTAGTGTCATAGGAAACCCCGCCGCATGAATACGGGCAACTTCGACCGCGATTTCTCTTTCGGCTGCTCGTGTGCGATTGAGTTCAAGAGCGATACCTACCAACACCGCCGCCGCGGTACAAACTCCAACGAGCAAAGTCCACTTCTTCCACCGATGCGCTTTCTTCATGCGCCTATGGTGCGGCCCTCACTCCCACGTGAGGCTTAGGCGGCGTTCGGGGTCGAAAGAAGGCGATATCGTCGACCGGCCCCGGACGGCCCTTGGGATACTCATATTGGGGTGCGCCTTGGTCATCCCGGCGGTTTGAGCCGATACTGTAAAGGCCGAATCCGTCCGGCATCAGCTTGTAAATGAACGGTTTCTTTGTGAATGGATCAATAGCCCACGGCTTTGAGGCATCAATGGACTTTGGCCAAAATCCCGTTTTGACCTTGTAAGCAAAAATTTCAAGCCCTTGTCGCGTTATTCGTCGCTTTGCCACTATGGAGGCAGTTGTGACGCCTGCAGAGGAGAAGATCGGTGTGAAAAAGCTTGCTAACTTTCCCGACGTGGATTGATCCCGCCTGATTTCGTTGTCAATGTCCAAGGTTGCGGTTTCCAATCCCTCGAATTGGGTCGGATCCGTTGGCATCTGCTCAACCATCGTGCGATAGCGCGCCAGCAACTTCCTCTCCACCTCCTTTCTAACCGAAGGGACGCGCAGGGCCTGTATCGTCAACTTATCGAAGCTTGGCATTTCCCCATCTGACTGCCCTGTTACCATTCCACTCAATTCCTTGATCGCTGTTTTTCCCGAAGCAATATCAGCGAGGCTCGTTCGAACGAGTAGCACCTCGCCCGAGAACGACCCTCGTGGCGAAGGCAGCGGAATGGATTCCTCGCAGAACTTTCGAGCAAATTCTAGGAATTGCGGTTTCGCGTAGTGTGATCGCATTTGCGTTTGTAGCGCCCGATCAACGATGGATTCACCCGCAACGCTAACAAGGTGACTGATCAAGGTTGGTTCTCGGACATGCGCGGCAATCTGACGACCAACTCGCAACCACGCAAAGGATTCTGTAAAGTTGCCCCGATCGGCCTCTGCGTTCGACTTATCCATTGCCGCTTTAACAAATTCCTTGAGCTCGCTGAACTCAGGAAAGAGCACATTCATGCCTTGGGACCAATCGCGCCTGAAGCTGCAATCCGGCAAGGCCGCCGCCTGTTTCACCAAATCCAATACAGGCTGAAACTCTTTGATGTAGAGGGCCAACTTGGTTGGATAGTCCAAGTCGGGTTTTCCAAAGCTCGTTTCGGTGGGCTTCTTAAGGTTCAGGGCCCTCCTGAGGCGAATCGCTTCCTGATAGATGAGGGCGGCGTTGCGATCATCTGGCCCAGGCTTGGGCATTTCATCGGGAGAAGTGGCAATTCCGAGGGCTCTGAGCTTCGTGACTTCGACCGCAATGGCCCGTTCCGCCTGGCGCACCGAGAACCATTCAAAAACGCCTCCCCCGGCCGCCCCCAGCAAAACAACGCAGACCAAAAAGTGCCAGAACTTAAACCTCCGTTTACCCTTCGCCATGCTAGCAGTTTAGCTGAAGAGCTCGTAAGAAAAACTTGAGTGCGTACCCACACACTTAGCACGAAATTGTCTTTGGTTGGCGTCAGATACGTATGCGAACCTCATTTCTTCTCGCAATTTCAGTTCTGGCAGCCACGGCGTTAAGCCAAGAAAACTTTCCGGGGACAAATCTGCCCATGAAAATTGCTCCCCAAGCATTGGATGGACAGTTCATCCCGGTCAAGATAAAGGAGCAGAGTAGTTCCATCTTCGGCGACCTGTATTCGAACGATTCTTATCAGTTCGCTTCATTAGGGATTCGAAGCGACGATCAGCGCATCGCCCAACTCTTTGAAATGGTCAGTGTGTCCTGGACAAACAGCCAGCTTGTTGAGCTTTATGGGCAGAAGTTCCTAGTGACCTACGTTTTCCAACCCACGAACGAAATGATCAAGTGGGTCGTTCAAGGCCAACCCCTGCCGGAGGCGATGCTTAAGCTAAAGCTCATGAAGGCAGATCAAATCGGCTCCATCCAGCCCTTTCCAGACTTGACCAAGGAAAAGTTCGTGAACACCCTCAATGAGTTTGGCCAGAAGGGCACCCCGACATTTTCAAGTTCAACCGCCACACAAGCTCTTTCAAACGCAAAGCAGATTTCAACGGCGATGGCGATTTACTTAGCGGATTCAGATGATGTTTTGCCTTGGGTTCAAAGCTCGGCAGGAGCTCATCGGGTGCTCGAACCTTACACGAAGAACAAGGACCTGTTCAAGACGCTCAACCCCAAAGGCAGCGGCACTTTCCGATTTAACATGAGCTTAGCAGGGGTGGCATCAACTGCCATCGAGGACCCTGCGGCGACTCCACTGTTTTATGAGCCGATTCCCTATCCCGATGGTCGGTATCTGGTTTCCTTCGCGGATACTCACGCCAAATTTGTTTCGCCGGAAGAGTGGAAGTCGCTTCAAAAGCTATTGAAGCTAAAGCTGCCCCGACAAGGGAAGCCGATCAAAGGGGGCTAATCTTGCTGATACTCGCTACCAACCTGGATGAGGCTTGAAGAACTCGATGTCATCGGAAGGTTTGGGCGGAACGCCCTTGGTTCCCAATCGCGGTTGGGGGCCGCCTTCGTCGATGGTATTGGGGCCGCAACTGTAGAGGATGAAGCCATCCGAAACGAGTTTGTACGTCAGTGACTTCCCGATAAAGGGGTCCATCGCCCAGGGCCCTGGTCTTATCAATTTCTTTCGGAAAAGACCCAGTTTTGGCCTTGATCACGTAGACGTCAAGTCCTTGCCTCGTTAAGTTTCTAGTCGCCGCAAGGCTGACCAATGATCTGGCAGATGGCTCAAACCATGGCAAAAATATCCCCGCCAAATCTCCTACGCCAAAACGATCCGGCTTGATTTCGTCGAGGGCTTGAGTCGCCTTTATTGTCGTGAGCAGGTCTTTTGGGTCAGCCGGAATAGCCTCAACCGCCCTTCGGTAGGTTGTCAAGTGGTTTTGCTCTAATCTCAGCCGGACGGAGGGGACACGCAGAGCAAAAAGGAGCCGCCCGTCCGGTGTAGTCAAGTCTTCCGAGCTGTGGCCAGGGTCGATAATTTCCTCGGCCTTTACTCTGCCCGATCCAATATCAGCCATGGCGATCCGCACGGAGAGGACTCCTTCGGAAAGCGCGTTGCGCAGATAAGGCAATGCCGGGAACGTCTCGCAGAACTGGCGTGAAAGTTTTACGAACTGTGGATACGAACAATACTCCCTTATCTCCCTTTGCAGCTCGCGCAAGACTGTGAGCTCGCACGAAATGCTTGCGGAGTATGCGATCAAGGAGGGTTCGCGAACGTGAACGCTGATCTTTCGTCCAACTTCAAGCCAGGCGAAGGCTTCCCCGAATCGTCCCGCGTGTGCCTCCCGTTCGGCTATGAGCACCGCTAACTTCGTAAACTCGCGCAACGCAGGGAACTCGAAATGAGCAAGCCGGGGGCCAAGTGACCAATCGCGGTTGAAATTACAGTCCGGGAGGGCAGAAGCCTTCCTGACCAAATCCATCACCGGCTGATTTGATTTTACATAGGCGTCCAACTTCGCTTGCAGGTGCGAGTCACTGATGAGCATTGGCCTTGGAAACTTGATCGCCGCCTTTAGCCGTATCGCGGTTTGGTAGATTAAGGCCGCGTTTTGGGAATCAGGACCCGGCTTAGGCATCTCATCCGGCGTCGTGGCAATGCCAAATGAGCGCAACTTTTTCAATTCAGACCTTATCGCCCGTTCAGCGCTACCCACGGAAGCCCTTTCCAACACGTAACCTCCCAATGCCGCCACAACAGGAAGACTACAGAAGAACCATCGAGCGCGATAACGAACCTTTCGGCCTGCCACGTTCGGAGTTTAGCGTATAGCGAAGTAAGAAAAAACGCAAACAGTGTCAACTTCACGCCGGTTGCGGCGTAAAATTGAATGCGAGTTTTGGAGACTGTTTGTAAGGATATCGTTGGTTCCCTAGCGGAGTTGGATCGCGTTGCTCCGAACGCTCCTTTGTTGGCGCTTGGGCAAACGATCTTTTGGGATGAGCCGATGAAGGCAGGGGTGGCCGCGCTCTCAAACCGAAAATTTTTAGCCGGAATCCATGACACCGACTATTTTGCCAAGCTTCCCGGCAACAAAGGAAGCGGGTTTAAGCTCGTCGCCCACAACGATACAACGACCAAAGGGCTTTGGAGCGCGGCCGCAGAATTCTCTGCCTTGTTTGGTTCGGAAACGGTTGTGACACGGGAAATGTTCCTGCAACATGGCCTGCGTATGGAAAAGGTTCTCAAGGGTCGGCCGAACATCCTTGATCATGAAACTGAAGCCTTTGGGTGGCGCGGCCTCGTTGCCCTGAGCGATCAAGTTCCCATAACCGCTGAGCTCGACCTAGAGTCAGTGCGCGTTCCTCTCCGGGCGGCCTTTGAATGGGCTATAGAGTCAACCCTCGACTGTATCAGCGAGCCGGACCGCGTAGTGGCCAGATCTCGGGGCGATACGTTGCTCACTTACTTCGACGAGGCGGCCAACAAAGCTGCAACGCTTGCCGATTTGTATGAACGACTTGTTCCGCAAATTTATGCGTTCGTATCTGGCGAGGAAGTTGCAATTGCGGCAACCAGAACCACCGAGTTGCTCAAGTTCAACAAACAAACATCGTCCTCACCCAGATTTGACCTTGTTGAGATGTTTCTGAATCCGGAAACGCGCGATATCGCGCGGCGAGCTTACGACCATGCGGTGGCGGGGTCTGAAATTTATCAGCTTGACCGATTCATGTCAGGGGCAATCCCTTTCGAACTCGTTGTTCCCGGGCACGGACGAGGAACGGTTCGAGTAGCAAATCGCGGCATAGTCGTGATGACGCCGACTCCATTATTCATTTCGCTCAAACAGCCCGTCAACAGTGTAGGAGAGTTTGCTGCCGCGATTGAATCCAAATTCGGACCCGATTGCACGCTGATCGGGAAGGCTGTAACTCTCATCGGGATGCTCTCCCGCGAGTTCGTGTTCGTCTTCCACGAGGGAGCGAGCAGCTACGTCAAGCGGTCTCGAGTGTTCCATCAGGAACTCGCAAAAGCTGGACATAGGCTGCGGTTCAACCCCATCTTGCGAATCCGATACGCCGTTTGGGATGCTCTTGCCGAGTGTCGGACTTGGCTTAAGCTTCCCGAGCCACTTCAAGGCCCGTTTGGTGCCGAAGAAATATGCACTCCCAGTTTTGCATCGAGGTGGCGGGAGGTGCAAACGGAGCAGGCCAGCCTGCTTACCAAGCTTGCAGCATGTCGCCGGCCGATTGACTTGATCGCTTTCTTGAGGGATCACTCGGGTCAAAGCTGGAAGTGCTTGAGCCAAGAATACGAGCAAATTCATGACCGCCTCGCGGACTTGGACAGAACCATTGAGTGCTTGCGATCGAAGCGCCGGGCTCTTTACAACGATTTGCGAGCCGTGCGCCAGGCTCGAGTCTTGGCCGAAGAGCAAAAGGGGCAGCATTGGCGGGCGGCGATCTTTGACAAAGACGCTTCGGATCAAGATTGGGCTGAGCGCAAGCGACTTACGCTCGAAGTTGAAAAAACCGTTCACTCGCAGGCGGCGACTGAAAATGAAATCCGCCACCTCATGTCTCGGCAGCGAGACGTAGCTCGAGAACCCAGCGTGCTCAAAGACCATCAAAGGCGAAGGGAGATTGAATTGGAAGCTGAGCTCAAGCGCATGAAGCTAATTCGGCGTGCCGTCGTTGCCTCAGCTGGCCTTGCCGCCTCAAACCTCCGGCCTTCGGCTTGGTGGTTTTCAGTATTGTGCCCGGACGGTGGGTGGTTCGCAGAAACGATCCGGACAGCAGAATCTTATTTGGAGCCACTTGAGTGACGGTTCCATTTTGGAAAGTGCAGTCAACCGGTAACCATTTCGTGCTGATTGAACCCCAGCCCGGTTGGCCGGAAGAGAGGTTGGTTGAATTTGTGATTCGAGCTTCTCGACCCCATTTTGGGATCGGTAGCGACGGCGTCTTGGTGCTAGCCCGTGCTGAAAACGGCCTGCAGCTAAGAATGTTCAACCCCGACGGGACCGAAGATTTTTGTGGAAATGGCCTGCGTTGCGCCGCCGTATTTGGTCGGCTTCGCGGGTTCGTCAATTCCGACCAGTTTGTCATTTCTCACCTGGGTCGTGAAGTTCAAGTGACGACAAATGGCCCGAGTGCTAGAACAACCCTCCAATCAGCGACATATGACCCGCTTGCGGTCCCACACCTCTTTGGACACGAAATGGTGAACGAGCAAATTTTGCTTTCCGGCGTGCCCTATCGGATTCATGCGATCTCCACGGGATCGACTCATGTAGTGCTGCCGGTAGCGAAGTTGCCTGAGGATGAGCAGTTTTTTGCAGTTAGCAGGGAGTTGGAACACCACCCTATGTTCCCGGAGAGAACCAGCGCGATGTGGATGCAGGAGCTTAGCGAGAATCAGGTTAGACTACGAATTTGGGAGCGGGGCGCGGGTGAAACTATGGGGTGTGGAACTGGAAGTACGGCGTCGGCGGTTGCCTATTGTCGCGAACGCGGGGCCTGCGGGCAGATTCAAGTTCACAACCCGGGTGGAACTGTCCAAGTAGAGCTGGCGACATGGGACGCCGCCCCGACCGTAACCGGAGAAGCCGAGATCCTATTTGAAGGGCAGTTCGAATTCGCAGAGCCTCGCGGCTAGACCCTCGATGTCTTCGGTTAAGGAGCGGTCCTCGGTCAGAGGGGCGACCGTTTCCCGAACCCAAGCGTAAAAACCTTCTACCGTCCTCGATGAACGAAGGGGCCGACGATACTCCAAGGCCTCGCAAGCGGCAATGGCCTCGATCGCGAGCACAAGACTGAGATTGTCTACAATTTGGCGCAACTTCAGCGCCCCTGTCATACCCATTGAGACGTGATCTTCTTTACCGGCTGAAGTTGGCACATTGTCGGTGCTGGATGGATGAGACAGAACTTTCGCTTCATTGAGCAACGCGGCAACCACAACATGGGGGATCATCAGGCCGCTGGAGGAGCCTGCATCGCGGGCAAGAAATGCGGGCAGGCCCTCGCTCAAATCGGGGTTGACGAGGCGCTCGGTTCGCCGCTCAGACATGCTCATGAGATCGGTGAGGGCGATTGCAGCAAAATCAAACGCATGCGAAAGCGGAGCTCCGTGGAAATTGCCACCGGAGAGGACTTCGCCGGTTTCGCTGAAAACCAACGGATTGTCGGTGGCCGCACCCGTTTCGATCTCGAGTGTACGCCGAGCAAACTGGAGCGTGTCCCAAACCGAACCGTGAACTTGGGGCATGCAGCGCAAAGCGTAAGCATCTTGAACTCGAGTATCTCCTTGGAGGTGCGACTCCCTAATCTGGGAGCCCGCCAAATAATGCGTGAGTTGGCCAGCGACACGAACCTGCCCGTCGTGGGGCCGAGCCGCATGGATTCTGGGATCAAACGCAACGGGAGTGCCAAGTAATCCCTCAAGCGTGCATGCTCCGATGAGCGTGGCCGCCTCGAGCAATCGGGTCGCCCGGCCTATCGCCAGGCAACCTACCGCCCCCATGGCCTGCGTACCATTGATAAGAACTAGGCCCTCCTTTGCCTCAAGCTCGATGTCTTCCGCCAGCGAGACAGCGAGATGGGCGAGGGGTGCAAGATCGCCACTGGCCCCTACCGAGCCCTTTTCTGGAATCACCGGATGCCGCCCCTCTTCGATCATGGTGACAAGTGCATCCAGAACCTCCGGACGGGCCCCACTAAATCCGGTCGCCAAGACATTTGCCCTTAGGAGCATGAGGGCCCGAGTTTCAGCGAAAGAAAGTGGTTTTCCAACTCCGCATGCATGGCTACGGATCAAATTCAGTTGAGACTGGCGGAGCTTTTCCGGCGGCAAGGTAATGTCCGAGAGTCGGCCAAAGCCCGTGTTCACTCCGTAAACAATATCGCCCCGCCTGAGAATTTCATCAACAACTGATCGGCTGGTTTTCATTCGCTCTCGGGCTTCGGGATGAACTCCAACAGGTTCCATTCCGTGCGCCACCCTTTCCACTTCGCCAATCGAAAGCGGTTGACCATTGAGGAGGATCATGCAAAGAAGTTACCTCGCATGGGATACTCGGGCCATGAGCTTTACGGTTGGTGTCGCCCAATTCACTCCAAAAAAGGCTGATGTATCGGCCAACCTCGATAAAATCGCTGAATTCGCCCTATCAGCTGCAGCCGAAGGGGCTGAACTGGTTGTTTTCCCAGAAACGATTACAAGCGGCTACTTTCTTGAGGGTGGAGTTTTGGCGGCCGCCATTTCCCCCGCCGAGTTACTTGATGAACTAGATGGTCGCCTCCATGCTCTTGATCGCCCCCTTGATCTCCTTGTCGGCTTTTACGAGAAAAGCGGCGGAAACTTGTACAATTCCGCCGCTTATTTGCAAGTTGGCCAGTTCTCCCGAGTCGTCCATACTTACCGAAAATTCTTCCTGCCTACCTACGGCGTTTTCGATGAGGAACGGTTTGTTTCGCGGGGCCACGAGCTAGGGGTGTTTGATACGCGCCTCGGTCGAATGGCGATCTTAATTTGCGAAGACGTTTGGCATTCGGTGCTTTCGGCCCTCTGCGCAGTAGCAGGAGCCCAAATTGTGTTGATTCCGAGCGCCTCGCCCGCACGTGGATTCGAAGCTGCCACCATCGGCAATCTCGACCGCTATCACCGAATGCTCCGAGCCGTTAGTGATGAACACGGCGTGTATTGCGTAAACGCTCAACTTTGTGGTTTTGAGGGGGGAAAAGGATTCGTTGGCGGCTCATCGGTCATCAATCCATTTGGGCATACAATAGCTGAGGCGCCGATCATGGAATCGCATCTTGTTCTATGTGAAATAGATCCCGAAATTGTCGAAATCGCCCGTTCTCAACTACCCCTTACAAGCGACCTACAAAGCGCCTGGGGTGATATCTGCAAAATTGCAAACAAGATTGAGCGCTAGTTGCCGAGGGCCACGGAGCCACTTACCGTTTCACTATCGATCCGACCGGTGACTGTGATCTTCTTCAATCGAGCTTCCAGGGAGTTGCGATCAACATCTTGGGCGATTACGCGTAACTCGGTGAGCCCGGGCAAAAGTGAAACGATCTCATGTTCATTCGGTTGTTCAGCGGGGCCGGTGAATGCACGAAAAACGATCGGGCCGTTGTCGGAATTCATCACGATTTTGACATTGGTCAACTCGGTATTCGAGATTAGCGTGACGGTCAGAGTGCCGAAACAAACGAGCGAACCGTCGCCATCGCGGGCGATCTTCAGCGAGGCCTTCTCAAGCTTCAAAGGCGAAATGACAGTGTCATCCCAGGCCTGCGTTGTCGTGCTGAGGGCGCCCGGGCGGCTTGAGTTTTCGGCGGGTCTAACCACGGGTGGCCGGTATACCGGAGGCTCGGCTGTCGGGGGTGCAGTCGGTGAGCTCGCTGCTTTTAAAGCGGTTACCGCTGCGGCAGAGGGGCCGCCGCTCCCCGGGGCGCTCCCAGTTAGAGTGCCAATTGGCTCAAGTTTCGCCGTCGCCGCTGGGGCAGGCTTCGACAGAGCCGCGTACCCGATCAGAGCCAAAAAGCAAATAAGCACCACCGAAGCGACGATCGGAATGACCTTATCGCCACTTGGCTCGACTTCCCGGATGAAGTCAAACCCGGAGTATTTAAACCGAGCAACAGGGCGTTTACACCACTCGCAAACGTCGTCGCCCTGAGATTCCAGCTGGCACCAATTACAAAACGCCATGTTCCGCCCTTACTAATATTATAGGTTGTTCCCTAAACAATTAGACGGTTATCTACTCAACTTCATTCAAATCAATCTTCAGCCATCATACGATAGCCATAGCCTCGCATGGTTTGAAGATAGCGCGGACGGTTCGGATCTACTTCAATCTTGCGTCGAATACGGTAGATATACACGTCAAGGCTGTTGGTGTTATAGTCCATTTCGTAGCCCCAAACGCTCTCAAAAAGCTGGTCACGACTGATCGCCCGCCCGAGGTTCTTGGCTAGGTAAGCGATCAAATCAAACTCTTTCGTTGTCAGCGGAACCGCCTTCCCGTTTAGCTCCACTCCCCGGGTTTCATGATCAACTCTAAGATCCCCGATAACCTGGGGGTCTGCTCCACCCGTTTTCCCCATTGCGTACTGATTGTTTCGGCGCAGGTGGGCCCGAACACGCGCCACAAGCTCGTTTCCGTCGAAGGGTTTAGTGAGGTAGTCATCCGCCCCGACCTCCAGCCCAAAAACTTTGTCGGTCGCATCAGTTCGAGCGGTGAGCATGAGAACCGGCATCGTCCACTTCTTGCGAATTCGTCGGCAAGTTGTCAGACCATCAATTCCCGGTAGCCCAAGGTCCAACACAACCATATTTGCGACGTTCCTCTCGAGCCGATCAAGGGCCTCCTCGCCCGAACCTGCACCTTCGACCACGTATCCCTCGCCCTGTAACAACTTGGAAACATTGTCCAAGAGGAACCGATCATCATCTACTACCAAAATTCTATCGTTCACGGTCGTCCCCGAAACCCACCAAAAACTCGGTACCTACACCTACAGTGCTCTCCACTTCCAAACTCCATCCATGCTCACGAGCAATCTGCATGCAACTAAACAGCCCCAAGCCGAACCCATCCTTCCGAGATGACGAGAAGGGCTCAAACATGCGCGATTGCATATCAACCGAAATGCCGCCTCCCGTATCTTTGATCCGAAGAATTTTCACTTTTTCCGATTCTAGCGAAATTGCCAGGGTTCCGCCCTTTGTCATGGCTTGAATTGAGTTCAGCATCAGGTTCACGAGAAAATGCTCGATGCGATGGGAATCCCCTGTTATGAAAAGGGTCTCGGGTAACTGGAGTGAAACTTTGACGCCACTTATATCTGCTTGCGATTGCAAGAGCGCACAGGCGGTACGAATGATCTCCACCAAGTCCACACGCTCGCGAGAAAGCGACTTGGGTTTGACATAGGACAGGAGTCGGTGGGACAAGATTGCAAATCGATCGGCCTGAGTGCGAACCTGGACAAGTTTCTCCGCATCAGTAAGTTGACGTTGATCAACAATCAGCCTGAACGAAGCGAGGATGTTCTTTATGTCATGGGCGATCGTTGCCGCTAGCGTTCCCGCAACAGAAAGCTTTTCTGCTTGAATGAGGTTTTCCCGAGCTTCGCTGAGCTCGGAAGTCGTCTCGGCCAGTTGTCGTGTGACAATTTTGGATCGCTCCTCAATCATTGCTTCCCGTTCCAGCTCGACGGCCAACCGGTTTGCCAAGACATCCAAAAACTCGCGATCCGCTGGCCCCAAGGGCTCATCGCGCTTGTTATCCAAGATGCAAACCGTCCCGATCGCACGACGTTTTGCATCGATGATTGGGGCGCCTAGGTAGCGACAGAGCCCCGCTTGCGCGGGCAAAACATTGCTCGCTCCGGGATGAAGTGCGCTGTCTTGGATGAGAATCGACTTCAAATCTCTCAGGGCAAATTGGCAGTATGAATCGGTGAGGGTGTTTTCGGAGATAGATCCGAGCCATTCCGGTGCACCTGCGACCGAACGGAAAACCAGGCGATCCCCATCGCAGATTGAAAGGAGCGCCATCGAATCGTAAAACTCGGCAACACGCCGCACGATCATTTCGCAAACTTTCGCCGGTTCAGGATCGTTGAAGGTGCTGACTTCGTATATCGCATCCTGTCGACGAAGTCGATTTTGTAGTTCGGTTACATCCTCAAACGCCCATATTCGGCCAATGGCCACACCATCTTCGCCCAAAACCGGAGCCGTTACGCGCTTAAGCACGATGAACGGGTTCTCGAGAATCAACAAGTCTTGGTGGCGGTCGTTGGGACGCTCATAAACATCGTCTAGTTGGTGTGTCCAAGCGGCTGGATCAACGAGGCGCGGATAGACTACTTCCCTAAGTTCTTCAACCTCCATGGTAGGCACGCGGTGAGGGTCTACCCCAAAAAAAATCCCAAACTTCGAGTTGCAAGCAAGAGCAACGTGCTCAAGGTCTGTGATCAGGAACCCCAGATCGGACACGGTGAGCATCGCCCGCATGATCGCACTTAGTTGGTCATCCGAGAGCATGCGTGTTGCAACGTGAGCTTCATGTAAGACTGCGTCAGGTCTCATTTCCTTCAAGTGTAGACCGTCCGCCATGCACAGTGAATGTGAACGATGGAGCTATCTCTCCACTAGATGGAATCTGAACGATAGCTGAATAGTGTTTTGGGGTAGTTTGACGAACGTGTTCGCCGCTCTCTTATTTGGCAGTATTTTGACCATGAAACCCAACCATTTGCGATGCAACTATCTCGAACAACCTTTGGCCGTTGTTTGCCAACAACCCCGCCTTTCTTGGTGGATGACGGGAACTGGGCATGCCGTGTTGCAGACCGCGTTCGAAGTCACGCTACGAGCCAACGGTAAGGAGTTTTGGACCTCGGGCAAGAAGAAGAGTTCTGAGAACTTCGTTATCGCACCAGATTTGACCCCGGAAACTCGATATGAGTGGCGAGTTCGGCTTTGGGATCAAACGAACCAACCCGGCGAATGGAGCGGATGGGAGTCTTTCACAACCCAGTTATCAGCATGGAAGCCCAAGTGGATCTCTAAGAACAGGAAGATTGAACCACCAGTTAGGCCTCACAACGGATTCCATTCACAACTCACAAAGAACGCCACCGACCAAAAATGGGTCGAGATTGACCTCGGTTCTTCTCAAAGTTTCGATAAGGTCGTTCTTTTCCCGGCGAAGCCATTTGATTGGCTCCCGGAGACAGCGGGCTTCATGTTTCCCGTTCGATTTAGGCTTGAGTTGGACGGAAAAACGGTCTTTGAAACGGCGAACGACATACAACGGCCAACCCAACCGGAGGTCATTTCGCTGTCGGGTCTACAGGGACAAGTATTACGCCTCCACTGCTCGAAACTCCGCGAACGGCGCGATGATTTTGGCCTCGCCTTCGCCGAAATTCAGGTTTTGAAAGGATCAGAAGTGATCTCCAACGGCAAGGTCGTGCGCGCATCCGATTCACTGGAAAATCGCGAATGGAGCACTAAGAATCTCACAAACGGCGACACTGAATCGCACGGGATGAAAGGCATGGATTCTTTACCTGCGGTTTATCTTGACAAAAAGTTCGTGTCACCCAGACAGGTGAAGCGGGCTCTTTTTTACGGCTCGGCCCTTGGCGCATTTCAAGCCTCGATCAACGGCAAGAGAGTCGGCTCGAATGTTCTAGCACCTGAATGGACGGACTACTTCTCGCGGGTTCAATATCAGGCGTTCGATGTCACGAAAATGCTGAAAGAAGGGGAAAACGACATCTCCGTTGTCCTTGGTGACGGCTGGTACGCCGGAAGGTTGGGAATGGCTCAGGCTCTCGATCCAAGAGGATTTCCACGGGGTGTATATGGCAGGCAGGCTCTCTTCTCCGGCGAACTTCGGTTAGAACTTGCCGATGGGTCAGTCGAATTTCATCGCACTGATGAAACCTGGACCGCCTCAGACGGCCCCATTCAATCCAGCGACCTCTTAGACGGCGAAATATACGATGCACGGCGGAAAGTAGCGGGCGGTGAAAGAGCGGCCACGTTCAACCCTCCGGCGACTTTGAAGATTGTTCCTCAGACCAACGAGCCAATTCGGGTTTCTATCGAACTGAAACCTAAATCTGTAAAGGAGCTGAGCCCTGGTAAGTGGATCGCAGATTTTGGCCAAAACATGGTGGGGCACGTCAAACTGGGGATCAACGGGCCTGAAGGAACCCAAGTCGTTCTCCGCCACGGCGAATTCTTAAACGAAGACGGAACACTATACACCACGAACCTCCGCGGCGCACCTCAAATTGATCGCTTAACGCTTGATGGAAAGCCCACAGAATACGAGCCCACATTCACTTACCATGGATTCCGCTACGTTGAAGTGACGGCACCAGGGTGCTCGATGCCCAATTTTCTGGGACGTGTGTTTCACTCATCTTCGCCCGAAACCACGACCTTTGAGTGCTCTGACCCGATGGTCAATCGGCTTTGGCAAAACATTGTTTGGACTCAGCGAGCGAACCTGATGTCAGTTCCAACCGATTGCCCTCAGCGTGACGAGCGGCTCGGGTGGACCGGCGACATCTTAAGCTTTGGTCAAACGGCTTTTCGTGTGATGGACCTGTCGGCGTTCGCACCAAAGTGGCTCACAGATCTACGAGATTCCCAAGCAGACAACGGCCGATTCCCAGACTTTGCGCCTCACCCGTACGGAAAGAACGATCGCTTTACAGGTGTGCCCGGATGGGGCGATGCTGCCGTTGGATTCGCGCTGGATTACTGGAATCACACGGCAGATAAGCGTGTGGTTGAACAGCATTTTCCTGCGATCGAGCGGTATCTGGCGTGGGTTGAATCGAACAACCCCAACCACCTCTGGATCAATAACCGCGGCAATGACTACGGCGATTGGCTCAACGGGGATACCGTTGTTCGCGATGGGTGGCCCCGAACAGGCGGCGAATGCCCGAAGGAGGTTTTTGCCACGCTGATGTGGTTCCAATCCGCCACGGCCGCCCGCGATATGGCTAAGGCAATTGGCGCTGACTCAACTCGCTGGGACAAGCTTGCGCAATCAATATCGGATGCCTTCGCGGCCGAGTTTATCAAAGATGGAAAGATCAAGGGAGATACCCAGGCAGGATATGGATTGGCGCTCTCCCTGGGAATCCTTTCAGCAAAAGATCAACCAGCGGCATTCCAAAACCTGATCGCCGCCATTGATCGAACGAACACGCACATCACAACTGGGTTTCATTCGACTCACCGCACCATGGAAGTTCTCAGCCGCTCCGGCCCCGCAGGAGCCAAACTGGCCTACACCCTGCTCCTCAACAAGTCATTTCCCAGCTGGGGCTATACGATTGAGCAAGGCGCGACCACCATCTGGGAGCGCTGGGATGGATTTGTCAAAGGCCGCGGATTCCAAGACCCGGGCATGAACTCATTTAACCACTGGGCTTTGGGATCGGTCGGCCAATGGATGTTCGAAAACATCATTGGAATCCGGCCCCTAAAACCGGGTTGGAATGAATTTGTTTTGGCCCCGGTTTTGGATGACCGCCTGACTCACGGGGGAGGCACTTACGATTCGCCGGTCGGTCGAATCGTAAGCAAGTGGAAACGCACAAGTAAGGGCCTGGTTTGGGACGTGACTATTCCGGCTAATGCGATGGCGCACGTCAAGTTTCCTGGCACTGGCGCTTCGGACGGCCAGAATCAATATGAGAAGTCAACCCTACTCAAATCGGGAACTTACCGGTTTTCGGTGAACGCCAGCTAAGGTAATTTGGTCAAATGGACTACAAAAGAGCGATCTTGCTCTAATATCTATTTTAACTCTTCAACCCAGATGTTTCGATAACGAACTTTGTTTCCGTGATCTTGCAAGCGAAGTGGTCTTAAACCACGCGCCTCATCCCGGCCGGCCGCGGTAGCTCTCGGAACTTCCACATCTTTGTGAACTCGGTTGCCGTTATGATAGACCGTTAGTTTGGCGTTTGTCAACTTCTTATCGCCGTCGTATTTTGGTGCAGTGAATACCACATCGTAGGCTTGCCAAACGCCCGCTTTGTAGGCCATCGCGTAGTCAGGCGCCTTTATGCTGTAAATGGCGCCGCACTCGTTGTCGAGCGGGCCCCGTGGCGACGAGTTAAGCACCTGAACCTCGTAACTTTCCATAAAATAGACTCCAGAGTTCCCGTTGCCTTGACCCTCACGTCCGTTATCATCAGTCATAAATTCCACATGAACGCGACTATCGCCAACAGGCACGCGAGTGCAGATGTCGCCTCCGCCAGACATCAGTCCGCCACCATCCCATTTCCAGGGGCAAGGAGTGGAGTCCTTGGCGAGCATCCAGTTGGCCATGTCCTTTTCGCTGTGCAGTAACCATCGCCCGGATTTGGGAGGCTGAGCGGTGGGGATTCCAAAATCCTTTATGCGAATGTTCTTCCATCTCACTTCGAGGCCGTCCTCTTCATGAGCATGCACTTGGAGCCCGATAAAGCCATACATCGTGAGATCATCGTGGGTGTCGGCGGCAGGCACGCCGTTCACCCAAACTTGAAGATGGTCACCTTTGGCCACGATGCGATACTTGTTCCACTTGCCATTCTTAAACGCTTTTTGGCCCTTGGGGTTTTTGGATAAATCCTGGAGCCATCCACGGCGGCCTTCATCGTAAACCCCGCCCGACCATCCACGATCTGATGGATCAATCTCGGCCTGATATCCGTGAACTCGGCCATCCTGATAGCCGGGAACGCTGATAGATCGAAACTGCACACCCGAGTTCAGGGCCTGGTCCACTTTGACTTCCAGTTCAAGTTCAAAGTCACCATACACCTTGTCGGTGCACAAAAAGCTATTGGGCGACCCTTTTACAGTTCGGCCCACGATTTCGCCTCTTTCAACTTGGTAAGATGCGGTGCCATTCAATTGCGTCCACCCTGCAAGCGATTTGCCGTCAAACAGGGGCATCCATTGGGGCGCAAGGGCCAGGGCGAGCGAGCAAGCGGTAATCACAAGCTAATTCAACCCCATTGACAAAGATTTGTGGGATATGCCAATTTGAAAGTGGACCAAGAACTATGCGCGCGCTATTCGTATACCTTTTTGCTTCGTTGGTACTTATTGGATCAGCGGAAACCCTTATCACCGATGCTAAGATCATTTCGTCTTCTGAGGGCGGTTATGTACTTCAAGTGGGTACGCAGCCTCTCGCAGTTGAAGATAACTACCAAACCCGCTTCTATCGCAATAAGGAAGCGGCCAAGCGAGATGGCTTCAAAGCAGGAGACACGGTCGTTTGCCGTATCAAAACAGATGCTGACCCGCCCCAGCTACGCGAAATGGCCGATAAGGCGACCTGGCAGTGGTTGGACGATATAAGAAAGAAGCCACAAAAAGGTCAAATCACGAAGATTGACTCAAAGTTCGTAACGATCAAACTAGATATTGGTGGTTCTCATAGCTATCGCGCCACCGAGAAGTCGGACGTGCTAATTGGCGGCAAGCCCGGAACCCTCGCGGATCTTCGGGCTGATATGGTTGTCTACATCAAAGGCCGAACCTTGCCGACTCTTGACACCTTCGCTGACGTGATATCAAACCAAGCCATCGTGATCGCCAAAAAGGAAACGGCAACGACTACCGGCAAGCAAAAGACAAAGAAGATGGACCCAATTGAACCGGAGGGAGTCCTCACCGGCACTGTAACGGCCGTCCATGGAGAGATTTCAATGTTTGACGTTCAAGCGGATCGCGTGCTGCACATCACCTACAATTCGTCCACCAAGTTTTCTTTGGATGGATCAAATGCAAGTGCATCGGCCCTCGCGGTCGGACTGGGAGCCCGGGTCACTTATAAACGCGATAAGAGCGGAAGAATCATCGCTTCGCGAGTTGACCTAAACAAGTCCTAGTCCGGTTTGAACCTAAAGCGGTAAAATTGGGAAGCTGGGCCGGTTGGCCCGAGGCCCCCTATGGATTTCAAGCAAACCCTTAATTTGCCCAAGGACCCAGATTTCGCACTTCCCATGAAGGCGGATTTGCCCACGCGTGAGCCTGAAATTCAGGCGAAATGGGCTGAAATTCAGATTTACCACTTGTGCCAAGAAGAGCGAGAAGGCGCCCCGCGCTATCTGTTGCACGATGGCCCCCCCTACACCAACAGCCCTATCCACATTGGCACCGCCTTCCAAAAAATCATAAAAGACTTCGTTGTGAAGTCGCGCAACGCGCTTGGATTCCGAGCCCCTTACGTTCCTGGATTTGATAATCATGGTCTACCTATTGAGCAAGCGGTGGCCAAGGCCTTTGCCGACCGGAAGGAAACACCCGATGTTGTCACGCTCAGGAGAGCTTGTCGGGAGCACGCGGCAAAGTACATCAAGTTGCAAAGCGAACAGTTTCAACGCCTCGGCATTTTTGGGTTGTGGGAAAAGCCATACACAACGATGGACTTCAAATTCGAAGCCGAAATTGTACGTGTCTTTAAGCGCCTCGTTGAAGGCGGTTACGTGTACAAGGGGCTAAGGCCAACGTTATGGTCTCCCACCCAACAGACCGCTTTAGCGGACACTGAAATTGTTTACCAAGATCACGTTTCTAAGGCCATCTACGTTCGTTTCCCTCTAAAATCAGACCCGAATGGCGTGTTCCGTGGCGCAACGAATGTGTTCACCGTGATCTGGACCACGACGCCCTGGACGATCCCAGCCAATCTTGCCTGCGCATTTCACCCCGAGTTCGCCTATGCTCTTGTAAAGGTCGGCGACGACCACTATCTCGTTTACGAAGGATTGATCGAGAAGACTGCCAAAGCTTGCGAATGGACATCCACCGAAGTGGTCCAAACTTTGTCGGGAGCGCAACTGCAGGAAGTGATCTTCGCCCACCCGGTATTTGGGCGGGATAGCATTGCCGTTCTTGCGGATTACGTGACAACCGAGGATGGCACTGGTGTCGTACACACCGCTCCCGGACATGGTCGCGATGACTTCTTTACGGGAATGAAATATGGGTTGCCAATTCTATGTCCCGTCAACGAGAGGGGAGTTCTCACCAGCGAAGCGGGGGAGTTTGAAGAAATTTACTACAAGAACTGCGACGAAGTTGTTGTGAATCGGCTTCAAGAGCTTGGTCACCTTTTGAGTGTAAACGACTTTAGCCACTCGTATCCGCACTCGGAGCGAGATGGCAAACCGGTGATTTTCCGAGCCACTGAGCAATGGTTCGTAAGTCTCGATCACAACGATCTGCGAAAAACTGCCTTGTCTGAAATTGACAAAGTCACTTGGCGTCCCGAGTCGGGCCGAACGCGAATCAGTTCTATGATCGAAAATCGACCAGACTGGTGCATCTCTCGGCAGCGTCCTTGGGGCGTTGGAATCCCCATTTTTTACGGCAAGGAAAGCCGCGAGCCCGTGCTTGATCCAATTGCCATTGAATGCGTTGCCAAGTTGGTTGAAACTGAAGGATCTGATGCGTGGTTTGAGCGAGATGCTGCCCAAATCTTGCCCGCAGGCTATAAGCACCCCATCACCGCAGAAACGGAGTTTTCCAAAGAAACCGATGTTCTCGATGTTTGGTTCGACAGCGGTTCGACTTCGCTGGCCGTCCACGAGGGCAACGTTGAACTAGAGTGGAAAGAAGGACTTCCGGTTGAACTCTATCTGGAGGGTTCGGATCAGCATCGAGGCTGGTTTAACTCTTCGTTGATTATCGGCGTTGGCACTTGTGGGAAAGCACCGTACAAAGAAGTAGTCACCCACGGCTTTGTAATGGACGCAAATGGTCTGAAGATGTCCAAGCGATTAGGCAACGTGATTGACCCTATGGAAGTTTGCTCCAAATACGGGGCGGACGTGCTTCGTTATTGGGTTGCCAGTGTCGACTGGGCTAACGATGTACCCTGTGGAGACGCCCTGTTGAAACAGTTCGGAGAGCAATATCGAACCGTACGCAATACATTAAAGTTTCTACACCAAAACTTGTATGATTTCGATCAAACAGATGCGCCGATTGTTAACGATCTCGACCAGTGGATCATTGAGCAAACCGAGTTATTGGTAGCCGATTGCGCCGACGCATATCTCGATTTCGATTATCGGAAGGTGATTGAAAGTGTTCATAACTTCTGCGCAAAGGAACTCTCGAAGGTTTACGCAGACGGGATCAAGGATCGCATGTATTGCGATGGAGCGGATTGGGAGAGTCGCCGTTCGGGCCAGAGGGCATGCCACACAGTTCTAATCCAGCTAACTAAGCTGATCGCTCCGCTCTTGCCGCACACGGCAGAAGAGATCTACGGAAGAATCCCGGCCTATAACCATCGAAAGTCGGTTCATCTAGAACTAATTAGCCCGCCCAGTCGTGAACGGATCAACGAGATCGCCGAAAACAACGTGCAGCGAAAAGTGAGCGCACTGATTGCGGAGCGGGCCGATTGCTACGCAGCTTTCGAAACTTGGAAGGCGGAAAACGACGTTAAAGACTCGCAGGACGTGATCGTCTGTGTTTCCAATACGCCTGATCAGCTTGCGCCGCTAAGGGAGTTCGAGCCGAACGAACTCGCAATCCTCTACAAAATGAGCTGGGTGGAACTTATTGAAGGTGAAGAAGGGTTCTGCTTTAAGTTGAGTGAGTTTCCAAAGTGTGAGCGGAGCCGGATTCGGCGCCCCGACGTGACAGAAGTAAACGGGCACCTGCTGACCGCACGCGATCGCCGGGCGGTTAGCTGGTGAACTCTAGAAGGATCTTTTGGAGTTTCTTCATCGGCTTTATCGTGATCGATCAAGCGGTGAAGTTCTGGGCGAGAGGCCACTTTGCGGAGGGCCAATCGATGGTCGTTGCTCGCAACCTGCTGGATCTAACGCTTACCTATAACGAAGGCATTGCATTTGGCAAGTTACAGGGACTTGGTGTCTATTTGTCGCCAATTGCCCTCGTTATCGCGATTCTCGCTGGCCGCCACGCTTACAAGCAACCCGATGACAGTAAGTGGGTGCATGTTGCGATGGGATTACTGGCGAGTGGAGCGCTCGGTAACCTCATTGACCGACTCTGGCATGGGAAGGTAACGGACATGATTCAGGTGACCTTTATTAACTTTCCCGTCTTCAATGTTGCAGACTCCTGCATTTCCGTTGCCGCCGCTATTTTGTGCGTTCGATGGACGTTTGAGAGCATAAAGAAGCCGGTTATCGAAGAAACTTCTGCCGAGCAGGTTCAAAATTCTCACGATTCCGCCATTAATGGTGTATAATTCTTACTTCAGTCTTGCCCTCGTGGCTTGCCCGTCTGGGTATAAATGGTCTATCGCCCCCTCCGATACGAACAAATGATGCGCGCAGCCGAAGGTTACGATGTCCGCGCACGTCGAATGTTCGGCGGCATGGGAATCTACACCGGCGAGAAGATGTTCGCCTTTTTGATTGGGGAAGAGCTCGGTTTGAAGCTAAGCCCCGAAGACCTTTGCGAGGCCCTGCAGCTTCCGGGCGCGGGCCCATTGAGGCCGGACCCAACCATGGAGCCTATGCGCGATTACGTTTGCATGCCGCGTGAGATCCTGGATAACTACGAGCACTTTCTTCATTGGTTAGACCGAAGCGTTTCTTATGCTCAGTCAAAAATGCGGCAAGCTGGTTAGAGAGAAATCGGGAAATGGCACCACTCAGCGATGTAATGGGCGGCGATCGCAACTGCCGATGAACCAAGCATCACTTGCAAAATGCCCATGTTAAGAATGCGCTCAAGCGGTGACGCCGAAGTTCTTCGGTTCTTTGCGTAGTTTTCCAATAGGTCATTCCCGGCCTTAATTCCGCTCGCAATCTGCTTTTCCGTTGGCTTTTTCGTGGTCACCAATAGCTGCACGAGACCACCCACCGGTCGGAAAACAACCGCCGTTACAAGCAACGAGAGCAAAAATCTGACATTGTCCTCTGGTACCCACTGCCAGTTGTACAGGGTGTAAAAGATTGAAAATCCCACAGCGATGTTTGTTCCGCATCGGGGATGAACTCGCGGCATCCTGCGCACTACCTCCGGAACCAACCTCTCGTTGCGCTCCAACGCATGCACGACTTGGTGTTCCGCCGCATGGATGCCCGTTAACGGGATCAGCTTAAAAAACAGGCAAAACAAGGGGATTGGTAACCAGGGGCCCACGGCTAAGACAAGAGGCGTTTCCGGAAGCAGCAAGATTAAGCTGTCGCCAACGATCAGCGCGATCATAAACAGCAACGACATGACGGCGCCAGTTCCTACGAGAGCCCATCGACTTACGCCGCCGGTCACAGACCCGTTTGTAAGATAAACACCGAAGGGCGTCGCCATGCCACCAATGATTGCGGGGACGGGTCGATTTATTTGACGGGGGAACAGGTCGCTCGCCGAGATCAGGCCAATTGGCACTTGATCTTCACTCAGGACAACCAATTGGTCAACCGCACTCGACCTCAACACCCGCAAAACCTCGGCTCCAGTTGCACTGGCGGCAATAGTCGGGTGGCTCACCACGGCATCAAGAACCGGTTGGGTTGGCTCGACACTTTCGGCCAGGGCCTGCTCGAGCGAAGTCTCGCTTACAACACCGATGTAACGACCGCCGCCCATGACCGGCGCGACATGCCCAACCGTGGAGCGGATAATATGGGCGGCCCGATGAAGTGAATCTTCTGGACGGAGTTCCTCGATAGGGCGTGCCAACAGACCCGCCGGTTGAATTAGTGGATCTGTCATTTCTTATAAGGGGCACATATGGCGTCACCAACAATGATATCTTTCCACTTGAGCAAGGGTGACGCCATGTAAAAACTCTCAGCCAGCGTGAAGCCGGATGTATAGCGGTCGAACAGAATGTCGGGCTTGGCGAGGGCGAATGCATACGGCTCCTTGACATAGCCCTTAACGCCCGTTACACCACTTCGGACGAGATCAGCTATCAAGCTCTGGCCACCCTCTGTGCCTGGAATAAAGGTTCTTCCGCTGGTTGAAACGAAAGTCTCGGCGATTGCGCCGGGTTTGAATTGGATGCCGCGATAGGCGCCAAGGTCAAAATGGCCATCATTGCTGCCCCAACTCGCATAACCAGCAACAGGCTGACCAGGCTTAACAAATAGATCTGTGGATTCAAGCACCACCTCATATCCCTTCGACTTCAGATTTTTCTCCGAATTTGCGAGGCTCTTTTCCAAATGCTCATACCCACCTGACCTTCGACCAGGATCGCTATCCAGAAAGAACGGACCCTTGTTTGGCAGCGCTCGGGCCGCGTTTTCCACCAAACGTCTTGCATCCTCAAATGTGTATCCATCGAGGCGAGTTACCAAGTAGAAGCCGTACTTGGCGTGGCTAAATGGCTCGCTTTTCCCGAAGTAGGGGTTTGCAATTTTCTGCAACTCCTCGCCAGTTGGTGGGTCGTTCTTCACATGGGGTAACTGCATGTCCATGGTCGAGACATAGCCGTCTACCGAGTAATGGCGATCTTGCCACGTTCGCAATGGGATTCCCTTGGAGAAAACAATGAAGTCAATCTTCTCGCCCTGGTCGACCAGTTCCTTGATCTTGGTGCGCAAGTGAACGTACAATCCTTCGGTGAGTTCGCCAAGGGCCATTTCCTCGGTCTCGGCAACATTCGTGATCGCGATATGGCTTGGAGGGATGCCGCGCTTGGACGCATAGAACTCGGCCAATTCTTTGCTCCCTGGCACTTTCTTGTTGTACAGGACAACCGTTCGTTTGCCGAGATCAGATACGGCAACGTTGGGCAATTTAACGGGCTCAATTTCTGCCACTTCCGGTTTAGCGCATCCAAGACCCAAAACGAGCGATATTAATATCATTACACTACTTCCAACGTTTACCACGGGCCTTCCTTTCGCGCATTGTTATGCGATCGCTGGGCGGACGGTTGTTTTTACGGTTGATTCGGTGCATCGCGCGCACAATTTCCGCATACATCTTCGTTCGCGCCGCAACACCCTTAACGAGACCCATTTTGGTCTCTTTGTAAGTGTTGCTGACGCCCGATAGAACCGTACGCATAACTCGTGCCTTGCTCCGCTTTGCGTAAGTGTTGATGGTCACTTCCACGCCCATGCGAATCTCGGAAAGAAACGGAATAGAGTCAAACAAGGGGCGAGTCATGGCCCTCTGGCCGCTAATGTAGGGCGAAATCCGTTGAGCGGTATCGGACCAGAACTTACCCCCACGGAAGACGCCAATACACATATCGCATCGTCGCTCCAAAATCGGACGAATTATCTGGTCAACGTGAGTGCCTTTGAGGCCATCCAGATCGGCATCGACAAACGCGAGTATCTCCGCATCAGTTGCTCCCGCTCCGGCCGCCATCGCCCCGCCTTTGCCCGTGTTAAATGGGAGTTCCAGGACTCGCACGTTTGGAAACTGGCGAGCGACGGTCGCGGTTCGATCCTTGCTGGCATCACTCACGACTATGATTTCGTCTGCAAGTTTGCACTGGCTGACCGCGCGCAGGACAATGCCAATGCGCTCTTCTTCGTTGTATGCCGGGATGATCACCGCAACTTTCGGCTTTGCCACGCTTAGGTTCAGTATGGCGCAAACCCGCCTTTTCAAGTGGGACTTGCGGCGTAGTTGGGCACCCTAGAAACCATTCTACGAACTAATGAAGCATCAGGTTGCACCCGCCCACATAACCGCTTGGGGCACTCACTGCTTCGCAACTTTTTGGCCCGCGGCCAGAACAAAGCAAGCGCGGGCAAAAGCTGCCTGATCAAGCAACTCGGGATTGCTCGCGACTTTGAGCTCGCTCCAATGAGCGGGATAATAACCTTTGGGAGAGCGAGCGCTTCGAACGGCTTCAAGAGGTCGCAAATACACCTCTTGATATCCTTTTACGTCTACCCATGCTTCCAAGAGCAAGTGAGCAAATCGACCGGGGTCACACAACTTGCCGTTCACCAGCCACTTCTTTAGAGAGTTGTCAAAGGTCGGCGTGGGATTGGTATTCAAATATTTGGAAGTTCGAATCATGAGCGCCGTGTTGTAGCTCCACCTAGTTTTGTCCCTTTCACCATTCGTTGACAGGGAGTCCCAATACAGCCAATCTCCTTCCCGATCACAGAGATTTTGGAACGTCCACTCGTAAAGGTCCTCTCCTCTTAGATTTAACACCTCATCTAAGGAATCCCTCGCAAACAGGCGGCAAGCAAGGGCGGTTGGAGCATTACTGCAAGTGTTCATGGTGGACTTCTCTTGCTCTCGCCAATAGATGCCCCCGGCGTCGCTTGATTTGCCACTCAGCGCGAAATCGAGGGCCCCCCTTGCCCACTTGAGATACTTCTCATCCTTCAAAATACCGTAAGTTTCCAGAAGTGCCAGGGCCATCCACGCGTTGTCGTCGTAGTAGCGATCGAGGGGTTTAGGGGCAGGCAAAACGTCGTATCCGCCCTTGTTCCAGTACACCCGGCTTGCATCGGCATATTCACGCAACCACGGTATGTACTTCTTATCTACCCGGGCGGCGGCATTGAGGGCCGACAACATCACGCCAACACCCCAATTGAAAGCCGGTTGCTTACGGTAAGGCCTCTCGGAGTAAAGCTTCGCCTTCGGCAAGTAATAGTTCCGGCGAATCATGGCAAGCGCCTCTTTGCCCCAGTCAGCGGGCGTATCAGGCGCAAGGCAAGCAAACATTAGTTGTATCATAGCTCGTTAGTGGAGACGGACCGAGAGTCCAAATCCTTCGCGCAGAATGGTTTCATAGTCGTGACCACAATCCGCAAGCCACGTCACGACAAACACTAGAGGCCTGGTACCGGTGTTCACGACTCGATGGGCGTACCGGCCGTCTATTAGATTGACGGAGCCGGGTTTGAGAGGCTCAGTCCAGGCTCTGCCCGCCCGATCCCGCAGTAGCAAAGCTCCATCTCCGCTTAGAGTGAGCATCCATTCGCCGCGCTCGGGCTTCACATGAAAGTGTCCCCGAGTCATGAAATATTCCCCACGAACATCGCCCGGTTCGATCACCGTGGATGCGTAAAGCAACTCGGGCTGATCCGAATCCGCACCCGGTAAGCCGTATGTCCTGTAGACGATTCGATTGTCACTTGGATCGGGCTGGGTTTGCCAAATTTCCCGCAAGTCTTGTACGGTTCGAACGGACGTTGGTTCGCGGTCATCGAATCGACCGCTAAGAAAATCGAGGTTCATACCGTGATTATGATGGAGAGCGTTCGGAGAACAAGATGAGTTTCTGGGTAAGGTAGCAAAGTGAATTTGCGTTGTTCTGGTCGCCTCATCGCGGCATCCCTTTGTTTAGCACAGCTCTGTTCGGTTCAAGCTCAAAGCCTCAAGCCTTATGAAGGCATGGACTGGCGCTTGGTTGGTCCTTTTCGGGGTGGCCGTTCCGTAGCCTGTGCGGGCTCCCAAGCTCGCCCACAAGAATATTATTTCGGGGCCACCGGTGGCGGAGTTTGGAAATCAACCAACGGCGGAACGGATTGGGATTGTGTTTCAGACGGATTCTTTAACACTGCGTCGGTCGGGGCCCTAGCGGTCGCACCGAGCAACCCGGATGTTGTTTATGCAGGCACCGGCGAGCGCGATATTCGCGGAAACATTTCTCATGGGGATGGAGTTTATCGAAGCACCGACGCGGGCAAAACGTGGACACACATCGGTCTGAAAGCTTGCCAAACCATCGCGCGTATCGTGATTCACCCTACCAATCCTGATGTTGTTTATGTTGCTGCACTCGGGCATATCTATGTGGACCGCGACCTCGCCTCGGGCAAGATAAAGGCTGACCCCAACCGGGGTGTTTACAAATCGACGGATGGAGGTAAGAACTGGAAACGCGTGCTCTTCAAGAATGAGGTGAGCGGCGCGGTAGATCTTTGCATGGATCCGAGCAATCCCGAAACCCTTTATGCCGCCACATGGGAATCGTGGCGCACGCCTTATATGCTTAATTCGGGTGGCCCCGGTTCAGGCATTTTCAAAACTACCAATGGCGGAGCTAAGTGGGATGATATCTCACGCTCCCCCGGGTTACCCAAAGGCATTATGGGCAAAATCGGCCTCAGTGTTTCGCCGGCGAATCCAAAGCGAGTTTGGGCACACTTGGAGGCACTAGACGGCGGGATTTTCCGTTCCGATGATGCGGGAAAGACCTTCACCATGACCAATAATTCGCGCAACTGGCGACAGCGGGCATGGTACTACACTCACATCATCGCCGATCCCAAAGATGCCGAAGTCGTATATGTCCTTAATGTGGGAATGGGCAAGTCGACCGACGGCGGCAAGACGTTTGGTAGCGTGGGCACTCCCCATTCGGATAATCACGATTTGTGGATCGCTCCCGATGACCCCAAGCGGATGATTGAATCCAACGATGGTGGCGCAAGTGTGACAACGACGGGGGGACAAAGCTGGACAGCCCAAGACGTGCCAACCGCCCAGTTTTATCATGTTTCCACTGACAATGCGTTCCCCTATCGCATATTGGGCGCCCAACAAGATAACTCAACCGTGAGAATTCCGAGCCGAACGTTTGGATCTGGCATCGCGGCTACAGATTGGACGGGAACAGCCGGTGGCGAGAGCGGTTACGTGGTGGCAAAACCCGACGATCCTGAAATCGTTTTTGGCGGCTCTTACGGCGGCGACCTTTCGAGAATGAATCACCGAACCAACATGAGTCGAGCCGTTGATCCTTGGCCAGATAACCCTATGGGGCATGGGGCGGTAGATTTGGTAGAGCGATTCCAATGGACGTTCCCAATTGTGTTCTCCCCGCATGATCCAAACGTGCTTTACACTTGCTCGCAACACGTGATGAAATCGACCGATTTGGGCAACAACTGGTTTAACATTAGCCCAGACCTCACGCGAAACGACAAGCGAACCCTCGGCCCTAGTGGTGGTCCGATCACGAAAGATAATACGAGCGTTGAGTATTACGGCACCGTTTTCACCCTCGCCGAATCCCCCATTCAAAAGGGGTTGCTTTGGGCCGGGTCGGACGATGGCTTGGTTAATTTGAGCAAAGATGGGGGGGCGACTTGGACCAATGTTACTCCCGCCGGTATGCCCACTTGGGGATTGTGTTCCATGATTGATGCTTCGCCTTCAGACCCAGGAACGGCTTATCTCGCCCTGGATAATCATGAGAATGACGATTACAAACCCTACATCTATGTCACGCGCAACTACGGTCAATCTTGGGAACTCTTGGTCAAGGGAATCGATTCCGAATCGCCTGTTCGAGTGGTTCGTGAGGATACGGCACAACCCAGCCTATTGTTCGCAGGCACCGAAACCGGGTTGTTTGTGAGCTTAGACCGAGGCGCAAACTGGGAGCGGTTTAAAGGCAATCTTCCCCTCACGCCAATCCATGATTTGACAATAAAGCTCGATGATTTGGTTGTTGCGACTCACGGCCGGTCCTTCTGGGTGCTGGACGATATCTCGCCGCTACGCCAAATCGTGGCGAAGACCACTGAGCCATTTCTGTTTGCTCCTAGGGATACGATCAAAGTGAACTGGGGTAGCAGCGGATCGGGCACGGTCGGCAAGAACCCTCGTAGCGGCTTTATTGTTAGCTACTTCCTTCCAGCCGACGCGGCGGGAATCGAGTTTGAACTCACCGATCCTTTCGGTGCCATTATCGCCACCACAAAGGTCGATGGCAAGGCTGGATTTAATCGAACAACGATGTCTGCCCCGCGATATCCGGGCGCACGAACCCTACCTGGACTTATCATGTGGGGCGGTTTCGGAGGCTCTATTGCCGCTCCGCCGGGGACCTATAAAGTTACGATGAAGCCTGGAAGTTGGTCGGCTACGCGAGACGCAAAGCTAACCAAGGATCCCCGGACCGACGGCACCGACGCTGAACAAATGGAGCAGTTCAAGCTCGCTCGCCGGATCGCTGACAGGCTGACAGAAACACACGAGGCGCACGCAAAAATCAGAGATGTGAAAAAGAAAGTAGCGGCCCTTATTGAGAAAGATAAGGGGCTTGCGAAGGCGTCTGAAGCCCTGGTGACGAAGCTCTCTGCGATTGAGGAAGACATCTATCAGGTGAAAAACCAGAGCGGTCAAGATCCTCTGAACTATCCAATCAAACTAAACAATCGCCTCGCCGCCCTACTGCCGGTTGTTCTGGGTGGAGATGGTCCACCCAGTAGAGGGAGCCAAGCCGTTTTTGAGCGTCTCTCGGCCGAGCTTGATGACATCCTCAAACGGCTGAACGAAGTCTGGGCAAAGGATTTGGTGCAGTTCAACGGCGAACTGACCAAAAAATCCTTAGAACCAATCGTGCCTGAGCCTGCGGGCTTGAGCCAGGGTGGTGGTGGACGTCGAGGAGGTGAATTCGATGGCATTTAATGGTCGCGTTCTCAGCATTGCGGTAAGCACTCTTGTCGCCGCATTAGGAGCAGCTCAGGCCGGGCGTTTGCTCATCGTGGATGCCAAGGTGTGGGATGGCTCGCAATATCTGGAGCATACGTCGGTTCTTGTGAACAACGGAGTAATCGTCGAGATCGGCAAGACCATCACGGCGGCAAACGCCGAGGTTGTTAATGCCGCTGGGATGGTGCTTTATCCTGGATTCATTGATGCCTACACCACGAGCGGCCTCAAATTGCCCGATCCAGCGACCGCCGCCCCCGCTCGGAACACAACCGATCGCGCCTACGCTTCTATGTGGGAGGCAAATCGGAAGGGAATTCGCTCTGACCTGGTTGCTGGAGATTGCTTTGCGCCTGATTTTGATCCCGTCGTTTCTTTTCAAAACGGGGTCGTAACAACCCTATTTGCTCCCGGTAGCGGCACCATTCGTGGTGAATGCTCTATTGCAAGATTGGGCAAACCTCCGGTCGTCTTGAACAAAACCTTCGGCCAAGAAATCTCTATTCGAGGAGGAGGTGGTGGAGGGGGCGCGGGCGGTTACCCCGGTAGCCTCATGGGCATCATTGCCCTCATGCGGCAAACGATTTATGACGCTCAGGGCTACTCCGGTGAACCCAAGGACGCATTTCTGCAAAATCTACAAGCAGCCGCTACAGGAAAGGAGTTCTCATTGTTCATGGCGGACACAAGCCGCGATGTGCATCGAGCTCTTGTATTAAGCAAAGAGCTGGGCCTAAAACCTATCATCGTCGGGGGAAGAGAGGCTTACCAAATGGCCCCTGTTCTTGCGGAGAACAAAACTCCCGTGATCATAAGGGTGGACATGGGAAGCGAGCCCTCACTTACAGGCGACGACACCACGCCCGCCGAAATCCGCAAAGAGCGTCGCGACGAATGGCTGGAGCGAACGACAAACCTGGCGGTTTTACTCAAAGCCAGAGTTCCGGTCGCCCTTACCAGTGACGGTGGACGTACCGACTTCCTAAAGAACGCCCGGAATCTTTTGAAATATGGAGTTTCGGCCCCGGAGGTCTTGTCGGCACTTACAAGCGGAGGGGCAAATATCTTGGGGCTAGGCAGTCGCTGCGGCTCCATCAAGGTTGGGATGGATGGAGATTTTGTGCTCATGTCTGCCAACTTTGAGGATGATAAATCGGTCGTGAAAGCCGTGATTGTGAGCGGCAAGATGGAGGTTGTGAAGTGAGAAGACTTGGAATTGTGCTCGCCTTAGCGGTGCTTTGTAATGCTTTTGCTCAAGTGGAAACCGCGGCTTCACGAAAGCCCTCGATAACCATGAACGGCAATGTTCTCATCAAGGGCGGTCGAGTATTGACCGTCACGAAAGGGGCGTTTGACGATACTGACGTGCTTGTCCTTGGCGGGAAGATAGCCAAGATCGGGAAGAACCTTGAGACTCCGCCTAACGTTCAAGTAATCAACGCCAAAGGGCGCGTTGTGATGCCCGGAATCGTGGACGCACACATCCACCGTGGAATTGATGCGACCAACGAAGGCACCGATAGCATTACGGCAGAATGCCGCATCGCCGATGTCCTCAACCCAACAAGTAAGAACATTTGGCAAGCTCTTGCCGGAGGTGAAACCACAGGGTTGGCATTGCACGGGTCGGCTAACTGTATCGGCGGTGAGAGCAAGGTAATTAAGCTCAAATACAACCGCTCGGTAGCCGAACTCATCGTTCCAGACGCGCCTCGCATGATCAAGTTTGCCCTGGGTGAAAACGTCACCCGTTCGGGCCAAACCTCTCAACCTGGGCCGAATGGAACAACCGCCCCACAACGATATCCGCGCACCCGAATGGGCGTGCAAACCGTGTATCGGCGAGCATTTACAGAAGCCCGCGAGTACATGGAGGCATGGGATAAGTGGAATCAGACGAAGTCGGGCAAGATGCCGCGCCGAGATGTACGGCTCGATACCCTTGCCGATATATTGCGAGGGAGAGTCTGGGTCGAGTGCCATTCCTATCGGGCCGATGAGATGTTGATGATGGTTCGCCTCAGCCAAGAATTTGGATTTAAACTTGGTGCGTTGCAGCATGCCCTCGAAGCCTACAAGATCGCCCCAGAACTCGCCAAGGCGGGAGTCGGCGTTTCCATTTTCATTGACAACTGGTCCTTCAAAATTGAAGGATACGATGCGATTCCTTATAATGCGGCGATTTGTACCAACGCCGGTGTTACAGTTTCGGCAAATACTGACGGAATTGGTGGAATGCCTTCTCTGGCTCTCGATGCCGCCAAGACCATGCGATTCGGCGGATTAAGTGAAGACCAAGCGCTCGCCCTGTTGACCATAAATGGGGCCAAGCTCATCGGGATTGATCACCGAACTGGCTCGCTGGAAGTTGGCAAGGACGGGGACATCACGATTTGGGATGGCCACCCATTGAGCCCCTACTCACGTTGCGCTTATTCGCTCATCGAAGGGGAAGTATTCTTCGAACGGCGTGACATGTTCGGCGTGGATAGTCGAATGCCGCTCCCCCAGACGTTGCCCGAGAATCGCCAAACAAAGCCGATGAATCTGCCCACTTCCGGCGACTATGCGATAACGAACGCTACGGTTCACACGATGAGCGGCCCGGTCCTTCAAAAGGGAACGGTCGTGATTCGAGATGGCAAGATTGCGGCGGTTGGAACAGACGTGAGCGTTCCGGGCGGAGTTCACCGGGTAGACGCCAAGGGGATGCACCTGTATCCAGGTTTCATTGATGCGGGCAACTCGATTGGACTCAGTGAGATTTCGCCCATCGGACAGACCGTTGATGCCAACGAGCTTGGGACTTTCCAGCCCGACTTGATCGCCCAAACGGCCATCAACGTTCAAAGCGAGCACTTTCCGGTAGCTCGATGCGGCGGTGTATTGACGTCATTGTCACGACCTGGTGGTGGCACAGTCTGTGGTCAGGCTTCGCTCGTTAATCACTTCGGCTGGACCGGTGAACAAATGGGATTGGGGCGCCAATTCTTGGTCGTTTCGTTTCCGGGCGGGGGAGGCGGTGGCTTTGAGGAAGATGACTTTTGCGAAGTCCTCGGCGGAGAAATGGTGAAGCACCACGAGGAGACTCTTGAGGAAATTCTTCAAGGCACAAGTGAGCTGGACAGATACTTCGACAAGGCCACGGAATACCTCAAAGGAGCTAAAGTTCCCAAAGAATTGAGTCTCGAAGCGATGCGCCCATATATTGAGGGGACCGCTCCGATCGTTTTCAAAGTCCGAAACAAGACGAGTATCGAACGGGCTCTCGCGTTTATCGACAAATACAAGGTCAAAGGCATTCTTTCGGGAGCTGCTGATGCATGGAAGTTGGCTGATGAACTCGCCCGAAGAAAGATCCCCGTGATTCTCAATCCGGCTGGCAAAAGCACGCTGGCTTCAAATGCACCGGTTTCAGATTTCGATCCGTACGATGCGCCGTTCGCTACGCCCTACTTGCTCAAGAAGGCAGGCGTGAAATTCTGTTTTGCGACAGAAGATAATTCGGGCGCGTTCAATCTGCCGATCCGAGCTGCGACATCCTGTGCTTATGGCCTTACAATGGACGATTGTTTAAAAGCCATGACTCTTGATGCCGCTGACATTTTAGGGGTTGGGGACCGGCTAGGTTCAGTCGATACGGGCAAAGTTGCAAACCTTGTTTTGTGTGATGGAGATCCTTGCGCTATGACCTCAAACATCGTTGCGATTTGGGTTAACGGAACTGCGGTTCCTCTCGAAAGTAAGTTCACCCGATTGCGAGATCAGTGGAGCAAACGCAAAAACTGAGAAGAAATGGGCTGCTTAGGGCAACTTTGAGCCAATTCTCAAGCAAAATCCCGCTCCTTCGTGAGATAATCCAACGTCTTGCTAAGGAGCGATCATTTAGTAGGTTCGATTGAACCTATTTGTGATACAATACTGGAACGACGCGGCGAGTCCGGGTCGGCAAGAAAACAGAGGAGTTTTTAACGATGAAATTTTATAACCTCAAGACTCGGTCCCACGTTGAAGTGAGTGACGATTCGATCAAGAAGATGAAGATGGTCCGAAAGACCAAGTCCGGCGAGCAAGTTCGCTATGCCTTTACTGCAACCCACGAGGGCCAAAAGCTCTTCAAGTTTGTCAGCGAGAAGGACTACATGGCCAGCAAAGCCGCTGATGCCTAATTAATCCTTGACAATTTTTTGCCCCCGACCGTATGGTTGGGGGCTTTTTGTTGCTTAGCCCTTGGCCGGTACGATCTCAACTTTCAACGCCGAATAGCCATCAATCTCAAAATGCTCAACTCGAATACGGTGTTGGCCGCCGAGTTTTAACTGAGCCTTGTAAGCCGTTGGCCCTTGGTATTTCCAAGCGTCCGCAATCACAAGTTTGTCGTCAACCCAAACTCGGACCCCGTCATCGGTCGTTACGTTCAAGGTGTAGTTCCCGGAATCCACGGTAAAGGAACCCGTCGCAATCGTAGCGAAGGCGTTGGCGGGGAGACCCTCTTCAAACGCGCCGCCCGAGCCGTAGTCCAGCTTCGTTGACGTCAACGTTTTCAATGGATTGCCTAAGTTCATCTCACTCAGCGGGGGCATGGCCGCTTTTGGATCAGCTACAGACTTTGGATCCCAACTGTAGAAGTTGATGACCCAGTTGATGGGCAGATTGAACTTGGAGAATTCAAATGGGATCGGTTGGCCCGCAGGTGTAGAGACGCCTCGATAGTCTGTGGTAGCCGCACCGACGTATTCCAACTTGATCGAAATATTCCCGGGTTCGGGCTTGAACGTGACCATCCCAGGAACATCCCCCGTTTGGCTCGAAAGTTCTCCTCCGGAAACCGATGTTGCCTTCCACTGTCCCTTGGGGCCGAGGATCTCAAACTGCAATTCTCCGTTCTTCTCACCTCGAAGCCACAGGAGCGGCCGCTTGAAATCGTAAGGCCCCCACTCGTCAACCAGAATATAGCGTCGGCCCCGAATATCGGTTTGTAGGTACGGTCGCTTACCGTCTTTTAGAGGTTTGGGCGCAAGCTTTCGGGTCTCTTTGATATAGTTTTTGAGCCAGATATCTTGGTCTTGTCCTCGGGTCTGCTCTTCATCATCGGGGTAAGGCATCCATAGCAGCTTGAATCGATCTGCATAGTCTTTCCCGCTTGAATCAAGCACGTTTCCATCTGGCCTCATGGTGGCAGGCGGCGGAACGTTGGTTGCTTCAGTCGCTACGCGATTGCCTGATCCCTCTGGAACATCAACCGCATTCAGCACCCATACTGCGTTTCGATCAAACACGAATGCGCTGGTATCTCCCGTCAGGGTCGCTACCTTTCCATTCGATACAAAATCGTTAGACAGCATTCGGACGCCGATAGTGTCACGCAAATTCAAAGCCGAGCTGAATATCGCTTGGAACTCGTTTTGCCTTATCAAATAGTTCTGACTGCGTGTGTCTCGGTTCTTGGGATATCCCCAATTCGGGTCTTGGGACTTGTTTTGCCACAAATTGATTCCCATCGTGTCGTGATAGAACATGTTTGCCGCGATCTCGTTTTTCTGCCCGTGCTCCCAGGCAATGGATTCGGCATTGTGGGCAAAGATGTTCCCAACGACGTGCGTATCGTAGGAATAGCCCAGCCAGGCACCATGCCAGCATTCTAAAACAAGGTTATTTGCGAAAGTATTTCTGGAGAAAGTTGCCTCTATCCCATTCGTTGGAGCGTGCGAAAAGTCGTTCCCAAAGACCAGATTATCGTTGCAACCACCCACGGCAGTGTCCATCGTGCTCTGCCCCGCCCAAAGAAAGAACCCGTCCCCACCATGCGTTACCGAGTTATATGCGAAGGTGTTGCGCATGGATTGTTCGTAAATCAAAATCCCCGCCGAATCTTGGCCCCGATTCCATCGACCATGGGAGTAGCCCCGAACGCACCAGTCAATGTTGTTGTGCATGATTCGATTGTCCGAGGACCGGTACATGCCGACACCGATTGCACTGAGAAAACTGAATGTGTTATTCCAAACGAGGCCCTTATCGCATTCAGCCATCATTAGGCCGTTTTCGCCGCCTACGATACGGCAAGCCCGCACTTCAAAGTCTTTGCAACCCCGCAGATAGATTCCGGCCCCGTATTCGAGCCACTCATCTTTCTCGTTGTGGTGATAGCTCATCCAATCGGCCGAGTCCTCTTTCTCGATGGTAGAACCAAGATGCTGTTTCCAGTTGTAGCTTAGATCACCACCAATGACTCTTAAATTGGGGCAATTACGAGCAGCCAGACCAACCTTAAAGCCATGAACCCGTAGGTTCTTGATTGTAATGTTACTGCCCTCAACATAGATTCCGGTCCCCCGGCGCTGGTCGGGCTCAGCTTCTGGAGATGAGCCACGAAGGGTTGCACCAGCAAAGTCAATCGTCAGGTTGTCGCCCTTGATTGTGATTGCCCCGGTTCTGGCGTTTTCATCGGAACTCGAAAGAACATAAGTGTTCTTCGCCACCGTAGCCGACTTGGAGATCACGAGGTTTTGCGTGAGTTCAATCGGAGCCTGGAGGGACAGTAGAAGTGCAACCGCGAGCATGACAAGAGGTTACCGTCAATTCGCTCACGGCTTCTTTTTGCGACTTTCCCATCGGGCATGCGAGTCAAGATAGACGACCGCGCGTCCGTACTTGCCTTGAACATATCCAAGCACCGTTTTAGTGGGGTCTTCAACCTTGCTGATGTCTCCGCCGCCAAAACTATATGCAAAACCTTGAAGCAGCTTTTCGTTCTTGAGATAGGGCATGATCATTTCGCTTGTTTTTTCTGTGCTCCCAGGCAACACATTGTCGCTGTCAGAGCCATAAATCATCCAGCCAATTCCCACTTGCTTCACTTGGCTCAGCAGCCGTTTAGCTTCCCTCTTTTCAAGTAGGTCTTCAAGCTGTTCATCAGTCACTTCTATGATGGGGCGGACAAAGGCATGTCCTTGGGTGATATACGCAATGCTTTTCCGGTCAGGTGAACCGATTGCTCGCGAACAGTCGGCCGCGATTAGTGCGGCGGGAAACTCGGACTTCTCATCCCCCATAAGAAGCGCAGCTTGGGCGCCATCATCGATTCCAGGAATTTGTATTGGCAACGTTCGTGAATTCACCGATCTTAACCTAGCCTGGGCACCATACGGGCGTTCACCGCTCACAAAGTCTCCAGCCTTCGGGTCAAATCCGTAGGCGCGGACACCTCTGCCGGGTTCGGTACCTGGCTCGAACACAAGCAAAACAATGCCCGTTTCATCAGATGAGACGGCGCGGCGCTTTCCATCACTGTAGCGAAACTCTCTCACCACGGCTCCGTCTCGATACCAAAGAAAAGGGCCGTCTGCCTGTGGTTGAACTATCAGATTGCCGGCAAACTCTGCAAATTCAAGGAGTTCTGAACCGTTAAGCAGCTGAGTAACCTTGCTTCCCCGTACAAACGAGAGTTGATAACTCACCTTGCCATCGGCTCCCGTCAGCATCGATGAAAAGTAGTATTGGCCCTCGCCAACACCTGCGAACTGCTCCACCATTTCGTTCGGTTTGAGCCTTAACGGGGTGTCCTTACGCGTCGAGGAACTAAATGAGTGGATCGTTGTCTGCAGCGACTTCTCTCCGGGTTCAATCTCAAGGGCGTGCAACTGGCTGTTGCCGACCCAATCGAAGAATTGAACGTTCCCGGCCACGTGGATCGGACTCAGCAACGCGAGATTCTTCCCGTCCACTCTCACAACATCCCTGCCCGGATCAATTTGAGCGAAAATGTGTTCGGGAAGCGCGGGTTGTTGGGCGATCACTAACAGGGCAATATTTGTGAGCAGCATACGTACCTCAAAACATTCTGACGTATTCATCTTTAAAAATCGTTGTTTCAGGTGAAATTCATATTCGCTTTTTAAAAATGATTTGGTGAGCGCAGATTATCATTTCGTAACAAGCTGGAATGTGCAAGGCACCATTGAAGAGGTTGCTGACATTCTGGAGGACGTTGATGCTTTGGCCATATGGTGGCCAAGCGTTTACCTTGATGTGAGAATACTAAAGCCCGGCGACGAGAAGGGTTTAGGCAAAGTTGTGAGCCTGTTTACAAAAGGTTGGCTCCCTTACACCTTGCGATGGTCTTTCGAGGTCATCGAATCGCACTGCCCCCACGGATTCAAAATTCGAGCGTCTGGCGATTTTGATGGGATTGGTGAATGGAAGTTGACGCAACGAGGGGATATTGCCGGGGTGATCTATGATTGGCGTATTCGGGCTGATAAGCCTCTTCTGAAGGTGCTTTCTCCTATTCTTAAACCGCTGTTCGGCGCGAATCATCATTGGGCGATGAACGAAGGGTTCAAAAACCTTCAGCTTGAATTGAGGCGCCGACGGGGAGAGGAAAACGTGCCCTTGCCAAGTTCGCCAACCTGGCCCCACCGATCCCAGGGCACAAAAACCAACCGCCAGGCTGTATAACTGAGCAAGAATGCTCTCTGTCCTAATTTCTTTGCTAGCGGTTCCCGCGGAGACCGAAGTTACGTTCGTGGGTCATGGGGGCCTGCAATTGCGGGGGAGCTTGATGATGCCGGAGCGTCGAGCATCGTTGCTTCCTGCGGTATTGTTGTTACCTGGCTCGGGGCCGACCGATCGGGATGGCAATCAAATGCCCACCCTCATTACGGATCTGCTCAAACAAACAGCCGAGCGCCTTGCCAAAGAGGGATACGCAAGTTTGAGATTTGACAAGCGAGCAACCCCTGGCTATGCGCGGACCTGGCCAACAGACGTAAAAGAGCAAAACGACTTTTTCTCATTTGAACGATTTGTTGGGGATGCCAAGTGTGCGTTGCTGTATTTGCAAAAGCAACCCGGTGTTAATAATCGCCAACTGGTTATAGCGGGACACAGTGAAGGCAGCATCATTGCCAGCGAGGTAGCTCGCGAACTTAAGGGCCAAGTTGGTGCACCAACTGGCCTCATCCTCATGGGTGCGCCCGGGCGAACACTGGATTTTCTGGTGAAAGAACAGGTCGCGGCCAGCCTAAAAAGAAATGCTGTCCCTGAAGCCACGGCCAAGACCTACAACGATTACGTTGATCTTGCGATCAAGGAGGTCTTGGAAAAGGGCACGGTCCCGCCCAACCCTCCGGTCGGGTTGGGCGGACTCTTTCCACCGTCGGCAATTAGGTTGCTCAA
The DNA here is from genome assembly GCA_040081075.1 of Fimbriimonadaceae bacterium. Classification (GTDB taxonomy): domain Bacteria; phylum Armatimonadota; class Fimbriimonadia; order Fimbriimonadales; family Fimbriimonadaceae; genus JANJUB01. The sequence goes on along the minus strand of JBEBHJ010000006.1, from coordinate 21,965 downwards.
GAGCTACTTCACCCTTGACCCAAGCAAGTCGGTTAGCGGGTTCGAGGGACCGGTCTTGGTGGTTCAGGGACAGAAAGATATTCAGGTCTCGCTTGAACGCGATACTCCAATTCTCGAGAAGGCGTTGAAAGCCCGGGCAAAAGGTGCCACGGAAGTCTTTGCAGTTCCATCGGCAAGCCACAACCTGAAGGAAGTTTCCGATGAAAACAAAGAACCAGGCATGACCGGGCCGGTTGTGCCGAGCGCCCTTGACGCGATTGCCAACTGGATGAAGAAGCAATTCCCAATCGGCGGTTGAAGCTGAAACCTAAAGTTTTCTGTTCATTTCCCCGAAAAAATACTGGGAGCTCGTTTCGGGCTAATAACAACAATGAACATTTATCGAACAGCAGGCATTGTGGGTGTCGCCCTGACTGCAGGTGCGCATGCCCAGGAAAAGCCAAAAATTGACGCAACTGTAAACGTGGATCTCAGCTCGAAGTACGTTTGGCGCGGTGTCAACTTCGTCAACGATTGGGTTTTGCAACCAAGCGTATCGCTCAAATCGAGCGGGATCGAGTTGAACTTGTGGGGCAATATGGAACTGACCGGCTGGAATTCTGGGAACTATCCGAAGAACCCGAAGAACCGATTTACCGAGTTTGATACAACTCTTAGCTATAAGGGTGCTTACGGCGGTGGCAACTGGTGGGTTGGCTACATCGACTATCAGTTCCCCGGAACGGGAGCCAAACGATTCCAAGAATGGAATCTCGGAGTTTCTTCAAGCAAGTATTGGGGCACCCCAACGCTGAACATCTACAAAGGTGCGAGCGCTGGCCTCGGCACTTACGTAACGCTCGGCGTTAACCACGAAGTTAATTCAACGGGACTGGGCAAGGCAACCACATGGAACCTTGGAGCTCAGATCGGCTACGGAGATAAGAAGAGCAACAACTTCTTCTACGGTTCAAACAAGGCTGGATTTGCTGATCTTAAGCTATCGGCGGCCACCTCATTTGGATTGGGCAAAGACTGGACGTTTTCACCAAGCGTGAACTACTCTACTTTGCTTGAAAAGAGTCTGAACGCCGGTTTGCCACGCCGTAGCAACCTTTGGTTGAACTTCGGCTTTAGCCGCAAGTTTGCGTTCTAAAGATAGTCGTCTTGGGCCGCGCCTTAATCGGTGCGGCCCATTTGAATTCTAAAGGCCTACGTCAACCGACGGTTCGTGGTATCCTATTTCCTGCTTTCGGGCTCATAGCTCAGTTGGTTAGAGCGCACCCCTGATAAGGGTGAGGTCGCTAGTTCGAATCTAGCTGGGCCCACCAGATTTGCTCGACCCCCTGCGGGGTCGTTTTGCTATTGACACCTACATTGTGCAACTGCCTTGTGCAAAACTCTGCCCGTAGATGTCCACTAAGCCTATCCTCATCGGTATTGCGGGGGGTTCCGGTAGCGGAAAAACTTTCCTAGCCAAACAGATCAGTTCGACCATCGGTTCTGAACACGTTGGAAACCTCAGTATGGATTCCTACTTCCGGGGTACGACACCCATGGACAATATTGATCCACGGGATATCAATTTCGACCATCCCGCCCATCTGGACCTGAGGCTGATGGTCACCCATTTAGAAGCACTCAAGCGCGGCGAATCCGTGCGAGTTCCAAATTACGACTTCGTGACGATGCAAGTCTCTGACGGAACCACCGAATTGCCGCCGCCCAAAGTCATTCTTGTTGAAGGTTTGTTTGTATTGGCAAACCCAGTTTTGCCCCTTTTCGATCTCACCTGCTTCTTAGATGTTGAGGCTGACCAGCGCCTGTTGGGCAGAATCCATCGGGACATCGCTGAGCGGGGTGGCTCAACCAAGAATGTCGTTGACCGCTACCAGAGATTCGTCCGGCCGAGCTACCGAGTTTTCGTTGAGCCAACACGACAAAACGCGGATATCATCGTCGACTTTACTTATCGACGCTCCTTTTTCACCCAGTTGTTAACTCATGTGATACGAGATTACGTGCTCAGCTCACTCGATCTCGCGGCGTTTGTCGCGTCGGTGAAGGCAGATGGGTTTCGGTCTGGACTCCGTCCTGAGGAAGGAGCGATGCCAATGATGGCTGATATCTTGGAGTTGGCCCAAAACTATCCGGATAGCGCGTGCCCGCCTATGATGGTCGAGTAACGTTCATTCGTCAGAATTGATCCTAAGCGATTAGAAACGCAAAGAGGTCGGAGGCGTTCCACTGATGCTCGTCATCCGAGCGATAGCCTCGTAGCCACAATCGGCCTTCGATGTTGCGTAAGTAGAAGCCCTTAGGGAAGTGCTTGTCTAGGCTAATCGGCTCGCTCGCTACCGTAATCGAACCTGGTGGTGCGCAGTTTTGGGTTACCACCGCATCGATTTCTTCGGATTGATCTTGGTACTGAAGCCTAAAATGAACCGCTAGCTCCATGGGGCAAAGGCGGTAACCACGTTGAATTGCGCCATCAATTATTGCCGGCATGCAGGCTCCACTTGGAAATCCGAGATCAGACACGCTGACAACCGTTATCTTCACTCCCTGACGCTCGGTTAAGGTTTTGAATTGATCGCTGGTGAGCAAAGTTAGGGCGTGCTCGTTAAGTTGAATGTTAGCGGCACTTAACTTGTCAAGCAGGAGACCTCCATTCCACCCGCCAATATCAAGGTTGTATGTTCCGTGAGACTCGCTTAGGGAAGACTCCTTCAATTACCTAGGCATCCTCGCTATCGCCGCGAAAATTTCCTGGGCCTCGCAGTGCCGCCCAGCTTGGTGCTTCGAAAATACAAGCTCAGCCCCCAACCTAACATCAAAAACGCCCTTCCCCGAAGGAATCAGCTTGATTTCTGAGACTTGATGAGCCTGACCAACGGGTGATTTGAAGTGATCTAACAGTGCTTCCGCCAGCCTGGCGGCGCGGGGGCTGAAATTTCATTCCATACAGAAGGTGATTGAGATGATCATTCCCAAGAGTTTAGCTGAGCGGCAAGCAGCCGCTGGATTCCATAATCATTCCATGGGTGCGTTGGTTTTAGATGCTGCGGATATGCGCAGAACAATGGGTCGGATGGCGCACGAAATACTGGAGGCGCACGCTGGAGCCGAAGACCTCGTTGTTGTTGGGATTATGCGACGCGGGTGGCCGATCGCAAAGCGATTAGCCTTCACCATGACCCAAATCGAGGGAGTAACCGTTCCCTGCGGAAGGATTGATATTACTAACTATCGCGACGACCGCCCGCCGGCCGTAACGGATGACAGCGAAATCCCGTTCCAAATTACGGATAAGCGCGTGATTCTGGTCGACGAGGTCGTCTTTACCGGGCGAACGATTAGAAGCGCGCTGAACGCCCTCATGGAACTGGGCCGCCCGGCCAGCGTTGAACTTGCCGTGCTGATTGACCGAGGGCACCGTGAGCTCCCGATACAGCCGGACTATTGCGGCAAAGAAATTATCACGAACCCCGGCGATCACGTGATCGTGAGGGTAACCGAAATGGACGGCGAAGATGCCGTAATCTTGCAAGAGGAAGAATGAAGAATCTACTAGGAATTAGGCATTTGGAACCCGCCCAAATCGAAGAATTATTGTGGCTGGGTGGCGACTTCAAGCAACGGCTGAAACAGGGCAAACCGATTGACGCCGTGAAGAAGGTTGTCGGAATGCTCTTTTTCGAGGATTCAACGCGTACCCGCGTCTCCTTCGAGCAGGCAGCGTATTACCTCGGCATGAAGTCAACCAACTTCTCGTTCGCCGGGAGCTCGATGAACAAAGGCGAGACTCTCAAGGATACGATTTTGACCCTGAGATACGAGCGGCTTGACGCTCTCGTGATGCGCCACCGCTACTCCGGTTCGCCAGGTTTGGCGGCTCAGTTCTTTGGTGGACCAGTCATAAACGCCGGGGATGGACGCCACGAGCACCCTACTCAAGCTCTGGCCGATGCCCTAACCATCATCGAGAAAAAGGGCCAGCTCGATGGCATCACCGTCGCCATAGTGGGAGATGTCGAGCATTCTCGAGTGGCGAGATCAAACGCTTGGCTCCTTTCAAAGATGGGGGCGACGATTCGATTCGTTGGGCCAAGAACCCTGTTGCCAGCCCATGCCGGATTGTTACCGGGACAGCTCTACTTCGACCTTGAAGACGGGATAAAGGATGCAGATGTAGTCATGGCTTTGCGATTGCAAAGCGAACGCATGACCCGCGGAATCGGGTCATCGGTGAACGAGTATGCGAGGATGTACGGAATCACTCGAGAACGCCTTAGATGGGCTGCACCTGATTGCATTTTGATGCATCCGGGACCGATGAACCGTGGCGTTGAAGTAGACGATTCGGCGGCCGATGGAGAGCAATCAGTGATAAACGCGCAAGTGGAAAATGGAATTTATGTAAGGATGGCGGCACTGCATTGGGCGTTCCTAGATGAATCTCCCAAACCTGCACCAAAGAAATCAAAGAAGGCGGTGGCGAAGTGAGAATTCTGCTCAAAAACGGACGAATACTGGACCCATCTCAGGACCTTGACGCAATCGGTTGCGTTCTGATGGAAGATGACCAGATTGAGTATGTCGGCGTTGATCAAGATTTTGATGACCTAGACGAGATTTTCGATTGCACCGGCCTATGGATTACGCCCGGGCTAGTTGATCCCCACGTTCATCTGCGTGAACCAGGCGGCGAGCACAAGGAGACAATTGTTTCGGGAACTCAAGCGGCGGCGGCTGGCGGTTTCACTACGATCTGCTGCATGCCGAACACCAATCCACCCCTCGACAATCCTTCTCTTATCGATTTCATCATTGACAAGGCATCGTCGCCAGAATCCGGTGGCGTTTTTGTCGCTCCGGTTGGGGCTTTGACCGTTGGCCTAAAGGGAGAGCAAATCGCCGACCTGGCCGCCATGAAGCGGGCGGGAATTGTAGCGGCTAGCGACGAAGAGTTTCCCATCCAAAATGCTCACACAATGCGGCGGGCAATGGAGTACTGCGTCCAGCTCGACATACCGGTCTTGGCTCACTGCGACGATGCTGACTTATCGGCGGGCGGAGCGATGAATGAAGGGGCCACTTCTGCAGTTCTGGGACTCAAAGGCATTCCGCGAAGCGCCGAAGAAGTCATGGTTATGCGAAACTGCTTGCTTTCGCTCCACACCGGCTGTCGCCTCCACGTGATGCGGATCAGCACTTGGGGTGGGGTCGAAATGGTTCGGCAGGCGAAGTATCTGGGAGCACCAGTTACTTGCGAAGTCTGTCCGCAACACTTCGTGTTTACAGAAGAAGCCATCGGCGAGTTTGATACGAACTACAAGATGCTTCCGCCGCTGAGAACACAAGTTGACATTGACATCATCAAGCAAGCCCTCCAGGACGGCACGATTGACTGTATTGCAAGCGATCACTCCCCTCATGCAAGCCATGAGGTTCAGGCCCCATTTGACCTGGCTCCATTTGGACAGGCGGGATTAGAGTCCGTCGTAGGAGTGACCCTCACCTACATCGTTCATGCGGGAATTTTGACCCCCTTGGAGGCAATTCGTAAGCTCAGCACGAAACCCGCCCAAATTTTCAGGTTGGACGCAGGAACGTTAAAGCCTGGCGAGACACCGGTAGCTCAAATCACCATTATTGACCCAGACGTTGAGTGGACTTTCGACGTCAACAGGACCTTCACCAAGGGCAAGAATTCTCCGTTCCACGGGATGGCCCTTAAGGGAAAGGCGGTTGTCACGTTCTCGGGCAGTGAAATTTATCGCGATCAGCTTTTTGATTCTGGTCGCGTTAAGTCGGTGTTTTAGCCGATGGCCTACCGTGATTATCGAGAATTTCTGGATCGTCTTGAGTCTCTTGGCGAGCTCAAACGCATCAAGGAACCCATCAGTCCTTATTTAGAAATCACCGAAATTGCCGACCGCGTAATGAAAGCCGGAGGGCCGGCTTTGCTATTCGAAAACGTTGTCGGGCGACCGCATCGTTTGGGAACACTCAACTATATGAGCGCGGTCATGGGTCATCCCACGATCCACCGCGTCGAGGAAGCATTTTCTCCAGTGAAATATGGGATGCCAGTCTCGATCAATGCGATGGGCTCGAAACGCAGGATGTCCCTAGCCCTTGATTGCAATGATTTTGAGGAGCACGCGGAACGCATTCAGGCGTTGCTCAAACCTGAGATTCCAAAAGGACCACTTGAAGCGCTAAAGGCATTGCCTCACTTGCTAGGCGAAGCCAAGAGCATCCCCCCAAAAAGCGTTTCGAAGGCCCGTTGCCAGGAAGTTATTCTGATGGGTGCAGACATTGATCTGACCAAGATTCCGGTCCTCACGTGCTGGCCCGAAGATGGCGGCCCCTTCATTACATTGCCGTGCGTCTTCACCCACGACCCCAATACGGGGAAGCGCAATGTGGGCATGTATCGGGTGCAAATCTTTGACAAATCCACCTGTGGAATGCATTGGCAAATGCACAAAACGGGCATGCGGCAGATGGAAGATGCGGGCGCAATCGGCAAAAAGTTAGAGGTTGCCATCGTGCTTGGCGGCGACCCCGTGATTCCATTTTCGGCAATTTCTCCGCTCCCACCGGGGATTGATGAAATGCTCTTCGCTGGATTCTTGCGGCGAGAGCGGATGGAAATGGTGAAGGCAAAGACGGTTGACGTGAGCGTCCCGGCCGATGCCGAGATTATCATCGAAGGCTACGTTGACCCTTCCGAACGAAGGCTTGAGGGGCCGTTTGGCGATCATACTGGCTACTACTCCTTGGCCGATCAATTCCCCGTGCTCCATGTAACTGCGATCACAATGCGGGAAAACCCAATCTATCCCGCGACAATCGTGGGTCAGCCGCCGATGGAGGATGGCTGGATGGGGAAGGCGGTTGAGCGCATATTCCTGCCCATGATTCAACTCACGGTTCCAGAAATCGTCGACATGAATTTGCCGGTGGAGGCATGCTTCCACAATGTGGCCTTTGTTCGGATCAAGAAGAAATATCCTGGCCATGCGTTCAAGGTGATGAATGCAATTTGGGGACTCGGCGGCCTCGCCTTCACCAAGTTTGTCTTCATTTTTGATGAGGATTGCGATGTTCAGAATTTAGATGAGGTGTTGTTCAGGCTCGGAGCAAACTGTGATCCTGGGCGCGACGTTTTACACACGCGCGGCCCGGTGGATCAACTCGATCACGCCGCCATGAGCATGGGATTCGGAGGCAAAGTCGGCTTCGATTGCACCCACAAATGGCCGGGCGAGAACGGCTTCAATCGCGACTTCCCCAAACTCATCACCATGGCCGATGATGTTAAGGCAAAAATTGATTCGATTTGGTCAAAGCTGGGGCTCTGACCGCGCGAAGGATGTTACGGTTGCTTCTTTGGCGGCAAATCCTTCAAATCCATTTCAATGCGCTGTAATGAACCGTCATTTGAGGGCTTAAGTCGGAAGTTGTCTTTGTGAATGTCTCTATCAATCTTATCGCTCGTTGACTTCTTGTCCCCGATTGAAAATACGTCGATATCAACCTTGTCACCGCGTATAGAGACGACCGCCCCGTAGACATGACCCGAAGTAGCGATCAACAAAAATTGTGCCTGCGGGGAGTCCGTTTGCGGAAATCGGCTGGACCCATACGACAGCGTTTGCTCGACCTTGACCGGCCCTTTGAACATTTTTTCAAACAGCACGTACAACTGGGGAACGTAGTCACGGTGAAATCTCATGTACTGATCATAGTTGGGCAAAGTGAGAACAGAGACGTAAGGGTTGGGTAAGGGTGAACGCATTTCGATTGCTAGTTGTCCCTCCGGATCGAAAGCGAGAAAGGTCTCGGTTCCCCAAATATCCAACCGGCGAGCCCCCTTGCCGTTCATTTCTCGAACAATCGTTTGAAGTTCTAGCCCCAGAACTTGGGAAAACGGCTTGTCATGCATTCCCGGATAGAAGCTCATTCCGGGGAACTCGGCTGGACTGGACAGTATCTGCTTGATCGCCCTGGGTTCGATGCGGATCTTGTAAATGAACGATGTGGGTGTTGCCGATAGCTCCTTGAATGTAAACATCGCGTGGTACCTTCCGAGCACGGTGTCGCTTTCATAGGTCCAAACCGATCCATAGAGCATGGCCGAATCCTCCCCAACGTGCGGTTCAATATGTTTAACCGAAAGGCGGGCGGTCATCCCGAACAAGTTGCTTAATAATCCATCAACGGCAGGGATTTGCCGATAAAACAACGCCAACCGCCTTTCACGCGCTAGCGCTTTGAGGCTAACCTGCTGGGAATACGGCGCATAGTAATAGTCAGAGGCAAATGCAACGATTGCCAGTACGCCAAGCAACAGGTACAACCGCTTCCTATGGCTCGATAGGGTTACGAAGGACTTCACCAGCGCATCTTACCCATGGTTTATTTTGCGTACGCCCCTTGTCGCTTTCGAAACCCATAGGGCCTATGCCACGAACGCAAAAAAATGCCACAATATAGGCTCACGTGGCGGGTGTAGCTCAGGGGTTAGAGCGCCTGACTGTGGCTCAGGAGGCCGTGGGTTCAAGACCCATCATCCGCCCCATAAAGTGAATTTGGCCAAGCCCCGGCCTTGCGGAACATGGAAAAACCGGTAAGCCGCATCCTCATCATCGCTCGCGATATGGTTGGCGATTTGGTCAATACAACGGGCGCAGTTCTGCAAGTTCGCCGCAAGTTCCCCGATGCTCACATCACCCTTGAAGGTGGCCCGCCCGTCGCTGAAGTTTTTGCGAACTGGCCCAAACAACTTGAAGTCTGGATTCGCGAGCGTGGGGGAGGCCCTCAACGCAAGCTCAAGCGGATTCAAAGAATGAAACGTGGTCGCTTTGATCTGTGCTTGGTTTTTGATGATGGGCACAGCCATGCGCGCTTAGCCAAGGTGGCGGGGATTCCAAGGCGGATCGGCGTGCATCGCGGAAATCCGAACGTGTATACGATCTCAAAGCCCTTCGATGAAGCTGGGCATGACTTGTTTGATACCTTGATCTTTGTTCTTCAGCAAATCAGCATTGACGCTACATTGAATTCGGTTCGCCCTACATTGTTTCCGTCCGAAGTTGATGAACAAATCGCTTCTGATGGTTTATCGAAACTAGGGGCTGAGCCAATCGGGCTGAACGTAAGCTCGACCGCAATCGAAAAGAATTGGCCTGACGAGCGATGGGATCGACTACTCGAATTGGGAGCGGAATTCAACTTCGTAATGCTCGGCATGCCCGGCGAAGACTTATCCCGCTTTGGCGCCAACCAAATTGAACAGCCGATGAGCATCCTTCAATTCGCATGTTTCCTTAAGGGGTTAAGGGCAGTAGTTACCCCTGACACTGGAACCGCGCACCTAGCCGCGGCTATGGGAACTCCATGCCTTGTCCTCTATGGCCCAACGCGGTACGAGCGATTTCATCCTTTTCCGGCCAGAGATCACGCCTGCACTGGGATCAAATCCGAAATCGAATCGTTTGGATGTAACCACTACGGGGCTGGGTGCGCCCAAAAAACGGCTGATGGCCACTGTTCGCGTGCATGCATGCTCGCAATTTCACCAGAACAGGCCCTTATGGCCTTAACAGAACTTTTACGGGCACGATGATGAGTAAAACGTCGTCATAAATACACGGGCTTTGAACACCCTGCACATTGAGAACTATGTTTCTGCTTGCCGATGGTATTTCGCAGTTCCTTGATGTTCTTCCGGCCGTCGTGCGCGAGCGATTGGAACGGAATGACGAATTGGACGGGTTAATTGAGGTTGTCCTGGACTACGGGCGGCCCGCCGAGGTGCGTTACAGGGACCGAGTTGAGCGCATGGAAGACGTCACTGTCTCCGAACACGACATCGAATATGTCATCAAATCCATTGGCGATTTTGGCAGCGACAATCGGGCTGGAATTGAGCGAACTCTCCACCGCATTTCCTGCCTTCGCAACCGCCATAACAAGGTGATTGGCCTCACATGCCGAGTCGGCCGAGCCCTTGAAGGCACGATTGATATCATTGACGATATCGTTCGTTCGGGCCAATCCATCTTGCTGCTCGGTAAACCAGGTGTTGGAAAGACGACCAAACTTCGGGAGGTTGCACGCGTGCTTGCCGATGAAGTCGGCAAACGCGTTGTGATTGTGGACACATCCAACGAAATCGCGGGAGACGGCGACATTCCTCACCCGGGAATTGGCGGAGCCCGCCGAATGCAGGTGCCAAGCGCACCTTTACAGCATCAGGTGATGATTGAGGCCGTGGAAAACCACATGCCCGAGGTTATTGTTATTGATGAAATTGGCAACGAATCCGAGGCCCTCGCTGCCCGAACGATTGCGGAACGGGGCGTTCAGCTCGTCGGAACGGCTCATGGTCAAACCCTCGAGAATTTGATGCTGAACCCTTCGCTGGCTGACCTCATTGGGGGCATCCAGGCCGTTACGCTATCAGATGATGAAGCCCGAAGGCGAGGCACGCAAAAGACCGTTTTGGAACGCAAGGCTCCCCCAACCTTCGACATTGTCGTAGAACTTCTTGATTACGACCGACTCGCGGTACACCACAACGTCCAAAAGACTGTTGACTTGATCTTGCGTGGAGTCCAACCTCGCCCCGAAATCCGAGTGCGAACGGGCTCTGGCGTGGAGGTCGTTCAAAAGGAGAGTACTCCCGAGATTCATGAACCGGGCTTTAACACGAAGTTTCCGGCTCTGGCTCGAAAGGTCGAAGAAGACGCACCTTTGGTGGAGCCCGCCAAGCCGGGCGAAACGATCCGCATCTTCCCTTATGGAATCGCCCGAACCCGACTGGAGCGCGCGATTCGAGAGAAACGAGCTTCCGCTATTGTCTGTACGGACGTGGGTCAATCCGACGCCATTATGGCGATCCGGTCAACTTATCAGAACCGCCCGAAAAAGCTGCGTGATGCCGCCGGCCGCCCGATACCCGTGGTTGTGGTGAAATCCAACACCTTTAGCCAAATCGCCACCGCCCTCGACGAAATCCTTAAGCATAACGGCGAGCCGAACGTGAACGAAGAAGAGGCGATGGAGGAAGTGTTGAAAGCGATTGACACGGTAATGCAGACCGGCAAAGCATTCGAACTGACCCCTCAGCCCGCTCCGGTGCGTAAGATGCAACACCAGGTGACGGAGGCGAGAAGGCTTGCGAGCGAAGCTGTTGGCGAAGAACCCAATCGGCGGTTACGGGTTTTGCCGACGAGAGTTGCCTAACAATTTTTCGCATGTAACGGTTGCCTGACCTCATCCGTCCGATCGGGGAAAGGGGGTGACACAATGGTCACATTCATATTGGCTGCGATGGTCGGCGCGCAAGAGCCTACTACGCTTGCATCAAAAATTACTTCGGCTTCGATTTATCGCTCGGGTCTAACCCTGGTTACGAGAGAAGTAACCGTTCCAGCTGGTAAGGGCACTTACAAGTTGGATGCGGTGCCGAGCGCATTGGATGGCGGGTTCTGGTTCGGCTCGCCTGATGACGTTAAGGTTCAAGATGTTCGGACTAAGCTGAAATCTGAGGAGAAGACGGTTGATTTCGCGCCTCAGACCATTTTCGACATAATGGCTGCAAACATTGGGAAGAAGATTAGGATTGGGCTACCCGAAACGGTTGTTCGAGGAAACACTTATGCCCAGGAAGCAAAGTGGATAACGGGAACGGTTGTTCGAATGGGCTCACCGCCAAATGGGGTGGCCCTTTTCAAGCTGGAAGATGGCTCACTGAGGTTTCTATCGCCATCGAGTGTCATAGATATAGATCCGACTGGGCTCGAGTTAGTTTGGAAGCGCAAGGTCACGGAATACTCTGTTCAGGCCTCCTTCTCGGTAGATACTCCCAAGCCTTCTCGTGTTCGCTTCACTACTCTGGAACGCGGCCCGATGTGGTTGCCAAGTTTCATGATTGATTTCGATAGCCGAACCAGCGCAACCCTTTTTGCGAAGGTGCAGCTCGGGCTCCCGGGGTGGACTTTTGACAACACAGACGTTCAACTGCTCGCGGGCAAGCCAGCATTGAGTGACGCAACCGGCATGGCCGACTTAGCGTCGGGCCAGACAACCCTTGAAGGGTTCGCGGCCGGGCAGTCGGCCAAGCTGTTTCCAGGTAATTCCGATCCGTTTGAATCAGTAGTCCGATCTGAGCTTATGAGCTACTCCGGCTACTTCAGTGGATCCGGCGGATTTGGCGGAGGTGGATTCGGGCAAGGCGGAGGTGGATTTGGTGGAATGAACAACAATGTGCCAAATAACTACTCCGACACGCGTGGTGCCGACAAAATCTTGAGCGAACCTGAGGTTAACCGCAGTTTTGGCATTTACAAAATCCCCATGGGAAAGTTGACGATGGAGCCCGGCGAGCGCCTCACGCGAAACCTGTTTAGCTCAAAAGGCACCGTCCGTCGCTATGTTGAGCTTGCGTTCACACAGAGCCTCTCTCCTACCATTCGTGATCGAATCAGCATCAAGAACGAAAGCGGTTTGACGTGGATTCCAGGAAAGTGCACGATTTTGGAAGGCGGCGCTCCCATCGCGGTAACAGGAATGCCCTTCTGCCCCCCAAACCAAGAGTGCTCCATCTTCCTTGGCGAAACCGATGATGTTAAGGTCGATTCAACGTCGGAAGGTGGGCCCATGGAGAGAGCTACGCTCAAGAGCGGGTTTAAGGGCTCCGTTCCAACCACTTTGAACGACATCACGATGGAAAATCTCCGCGATGAACCGGTAGAGATTGACTTCAGGTTCAGCTACGACAGCTACGATCTTGAGTGCAGTGAGGGGAAGGTCGTGAAGATCTTCTTGAGCGAAACTCTAAGAAAGTGCAACTTGACACATAAATTCACCCTGAAACCGGGAGAAGTCAAAAAAATGCGAATCATCCTAAAGGCGTTCATTCCGGATCGAAGCTAGGGACATGCGGAGATTGCTTGACTTCAAGATGGGCAAAGTGTCGGAGGGCAGCCCCGTAACGATTCTACAACAACAAGGCCGTGCTTAAACGCCCACTTCGCCTACCGGATTCTTGAAAGGGAGCATGGAGCAGAAATGCCTAAAACCAGAAAGTTTGATCACCCAACCCCACCCGCGTGCGCCACAATAGAGGGGTGATCACACGACGCAACGTTTTACAAGGGGGAGCCGCTCTTGCTGGGGCTCTAGTCTTGCCGGAATTCGGCGTCGCGAGGAGCAATAGAACTATGGAACCAAAACTTGTTACCGTCCCCCAAGCTATCCCCGAGAAAGTTTATACATCGGAAAAAGTCGGCATCAGCCGCAAAACTCATGACGAGCACCTTAAGCTCTGGCAAGGTTATGCCAACAAAACCAACCAAATCCGAACTGCTCTTGCCGCGATGACGGTTGACCCTGCCACCGCTAACCAGATTTATTCGGAAATGCGCGTGCTGAAGGTGGATTACACCTTTGCTTATGAAGGATTCATCAACCACAACATCTATTTTGAGACGATGGGTGGCGAAGGCGGCCCCGCTACGGGCAAAATCGGCGAGCTGATTAATGCCTCTTACGGTTCATTTGAGAACTGGGCAAAAGAATGGAAGGCCACGGGAATCGCTGGTCGCGGCTGGGTCTATCTCGCTTACGACCACGACGAGAAGCGCGTTTTCAACTACATTGGCGACGCTCAGAACAGCTTCCCGATCTGGAATCATACGCTGGTTTTGGCGATGGACGTGTACGAGCATGCCTATTATCTCGACTTCCAAACGGCCCGCGCCAAGTACATCGACGCTTACATGCAGTGCATTGATTGGGCGGCGGTGAACAAACTCGGCGAGAAAGTTACCGTTGGTTAGTCATACTTAAAGCGTCCATGCTGAAGAAGGTTCTAGTTGCCAATCGAGGAGAGATCGCTTGCCGCGTGATGCGGGCATGCCGCGAAATGGGGATTCCCAGCGTTGCTGTGTACTCGCAAGCCGACAAGGACAGCCTCCATGCGCTGATTGCAGATGAGGCAATATGCGTTGGTGCAGGTTCGAATGCAGACAGCTATTTGAACCTGGCCAACATCTTAATGGCGGCTCAGATTAGCGGCGCGGACGCCGTTCACCCTGGTTACGGCTATTTCTCAGAGCGGGCGCATTTTGCCGAGGCGTTGGCGGAATTGGGGATCAAGTTCATCGGCCCGCCCGTAAGCGCCATCGAAGCGATGGGTGATAAGGCCCGGGCTAAAGAAGCCGCGATCGCTTCGGGTTGCCCCGTGGTTCCAGGTTCCGATGGTGCGGTTGCATCCGATATTGAAGCCTTGAAAGTTGCCGAAGAGATCGGCTATCCCATCTTGCTAAAAGCAGTAGCCGGAGGCGGAGGACGCGGAATTCGACGCGTGGATGATCCGGAAGAGCTTCCAGCGGCCTTCAAAATGGCAGCAGCTGAGGCCCAGGCAAGCTTCGGAAGCGGAGAAATGTTGGTCGAAAAGTGCGTGGTTAACCCAAGGCACGTTGAGATTCAAATCATCGGAGATCAGCACGGAAACATGGTTTATCTGGGCGAGCGTGAATGCTCTATCCAAAACCTGCGCCATCAAAAAATCGTTGAGGAAGCCCCGTTCGCGCAGTTACCGCCCGAGGTAAGGCGCAAGATGGGTGAGGCTGCCGTTAAAGTGGCTTGGTCGGTGGGCTATCAAAACGCAGGGACAGTGGAGTTCTTGGTGGATGATCAGTTTGACTACTACTTCCTTGAGATGAACACGCGGCTACAAGTTGAGCATCCGGTCACCGAAGAGATCACGGGGATTGACCTGATGCAGACGATGCTTCGCATCGCCGCGGGGGAGAAGTTACCGTTCACGCAGGCAGACATTCAACTCAAGGGCCATGCGATAGAAGCCAGAATAACCGCCCAAGACCCGGCGACCGATTTCTCGCCTAGCACCGGTTTGATTACCCAATGGCGCGCTCCCGGAGGCAGGGGCATTCGCATGGATACCCATTGCTACACGGGCTTCACCGTCAGCCCATTCTATGATCCGATGTTGGCCAAACTGATTGTGGTTGGCAAAGATCGCGCCGAAGCCGTAGCCCGCCTTCAGAGTGCTTTACATGAATTTGAAGTTGAGGGAATCAAGACCAACATCCCATTCTTGCGAAAGCTCGTGGCGGCGGAAGATTATGTGAGTGGCGACTTCCACACTGGCTGGGTTCCGCGTTGGCTCACGGAGGGTGGGCTTGATTAAGTCCCGCCGTCGCGCACGCGAAGCTGCCCTCAAAGCCCTTTATCAAATCGAAGTTGGACAAGTTCTCGTCAGAGACGTCCTGTTTGAGTTGCGCGAAAGCAACGAACTGAACGATGATCTTTTCCGATACGCGGAGGGTCTCGTCCGTCACGTCGCTGCTCACGGAACGGAGATTGATGATCTCATCACTGCACATTTGCACGACTGGGAGCTTCATCGGATTGCTCTTGTGGACAAAAACGTTATGCGCGTCGCAACCGCAGAACTACTTTTTGAACCTACGATCCCGCCTGCAGTAACCCTCAATGAGGCGATTGAAATCGTGCGCAAGTACAGCACGATCGAAAGCGGAAAGTTTGTGAATGGCGTTCTTGGCAGCTTGCTTAACGATACTCCGAAGGCAGATTGGAATCCTGAGAACGGCGAGCAAAGCGAGGCGCCTGAACCTGAAGAACCCGTTGAGGAAGAGCAACTCACGCCTGAAGCAGCCGAATCCATGCTAAAAGCCGGGGCTTGGAAAGTTCGTTCGGATTGAGCGTATTTTTTCAAACTCTCCGTGCTCCTTTGCATGTGAAGCCATTTCTAATCCTATCGTTTGCCTTGACGGTGGTTGCATCTCAAGCGCAAACTTTCTTTTCAACTCTTGGACCAGGCGATAGTTACATCCAGAACATCGGGCGGGCTATTTCTGGAGCAAACAACTCCATCACCCAGCTGCACGGCGAGTGGGGTTGGCAGTTCTCTGCCGGTGCCACCGGTTTGGTGCGTCAGATAAAAGTCGGCGCGCACCACTTAACGGGTGCGAATGAGGCGATCATTCGGATTCATGCAAACGGAGCGGGCGATACCATGGGAACGATCCTTGGCACCTATCAGTTTGGGAACATGGCGCCATTTAACACCACCGCACCGGTCATCCAAATTGGAATCGCGAACCCAACGGTACAACTGAATCAGGGAACCAAGTATTGGATTTCGATGGCCCCGACTTCGCTAGACACTTATGCGGCTTGGAATGATTGCGACACGAATCAGTTCGGTCGCATGAGCGTTTCAAGTGACGGAGTTAACTATTCATACGTGAACAATATGCCGTTCAGCGCCTTCGAGATGTCAGCCGTTCCCGAGCCAAGTACGCTAGCTGCGTTTGGACTCTTTGCAATGATATTGAATCGGCGAAGGCGTCGCTAAACAAGTCTCGATGTCTCATCCTGGTAAAACAAGAAGAGACATCCTATGCCACACATTCAGATTCGGGCAACGCGCAATATTATTCCCTCTCTGGATGTTAGAGCACTGCTGGCGAACCTCGTGTTGGAACTGTCAGCCTGCGAGAGCATCGAACCCGCCGCAATCAAGTGCCTCCTTGTGCCGATTGACGAGTGGGTGATGGGCGAAGGAGCACCAGAAGGATTCGTACACTGTGAAGTGAGCCTCCTCTCGGGACGATCAACGGAGCTTCGTAAGCAAGTGAGTATGCGGATGTTTGAGGTCCTCGGAACGAGGCTCGCGGATCAAGTTTCAAATCGAACCGTAGGAGTCACGGTCGAGATCCGCGAGATGGATAAGGAGACTTACCTCAAGACATGAAAGTGGGCAAAGCGATTGCGACTTATGCGGTACTCACGCTCTTGGCGGTGTTCCTCTTCGCACCATTCCTTTGGATGGTGCTGGTTTCGCTTCAGCCGCCCAAATCGGCCATTCCCGCCTTCGAGAAACTCGTCCCCGAAAACCCCGTTTGGGACAACTACCGGTTCGTCTTGTTTCACCCCAATCTGCCAGTCTTACGGTTTTTTGCGAATACGGTTTTCGTAACGGTTACGGTTGTTATAGCGCAACTTCTCGTAACCTCGCTTGCTGCCTACGCGTTTGCGCGGCTCAAGTTTCGTGGTCAAAATCTGGCATTTTCTCTCTTTTTGGTGGCGATGATGTTTGCCGGGCCGGTCACTCAGATTCCGGTTTACTTGATGTTGAAAGGAGCGGGATGGCTGGATACCTACGCCGCCCTCATCGTTCCTGGGATCAGCTCCTCATTTGCCGTGTTTTTGTTGAGGCAGTTCTTCATGCAAATCCCGCGCGAGCTTGATGAGGCGGCCCGGCTCGATGGCGCGAGCGATCTGAAGATTTATTGGAAAGTGGTGATGCCGCTCTCCAAAGCCGCCCTCGCCACCGCCGGCGCCTTCGCCTTCTTTGCCACCTGGACCGACTTCTTCAACCCCATGATCTACACAAACTCCACCGAAATGCGAACGCTGGAAGTTGGGCTTTCGGTGTTCAAGAACTCTTACGGGCAAAGCAACTGGCCGCTACAAATGACAGCCGCCGTAATCGTCCTAATCCCCCTGTTCCTAGTCTTCATGTTCACCCAGCGATACTTCACAAAGGGTATCGCGCTGGGGTCGTTTAGGTAATTCAAAATCCCTCTGGGAGCGGAGGATAACAGTTGATTGGTTTGGAACTAGCGTTAATTCAAGCCCAGAGCCTTGACTCTTGAGGCGAAATCGAGAATGCGCGACCTAACTTCGAGAATGGTGATGCCCCCCGTAGTATCTAGAACGCTCTCAACATGAAACGAATTTCCGTGTACTGCGGCCTTTGCCCAATTGATGTCTCATGCGAGCCGCATGAAATAGTCGGTTTGCCTCTTGCCTATTTGCGTAATTGAATACATCCCGCAACCATGGTTCGGGCCGGGCATCCCATTGAAAATAATCGCAACTCCCTTCGGTTTACCCGCGATCATCCAGCCCTTACCACCCAGCCCTGGGACAAACCTTTCCCAGCCCATTTTCTCGATGATGTAGGCCATGTCTTCCAGAGCCATAGTTTCGACTCTTTCCTTCATATCCAGTGGAGCCTTGCCCAACTCGAACAGTTTCGCGGAGATTTTTGCCCCCGATGGCTTCAGGTGTCGCCCCAGCTTACGACAAGCATCAAGGAACTTTTCTGTGTTTAATCTCAAGGTGTCCCTTGTGTCGTCCGAGGTACCGATTGCACCATTGATCACAACACGCCCCCCCAAAAAGGAATCGCCCCAAACTTCGCCCGCAAGCTTCTCCTTCGCAATCCAGTCCGCAATGCCCTTTTTGGGCACCGTAGCAGACACGTCGAACTCCAATCGCGCTGACGCGCGGTGAACGAATAGTTCGCTCGATCCGGGCCGCTGATTGTAGGTCAACTGAAGGTGTATCTGTGTATCGCCACTCCGCACGGTTGCAAAGGATGCGTCACGTGGGTTACGAACCTCGTATCCCACATTGGCGAAGCACTTTAGAAAGTCCAACTTATTGAGGTCGCCAATGGGCTCAGCTTGGGCGGCTTGGGTGGAGTACAGGATCGTGGCCAACAGGCTGAACATTGATTGCTTGACGAACCAGATACGGATTAGTTACGCGCCGATCAATTCATGATTTTTATGGCGATCCTCATGTCCCAATCAGCGAGAAGAGAGCCAACCTTCCCCGGTATTCCCACTCCCGTTCGGGAACAGGACCGCGCCAGCACGAGAAGGGAACCAGCCTCCCCCGGAATTCCCACTCCCGTTAGGGGAAGGGAGCGCGCTTGCACGAGAAGAGAGCCAGCCTTCCCCTGAATTGAGTGCGTCCTCGGCAGATCTGAGCGCGTCCCAGGCAGATATGGGTGCGTCTTCGGTAAGTTTCGCACCCATCCCGGCAGGTTTCCTCGCGCCATCGGCAACTGTACGTGCGAGCCGGACGGGGGCACGAGCCGGGGTTGGACGAGAGTCTCCCCGGCTCTTTGCTTCGTTACCTCAAAGCAACATGCCCAGCCACCGCTATCCCCGGATTGGACGCTGCTCAAACAAGAATACGCCATTCTTGTTGCTCGTAACAATATCCAGTCGCCCATCCTTATTGATGTCATGAACCACAAACTGGGTCCCAACCCCAGAATCTTCATCAATAATATGCCGAACCCAAGCCCCATTTGGCCCGAGCTCGTAGCGCACCAGCAAGCATGGCTCTTCTGACCCTATATCCACCCCCGGTGGGTGGCCCCATTTTCTTTTGCCCGTGATTAGGTTCATTGATTTGCCTATGGGCACCAGCTTCGCGGCGTGGGTTACCGAGATGGTTTCGTCTATCACTTGCCTTGCAAACCCTCGGCGCACGATCCGGTCCGGAAGCTGCTCGTGCCACCAGACTCCGCGGGCGTGGGCCGAGGTTGAGAGGACATCGCGGCGCTTGTCTCCGTTCACATCTAGGGCGAACATGTGGGCGCATTCGGGGCCGAGGTCGGCTTTGGTAAACGTCCACGCACCCTCAGAAAACGTGTAATAACCGCCGGTTGTGATGATTTCGTTGGCCTTATCCCCCACCAAATCGCCGACGCCTAGACCGTGCGAATACCGCTGCGATCCGGCCCCTTTCAGCTCGCTCACGTCGTGGCAAATCCATTCTTTGCAGGGGTCAGTGGCGGGTTCGAACCAGGCTAAGTGAGCATCGTCATAGCCCATGATAAGCACTTTTTTGCCGTTGCCAAAAAGGTCTTCGTAAAGCGGGCTCTCGTTGCCCGCGCTTCGCCAAATGAGGTGCTCTTTCCAAGGGCCGGGGGCACCCTTTGGGTTTTCGCGCCAAATCGCTTTTTCGCCCGGCATCCCGATGACAATCTGATCCACCCAGCCATCGCGGTTAAGGTCGGCTGTCCAGCCGTGAAAGCTGTTGCTGTATTCCTTCTTTGGGTCAAGTTTCGGAACCGGAGCGATTTCGTGCGGCTTCCAATCGGGTGCCTCGTACCAAACATTGCCGGCAAGGATATCGAGTTTCCGATCGCGATTCACATCCCCCACGGCCACGCCTTCGGCGACGAAGCGGGTATCAAGGACGGTTTTCTTGAATGTGACTTCGGGTGGACCGCTCTGGGCGAAGATTGCGAGAAGCGCCGAAATAATCATGATCGTATGGTTGGTTCTACGAGGACTTTACCTCCGACGCCTAAGGGTTGCCCGTAAGCCGGCAAGGTCTAGAAGCTGCTGGCTTATGGGTCAAATGGCTAGGCGACCTAGGACTCCACGCGCGCTCCGGTAAATTAAGGGCGATGCTCTTATCCATTGCCCTATCTGCGACGCTCGCCCAAACCGGAGTTGAGATGCGCCTTTGCCGCTATCCCGATGTTCACGGCGACTCAATGGTCTTCGTCTACGCGGGAGACTTGTGGACTTCCAACCTGAGCGGCGGCCTTGCTCGACGACTGACAACCCACCCCGGGCCCGAGGCCTTCCCCCACTTTTCGCCTGACGGCAAGTGGATTGCGTTCACGGGAACCTATGATGGCTCCAACGACCTCTATGTGGTTCCGGCCGAGGGTGGCGAGCCAAAGCGCTTGACCTACAATCCTAGCCCAGATCTCTGCCGAGGATGGACGCCCGATGGAAAAATTGCCTATGTTACCGATGCGGGCACGCCCGGTTCGTTTTCGATGGGACTTCGTTATATGGATCCCAAAGGCGGATTGCCAGTAGTAACCAAGCTTCAGGAGATTTTTGACCTGTCCATCGCCCCCGATGGAAAAATCGCCTTTGATCGCAACAACTCGCACATGTTCAACTGGCGAAGATATCGCGGCGGCACCCAAGGCCGAATTGCGATTTCAGATGATGATGCGAGCTTCTACAAAGAGATTCCTTCTCAACGCGAAAACCGCTGGAACCCACTTTGGGTAGGCGATACGATTTACTACATTTGCGATAGGACTCAGGGAACACGTAACCTCTGGTCGTACGATTCCAAAACGGGTCGAGAAATCCAGGTAACTAACTTTGCCGACGCCGATATCAAGTGGCCCTCTACGGACGGAAAAACGATTATCTTCGAGCGAAACGGCTATCTGCAAACCTTCAATGTGGCCACGAAGGTGGTTTCAACATTGAGCCCACGAGTTGCTACGGACGCCATCGCGGCTCGACCGACGCTGAGAAATCTTGCATCCTCTATTTCAAGCGTGAGCGTTAGCCCAAGCGGAAATCGTGTTGCAGTTGAATCGCGTGGTGAGATATTCTCGGTACCGGCCCGGACCGGAGAGACCCGCAACATCGGAGGCGACTCGTCGAGCAAGGAAACCAACGTGACCTGGTCGCCAGATGGCAAAGTGATCGGCTTCTTAAGCGACAAATCCGGTGAGTTCCGAATCTACACAGCGCCTCAGATGGGAGGAGCTTGGACAGAGTTGCCGACTCCAAAGGACCTAACGGTGGATAACTTCACCTGGGCACCAGACAGCAAGAAGGTGAGCTTCTGGTCAAGCAACGTGATGTACGTCTTCGACCTAGACACAAAGAAGACTGAAAAGGTGTTTGAAGAGAAATACACCGGCGCGCCGACACCAAGCGATTGGTCGGCTGATAGCAAGTGGATTGCCTATGTCACGACAGGTGATAACTTGTTTGGTGCGGTTCATCTGTACAACGTTGAGAAGAAAACAAACACGAAGGTGACCGAAGGGTATTACAGCGACGATTCGGTCGCATTTGATCGCAACGGCAAGTATCTGTACATCATCTCGAAACGGACGTTCAACCCAACTTTCGGCGATTTTGAGTTTAATATGCACACGGAGAGGGCTCAGCGCGTGTATGCTCTCATCCTTTCAAAGGATGGAACAAACCCGCTTCTGAGGAACGGCGACGAGGAACCCGCTGGAAACGAAACCAAGCCCGCGGCGAAGGCTGAAGCGACTGATATTGATCTGGCTGGATTGGGGGAGCGAATCATACCGCTGCCTTGGGAAGCGAGTT
>JBEBHJ010000134.1:0-2182 GCA_040081075.1 Fimbriimonadaceae bacterium | reverse complement strand
CTAACTCCGCGCGATAGGCCGCACCCAAAACCATCATCATGTCATAAATTGGACGGCTATCAATGGAACCCCACTTGCCACACTCCCTGTGAGCAACATTGAGAAGTAGCGCATGGGAATGGAGTTGAGGGTCACCCATTCGAGAGGTTCCATGCTCGAAAACACACACAGCGACACCTACGGACTCGACCAGCGTTCCTCCTCTGCCAATGCGCGTGAAACACCCTTCGGCTTCCAAGTACCGCACAGCGCAATCGACTGCGGCAAAGTGGGCGGCCTGTATTTCTCTCGCTTCCCTCTCCGAACCCAGCGCCCACAATAGACTCACGCTCTTTGGGGCACTGAATGTTAGGTCCCAGCCGCATTGCCGATTTTCTGCTCCTGCGTTTTGAACAAGTCCCACGCCGGAGGGCGAAAAGCCCGCGAGGAGTGATCGCACATCTGAGGGATCAGCTTTGCCAAAGAGGCCCAAATGGCGTGTAGCGCTGCCAAGCCAGACACCGGGAGGTTCGCCACCGTTCAGGTAGTAATCCTCGCGGGCAAGGTTTAGGTAGTAGTTCCCGCTTCCAGAGATCTTGCTTAGAGACAACATGGCTCAGGGCTCCAACCTCGTTTTCACCCACTCTGCCGCAACTTCGGACTGACTTCCACAGGCCACGAGCACGCCAGAAGTTGCCGTAGCTAGGTTGTTATTCAGCACCTTAATGGCCCGGTGTAAGGCTAGCAATTCATCTAGAACGAGTTTCCTGTTGGCGTCCTCAAGGTGATTTACCACGATGAGTCGAACGAGATCTCCTGGACTCAATCCATTTCTGGCTGCCTCCTTTCGGAGTTTGTTCATGGCAGCGTCATCAAGCCTGAAGCTAATGGGGGCACTCTTTGAGCCTTCTGCACCTGTTCTCATACGCTGATCCTACCGAGAATCATTGTACACGATTTGTTTACCGGTATGTTAGGTTCAAATATTTACGCACTGTTTACGGACGGTGCATCGGGTGTGCTGCATTTTCTTTCAAATCGATTCTCCTGATTCTCACTTCAGCGGAGATCTTGATGATGGTTTAGTTCGTCGTTCAAGGACTGAACTCGGTATATATGCGCATAGCGGTCGGCTGAATGCAAGACCTCGGCCCGGTACGCCTCGTCAAGGTGAACTTGACTGACTTCTTTCTCGACCGCCTCTCCAATTGGCAAACTACTCTTGAAAGCAGACATCCACATAGCCTTCGCGATTCCGCAGTAGGTAGCGACCCGATCTTGTGAAATCCAGAATGTCCCAAGTGCGTCTCGGAAAGCAGCCTCACTCTCTATTGATGGAAAGTCCTGAACTTCAGCCGAGACCGGGAGTTTCCCAATATGCATCTCGATGAGGTCATGCACGTACCCAACGCGCTCATTGGCTTGAGCCGCCTGCCGAGGTCCTGGAAAACCTCGGGCTTCCAACTCGGCACAAACAACGGCCGCATAGGCCTCGGCTGCGGCCTCGGTGGCCAGTAAACAGTCGCGGAAATATTGGTATCCACTCGCCGTTGGAGATGCCCTGAGCATGATTGTGTCGGGGTCATATAGTCCATCCGTCAGAACACCCTTCACATGCCCGAGTTCATGGGCCACGACTCGAACCAGTTGGTCAATGGACGATTCCGGAGAGACCTCGATGAGGATTTCCCACTTGTCCTCGTCCTCGCTGTTCGTATCAAGTCGACGTAGTGTGCCTTCGGCCTGAGAATCTTCCAAGGACTCGACAGGCACAATCCGGACGCTGTTCCACTTTCCGTGAGTGATGAGTTGGCGCCCGGTTTCGCAATTTGCCATCAAGGTCAAGGCCTCGCTCAACCGATTGTGGAGTTCTTGATACTTGGCCAACGTGCAACCTCGCGGCTCAACAATCAAATTGACTACCAGCCGTCAGCACAAGTGTATTCGATTGGGGAGGGTCAGCGGCGTCAATACCCCATTGCTTGTTACCCATCTTTTTTTCGGCAGAGGCAAGAAAAGTCTCCTGTTCGGGGTCGGCTCATGTCAAGGACGCCGAAGGCGCTACGTATCATCCTTTACTTGGGCCGGAACCCGAACGTACAATCTAGGGCGGTCTGCCGAAAAGAAGGGGTCTTGCTCGCAGTCACGCGGCGGATGGCTCCTTCCGACAGCTCTTCCTCGTCTCCTCGGGCGGTCTACTAGC
>JBEBHJ010000133.1:0-2197 GCA_040081075.1 Fimbriimonadaceae bacterium | reverse complement strand
CACGAGCGCAATTCCCGCGGGATGTCCGAAGAGCAATAGCGCCTTGTTCCGACCCGGACGTAAGAGTTCGGTTGTCTCCCCGGTGAGTTTCGCAAGATCGATCAACCCGTTTCGAGCTTCCTGAGGCCGCCCCAATGGTGATCTGGTTCCATCGTTTTGCTTCTCCCTTGACATGAACCCAGGCAAACTTGAACGGATAGCTTCACCACCGAACAACGCTCCGCGATCTCGAAACTGCGACATGGTGAATCGAGCCTCAGCCCGGCCGAGTTGAAACGCTTTGTGCAAAGGAGATCGAGTTTTGATGTGATCATCAATATGAAAGCGTGCGACCGGCTCCCCGATCGAATAGGAGAGATACCCTAAAGTCTCCAACCTTCGAGCCATCAACAATTCAGCCCCGGCGGGATCCGCCTCATCGAAACCGCCAGCTTCCAGCAGAAGCGATCTTCGATACGAGGCCCAACGGGGAACACGAGCAAGAATGCCGGCGCCCGTTTCACCACTCCCTTTCCCGAACCGCACGCGATGAGCGGTGAGGGCAAGTTGATTTGAGCGGTCACATTCGATTCGACCGGAAACAATTGCATACCCGGTCAGGTGCGCTTCACAAAGTGCGGGAATTGATGACGGCTCCAGTCGCAAAGTGGAGTCGACAAAGAGCACATTCGCTGCCCTGGCCGCGTTGAGCCCAATGTTTCTCCGGGCGACGGATCGGACATCCTTATCAACAGTCATCCATCTGACCCGATCGTCTCCACCGAGATCGGACTCCCGGCTGGAAACGATGATCACTTCGACATCGTGATGTGTCCCGGCCGTTTTTGCAGAACTGATCGCATGATGGACGGCTTCGATGGGGCCATCATCGACCACAACCACCGCCAATACCGGTCCGGTTTCATCGATCCCGACATCCGCGAACGTTCCCCCATCTGAATGCAGATCGCTTGCAAAGAAGACCGGCGTTTCTCGGTTGCGGGCGGGCCACTCCATGAGTTGGTCCACGGTTGACTCGGCCAACAGCGAGCTGTAATCAGGCCAAAATCGGCACTCCGGGTCCACCTGCCGGTACTTCTCATATCTCGCCAGGCGTCGCTCGCTCGACATACCCCCCAGGTGTTGAATTCGGAATGTTGTGCGTAAGAATGCCCGTCGCGGTATCGAGGTTGGGATCGGAGCGAAGTGCAACGCCTGATCGGGAAAACGCAGACCAGGCAGATATGCAAAGAGCCGATAAACCCATATTGGGTTTCGAAGCGCGTGACTCAAATCACCGGCCATGGAGTAACAGCGAAATCCATACGCAACTCCAGGAATCGCGTCATGCTCCAGAAAGCGCTTCAACGCCAGGGCATCGTCATCCGGGATTCGCTCGTCGGCGTCGACTGAAATGATCCAATCGGGTTGGAATTCGGAAGCGGCAGCAAGCAATGCGTTTCGGTTTGCCGCGTCATCCCAACCAGTGAAATCCGATCTCCGGGGATTCGAGAGTACTTTGATTACGAGTGGATGCGAACGAAGTAATTGAGGAGTTTCATCGGTGCTACCGTCATCGAGTGAAATGACAGCGTCGGCAAAGTGGACCGCGGACGAAAAAAAGCCGGGCAGATCCGCGGCGGCATTCCGAACCGGGAGAAGACAAATGACCTTCGGCTTCACGTACGCGGACTCCAGAATTGCCTGACTGAACGCTTTCTGGAGTGTAGCCGAACAGGTTTTCCGGCGGAACCGCACCTGCCTCATCGCACGCTCGGACAATCGTCCCAGGCTTGGAGTGGTCCTAACTCGTCATAGAAATAAGTACCACAGGCATGTGTGCCTCGTGTCAAAGGTCGCGTACAGTGAGTGTCAGGCGCCGGCTATCGCCCAATTACTTGAGGTTATATGTCAGAACGATCAGTAGGCGAATTTCCGACAACGGGTACGAGCAGAAGCGGGCCGGTAGGTTGGCTTTCGCTTGCTACCCCGTTTCTGGGAGTTCGGCCAATTTCGATGCGTATTCCTGCCATTCAGGTGGACGCCGAGATCGAACGGCGCCCGGTTGTTGATGGTGTCATGGCTGATCCAACTGGTCCTTACGTGATCGCCTGGTACGGTGCAACGAGCAAACTGGGGATCGGCGGCAATGTGGTGCTTGCCGGACACGTTGACTATGCCGGAGTAGGTCCTGCCGTCTTTGCCCGCATTGCAGAAC
>JBEBHJ010000046.1:0-29861 GCA_040081075.1 Fimbriimonadaceae bacterium | reverse complement strand
AACAATGACCGACCCCAAGGTGGGGATCGCCCTTACAATCGTGATAACCGCGAAAGCCGCCCATGGAACAGCGACCGACCACAAGGCGGCGGCTACCAAGGCAACCGTCCTAACAACGACGAGCGCCGACCGTGGAGCAATGATCGTGCGCCGCGAGAAGGTTCGCGATTCGGCGGCGGCGGAAGACCCTTTAACCGAGACAATCAATCTCAAAGCCGCCCGTGGAACAGCGATCGACCCCAAAACGGCGGAGATCGTCCGTACAACCGAGATAATCGAGAAAGCCGACCATGGAGCAATGATCGTCCTCAAGGTGGCGGCTACCAGGGTCATCGCTCGGACAATCGCGAGAGTCGACCTTGGAACAACGACCGCCCCGCCGGCGAGGCTCGACCGGATAAGAAACCTCGCTGGGTAAGCCGAGACACCACGCCGCGACCCGACGGTCATCCTCGTTTCGGTGGAGAAGCCAAGCCATTCGAACGACCCGGAAGCGCGGGCAGACCAGCGGGCGCACCTTGGGGCAGCAAGCCGAAGGCAACTTCCTTCAAGAACAAGTACAAGCCAAAATCAGGCGGCCCTGCACCAGCGGCAGCCGCCAAGAAAGGCCATCGCGGATGGTCTGGCAAGCCTAAGAAGGGCTAAGCGTCATGGAGCCCCGACTGGAAACAGTCGGGGCTTTTTTTTGGGTCGATCCGAAAAGTCCCGATCTCTATCTCACCGGATCTCCCAGCGGAACGAACCGCACGTGCGTGTCCAAATAGCCAACATGCGATCCCCGTTTGAGGTGTCGTCCGCTTCGAGCCGCGAGATTGGCGACGACGCTCTTGCCGAGCGCATCGGTCTCGAAGAATGTCGCCGTCCGCTCCGGTTCCTTCTCAGTTGAAGCCTTGATGCCGACAACGCCTATCTTCAGGGCGTAGCCGTAACGCTTCTTTTCCTTTGTCACCAATGGGCACTCCATCAGGTCGAGACTTTTTACGAAGGGATAAAGATCGTCCATCCAGTTCTCAAGCGGCATCCGGTCATCGTTATCGCCGAGATAAATGGCGGTGCTGGTGCCGAGTTGCTTGAGGTTTGAAAGGCATTCCACTTTGTGAAGCGGGTACCCATTGGTCCTCCACACCGGTAACAGAATCAACCAGAGGCAGCCTAGAATCCCAAAGACAACCAGCACATGAACCTTCCAATTGTGCGCCCAAGATGACTTCTCCATCTACTTCACCGGATCTCTCCTAGCCGCTTGAACTTTCCGTGAGTATCCATGTAGCCAACGTTCGATCCCCCATTGTGTCGTCCGCTTCGCGCCGCGAGGTTGGCGACTACGCTTTTGCCCAGGGCATCGGTTTCGAAGTACATCGCCGTGTGCTCCGGTTCTTTCTCTTTGGCGGCGTTTACTCCGAGAACACCGATCTTCAGGGCGTAGCCATACCGCTTCTTCTCCTCCGTGACCTCCGGGCTATCAGTCATTTCGTGGCTCTTTGTATAAGGGTACAGGCCATCTATCCAGTTCTCGAGCGGCATATGATCGTCATGGTCTGCCCAATAAATCGCCGTCGCCGTACTCATCTGCTTGATATTGGACAGGCATTGGGTTTTAGGGCCGTATCCTCCAGATTGAGCAAAGACGGGAAACACAATCGCCGCAACACACCCGAGCAAAGCGCAAACCAGCAGAACCGTAATCGGCCAGCTAACTTTCCACGCTGATTTCTCCACAATCCTATTATAGGGCACTAAACATTCGCCACCCGGCTGTCTGCATCTGACCACATGCCGTATTGGCTCCCCCGAACGGCGCGGACTCGGACCCAGTAGCGCGTGCCGATGTCCAAATCCGTGATGAGGTGTTCGCTCCTCGTCGTTGTTATCTTGCCCAGGAGCGTGGTGAGCAGGGCGCTGGCGTACCATTCCCACTCATAGCTCGCCCCCGTCACCGCCTCGCAACCGCATAGAAGGGAGGTGGGGAATTGGCCGTCGCGAATCCGCAGGTTTGAGATCTGAGGCGGGGCGGGTAAGCGCGAGCCGGGGAGTATAGGCGTCAAAGCAAAGCTCGCCTTCTGAGCCCCGCCCGGGCCAAAGAGGCCAGAAGTGTAGCCGTCAACCAGCCTCATCTCGTTCTGACCCGCACTCGTTTCCCTATCTCGCGTCTGTCGCTCAGTTTTCGTAGCGGCATCTAGCTCGTGCAGGGCATCAATCGAGTCGCCAATCGCATTGGCCCTCGCCGTTAGTTGTGCCGCGGTCGGCGCACTTGTCGGCCAAGCCGGCCCCAAAGCCGTAATCGCCGCCGCCGCCTGCAAAAGCTGATCCCGAAGCTCAGATGGTGTTCGTTTGATGCGTTTTGATGCCATGTCAAGACGATTTAACTCCATGTCCATCGGGATTGTCAATGATTCCGGGCGGTTTTCATATAAATCTCTGTGGAATGAGAAACAACCTAATGGAATAAGACAATATCCCATTAGGTTTATATAATAGCCATCTGTACATACCATCATGTCCAACGGATATAGATCAATGTCCATCTGCCATGAGCTTATGGCAGGCATAAATTTGAGCCAAACAGGTTCAAATCAGGATTTTCTGTGCGTTCAGGCAAAGTTCGCGAGTCATCTGTTGGAGACCAAACCTGATCACACTCGGGGCCTGCTCCAAACACAGGCCGGCCTGTATGGCGAATGTAGGTAAAGTCCACCTAGGAATCCCGAATGAAGAATCGTAATCACGATCTGGAGTCTTGCCGAGACCACAAACAAGCGGCACACGGGCCAGGGGCGGTGTTTGCCGCGAGGTCGCGGAGCTACCTTAAGATATTGTTTCTTTCGGCTATTGTTTGCGGATGTAGCGCATCGAGAGAGACGGAGGCGGCCAGCCTCCCTCCGATAAATATTCCATGGTTAAGTGCACAGAAACCCACAAGAGGCCCGGTTGCCAGCGAGCCCCCAGGCTCCACCTTTTATGTTTATGAGTTTAACAGCCCTTATGCAACCATTGTAGGAGAAGCTACATCAGCACTTCCAGCCCAGGACTGGCGCGTCAACAAGCATAACGACTTTGCGACGGTGGTAATGATCACTCCTCCGCCAGGTTTCACAAGTGTTTCGTTTAACATCAGCTCGGGGACCTACGAGGGCCGTGATCCGACAAGCAAGTGCAACGTCATGCTCAGGATACGCCAGTGAAGGCAACCTTCTGGCCCATGATGCTTCCGATTCTCGGCATTGGCCTAATTGTCGTTGGAGTTCGCACAATCATTTCTGGCTCACTCAGACTGCAGAGTAACCTATGGCATGAAAATCCGGTGCACATTGCCGGCGATGGTGCCAAATGGCTTGGTGTTGGCACTGTCGCGCTCGGTGCCTTGCTCATTACAGTTTTCATCCTGTCACGATCCGAAACAAATAGCCGTACAAGATGGGAGGACTTTGAATAGCTCCAATGTCTCCAGGCTTACGGTGGCTGGGCGCAAAATTGTCGATGGAGTTTGCACAATCATTTCTAGCCCACCCAGGCTACAGAGTAACTGTTGCCGCGAGGCCATTTGAACATGGTTAGGAGTGGGTCATCGTGCATGTAAGCCATCGAAGGCGGAATGTTGTTGCCGCTGTGATAGCCCTAATCGGCCTTGGCGTGATTGCTATATTGATGACCCGAAGCGAAACAATCCAGGAGTTTGAGGCTGCGCCAGAGTTCAAAGTTCAGATCCGAACCATGGGTCGTCGGGTTAGGATTACGCTGTCGAACAATGGCTCCTCTCCGCTGGGTGTCCGTGAACCTTCAATGTTGACCGTAACTATCCTGCTTCCAGGAGCTAAGCTGAAGGCCGTGCACGATGGGCCGATATCCAACTTTGTAACGGTCCTGCCGCCTCACTCTCAACGCACCTGGACGCTCCTTATCACAAATGATATTGAGAACTACCGGCCCCTCCTTCCGGGGGTGTATGAAGCCCAGTGCGTCTACAACCCCAACCCTAGCGGTAGCAACACCTTGAGCGTCTGCCATACGAAAAGCTGGCGAACAGAGCTGTGGTAGCTTCAGCGACACTTGGAGCCTTTCACGCGGACCTGCCCTAAACCGGTTTCACTTGCGGTTCAAATGCCCCTGGATACCCTTGCGACTGAAGTATCCCAATTGCCATCCTTCTGGTGCTAAAAAGCGATCTGTGCTTCCTCTCCCAAACTTGACTTCATACCAGCCCGGCCACAAAGTTGCCACGGTCGCATCCACTTTTGATTCTAGTTCAATGGTGTCGACACACACGACTGCAATTCGCGAACCATCGGGAAGTGTGAAGGCAGACAGATAGCCATCCTTGAATCCCACCATGGGAACCATTTCCCCAATCTGGGACCCTTGGGCACTTTCCGACCAACCGATTTCATCATTCTCCGCTCGGATAAGTGATGCAAAAACTCCCTCTGGCAACGCTTCGACTGCATATGTCCGCGTCACCAGCATCTGGCGCCCCCCGTAGAGTTGATGAGCCTTATCTAACAGCTTAAGACGATCGCGGAACGGCTCCAAGAACTTCGGCAAAGGCGCGGGCCGAGTGCTCCACCACCATCCGAAACCCAACAAAACCATCGGCAAAAGCGCGAGCAACCATCGGCGGCGGCGTTTGGGGCGAGGGACGGCGGGTTCGATCATTTCTTGTCCTCGGGTTTGGCGGCGTGACGCCTAAGGAGCTCTTGCACTCCCTTCTGGGTGAATGCGGGATCGCGAGTGGACATGGGAATCTCTTCACCTATCCAACCCTGCTTAACAAATCTGCGGTTCAGCCAGTCCGGACAAATGCGACTTATCATCTGATCCCATGGGGAGATGTCGAGGTGACCCAAGAGGGATATCACAGAGACCTTTCGGCCGCGCAGTATCACGGTTCCAACATGAACATTTTGATCAGTGTTGAAAGGTACGGGTGTGTGCTCCAGGCCGGATGCTGAGAATCTGACTGTGCTTAAGCCCACATCCAATCGTTCAAATCCAGCTTGGTCAGCGAAGTCCAACAAAAGGGTCTCAAAAGGAACATCAACGAAGTAAAACGTGGACCCTGAGAATCCGGCTGAGTGCGTGTAGTCTCGATACATGTGTTTACTGACAATCCGATCCTCATAAGGCACCAAGAACTCCGGCAAAGGCGAGGGCCGAGTGCTCCACCACCAACCGTAACCCAACAAAACCATCGACAAAAGCGCGAGCAACCATCGGCGGCGTTTGCGGGAAGGGGCGGGAGTGGATTCGGACATGGTTATTCGCGTTCGCTACGAGGGCCGACTGCTGGAAGCTGTGAGCCCGGGCGCGGGAGGGGGAGTGCCGGATTCGGTTGCGGCTTTTCGCCAGCGCAGTTTGATATCGCCCAAACTCTTTGATCCCTGGGCGATGACTTCGAAATCCGAGCCCGTGATGCGGTAGCGATAGGGCTGACCCGTCACCCGATCCGTCATCATTTCGGCCGGGCCGGCTTGTTTGAGCGATGCCGGATAAACCCCGTTCATCCACTTGAACTGAATCACCGCGCAACACACCCGAAGGAGTCGCATCTGGGTTTGTTGCATGAAGAGCGGCTGAACCACCATCTCGTAAGAACCGCCGATCGTATCAACAACACGATCTTCGAGCGGCGCATCGTGGTTCGCATCTAGAAATCGCTCCTGACCGGCATCGCCCGGACGGGGGAGTTCCTTTTGATCCAAGTAGGCGACCCAGGCCCTCTCGTCCTTAGCCAATAGATCAACAACTTCCTTCACTTGCGCTTCAAGCTTTGCCTTTACTTTCGCCGCATATCCTGGGCGCGCGGTGACCGGAACCTTCTGGATCGCCGTCAACAAGCTCTCGGGAACCATTCCGTTCTTGGGGTCAATCGTCTTTGGATCAAGCTGGAAAAGTTTGTCGACGAAGGTTAAAATCCACCGGCTATCCGCCCGAACACTCTTCCCTAGGGCTGATTCTTGGCTCAAAAACCACCCCGCATAACGATCCAGAGCCTCGCACTCGGGCAAAGTTAACCGAGCCAGGTTCCGCTCAATTGATGCAAGCGCGACGGCGTGCACTGTCCTTCCCACCAATGCCGCAATCAAGGTCGGCGAGGTCGTCAGCGCTTCCGAAATTCGAAAGCAATCAACGATGTGATTCGTAGCAATGATCGGTCGACCATCCGCCTGATCCACATCTACCGCAACCAAGGTTAGAAACTTGGCGATGGTTCGGAAATAACTGTATTCGGGAAAGAGGGTGTCCTGATCCAAGGTCGCAGGGTCGCGCGGATCGCGAACGGCCTTCTTTCGCGCCGCCTCCACGAGGGGAAAGACGGCTCGGAACTCGTGCATCGCCATGCGCTTAACCTCAAGCGGGCGCTTGGTTCCGATGAGCTTGGCGAACTCCCTTATCTCGGCTTTCTGCTGGGCTTCTTCTTCGCCCTCGGCATTCTTGGAAGTTGTTTCGAGGTAACCCGATAACCCGTTTGGCGTCATCGCGAGCTCGTAAAGCCAATACTTCTTCTCTTGAAGCACCATGGCAGCTTGAATGTAGTCAAAATAGCCATTGTCGGGGTCGTATTTGACCTTCATTTGGGCAAGGATTTTGTTTGTGCCCGGCGAAAGTTGAATCTGACCGACTTGCGGTCGAGCCAGGACGAGCATACAAAGCACCGACGTAAGCATCATCTTTCAGTATAAGCTAACATTGCATCAAATCCTGCCATGGTCATCGAGCTTTCCGTTGAAAATGTAGCCATCATCGAGCGATCCACGCTATCGCTGGGGCCGGGACTTACCGTTTTGACGGGGGAAACGGGCGCGGGAAAGTCGCTTTTGGTGGATGCGATTGAGCTTGCTTTGGGCGAGCGGGCCGATAGCGATTTGGTTCGGACCGGAGCGACGCGCGCCGTAGTTTCCGCGGCTTTTGATCTCTCTGGCTCGCCCGATTTGATGCGAACGTGCGCGGATTTGGGTTTGGAACTCGATAATGGGCAGCTTTTCATTCAACGCGAAGTTCTCGCCGAGGGGCGCTCGCAATGTCGGGTTGCGGGGAAGCTTGTTGCGGTTTCGGCGTTACGAAAACTCGGCGAGCAACTGGTTGATCTCCACGGTCAACACGACCATCAATCGCTCCTCCAGCCCGACCGCCACGGTGACTATCTTGATCTTTGGATCGGTGAACCGGCGGCGATGCTGTTGGAGGAAGTGCGTGCCGCTTATGCGGATTGGGATAGCGCCAATTCTCGCCTAAACTCTTTGAGGAAGGGCGTGAGAGATCGCGAACGCCAAGTTGACATGCTGCACTTCATGATCACGGAAATTGAATCTGTCTCGCCAAAGATCGGCGAAATGGAGGAATTGGAAGCATCGCTTTCTCGACTTCAGAATGTGGGGAAACTTGCTGACGCTACCCTTGGAGTTTTGGCCCGTATGAGCGATGAAGAAGGCTCCGCACTCGAACGAATCGGCCAAAGCATGCGAGATCTTGAGGCGGCCGCGCGAATGGACCCACTCCTGAGCGAGCCCCACTCGCAAATTCAGTCTGCCTACTATTCGCTTCAAGACAGCCTTCTCGATCTCCGCCGATACGCCGACCAGCTTGAGGCCGACCCTCAAATTTTAGAAGACACCGCCGCCCGAATAGATAGCCTCAAGAAGCTACGGCGCAAGTACGGCGATGATGAAACAGCGGTCTTGAATGCGCTTGAGGAGGCCCGGGCTGAACTTGACATGCTCACAGGGGAAGGGATGGACGAAAGCCAACTGGAAGCCGTTGCCTTGGAATTGCGCGCTCAATTGGAGGCATTGGCGGCAAAGTTGACGGCGATCAGGACCGCAAAAGCAACGCTTTTTGCTCAGGCGGTTACCGCCGAACTGCACGAACTTGCGATGGAGAAGGCCACTTTTTCAGCAAGAATTGATCCGCGCCCGATTGATGCGTGCGGCGCGGATCGGATCGAGTTCTTTTTCAGCGCAAACGCGGGCGAATCCGAACGACCTCTGGCCAAAATTGCTTCGGGCGGGGAAATCTCACGAACGATGCTCGCCCTAAAAACGGTACTCGCCGGAAAGGCTGGAGTTCCTACCTTGATTTTTGATGAAGTTGATGCCGGACTCAGCGGCAAAGCTGCTGCCACGGTCGCCAAAAAGCTCGAGGCGCTCTCCAAAAGCTACCAAATCATCGCCATAAGCCATCTTCCCCAAATCGCGAGTCGCGCACAAAATCACTTTCGGATCGAGAAATCGGAGTTGGGTGGTCGAGTGCAAACGAACGTGCGGCTACTCAATCGGGACGAGCGGGTCGAAGAGATTGCCCGAATGATCGCGGGGGAAACGGTGACCGATGTTGCGCGAGCCAACGCGCGGGAGTTGTTAGGTGTTTAGACAAATCATTCAGTCTCCGGTCGGAGATTTGGCGGTCGTTGCCGACGACAAAGCCTTGCTTATGCTTGAGTTTGCTGGAACGGGGCGAGAACGAGATTTCGGTGTTCCATCCACCACAAATCCGATCATTGAGAGCATTCGGGGAGAGCTCAGAGCCTATTTTGATGGCGATCTGAAGGAGTTCAAAACCCCAATCCGATTAGGCGGCACTCCCTTTCAACGAGCCGTTTGGAATGAACTCCTCAAAATTCCCTACGGCCACACGCGTAGCTACATTGATATCGCCCGTATTCTTGGCTCAGAGCTCAAAACGCGGGCGGTTGGCGGCGCCAACGGCCGAAACTGCCTCGCCATCATCGTTCCCTGTCACCGGGTGATCAATGCTGATGGCAAATTGGGCGGTTACGGCGGGACGCTTCCGGTCAAGAAGCGACTTCTAGATTTGGAATCTGGTACGTTGCGGCTACTCTAGGCTGATATGGAGTCCATTCGGCTCTCCATCAGCTTCCACTGAAACAGCGAAATGACGGCGATGATTGCGAGGAGAATGAATGACTTGGCCGAAGCCAACCCGGTGTTGAAATTGACCCACGCCTCGGTGTAGATGTGATATCCAATCACGTCGGTTGAATATTCTGGCCCGCCCTTGGTCATCAGGTAAATCGGGGTGAAAACTTGCATCGCGCCAATCGTGCTTGTGATGACGACAAACAACGTCGTCGGGGTGAGCATCGGCACCGTGATCTTCCAAAAACACTTCCAGGATGTAGCGCCGTCAAGCTGGGCAGCTTCGTAGAGAGGGGCCGGGATTCCGATCAATCCGGCGATGAACAGTACCATTCTGGGGCCTAAACCTGTCCAAATCGACATAAACGCCAGAGCAGGCATCGCCCATTCGGATTGATTGAGAAAGTTAATGTTCCAAGCCTGATCCTTCGCAACTCCTGGCTGAATCCCCTTTTGCACCACCTGCAACGTCATGTTGATCAAACCGGAATCGGGCAGGAAGATATAGATCCACAACATGGCCGTGGCAATTCCGCTTGCAATCGCGGGCACGTAAAAGACGGTGCGGTAAATCGTCATGCCCTTGAGCTTTTGATTCACCAGGATAGCAACTAATAGGGCGACCGCGATTCCCGCCGGAACACTCATGGCCGCATAGCGAAACGAATTCCAAAGAGCACCCCAGAATGAGGCTTCTTGAAAGGCGAGTGCATAGTTTTTGAAGCCGACGATTTTGCTTTCGCCCCTAAAGAGGTTGATCTTCGAAAGGCTGATATAGAACGCGTATCCCATTGGAATCAGCGCAAAGGCGAGCAGATGCGCGAACGCAGGAGCCAAGAAAGCCCAGCCGGTTTTTGTGCTTTTTCGCGCGCGCATTGCCGATTATGATCGGATCGGGCCAAAATGGAGGGGACGATGTCAGATCTAGCCGTTTTGAGCCCCGAAAAAACAGTCATCACCTTTCCGGTGGCCGCACTGGGCAGCCGGGTCACGGCGCAGATTCTAGACCTGCTGATCTATTACGCCTTTGTTCTGGTCTGTTCAGTCGTGTTCGCAATGTTGGCCGGAGTCTTAGGTGAGTTCGGGACTGCCATTGCAATTCCACTCATGATGTTTGGCGTAACCTTGGGCCCATTCTTCTATTTCATCTTGTTTGAGGCCCTGTGGAACGGGCAAACCCTAGGTAAGAAAACGGTCGGAATTCGCGTTCGAATGATCGATGGCACGCCCATTACATTTGCAGCGGCTCTTGGCAGAAACCTAGTCCGCCCAGCAGATTTTTTGCCGGGTGCCTACTTTTTTGGCTTGGTTGCCATGTTCACAAACCAGAGATCACAGCGCCTTGGCGATCTCGCCGCTGGCACGGTGGTCGTACATGAACGAAGGGTGATGCCGCGATTCACGCCTGCCCCCTACGTGCTGGGCAAGCATCCTTGGGAGGATCACGTTGGCGATTTGCGCACTATGACCCAGGACGAATACTTTGCCCTGAAGAAGATGTGTGATCGCTTCCCTGAGTTAGCCGAATCTATTCAAAATAGGATGCTGCAACAGGTTTGGCACCCGATCGCCAATCGCCTCAAAATTGAGCAGCCGTCGAACGTGCATCCGATCTACCTAGCCGAGGCCGTCGTCATGAAATTCGGTCGGTCGAAGGGGCTTATGTGAATTACTCCGACAAAACCCGAACTGGGAACTGGGGGAACATTGCCAGCCATGAACTGCCGGGGACAACCTGCGGGTTATGCGCATGGTTTTCAACAGGTTGTGCGGGCAGGGTCTTGGGTTCGCGCCGATGCTGTTATCCCCAAAATGCAAGCTCCTTAATAATAATTACAGGATTTATCAACTAAATGATTTCTCCTTTAGAGAATCGGGAAACCTACGCTCTTTCCACGCTCAAATTGGAGAACTTCAGGAGTTACCTTGCCCTTGAGATCGATTTCGCGGATGGATTTCATGTCATTCATGGACCCAACGCTCAAGGAAAGACGAATCTCTTGGAAGCGGTTCATTTCCTCTCCACCACCCGACTTTTGAGGGGAACCAAGGATTCGGATGCGATCAGTCATGGTTCGCACTCTGCGAAACTAGAGGGAGAAGTTGGCCGCACGAGTCTTTCAATCGAGCTGGAAACCGGAGTGCGCAAGCGAGCGAAGATAAACGGGTTGGGGCTTCCTCGCGCCGCTGACTTGATTGGGCGGTTGCCCTGTGTTTGTGTGAGCAGTTTGGACATGGCTATCGTTTCGGGCGATCCCGCGGAACGGCGACTCTTTCTTGATTTAGAGCTGAGCCAAGCGTTTCCTGCCTATCTCCGACACCTCACACTTTATAAAAGAGCCCTGGAACAGCGCAACGCGCTCTTGAAGGTGGCTAATGACTCGTTTGTCGACCCTGAGAGTTTTGAGGTCTGGGAAGTCCAGCTAGGGGAGCATGGCGAGGCATTGCGGGAGTTTCGGAGAACGTTCACCTTGGATTTGCAGAATATTGCCGCCGGAGTTCAGGCTGACCTTGGCGATGGCGAACATCTTGCTCTAACTTATGCTCCAAAAGATGAATCCGATCTGGTCACCGCCTACGCTCAAAGTCGGCACCACGACATCATGCGCAAAACGACCACGATAGGACCTCACCGTGACGACTTGCAAATTGCGGTCGCCGGGACAGAGGCGCGATATTTTGGTAGTCAAGGTCAGCAGCGCAGTTGTGTCATCAGCTTAAAAATGGCGACCCTGCAGCTTCATGCGACCAGGTTGGGTAAAGCCCCTCTTTTGTTGCTAGATGACATCCTCAGCGATCTGGATGCGGAGCGGCGCACACGTTTATCGGCATGCGTTGTTCAAAATGCTGGACAGGTTATTCTTACGTGCACAGAAAAGCACCTCATAAGTAAGGATATTCTTGACAAAGCGAGCCTGTTTAGGGTGCAATGCGGGACAGTGATAAAGGAGTGAAAAGGTTACTTTCTATTTTGCCGGGGGCTATCGGAGCGAAACAGGTTTTGAGATCTGCCCGAGCACAGCGCGCATTAAGGGATTGGGGGATCATCGTTGGTCCTTTGCTAGCTACGAAATCCGTTCCTGAGCGCTTTGATCGTGGCACGGTTTGGGTTGCCGTGGAGGGCTCAGCTTGGGCCCAAGAACTACGAATGCTCGAACCAAAAATTCTAGAAAAGCTAGCCGAAGTCGCCGAAGATCGGTACCTGTTTAAAGAAATTCGGTTTGGTGTTCGCAAAGTGAAGAAGCCCATGTTCGAAGCCAAAGCAACCCAAAAGCGTTTCCCATCTCGCCCCGATCTTGACAACCTATCAATTCGAGAAATTGCGGACCAACGCCTGAAGAAGATGCGCGATGCCGCCGATCGTTAAGGAACTTCAATCGCGTCCGATGGTGCTGCATAGCATCGCGCTAGGTCTTGCTCTTGCGACCAAAGCGCATCCGTGGTTTCTCGTTTTTGTGGTGCCTGTCGTCATTCTTGGGTCGGGATGGACCGCCCGAGTCGTTTCAATGAGCCTTGCTGTCGTCGGAATCCTCTTAGCCCCAGGCCAAGTTCAAAGTTTGATGGAACGGCAGTACGTTGATCGCTCAATGGACATTGTAACGGTGCCCAGAACAGGAAAATCGGGCGATTGGTGTATTGCCGAGGGAGGAGGCACCCGACTTGGTTTGTTCTTGGGGAACTCGGGCACCCAACTTAGCTTGGGAGACCGAATCCACCTAAAGGGTGTGGTAAGGACGCTCAAGGAGGGAAGCGAACAGTTTTGGCTGAGTAAGGGCGTAGTCGGAACCATGTTTATTGGCCGTGACAACAGTATCGTCGTCACTCAGCAAGGTTCTCCCATTTTTCGTTGGGGAATGAGCTGGCGTCAGAGTTTCATTGATTTCGCGGGGGCAAACCTGTCGAAACGACACGCAGCTCTCGCTGACGCCCTTTGCTTCAACTTGGATGCGTTGTTGGATAAGGACCTACAAGATAACTTGGCCAGAACTGGCACGGTGCACATCGTTTCGGCTTCTGGATTGCACGTGATGATCTTTGCGGTCGCTTTCCAGCTTGTCCTCTCCAAGTTGCCGATTCCAAGGTGGGCTCAGCTCATCGTTTTGCTGTTCTTTTTGCTCGTTTATGCGGGCGCGACCGGTTTTCGCCCGCCGGTCTTGCGGGCGGTGGTGATGGTGGGCGTAATGATGTCGGCTTATCTCGTTCGGCGCGAGGGAGACTTGTTGTCTGCAGCAGGTCTGGCTGCGATCGCCCAGTTCTTTTTGGATCCCCGAAGCGTGTTTGACATTGGATTCTATCTCTCCTTCATCACTGTGTCCGCGCTCGCCCTTTTTCTTCCACTCGATGCGCCGCGATGGGGCAAAGAGGCCGTGATTCGAAGTGCCCAAGCGAGCTTCGTGGCGAGTTTAGCCTCGGCCCCAATCGTTTCCCACGTTTTCGGTCGATTTTCACTGGTATCGATCTTAGCGAACCTAGCTATAGGGATTTCGATTGCTCCTATCGTGGCGGGCGGGCTCGGTGCTTGGGCACTTCACTTTGTGTGGCCAGCGGGAGCCGGGGCGATCATGAACTACGGGGTATCGCCTTTCTGTTCGTATTTGGAGTGGGTGGTGAACATGATGGGTCGGCTACCCTTTGCGTCTCTCGAAACGCCGTCCTTTTCGGCTTACTGGATTCCAGCGTTTTATGTGGCCAGCTTGCTCCTTTGGCGATTCAAGCGGAGGTCAGCAGAATGAAGCACTTTTGGTTGCTATTCGTGCTTGGTTTAGCAGGGTGCGCTTCAAGGCCCGCGGGTGAGCTCTCGTTTTTGGCCGTGGGTCAGGGCGATTGCACGGTTTTTCGAGCCGACGGAAAGACCATCATGATAGATGTTGGCCCAAAGACAGACACGTTTGACGCTGGCGAAAAGATTGTGTTGCCTTGGCTTCGCGAGCAGGGAGTTAGCAAGATCGACCTCATTTTGCTCACCCACCCCGACAGCGATCATGTTGGTGGATTGGCAGCCATTTGCGCCAAGAAGCGAGTAGGGCAAGTTGTGATACCGAGTCACTTCAGGTCCCATGCGGGCATGATAGAAACGCTTGCTGGCGCTGGCATTCCCCTGGAAAGTGTTCTCTGGATAGACCGTCCGATGGAAGCCAATATCGGGAGCTTTACGCTCAAAATCGCCAAACCGCCTTGGAACCCCGAAGTCTCGGATAACGATGGTTCGCTCTTCGTTTGGATCGGCAGAGAGGACGCCACGGCAGTAATTTCAGGTGACGCAGGGGTCGAAACCGAAATGCAAATGTGCCCAACTGGCAATTGGCAGGCCCAGATCATGCACGCTGGGCACCACGGGTCGAAGGGTTCTACGTGTGATGCCTGGCTAAACGAAGTTCAGCCTCGCACCTGCGTATTCTCATGTGGGCGAGACAACTCCTATGGCCATCCCGCTCCGGATATTGTTGAGCGGGTGACGCAAAGGGGGATCGAAGCGTTTAGGACTGATCGAGATGGAACACTAACATTTCAATACCGGAACGGCGTATTTGTTTTAGAGAAGTAAATGGCGCGTAAGACTTACTATGAAATTTTGGGCGTCACGGTGAAGGCTTCGTCCGATGAGATTCGCCAAGCCTATCGTCGTCTCGCTTTAATTGAGCACCCCGACCGCTCAACCCATCGAGACGCCACGGATCGCTTCATGCGCATCACCGAGGCCTATGAGACCCTGCGTGATGCCGAGCTGAGACGGCGATATGATGTGACTCTTATGGCGGCGGTCAGTGCGCCAAAGAAGACCGACGGATCAGCCCGGTCGGTACGGACGAATCCTGGGCCCGAACTGGCGCGCCTCGCCGCGCTCTTCAGTCGAGGGAGATTGGATGAAGCTGAGCATCTTGCCGAGAAGATAGTGGCTTCGTTTCCTCGTGAAGCCATGGCCTACGCCATCCTTGGTGACATCGCCCGGGCCCGCGGCCAACTGGCAAATGCCTCAAAATACTATGCGTATGCAGTTCAAATGGACCCCCGAAACGCGACCTACAACAGTCGGTATTTGGATTTGTTGGGGACCTCGCCTGACGGCAAACAGCGAACGTCGAGTACGGTCGGAGTAGCCCCAATTGGAGTCCTGTTCATCGTTTCAATGCTCTCTTGCATTTATCTCGCCGTTGGCCGAGAAAAGCCGTTGTTTCCATTGGTCTCCGCGATCTCGACCCTTACGCTGGGCTCGCTTTGCATGCTATTTCTTTGTGGAGTTGTGATGGGAGTCTGCTTGTCTTTGGGCCGAATTGTGGATCGATTTTCGGCGGTGAACATCAATAGCCTGGGCGGTGTTTCTCCCAACGTTGCGCTTGCCAGCGTGGCGGTCGCCAGCTTTTGGGCGGCCGTGATCATTTATGCATTCCTCGGAGCCATTAATCGCTCATACAATTTCTCCACCACTCGCCTCATTTTCGGATCCATCGCGGTCTTGCTTATGCTCGTTTTGGGCTCACTCCTCTCATCCACTTTGAATCCTGGCCAGATTGCTTTTTGGGGCGGCAACATTGTCTACGTTGGTGGAATCTGTGGATGGATGGTCTCGGACTCGTTTCGGAGGTAACAAAAATTCTGGCGATTTCAAGGGAAACTGGCGCAATCCTAGGTCCATTTTCGGTATACAACTCTCGTGAAACACTTTTCTCTCGCAATTGCGTTGCTTGGCGCCGTAGCTGTTTCGACTGCGGACGAGCTCAAGCCCTTAACTATTGGGGACCCGGCCCCGGCCTTCAAGGTGACCGGTTGGGCAAAAGGGGAGCCAATCAAGGAGCTCAAGAAAGGCAATGTTTATGTTGTTGAGTTCTGGGCAACCTGGTGCGGTCCCTGCATTGCGTCTATGCCTCACCTTAGCGAAATGGCCAAGAAATTCGAGGGCAAAGCTACGTTCGTGAGCATCAACACGTGGGATTTTGAAAAGAATGAAGCGGGCGTAAAAGAAACAGATCCCGCCCACCTGGCCAGAGTTAAGGAATGGGTGGAGAAGAATAGCGACAAGATGAAATACAACGTTGCTTATGACGACAGCAAAGATTTTATGTCGACCACTTGGATGCGCGCTGCTGGTCGAAACGGTATCCCGTGTGCTTTCATCGTAAACGCAGATCAACAAATCACTTGGATTGGGCACCCGATGGAAATGGAAAAGGTGCTCGATGAAGTTGTTGCGAACACCTGGGACATGAAAGCTTTTAAGGTCAAGTTTGATGAGCAAGCCGCCAAAGCTCGCGAAGCTGCAGCCTTGCGAACAAAGATGGTCGAGTTGGCTAAGGCCGGTGACATGGCGGGCTTCGGGCCACTTATGGCGAAAACCGGTGTGTCTCAAGCAATTAGCAACGTGATGAGCGTTCCAAACTTTGCGATTCAGCTTATCGAGAAGCACGCGGGCAAGGTGGAAGGAATGCCAGCGTACTCGTGGTGCAGCATGGCCGCTTACATCGCTGGCCACAAAGATTCAACACCTGAATCCAAAGCAACCGCAGTGAAGGTTTCGGAGATGTGCTTTAGCGCAACGCCAGAAGGACAAGCCGCCCTTGGAGCCGCGTACCATGCGCGTTGCCTCTTCAACGCGGGCAAAAAGGACGAAGCCATGACTTGGATTGATAAGGCGGCCAGCCTCGTTGATAAGTACAGTCCCGAGAACGAGCGCCCCGGAATCTTGAAATTCATCAATGACTCCAAGAAGCAATTCAGCGCGAACGGTTAGACCGTTTGAATAAAGAGCCCCCAGCTTTGGCTGGGGGCTTTTTTGTGCGCTTATGTTTCGCGGTCATATGAGCTTGATTTTGCCCACAATCGCGTCATTTAAGGCTTCCAAATCCTCGGCTGGAATCCACCATTCGGTGTGAGATTCGCCCCCAACCTTTTGAATTTCATACATTGCCATAAACGATGCTTCTACTTCAAACTTCGTCACGTAACCGGCGCCGTATCGGGTGACGTTCCACTTCTCGGTGATCTCCCGAGCGTAGGATTCGTTGGTTACGGGATAGAAAATCGGTTGTTCGGGCAATCGCGGTGGCCAACGGGTGAAGCCGTTTTCGACCAGCAAATCGTATTCTCCGGGGCCGATGGGACGGTAGAGGGTGACCGTGGCCACCGACTAGACTCTCGCCATGGGCAAAGGCGTGAACCGATCACCGACGGTGGGCTCGTCTTCGCGGATAATCTCGTTGTAAAGGGAGTCTCGTTCAACCGCGACGCGCCCAACTTCCTCGATCATCCGAATCATATTTGCCCGGGTTAGCATTTGCTTCTTGT
Organism: Fimbriimonadaceae bacterium; assembly: GCA_040081075.1. Classification (GTDB taxonomy): domain Bacteria; phylum Armatimonadota; class Fimbriimonadia; order Fimbriimonadales; family Fimbriimonadaceae; genus JANJUB01. The sequence continues at coordinate 12,711 of JBEBHJ010000046.1, read as the reverse complement.
TGCCGAGCTCGCCGTCTTTGTAGGTGATCTCGTATTCGTTGACCGTGCCATCCACATCGTCGGCGCCGTACCAGATCGCCGCCTGGGTGACGGGAGCGGTGTTCATGATCCAGAAGCTCTTGATGTGCTCGAAGTTGTCAAGCATCAAACGAGATACCGCGATGTTTCTGATATCGGTATCGGCAGTGGCGTGGGGGACTTCTTCCAGCTCGGTGCCTTCCGGGTGAAAGCTGAGCGGGGTCATGGTGAGGAAGTGACCCGTTTCATCTTGAAGCTCGCGAAGTTGAACCAGGTGATCAACCCGTTCTTCAAGCGTCTCGATGTGGCCGTAAAGCATTGTTGCGTATTGTTTGAGGCCAAGCTTGGCCGCAACGCGCGCCACCATCATCCACTCTTCGCCGCGGAGCTTGCGTCCGAAGAGTTCCTGGTGAACACGGTCGCTCAAAACTTCGATGCCACCACCGGGAAGCGAATCTAGTCCGGCTTCAATCAAGTCGGCCAGCGCTTGCTCGATCGTGACCTTTCCTTGGCGCGCGATTTCAACGATTTCGACGGCAGTGAATGCCTTAACGTGAACTCCAGGCCGAGATTCCTTAACCAAGCGAACCAAATCCAAATAGTATTGATAGGGCAGGCGCGGGTTGATTCCACCAACCATGTGGATTTCAGTCAGAGGCTGATCCCGATGCCAATCGAGCCGCCGCTTGACCTCTTCCAGGCTCATCTCGTAAGGAGCAGGGCCGCCCTTCTTGGCATAAAACGAACAGAACTTACAAAACTTGTTGCAGATATTCGTGTAGTTGATGTGCTGATTGGCTACGTAGTAAGTCTTCGCCCCGTGCCGCCGCTCGCGGACAATATTGGCAAGGTAGCCAACGCCGGTGAGGTTTGGAGTTTGGTACAGCCGGAGCCCATCTTCGGGACTCAGCCGTTGCCCTTGGTCGACCTTGGCATAGATGTCCATAAGGTCGGCACCGACGATTCTTTCGGGGGAGAGGGCCATTACAGAGGATAGGATACCCGGAACCCCTGAACTTTCACTAAACACTGAAAGTTTGGATGTCCTAACGAATGAGTAAAATCGTGCAATGCCCCTAGCCGCTGCCCTCGCCCTCACCCTCGCCGCCCCAACATGGCGCGACGTTCTTAAGCAAGACCTCCCCCTTCTCGGTCATCGGAACTGGATTTGTGTGGTGGATGCCGCTTATCCTGCCCAGACTTCTCCCGGGATCAAAATGATCAATACCGGGGCCGATCATACAATGGTGGTCAATGCCGTTTTCAAAGCCCTAAGCGGAACCAAGCATGTGCGCCCCGCGATTTACATGGACAACGAACTGAAATTCGTCGCCGAAGCCGATGCGAAGGGAATAACCAGCTTAAGAAAACTCCTAGACGCCGCCGTAAAGGGCAAGAACCCAATCAGAATGCCCCACGAAGACATCATTGCCAAACTTGATAAGGCAGGCTCGACCTTCCAAATCTTGATGCTCAAAACAAACTGCGTTCTCCCTTACACGAGTGTTTTCATGGAGCTTGGTTGTGGCTACTGGTCGGATGGGGCGGAAGAGCGGATGCGAGCCAAAATCGGCGGATGACACCGGAGTCTTTAAATCGCATCGAAATTGCGCGACGAGTCAGTGACGCCCACCTAGCTATCCCTACCTATCGGGCGGGATTCATCACTGGATCAGCCGCCGAAGGGATTGCTGACGAAGTCTCTGACATCGACATGGGTCTGTTTTTCGAGACCTTTCCCGGTCGCGATGATCTTGTCAAAGTCCGCGAGAGCCTCGACCCGAACCCGCCGAAGTGGGAACTAGGGTCGTACGAAGACGAGGAAGTGCTCTACAGCATCCGAATCGACGACATTGAAGTGCAATACGGGATTAACACGGTCGCCGCGGGCCAAGGTTACGCTGACAAAATCTGCAGAGGCGAAATGGGTACGAGTCCTGAAATCAAAATTGCAATAGGAACCCTCTTCTGCATTGCATTTCACGGTGAAGAGTTGATTAATGGCTGGAGGGAGCAGTTCAAACACTATCCCGAGAGTTATCGGGTGGAGGCTATGAAGAAGTTCCTAAAACTCCGACCCTTGGACGACCTGATCCCCAAAATCGTGGGTCGAAACGCCGAAATCTGGATTCGGCGCGACCTCATGGAACGCGTCTATCAAATGTGCGCGGCGCTGGGAGCGCTTAATCACATATGGTTTTCCGAGTTTCAGTTCAAGCGAAGCGATTCGTGGTGCGCTAAGTTGACCATTTGCCCTCCCGATTTCGGAGCCAGATGCAAGTCAGTAGCAACCCTTGAACTGGAACGGGCTATTCCAATTGCTTTAGAGCTAGACCAAGAAACCCGCGCGTTAGTTAGCTAAGGCATACTCGGCAATCTCGACGAGTGCCGCTTGAACTTCATCAAGAGGGAGTCCAATAACGTTAGGGAATGAGCCAACAATACGTTCAATAAAGCCCGCCCCACGACCCTGCGCTGCATAAGCACCTGCTTTATCCATTGGCTCGCCGGAGGCAACGTAGCTGGCGATTTCGGTGTCGTTGAGGGCTCGGAACGTGACTGTCGTTTCGATCTCAAATGCTTTCTTTCCGCGGGGCCAAATGATGTGAACTCCGGTGATCACTTTGTGGTCGTTCGCGCTTAGTAGGCGCAACATTCGGCGCGCATCGGCCTCATCTTTCGGCTTAAAAAGTTGCTCAGCACGCTGAGTTCCGCTTGCCACCACAAGCGTATCTCCGGCGATCACAATGCTACCGGGATGGCGCTCGAACGCTTGCTCGGCTTTCGCCTTTGCGCACCTTGCCGCCGTTTCCCAGGGCCATGGCGCGATGAGCGCGGCTTCATCAACGTCTGGGTTAAAGACTTGAAAATCCTCGACGAGTCGACGCAACAATTCCTGACGCCTCGGTGAGGCGCTCGCCAAAACAACAGGATAGGCAAGGTAGTGAGTGACGGACACGTGTTTTTATTATTGGTAGAGTGCATCGCAAGGCTCTAGCCTCGCGCCATTTTCATCACAAACGGCAAATCGAGGACGACCAGCCATCGAAACTCCGGCGTAACGACCCTTCTTATCAAGAACGTAAAAGTTCAACCCGAAATCCGGCTTACCGTCCTTCTGAAGTCGTTTCTCAGTCTTTTCGGCTACGCGTTTTAGGGCGGTCATGCCCGCGTCCCTGGGATGGGCACCACGTCTTAGTTCTTCCACAATTAGGAAGGAGCATAGGTTATGTAAATTTGCTTCACCTCGTCCGGTCGAGCCAGCTGCGCCATAATCGCCATCCACATAAAGCCCTGCGCCAAGAATCGGAGAATCGCCCACCCGGCCCGGGATCTTGAAGGCCAAACCACTTGTAGTCGTTACCCCGCAAACCTCGCCCTTAGCGTTGATGCCGTTGCAGTTAATCGTGCCCCAAACATGTTCCGGATCCAGCCAGCCTTCTTGGGCCATTTGCAGCGCGATTTCGGTGCCGCCGTCGCGCTTGGCGGGATCGAGATAGTGACTTGGGTCGGTTCGGCGCTTCCATTCGACCCAGGCCCTTCGGGAGTTCTCGGTGTTCAAATCATCCTCAATCTTATGGCCAAGAGACCGAGCAAACTCCTGGGCGCCTAATCCGACGAGCAGATGGTGATCGGTGAGCTCCATGACGGCCTTTGCAATGACACTAGGGGTGCGAATTCCTTCCAAACAAGCCACGCCGCCCGCCCACTTTTTGGGCCCGTGCATACAGCAAGAATCAAGCTGAACCACGCCATTTGCATTCGGAATCCCGCCATAACCCACGCTCGCATCAAGCGGGTCAAGCTCGACAATATTCACCCCGGCGATCAGGGAATCGAGCACATCCTTGCCCTCCGTCATCATTTGAAAGGCGCGCTCAACACAAGTTTGAGTTCCGCCGTTCTTGAACTGATGCCCATTACCCGAGGCGATGATGAGGGGCTTTGCCGATTGGGGAATGATGATATTGGCAAAACTCAAAGGGGCCGCAAGCGAAAGCCCGCCAGCCAGAACCGAGCGACGAGTGATTCTTTGTTCCATGATGTATTTTGCGCTAGCTTCCGCTTTTCGGGCTTCCAATAGCAACTTAAGCGCATCTAGGACATTGAGTTTCGCTTCCTCCTTGTTGCGGGCTTGAGAAACCGCTCCCGGTTCCCCCGCGACTTCGGCTACCCACCAGCCGTCCTCGCTCCATTCGTAAACCACGTTGATTTCGCTGTTCATTTCCTCCGTTGCCAACTCCTGATCTGCGATAATGCAGTTGCAGGATGTTTGTTGAGATTATCAAGTTATATTTGAGGGGCACGACCTCCGCATCTCCAAAGACACTGTCGGATCTAATAGGCATGATCGACTTTCGCGAGCGCATGATTCCGACTCAGGAAGAGTTGAGTTCGGGCCTCCGGCTTCTCATCAAGGGCGGCAAAATAATTGAGATGCCGGGACGCCTTTATTATGCGGGAACCGGAAGCACGGAGTTTGAGCATTTGACCCAGGAAGAATTTGATGTCGCTCTTGATCAGTACTACAACAAATTTAATCAAGCATTGGCCAAGCTGAAAAGCGACCATGGGATGCGCTAGTTATCGCCATGTGTTACTCAATCTATCTCTCCACCGAATCCCCAACCGATTTTCAATCGCTTCGACTGACTCGGGCTAGGTTCGAACCCGTCTCGACGGTCCCATTTCCGATTCTGCAATATCCCCGGCAATGGTATTTGACTCGCGAGTTTGGCGGTTGTAGCTGCCACTTCCGGTGCCTGATGAGCGAGGACCCAGAGTTCGGTGCGCCCGAGGGCTCAGACTCGATCACATCTTCTGTCATTTCGCTTAAAATCAACGGCGCGGAAGCCGAAATGCCTCCCCTCGGATCATGTGAAGATAGGCTCAATGAGGACGAAGACGACGTGGCCGCAACTTGCCAAGTGTTTGAGCTCTTCAGAAGCCTTGTCGCGAGCGGGTATGGCCTGGATTTACTGTGTGTTTGGGAGCAGGAATCAACGAAACTGGACCAGATTCGGCGTTTTGTTGTGTCGATCAATCAGGTTAATGAGTCTACTTTTCGGTTTTTCGAGAACTCCTATTTCGCGTTCCGAATTGCCGTGTAGGCATGGATTGTGCTCATAATGCCAGGATACGTCCGCCATTTACCAGGTGCGAGCGATTCTCGAAGAATGAGGCAGGCCATGGATGAGAAGAAAAGGGGAATATCCAAGCTGCTGCGCTGGCCGCTTCCGTTGATCATTCCGCTCACGGGGATTCTCTTTGTGTTGGATGCCAGGGGCGGAGACATTGAGTTTATTAACTTGATTTTCGGAACTCTGTTTGCATGGCAGATTTTTGGCGTTATGTTTGGGGTCCAATTCTTCCTCCAGAGAAGCTGGGAGAGAGTTCGCTTTAGCTTTAGTTGCTATTGCGCCGTGATTTTGATTTTTGTTGGGCTTGGGCTTTTCCGACCGCTCTTGCATCTTTCGTTCTTTGTGAACAGATCGAGTTTAGACCGCATCGCCGATCGCCTCGATCATGGCGAAACAGTCAGAGCGCCGCTTTGGGTCGGGACTTTTAAGGTGATAAGGATTGAGCCGCGGTTTGGCAAAGCAACCCTAGTCCTCTTTGACACCGAAACAGGCCCCATTTGCCTTTCTCGAAACGGAAGCCGGTTCAATGAGTGGTGGCTTAGGCGGCTCTCGCCCGATTGGGTTCTCTTTCGCGAGGACTAGTGTTTCGAGGTAGCATTTTCCAAATGGATGCTCTCGCTGCGCTTGAACTGCTTAAGAAGGCGACTTGGGTCAACGAAGATGATGAGCTGATGACCGCCGATTTCAAGCCGGGGCTTTCTGAATCTGAAATCCAAGAAATTGAACGGCGGATTGGAGCGAGGATGCCCGAAGATTACCGCCTATTATTGGCTCATGTGACGGAACTTTGCGGCCCCGCCCCTGGGCCAGAAATGGACTTTTCGGGTCGAACGTGCGCCTTTGAAATGCTCGAGTTGTTTCCTCGCGGCTTGCCATTCGCCTTCGACGGCTGCGGCAATTTTTGGGTGGTTGATGTGCTTTCCGAACCGGAGGCGAAAGCGGCCATATTCTATGTTTGCCACGATGCTCCGGTAATGCTCTTTCAATGTTTTGGAGTGGCGGCGTTTTTGGCGGACGTCGCTTCGGGGTGCACGCCCGAGAATAAATGTCTGACCATCGATGTGAACGACGATAAGCTCTTCAATGTGTGGAACAGGAATCCCGGACTCCTCACGATGGAGGAGGCACTAGTCTATGGCGACTCTCTCGTTCAGGCGTTCGCCCAAACCCTGAGCCCCGACTTCTTGATATGCGATCTGCGCAACGCCGCCCCCGGAATGGGCTTCTCCTGGGGCCGATTCGGCCCAAACACCGTTATTCGCCGTTACGGAGAAGAGCGCATCTTCGCCTACGCCAAACCCAGCGAGCGATCCCCGAGACCCGGTTTCCTTGCTCGCCTTTTTGGTCGACGCTGAGGGTTGTTCCCATAGGCAAAGGATGATGAGCGTGCCATCGATTCCCAAACCTTGGCTAAGAATCAAACACCACCGTCTCGAGTTGCAGCACCTGGTTCTCTCGCGCCTATCAGATCACGTGTGGAGCAATTGTAATCCGAGTGCTGATCTCTCATCACGTTTACCTAACGATTGCGAGGTTACGGCAGATAGCACGGGGCCAGTGTATGGTACGAGGTGCGCGGAGCTCACTCAAACATGGCGTGGCTGTGTCGTTTTACCCCGCCGCCTCGCCCTCAGCAATCCGTTTCAGGCTCTTGAGCTATGAGATCGTATCCAGGTGGTTCAAGAATTTTACCAGTTGCGAGCGTCAACCATTCGACAAAGGAGGATGTGGCCAGGGTAGTTCCTTTCCAACTGTAAAGTCCAGAAGTCGTCCTTTCCTCGGCCACAAATTCAGCCTTGGTGATCGGAAATTTGGTCAATTCTAGCCTCTCTTGATTCGGTGAACCACGAACTTCCATTTCCTCGTGTAAGAATCCATACGTTTGTCGTTTGCACTCTCGGCATGTAACTGTATATGCAAACTGAGATTTAGCTTCGATCAAGGTGACGACTTGGTCTTCTCGAATTCGGGTGTACATTGCAATACGCTTGCGATAGGGGTAATTCCTCCTTAACCAGGATGGCTCGATGAAGGTCGCATTTGGGAATATGCGTAGGTAGTCGGGGACAATTTCCTTTAGTAGGTAAACCCCCGACCCAATAGCTCGGATAACCTTGGGGAGTCTGGAGATCGGCATTTCCAGAATGCCGGAATAGACATCCCATATTTCCACCCATTCTGGAGCGGACCAACTAATGGGATATCGCCTTTGACAAACCCGGCACTCTTCGCTTTCATAGATCGCCTTTGGATAAACGACTTCAACAAAGCCAATATCTTCTATGACCTCGCGGTCTCGAAAAAGCCGTGTCGTCGCCACGGGTCCGATACTACCATGCGTGATCCAGGCCGAGCACATCTATTATCCAATAGACCTCACCGACGATGTCGTCGATGCTGGGTGGGTGTTGACCGTCAAAGTGACTAACGAACCACCACCAGTGATTGTTGTGCATCCCTCCAGCCCCCTGACCGATTCCCGTGTGTAAACCGTCGTAAGCCCTTAATCTATGAAACTCTTTGTTCAGACCGATCACCTCTTCAAAAATTGGGTCCCAGGGCACGTTCCAAACATCCATAAGAAATTCCGAAATCTGCTTAGGGACCAAGTGATGGTATTCGGGCGGCGGTATATCGCCAATAGCACCGAGCACTTCATCTCCGTATTTTCCGACCTTACCAAAATCGCCCACAGCAGGAATGGCTCCGATGAGCGATATCGATGCGTCCTCCCAGTTTCCTTCAGCGGAATACCAAAGGGAGTTGATAATATCGCAAAGGCCAGTTTGGTCAACGACACCTGCTCCATCAAGGGCCATATGTCCCCAATGGGATATGTCTTCGTAGCTGATGCCGGGGGTTTCCCAGGCCGCAGGTTCTCCTTCCCAGCCTTCAACGGGAGCAATCGATGGGCCGCCGCCGAATCCGGGCTCGATCGAACCTCCGCCGCCGTGTCCAACATCGCCGGTGCCGGGGTCGGTGTAACCACCTTCTCCACCACCCGTTCCAACATTGCCTCCACCGCCGACGGTACCAACGACGATTGAACCAAACCAATCAAAACCGACTGGACCCTGCATCGTGCCACTGCCGAGTAATCAAATCAACAACACCAAAAGTCCCAATGATAAAACTGCCGCCATCCCTTCATGGCACAATGTCGTTTGTGCAAGTGCAAATCGCTGCCCACAATTCCGCCCTCTATGTCAAAGCGCTTGATCTTCGCCGGCCCGTCCTGCGTTGGCCCTTGGGGCTCGATTTTTCGGAGGAAGACGTTGTCGCGGAGGCCGAGGAGATTTGTGTGGTTGCGGTAGATGGGGAGGAATTGTGGGGCACGCTTCAGATCAAGCCGCTTGATGCGAGCACCGTCAAAGTTCGGCAAGTGGCAGTACATCCGGACTGGCAGGGGAAAGGAGTGGGGCGGGCGATGAGTGAGTTCGCCGAGAACTGGGCCAGAGAGAATGGCTTCCGCACAATCAGGCTGCACGCGCGCTTGCCGGCGGTGCCCTTCTATTTGCGGCTGGGATATGAGGTGGTGGGCGAGGAGTTTATTGAAGTAACCATCCCGCACCTTGCGATGCACAAGGAACTCGGCTAAACTCGGGGCATGCCCCCACCCAAACTCTCTAAACACCTAGAACGCAACATTCGCATTATTGAGAACCTGCGTGAGGAATCCGACAAAGCGCGTAGCTTTGAAAACCGCGCCGCCGACACGATCACCTTCTTCTCGGGCTCAATGAAGTTTCTGTATCTTCATGCAGCCTGGTTTGTCGTTTGGATTGCTATCAACATGAACTGGGTGCCGGGAGTTCACCCGTTTGACCCCTATCCGTTTGGGTTGCTCACCATGGTGGTTTCGCTCGAAGCGATCTTTCTTTCGACACTCGTGCTGATCTCGCAAAACCGGGAAGCCGAGCTCAACAGCCGCAAGGAATCTTTGGACCTTCAGATTGACATGCTCGCCGAATATGAGGTGACTCACACCCTGCGGCTGCTTCGCCAGATCGCGGAGAAACTTGAGATCGCGGTTGATCCCGAGTTGAATGAGCTTTGCGAAGACGTAGCTCCAGATATCGTGATGCACGAAATCCAGAGCACGGCTTCTTTAACTTAGCCGCCGCCACCACGCGACTTAGCGGTGGTAGGGTCGGCGGGTTGAATCGGACGGTGGATCGGCTTCTTGGCGACTCGGTCGAGCATTTCTTTCACTGCTCGATCCAGCTGCAAATCCTTTCCTTTCGCCCACTCACTGGGGTCGTTGTCAACATCAATGTCCGGGTAGACACCTGGTCCTTCAACGACCCAGCCTACATCTTCGCGGTAGTTTCCGTAGCGGGGCACCTGGATAGCGCCGCCATCCATAAGGGGCCAGGCCGGGGCTGAGCCAACAAGCGCGCCATAAGTGCGGGTGCCGATGATAGGGCCAAGCTTGGCGTATCGCCAGTTTGCGGGTCCACCTTCTCCATCGGAGTAAGAATCCTCGTTGATGATCAGTGAAAGATATCCTTCGAACGCATCATAGAATCGAGTACTCGGTTCGATGGAATTCCGTTGAGACCGTCGCAGATAGGTCTCCTTTTTAAGAATGCTAACAATCGAGGCGCTGATGTAGCCTCCGTTATTCTCGCGGATGTCGAAGATGAGGGCTTCCTTGTCGAGTTGGGCAAAGTATTGCAAGGCGAAGTCTTCCATGTCGGAGTCTCCCATGCCACCCAAATAGATGTAACCCACCTTTCCATCGGAGGCCCGATCGACATATTCCCGTTTCTTCTTAACAGCATCTCGCTCCAGGAGGTCTCGTTCAATCGCGGCGGAGTGTGGCTTTACGAAAATCGTCCGTGCGCCCTCGGTTGTGGGTTTGCTGTTCACGGCGAGAGACATCACTTGCCCGGCGCGGTCGCGCATGAGTTCGCGGTAGTCAATTTCCGCGGTTGCGGGTTTGCCGTTCACCGCGATAATATAGGTTCCAACGCCGACATCGTGTCCTGGCTCAAGAAGGTTGGTCGGGCCCGACATTCCGTCGCCATCATAGAGGCGTGTAATCCGGTGGAATCCTTGATCAGGAACCGTTTCGATTCCCAGGTAGGCGGGCGTGCTGGCGGGAGGCGCGATGAAGGGATTTACGTCAACACGGAACGAGTGACCAATCGAAAGCTCGGCTTGCAGCCATCGAATCAACTCAGCAAGCTCATTACGCGATCTCACATGAGGAAGGAGCGCGGCGTACTTTTTGCCAATAGCGGCCCAATCGGCGCCGTTCATGTTGCGAACGTAGAAATAATCGCGGCAAAGTCGCCAGGCGTCCCAATAGATTTGGGCCCATTCTTTCGCGGGGTCCACATCAATCCGGAATCCTTGGGTGCTTACAGCTCCGGCAGTTGCGGGCAAATCCCGGCTGCCAACAGGGACGACCCTCGGGCCAGCTGTCATCAGGCTCTTACCATCGGCCGACACCATGAAAAATGCTCCTGCCGTGAGTGAGCCGCCAGCTTTCGCGCCGAGGTCGTAAAACATGATTTGACCATCGTTCACATAAAGCACGCGATCGCCCACGACCTCAATCTGAGTGATGTTGCCGCGGACCCCGGGGATCGCGATGATTCTCTTCTGGATTCCGTCTAAATCAATTTTGGTGGCTTTGTCTTCGGCTGGTTTTTCTGCTGCCGGAGCCGACGCGCCTTCTTCTTCATTTTTTGGGCGGAAAGGCGACGGCGTGGTTTTGGCCAAGGGAACGAGCATGATCATGCCGGTCGGGGTGCTGTTTAAGCTACTAAACAGCGTATCCTGCACCATCGGGGCGGAGCGGTACGAGACATACGCCAAGAACCTGCCATCCGAACTAAAACAGGGGGCGTCGTCTCGGAATCGACCTGACCCGACTTGGACCTTCTTCTTCGTGGCGACTTCGTAAAGGAAGATGTTGTTGACGAGCTGATTTGTCCACGGTCTTTCTTCAACGTAAACCAACCACTTACCGTCAGGCGAGAAGTTGTGAAGGAGCGGCCCTGCGCTTCGTCGGGCTTTGCTTACTTCAACATCACTCGCTCCATCGATCGAAACCAAACGGATTCGGGCTTCGTTGTCGCCGACCGCGATCATGTCAGAGGTTGGCGACCACGTGAGGGTGAGAAGCTGCCGAGCCCCATCCTTCGTAATTTGCTTCGGGTTGGAGCCGTCGGCGTCGGCGACGAAAACTTGCTGCTCTTTGGTCTCATCCGAAATGTATGCCACCTTTTTGCCGTTAGGCGACATCACGGGGCCCTGGAGTCGGACGCCGGGCATGGACTTCCAAAGTCGAACTTCACCCTCTCGGGTTGGGGCGGTAATGATTTGACCCCGCGTTTCGATGAACACTCGCTTGCCGGTTGGCGTGATTGAATAGGACGGCATGTTGGCCGAAGCTTCCACTCGGCTGGGGCGCATGTGAATATGGTCGCTGCTGAGCTCCATTGTCACTGGAGTTGCTTTGTTTGTGGCGGGATCAAAGATTTCGAGCCCGTTGCCCCGAACGTAAATCAGTCGCTTGCCGTCAGTTTGGAGATCGTAAGTGACCTCATTGTTCCAGCCCGTGAGATACTTCGAGCTGCCACCGTTGCCACTGACCGAAGCAAGTGCCCAAGTTGCATTGTTCTCGTGGACAAAGTAAACGCGATCACCGATCCACTGCGGATATTGGGCTTGTGTTTTCGATTCGAAGACCTTCTTAAACGTGTTCGACTTTAAATCTCCCACCCAAATGTCGTTCTTCGAGCCGCCCTTATAGCGGAACCAAGCGCCGCCAGCGATATCGAGAAATCGACAGAAGGCAAGTCGACCGTCGCTGCCGACGTGGGCCATGCCCATTTTTTGCATGGGCAATTTCATCTGGTTGCCGCCCTTTACGGGAATGAAGAAGGGCTCGGATGTGCCCTCTGCTCCTGGCCCGCGACAAAGAAGTTTTGTTCCATCTGGAGTCCAATCTTCAATGGCAGCGGAATTAAGGTGATTGGTTACTCGGCGTGGCACGCCTCCGTCGGCGGGCATCACATAAACCTGGGTTCCGCCTCCGTCGTACTGGGCTTGAAACGCAATTTGACTGCCATCGGGCGAGAATCGTGCGCGACTTTCAAGGCCCTCGTGCCGGGTAAGGCGTTGAGCTTGGCCCGTGGTGAGATCACCTAACCAAATGTCCCCTTCTCGCGTAAAAGCGATCTTATTGCCATAAATATCGGGGGCGAGCATGAACGCTCCCGAATCAGCAAATGCACTTGATACACAGATTGAAGCTAAAACGAAAATCCCAAGACGCAAACCGGACATACGGTTTACATTCTACGCGGAATTTTTCACGGATAGCTTCATGACGATCGCCCACTCTTCGGGCTCAACGGGCATGATACTAAGCCTTTGGCCCTTTCGGCATACCCACATTTCCTCAAGACCAGGCGTACTCCTGAGTTCGGCTAAAGAGATCACGCGCGAGAATTTGGAGACAAACTTGACATCACGCACGAACCAGCGAGGGTTTTCTTTGGGGCTTTTTGGATCGAACTAGTGAGAGTCAGGATCC
>JBEBHJ010000089.1:0-8486 GCA_040081075.1 Fimbriimonadaceae bacterium | reverse complement strand
GTCGCCGTTCAGAGTCGTTAACTTTTCGCCGTTTTGCGCCTTTCGAACAACGATGCGTTCTCCAGTCAACGTGTCGAGGTCAAATGCGTGCATCGGTTGGCCCAGTTCGAGCATGACGTAGTTCGTAAGGTCCACCAGGAGGCTAATGGGCCGTTGCCCGGTTTGTCGAATGCGATTTTGCATCCAGTCTGGACTTTGGGCTGGCGAAACGCCGTCAAACGTGCAACAGGCAAATCGGTTGCAGTCCTCGGTAACAATCGTCACTCGGCCAGTGTTCGCTGGCAGGTCAGACTTAAATGCCGCGGTTTTCTCGTAAAGTTCAGTTGGTTTAGCGTTAATATCTTTTGCCAAGACTTCCCGGGAGAGCCCGAATACAGAGAGTCCATCTCCACGATTAGACATGACCTTAACGTCTAAAACGTGATCACCTTCAACTTCTTCGATCCCCTCAAGTTCAAATCCGGCCATCGTGAGTAGGTCGCCGATCTGTTCGGCGTTCAACGTGGTCTCCACAAAATCCCGGAGCATTTGATAGGGGAACTTCATTCGAGGCTGAATTGTACCGGGAGGCTAGGCTAGTTCGATTCCCAGCACGTCCGCAATCCGAATCAGATCGCTTTCTGAGAAGAAGGGGATGGTGATCGTGCCCCCCTTTTCGCTTCCTTGTAGCTTAACTGGCGCACCCAGGTGCTCACTCAGACGCTCTTGAAGTGCCCGCCAGTTGGGATCGGTTTGATCAACTACCGTCTTTCGCTTTGCCTGCTTTCGGGGAGTTTTCGAAACGAGTTGCTCGACTTCGCGCGTGTTGAGCCCTTTCTTAACGATGAGCTCAAACATGGCGATTTGTTGCAGAGGATTTGAAACGGTTAGTAAGGGGCGAGCGTGACCTTCCGTAATTTGGCCCGACTCTAATGCTTCGATGATTCGCTCGGGCAGTGCGAGGAGGCGCACCGTGTTTGAAATCGATGCTCGAGACTTGCCAACCCGGATGGCTACGGTTTCGTGAGTCAGCTCGAACTCATCCAACAACCGCCGGTACGCTTTCGCGGCTTCAACCGGCCCAATGTCTTCACGCTGGACGTTCTCAATAAGGGCGATTTCGAGAGATTGTTGATTCCCAGCCGATCGAACAATGATCGGCACCGTCTTTAAGCCCGCAAGTTTCGACGCTCGGAATCGACGTTCTCCAGCAATGAGTTCATATTTGCCTTCGACAATCGGTCGGACCACTAACGGTTGCAAAACGCCGACTTGCTTGATCGAATTGGCTAAGTCCTCCAGCGCCTCTTCGTTAAAGTGAAGGCGCGGTTGGCGTGGGTTAGGAACAATCGAGTCGACCGAAATTTCGCTCGCGGATAGGTCAGATTGCTCCGCAATCAGTTGGCTGAGACCTTTTCCGAGGGCTTTTCTCATGCCGATAACACCTCAATCGCAAGTTGCTTGTACGCGTCCGCACCTTTTGAGGAAGGGAATAGGGTGACGGCAGGTTTACCGAAACTTGGGGCTTCGCTCAAGCGAACATTTCGCGGAACGGGCATTCGGGCCACTTTCGTTCCGAAATAACCTCGAATCTCATCGGCTACTTGCTGATTCAGCTTGCTCCTAGGATCGTACATCGTTAGTAACACTTTACCGATCTCGAGGCCCGGATTGATTCGCTTCTTCACGATTTCAACCGTTTTCATAAGTTGGCTCAGCCCTTCGAGGGCGTAAAACTCACACTGCATCGGAACTAGCACCCGATCAGAAGCGCTTAGAACGTTGATCGTGAGCAGACCAAGTGCGGGCGGCGAATCGACTATGATCCAATCAAAATCTTCGCGAATAGAATCAAGCATCTCCTTCAAGATAACCTCTTTTCCCACCGCCCCTTGCAAAAGTGGCTCAGCTCCAGCCAAATCCAAGGTGGCCGGCAGGATGCTCAAGTTTTCGTCGAGAGCGACCAGACACTTCTTAACCGTTTCCGTGTTTCCATCTATGGCGTCTTGATAGGCTTCGTAAAGGGTTGATTCCAGTTCTTGCTTTTCGATACCAAGCCCGGTGGTGGCGTTCCCCTGGGGGTCCGAATCTACGAGCAGCACCCTCTTTCCGGCAAGGGCTAAACTGGCAGCGAGGTTGACAGCGGTTGTTGTTTTGCCAACTCCTCCCTTCTGATTAACAACCCCCCAAATCGGCACCTGTGAATTATGGCGTATGAGGATAGAATTGGAGTAGATGTCCGAACTCGCTAAAATTCGCGTGCAAACTGATGAAGGCATTGCGGTGCATCGCTACCTCGACCATTTTGACCTTCAAGAGTTCAGCAGCTTTAAGCGGCTGATTGTTGGGCCAAGCGAAGACCCGATAGGTATTGCGATCGAATGTGCTCAGTTGCTGCAAGGGCCGTTTCGATTTTCGTATGTACTCGCCGAGCCCGTCCCGATTGAGGGGTATTCAATGGGGCGGTTTGAAATGCTAGCAACGCTGGAAATAAGCGATCTGGAAGGGGTCCTTCGCAATAACAAGCGCTTCTTCGAGCTCGACGCGCGCCACCACTTATGGATTGCCGGTAAAGATGGTGTGATCGTCTACGACCAGCACGACGTTTTGTTTCTTTATGGTCCTTTGCTCGAGTTCGAAAAAGTTTTGTTGGCTCGGGGACTGACCCCGGGCCCAGTCGAATTCCCCTACCCCCACACGCATTATTATCACGATGAGTTTAACCCGAACATGATCGAGTTACTGGGCAGCGGCGACTGGAAGTGGCAAGCTTTGGACGATCATCAGGACGTCTACCGGTAAAGGCTGAACCCAAACTTCAACCGTTTGGCGTAAGAGAGGGATACACACAAAAATGGGCAGAGCCGACTATCGTCGGCTCCGCCCATTGGTCGCCAACCCTTACGGAGTTAACTGGAGCACTGTCGTTCGAACGGTGGAGCGAAGCTGAGTTCGCACCGTAACGTTCGTGTTTGCCGTAACCGGAAGCGTTGTGATGCTGAAGTTGGCGCTGGAGGCGCCGTTCGGCACGGCCACGCTGCTTGGCGTTGTCACCTTGATCGATGTATCGCTCACGATGACCGTTTGGGGCCCGGCGTTACCGATGATATCCATGTTCACTGTTCCCGTAACGGGGTTTCCACCCTGGACGGGGTTTGGCGAACATGAGACCGAAACGAGGTTTGGTCTTGGTTCAAGGGTAAGCGCAGTTGTAACCGTTCGGTTGCTGATTCTGGCACTGATTGTTCCCGGCGTGGAAACGGCCACCGTTGCTGTGAACAACGAGACTGTTCGCAGTTGCTGCCCCGCCGTCATGGATGCGGCGGTTGGGCTTGCTACTGGGGCTAGCGTATCCGAGAACCGGACCAGCGTTGCGATCGGAGCGGGGATTCCCAAATCAATCTGCGCAGTGAAGGTGTTGCCTCCGTAGACGCTTGGAGATTGGGGTGTGTAGGTGAAGTTCGGGATCGGATGCAGAACAAACGTGCTTGAAGCCGTTGTCTCAAACATCGTCGCCGACACCGTAACCGTGTGACTGCTGGCGGGGTTCGTTGTGAACAGTTGCGTTGTGTACTGAGTTGCACCGATTGGGAATGTGAACGGTGCTGGTGTCAGCACGTTCGCCGAGTCCTCGGCGATAACCACGTTCGCCCCAACGGGAGCTGCCCCGTTTATCTTCACCGTGATCGTATTCTGTTCGGCGCCATAGATCGCAGGCTTGCTTATTTGAACTTGGGTTACGTGGCGCTCGTTGAGGAAGCATCGCCAGATGCCTCTTCCAAAGGTTGCCGCATAGAGGAAGTTCGCGCCGCCACTGCTGTATATCCACAGGTCGTTCACGTGAACGTTGGGCAAGCCCATCGCGTTCATGTTGTACCACTTGCCCCCTCGATCAGGGCTCATAAAGACCCCGACATCGGTAGCAGCGTAATAAATGCTGGCGTTGATTGGATCACGCTCCACGTCGTTAACTGCGACCGATGGCAAAGCGGTAAGGCCGGTTCCAGAGACGTTTGTCCACACCGGCGTCACTAGCGTTACATCATCCGCTCTCCAAACCCCGGGGGAGCCGCCTTGAAGCGCGGCCAACACGGTGCCGACCGAGGACGGCGACGCGGCCATTCCGCCGATCGGAACGTTGGGCAGGGTTGCGCCATCTTTCTTGCTAAACGCTGCCCCCATGTTGGTCGTGAGGTAAATGTCGCCGTTCGAAGCCCCCGTAAACAAGTATGTTGGGTCAACTTTGCCTTTGGCTAAGCTTTGGATAGCACCTCCACCAGTATTAAAGGCGTTCCAAGTGGTCCCAGCCCCGGAGTAAACCCGTAGCGAGGAACCAGAGCATGCCACCGGCGTTGAACCGGTTGCGCCCGCCATCACGAGGGGAGTGATGAAGGGCCCAGCCCCGAAGCCAATGCCGGTCGGCGTCGTGTCAAAGTCCGAATCGTAACGGTAGAAGTTTCCGCCTTGCGAACTCGTGTAGTGGACTTGAGGGTTGGCAAGGTCAAACCCAGTACCCGCACCATCGCCGGCGAACAGCCCTTGCCAAATTCCGCCAGCAAGCGCTCCTCTTTGCGCTATCGACGCATTGTCCTGAGTCCCTCCCATCACAAACAAGCTGTTTGTAGGATGGACCGACATATAGTAGAACTGGGTGTCGACAACATTCCCAGCATCTTGCAGATCACTGAAGCTCGCTGTATTGGTCGTAGCATCGTAAGTGAGGAACGTCAATCCACCGTCTCCGACCGCCATTGCCCAGTTCCCCGCTGTGGGGAACATTTGCAAGTTATGCTGGTCATTGTGCCACTTCGAATCGGTTTCAAACGAGCGGGAAATATCATTCCAAGTTGCTCCGTTGTCGTCCGACGCCGAAATTGTGATCAAGCCGGTGTAAATGATGTCACTGGTCCCGTTGATGCCGGTCTCAATGTAAATGTCATAAGTAGACTGTGACCAGTTATAGCTGGGGTTAGAGTTGCCGGCGTCATGAGCGGCAGTGATGTTTGTCCAACTAAAATAGTTATCAGTTGTTGTGTACACCTGTCCATCAGAAGTGATCATGTAAGCTCGGGTTGCATCGACCTTAGAACAAGCAACATCCCAGTGAGAGCCGGTGGCACCTGCTGGGGATGACAAAGCCGTCCAAGATACGCCGTTATTCGGCGAGAAGTATATTCGGTCACCATCTCCGGTTACAGCGATCCAAAATCCGCTCGTCACATGATCAATATCTTGCCAATCTGCGTCCGGGGCATCGGTGGCGGTCCATGTTGTCCCGCCATTCGATGATTGCCAGATGTCCCCAGAAGGGCCGGCCGTCAACGCAATTACATTTTGTGTGTTCGTCGGATCGATTGCGATCCGAACGACCACGCTGTCCCCAAAGTCAGCGGCACCCTGGTTGGTCCATGTGACCCCGCCGTCAGTGGATTTCATGATTCCAAACGTCTGTCGAGTAAAGAATCCATAGTAGTCTCCCGTGCCCGCGTACACCGTGTTTGCATCCGTCGGGTCAATTGCGACGGATGTCGTGTGCATGAAAGGCCATTTGTCGCTACATTGTTGATAGCTGACCTGATTATCATGAGAACGCCAAATGCCTCCGCCAGCCGACGCCACGTAAGCGATGTTGGTATTCGTTGGTGCGACGGCAATTGCGTTCTTTCGACCGCCCAACTTCGTGTTTCCGTAGTACTGACGGTATGGCACTGTGAATTGCTCTGGTCCAACCGATATCCAACCCGTTGGCGAAAGGGGGTTCTTGTTGCCAGGATCCAGCATAGATGCCGTGGCAGGTGGCATTTGATCTCGATGTTTGGCCGCTCGGACGTACCGATCATGATCAAGCTGGCCCGTAGCGGGATCGGCCCGAACTGACAGGTAATACTCAAGCGCCTCATAGAAGTCAACGCCGGTTTCTTCCTTGTTGGTTGGCTCGTGCCCAATTCTCAGTTCGTAAGCTGCCTCTAGATAGCGGATGTGCTGCCTCACGGAGAAAAGGTTCTCCTTCTTAACCTCGTTTGAGTTTCCGGGCAAAATAAACTCAATCTTTCCCGCGATTGATGCCTTCAATGCATCGGAAGTTACTCCTCTCAAAGGAGCAATCCGATAAAAACCATTTACATCTTTTCCGACAATTTTTCCTTTCCCCGCTATCAGCGTGCCAAGCCCACTTTTCTCGAGCTTCGACTCACCGACAAGGAAATCCCGTTGGCTTGAGCCAGCCATCGAAATGGCTGTACAAATACTCGCTGCAATAGCTGCAACCGTACGAAAACAATTACTTTTCATTCTGATACCCCCGAGGCGAAATAGCTATACGCCACTAGGCCACTAGAGTAATTGTACAGGAAATGTGGGCAAAACACGGGCGCCTGCCAAAAATATTCACAAATCCGCCATCGAAAAGCAGTCAAGATCACTGCCTGACCGCTCTTCGATTGCGAGCCGCCAAGATCCAGCTATTCCGATCATAACCGCGTTATCGGTGCATAAGTTGAGGGGTGGCGTAAGGAATGTTATGCCACTTCGTGCACATTCGGCGCTGAGTTTTTGGCGTAACATCTTGTTCGCGGCAACTCCACCTACGAGGCTGAGGGTTTTGGCGTTGAGTGAGTCAACCGCACGGAGGGCTCGATCGGTGAGGACAGATGTGATTGTCTCTTGAATTGACGCAGCAATGTCAGGGCGACTCAGGCTCGAATCGCTCGCGACAAGCCGGGCAACCGCTGTTTTGAAACCGCTAAATGAGAAATCAAGGGTGGGGCCGGAAAGGCCCTTGGGCAGTGGATGTCGAGGTGTTCCCGTTTCGGCGAGCTGCTGGAGGGCGAGTCCTCCGGGGTAGCCCAGGCCGAGTAATCGAGCGGATTTGTCAAAGGCTTCTCCGGCTGCATCGTCTATCGTTTGCCCCAAAATCTCGTATTCTCCCAAGCCGCGAACATGCACCAGCTCAGTGTGACCACCGCTGACGATCAGGGCCACGTGCTCTTCAATAGTGATTTCGTTGTTTGCGAAGACGCTTAACAAGTGTCCTTCCAGATGGTGAACACCGATGAATGGGATTTGAAGGGCATACGCCATTCCCTTGGCAAACGTAACACCTACGCTGAGTGCGCCAACCAGGCCCGGGCGGTTGGTAACGGCGATGCCGCCAAGCTCATTTTTGGAAATCTTGGCAACCTCAAGAGCCTCCTTCACGGTGGGGAGAATGGATTCAACGTGAGCGCGTGCCGCTGCTTCGGGGACGATCCCACCCCATTTTCTGTGCATCTCAACTTGGCTGGCCACAACGTTTGACAGCGAAGATCGACCGACAACAACTGCGGCTGAAGTTTCGTCGCAGCTGGTTTCGATGGCAAGGATGGGTGACTCAAACCAGGTCATAGAGCCACATGATTAACGCGTCTTCTCGGTTGTCGGGATAGTAATTTTTGCGCCTTGCTGTCACTTTGTATCCCATCTTTTCATACAATTTGATTGCGGGCTCGTTCCCGGAGCGCACTTCCAGAGTGGAACAAACCATTCCCTCGCCCACCGCTCGGCTCAAGAGTTCTCGCATCAACCTGGTTGCAATCCCGGCTCTCTGCATGGCGGGATCAACTGAGACCGTGGTGATATGGGCTTCATCAATGCAGCGCCAATATCCTCCGTAGCCCACGACCCGTCCCTCATTCCATACCACCAGAAAGCAGCTCTGGGGGTTGTCCAGCTCGTTCCGAAACGCTTGCTGCGACCAGGGAGCCGTTTGGGTTTGGCGCTCAATCTCGTAGATTGCTTCCAGATGCGAGGCGTTTATGGGTTCAAACCGAAGGGTTTTCACTGTCTAATTGAACCCGGTGGCGGCGCATGGGTGCCAGCAAAAACGCAGGATTTGGGGTTCCTGGTAGTTAAGCGAGCGGTTTTGGCCCGGCAAGAAGGGAACTTATCACTTGTCAGGCGGTAAAAGGCCAGACGAAAAACCCAAAACATGGGCGATTCGAAGAGAATCGCTAGAATCCTCCACCCTCCAGCCCTCGGGCCGGTTTCGCCACCGGCCCCTCATTTTTGGCTTACTCTTCTTCTTTAAACTCAGCGTCCACCACGTCTTCGTTTGGCGTAGAGGCTGGCTCATGGGCTTGTTCCGCGCCCTCAGATTGGGCTGAGGCCTTCTTGTATGCTTCTTCGCTCAGCTTGTGCATTGAGGCTTCCAGCACGCTAAACGCTGTTTGCATGTCTTCCTGATTCTCGGCGGCGACAGCTTTGCGGAGATCGGCGACTTGTGATTCGATCGTGCCACGCTCTGACTCGCTCATGTCAGTTGATTCACGTAACAGCTTCTCCGTGGAGTAGCAGAGTTGGTCCGATTTGTTCTTAAGTTCGGCGAGTTCCTGGGCTTTCAAGTCGGCTTCAGCATTTGCTTCGGCTTCCTTCACCTTCTTTTCGATTTCATCGCGAGAGAGGTTGCCTGATCCAGAGATCGTGATGCTCTGTCGCTGATTAGTCGCCTTGTCTTGGGCGCTGACCTGGAG
>JBEBHJ010000045.1:0-30222 GCA_040081075.1 Fimbriimonadaceae bacterium | reverse complement strand
CGCCGAGCCTTCAAAGCTTCCTCTCGTTTGGGCAGGCTTTATGAAGCAGAACCGACTTGGCTTGGCTCGATCTTCACCCGTTCTTTGGTGCAACGCCCCAGCCGTAGCTTCGACAACTTGCCGCTTTAATGCCGGTGGTTTGCCTCAGCCTGGCTCGAGCAACGGTGGATATGGTTACAACTGGTTCGGCTTTGCTACACCAGCTAATCTGTTCACAACTTGGCAATATGGAAAGGGCCTCATCATGGTTCGAACCGACTCGTCGGCGAAGTACTATGCCATGAACGCTCCGATGGCTCCGCTGTACAGCACTGATGCAAACGGTACGCCGTTTTCACAGTTCGATGCAGCTCCTGCCGCTGGTGGTTCTCCTCGATGGATGAATGACTGCGTGAATCCTGGAACAGCTGCTTTCACAACAGCTGAAGTCCTTTATCCATGCTTCTTCCGCCCAGACAGCACATTCTCGTATCAGCCAGCTCAAGCTGACTTCTGCGACAAGACTGGTAGCTGCTAATCCCAGATTAGTCAGGTAAAACTAACGCCTGGGTTGCTCATTGAGAGTGGCTCAGGCGTAAACATTTAGGTAGGTGCAAACTATGAAAAAAACAATCATTTTCCTTTTAGCTCTGAGCGTCGTCCTCGTCGGTTGCGGTGGCCCGCCCGCTGAAGAGGTTTCCAGCCAAAACAAGTCCGACAAGATCGGTGGCACGACGGAAAAGAAAGGCGCGATGGAGACTGACGGCGGCTTGAAACCCGACGGCAAGTAAACTCTCTGATTCAAAGCGCGAGCATTCCAAGAGATGCTCGCGCTTTTTTGTGTCTGACGAACGTCAAAACCATTAAGTCATGAAGAAAATTCTTCTGTTCATTACAATTATCTCACTCTTCGCGATCGGATGTGGATCATCCGCTCCAACCGATGTCGCCCCGACTGAAAAGAACAACATGAAAGCGGGAGGCGGCAAGGAAGGAGGCCCAATGGAAACAAACGGCGGCAGCACCCCCGACCCCGTCACCACGAAGTAATGGTCTAAACCGATGCAAGGGCAGGTTTCACCGCGGCTACGACAACTTGCTTTACTTCTCTGGCACGATACTGATGGAGGCTATTCGGGGGAGACCGTCTTCGACAACCATTTTGCATTGGCAAAGAAACCGCTTGTGATCCTTGGTTTCGATGGGGATTGAACTGATATCGGAGCCATCTTTGCGAGCCCCCGCCATGAATCGGTAGTCGGCCAGCATGGCCTCAATCTTGCCACTTTCTACGTCTTTCCAGAATGCCTTGGTGGTGATGCCCTTTATGTGATCCCGGCCACGCTCTTTGAGGAAAGGGAAAATGTTTGCCATTGTCATCTGCAATGTGTTCACGTCGAGACTTCCTGTTACAATTCTTGCCTTGTTTGCAGGTCTCAGGCTCTTAAAGATCATGATCCGATCGGTGCTTCCGTTGGAACCAGATTTGTGGTACCACTGATCCATACCAACCACTTCGCCTCTCCATCCCGAAGTAATTTTCTTGAAATCCGCAATCACCTTGTCGTAGTCATCCACGCTTAAAACCCCTTCAAAGGCCGGAGCACCATCGAGGATTGGCGCTCTTGTAACTAGTCCGTTGTATTGAGGAAATCCCGATGGAATCCGCATTTTCTCGCCCTTCGGAGCTTCAGCTACTGGGGTTGTTTGAGGTGTCTCAGGTTTGCCCACCTCGATGAAAGCCGGACCTTCCTCTTTCTTTTCGCCACAGCCAACCATGATGAGCGCGAGGATCGCGATGCCAGAAATCTTGTTCACACTCTATTTTGACCTGATTTGCAAGCGAGTATGCAAGTTAACCCCGCACAAAGAACTCGATCGGCTCTTTACACCTTAAACAACGAGTCGGGCAAGCCCGGGTTGATCGAGATTTGCTCATACTCCGTGATTCCAGCAACCTTGTCTTCCACGTTCTTGACCGTGCACCGGGTTGGAAACCAGATTCCATCAACCTTCTTGGCGTTCTCGTAGATGAATGTAGCGCGTTGATGGCCTTCTTGCGCGAACCAGACTCTTTTGTTCACAATTTTTTTGTCTTTGTCCACCCAAATGCGGTAGCGGGTTGTGTCGTCGTATTTCGGGTTATAGGTCACGTCGAAGACGTAATCTCCGGTCGAACTGTCGGTTCGGATGTATTTTGCAACGTAGAAGTCTTTGAACAGCGATGGGGTGAGGATGCCGAAATCAAAGAGCGTCTGTCGCTTTCCTGGAGACTTTTCCACATTATCGGTGTAGCTCACCCGCCCGAGTTTGTACAGCTTCTTGCCTCCGTTTAGAATGTACATGAGCTTGGTGTCTTCAACCTCAGATTCCATCCGCAACATAAACGGCTCCTTCACGTATGCGGTGGTTTTGGTAAATCGATAGGATTGCCCGAAGTCATCGTTGATCTTCTTGAGCTCTTTCTGGTTGCCCTTTACGGCTCGCGCCACAAACTTGGCGTCATTAAAGCCATTCTGCACGATATCGTGCCAATCAATTGCGCCTTGAGCGAGGGTGAGGGTTGTAATAAGTGCGATCATTCCCGTGTTAATAGTCTCCGAAACAGCAAAAAGAGTTCCCCGTTAGAGGATTTTGGCCTACTTCATCTTTTAGAGACGAAGCACAACGCCCCAACGTCGGATACACTCAGAACAATTGACGTTTGATCCGCTGGCTCGTTTCCTCAATCAGAAGTCTGCTCGATACGAGCGGCGAGCCTTATTGCGCCCCATGTCATCAAGCCAACTCGTGGATGCGTCCCTCCAAATCTATCGAGCGCTAGGGGGGCGAATACTCTGGCTAACGCTTCTACCGGCCGTCTTTTCCACGATTGCAATTTATTTCGTCTTGGATTTTCTAGCCCCAATGCTGGGAACCACGAAAGACCCTACGAGCTTGGAAACTCAGATTGGAGAATCCGTCTTTGTGATTGGCCTCACGCTTTTTGTGGCATTCCCACTAATCATCTTTTCGGCATCTTATGCCGGCGCGCTGGCTTGTAACTTGGTTTCAGATCATATTAACGGACTTGTTCCCAGCCCGAATGCCGCCCAGGAAGTAGCGTTAAAGAACATTGGGCGAACCTTTCTTTTCGGCATTCGCCAGGCTATTTTGGGGGCGGGAGGCCTCATTTTTGGGACGGTATTGTTAGTGGCGGGTGCTATGCTCGACGCATCAAACCCCGATGCCTCAGGTTGGACAGCCCTCCTCGCCATTCTTGCCTTCGGTTCAAGTTTGGTCGTTGCCCCGATGGTTTTTGCCTTTGAATGCCTGACCATTCCCGTTATGATCTTGGAGGGATTGCCCGTAGCCAAAGCAGCAAAACGCAGTCGCCAGCTTCTCAAAGCGGTTGGGAGGCACCCATCAGGAATTTCAGGCGTCAGCAACCTGTTCGGGATGGTGATCGTGTTGTTGGTGTTGCTGGCGGCGGGAATCGGTAGTGGAATTGGTATTTTGTCGTCACTTGGCGAGTTTAATGCTTGGCTTGAGACGTCGGTGGGCGCAGAACTCGGCACCAAGGTGCTTGAGATCGTGCCTACGTTTTTGTCGGTTTGGTTGCTAGTTCCGGTTTGGGCCGTGACCACAACGTTGATTTATTTCGAACGGCGAGTTCGATTGGAGGGATACGATATTGAAGCGCTTGCTCAAGACGTTTGGCGTGCTGATCGTAGTCATCGCTTCGAACTGTAACGCCCAACCCGGTGCGACTGCAGCAGTTCAGGCCGGGAGCAAACTCGAGCGGTTACGAACTCATCCGGTGTTACCCGAATCTACGCGCAATGACGCCGCCCAGATCAAGAAAGATCCACGCTACAACGAAGCCCAGGAAGGAAAATCGGCGAACTGGGCTGCGCGTGCGTTCAAAAACCTCAGCAAACTTTGGAAGAGGCCGCCGCAGCCGACTACGCCCAACTTGCCTTCGCCAGATTTGACGGGTGTCGGGCTAATTATTCGATTTGTGGCATGGGGCCTTCTGGCCGCAGCAGTGTTCGCGTTTATTTACTTTGTCGCTCGCTATTTCCGTTGGAAAGTAACGTTAGCCAAGCGGGCTCAGGCCGTTATGGATGATGATGAGCCTGACCGAACGCTAGATGAGTGGTTGAGCCTGGCTAACGACTATGAGCGAAATGGCAAGTACCGCGAAGCCGTGAGATGCCTCTACTTGGCGGCTTTGATGAAGTTTGATGAGCGCGGCGTGGCGTTCTTTGATCGCGGCCAAACGAACTGGGAACACCTGCGTCGCATCGAAGCGAGCCCACGTTTGCCGAGCAGTTTGAGCTTCCTTCAACCGACTCAAGACTTTGATCAAATCTGGTACGGCTTCCGAGTAAACGGAACCTCCGACGTGGATAAGTTCCGTGGCTACTACAATACGGTTGTCGAAGAGCTCCGAAGAGGAGTTGCAGCTTGAAAAGTGTTTTGAGGTTGGCTACCGCCCTAATTGGAATCCTTTTCCTAGCTGGGGTGCTGTTAACTCTAGGGCGGATTGATGAAACGAGCAAGCCTTCTGCAAATTCCTATGGCCCAAGCGGAACTTCGGCGTTGGCATCTCTGCTCAAGAAGCGCGGCTATTCTGTTCGAATTGACAATCGTGTCAATCCAGTTTTGGATCAAGATGAGACCGCAGTCCTGCTCTATCTGGACAAGATTGACAGTGATGGAACCGAGAGGCTAAACGCGTCTATCGCACGACATTTGAAGAGTGGAGGGACGGCTTTGCTTGGTGTTTTGATAACAAAGTTCGAAGCCGGAACTCCGAATGTTGAGACGGTCCAGGTTTACCGTGAGTCCGGCGAGGAACTCACGATTTCACAATCGAATGTCGCCGTGGAGGCGATTCCAAATTGGAAGGGAGAGTCGGAAGACGGTTGGTATTCCGATGCCGACGTGCCCATTACGACCAACTGGACGCACGGACCCGGAGCGAGTGTTGTAGCAAGCGATGCCCTGTTTATGACAAATCGTCATCTGGACGAACAAGACAACGCTCGTTTTGCGGTCAACTTGATCGATTCGGTCGCTGCCTCGAAGAAGGTTGTGTTCCTAGCCGCTGCGTATGGCGATGGGGTTGACGAAGGCCTGATTGGAGCCATAGCCCCTGCCGCGCGTTATCTTTGGCTCCAGATTCTATTCCTGGTATTAGTCGTCGCGGTCACACTAGGCCGGCGATTTGGGCTTCCCGTACTAGATAAATCCACCCAAACTGGTCAGCGCCAGCTCGTCGATGCGATCAGCTACTTGATGCGCCGGTCAGATGGCAAACCTTTTGTGGCGACAACTTTGTTAAAGTCTGCAGACCGCCGGATTCGCAAGGTGTTAAAGATGCCGGGCGATGCTCCCGTCGAGCACAGAAATCGTGAGCTTCCCGAATCCTTGCAAAAGGCTCTCTACTTAGTTGAACGGGCCGGTGAATTGCGGGCGCCCGACGACAACTTTTTGGCGGTGACTCAAACGTTAGAACGAGAGTTGGACGCGTTTAGCCAATCACGAAGCATTATTCGAAATTCATAGATTTCTCGGGGCGTTTCGGGTGTTCAAATAGTCTTTGAATCCGGGAGAAATGGAAAATTTCAAAACTACTACCGAAGAACAGCTTTGGCTAGCACTAGATCAAGCCCTACAGGGTTGGTCTAAGTCGCTTGAAATCGGAGGACATGAGCCCGAAGGGCATGGGTATCGCGTTGCCGAGATGACAATGTTGTTAGCTCAAAAAATCGGCCTTCCGAGTTCAGAGATTGTGCACATGGTGCGAGGAGCATTGTTGCATGATATCGGAAAGCTCGCCATTCCGGATACCATCCTGTTAAAGCCGGGCAAGCTCGATGAAACCGAAAGAGCCCTCGTCGAGCAACATCCGGTGTATGGAAAGCAAATGCTCGAACCGATCGAGTTTCTAAGACCAGCGATTGATATTCCCTACTGCCACCATGAGCGTTGGGATGGCAAGGGTTATCCGCGCGGGTTAACTGGGGAAGATATCCCATTGCCGGCAAGGCTGTTCGCGATTGTGGATGTTTGGGACGTCTTGTCTTTTGACCAACCTTACCGGGAAGCCTGGCCCCAAGAAATGGTTCTTGATCACTTGGAAACCGCAGCAGGCACGCACTTTGACCCAGATCTGGTGCCCGAGTTCCTCATGATCGTCAATGATGTGAATCCGAAGGATAGAGTTGTCGCGAGGCAAGAGCCCGCTAAGATCACTTCGGTTTTGCGCGCAATGGCATAAGGTGTCGGAAGAACATTTCTGCTCTTCCGACAGCCTTCCACTAAGAGGCTACGCTAGCGGTTATCGCTTGATGTTGATCAAGTCTTGAAGCATTTCGTCAACAGTTGTGACCACGCGGGTGTTGGCTTGGAATCCCCGTTGGGTAACAATGAGGTCGGTGAACTCTTGGCTAATGTCCACGTTGGATTGCTCTAGAAACCCAGAGTTGACGATGCCTCTTCCACCTGAACCGGGAGTGCCAATATCGGGGATGCCGGAGTTGTCTGAAGCCCGATAAAGGTTGTTTCCCATTCGCTCCAATCCCCCTGGATTCGTAAAATTAGCCATCGCTACCTGACCAAGGTGCCTTGTTAGACCGTTGCTGAAAATGCCCGTGATGACACCATCAGGCGCGATGGCAAAGTCCTGCAGAGCTCCCGTTGGGTAACCATCTTGGCTACTCATTTGCGGATTGCTGTCGGAGCTGAGCTGTGACATTGCCGAGAAGTTCAGTCCCACCGAAAACGCAGGAGCTGGACCATTTGCTGGAATCGTAATGCTCCCAAGCGCATTTGGGTTAAGAAGCTTGCCGTCTTTGTCAAAGTAAAGGCGCTCGTTGCCTGAACTTGCGAAGTCTCCCACAGCCGTGGTCCCTTCCTTTGCGCTCCACTCCCAACTTGAGGTGGCTCCCGCGGGCGCGGTACCTTCAGGAGGCGTCTTGAGATTGGAGAATTTCATACTAATCTGGTGCGGTCCGCCCAACGTATCATAAACCACCATCGAAGTTGCTGGATCTGGCATGTTAGCTTTTTGGCCCGCGTTCAAGTTCCCAGCCAACGTGGCTTGGCTTGTGACCTGAGCCGATGTGAGCGTGCTCAACGGCAGATTTACATAGGAGGTCGCGCTGATTGGGACGCTTGAGTCTATCTTGCCGGTTGCATCGGCGGCCCATCCGAGAATTCGCTGGCCAGTCGTTCGCATAACGAGATCACCCCGTGAGTCAATATCCAGCGAACCATCGCGTGAATAGGTCATACCGGAGCCATCGGAAACCACCAAGAACCCGTTGCCTTGAAGTGCCAAGTCCGTCCTTCGGTTGGTTGCATTCAGAGATCCTTGCGATTGATCTGATGATGTACCACCTACGATAACGCCGAGTCCATATTGGAGCGGGTTTTGCCCGCCTTGTGTTCCATTCGGACCGTAGCCGCCGCGAACGGTCTGCCAAATCATGTCCTGAAACGTTGCACGCGACGCCTTGAATGCGGTCGTGTTAACGTTGGCAAGGTTGTTGCCGATAACGTTCATTCGTGTTTGGTGTGCTTTAATGCTGGCGACGCCAGCGAGTAATGCCTGTAACATAGTTTTCTTTGCCTCTTAGTATTCGATTCGGTCGGGGCAAAGCGGCTAAACCATTCGGGTCTTGCCTTTCGCTCCCTGGGTTTTAACCAGGGGCCACGAAACTGCTTGCTTTGCCGTTGCGCTAAGTAGTCGGTTAGACCACCACCGCGCTGTCTATATTTGTAAACACATTGTCCTTTAAGCTCGCCTTGTCCACGGCTGTAATCACGGTCCGGTTCTTGATGCTGATAACTAAAGCGACATCATCAACCATCACTAGTGACTCCTTAGCTCCCTTCTGGGAAGCTTTCTCCACTCCACCCATGACTCTCTCCCACTCATCCGCGCCCAGCTCAATGTTTCGACTTTGAAGTCGAGTTTGGGCATGACCACTCACCTTGAGACGGTCCTGAAGAATCGTCCCAAAATCTGCGCCAGCGCCCGTTCGGTTAGTCTGAACCGGGGTTGTGCCTTGCACAAGTTCTTGGATTCGAGTGTTTTGAATATTCATTGCTGCCTAACTTGACGCGCCAATGGTCTGAATGTTGTCGAGTCGAACTGGAATGCGCGACCCGTCTGCTTGTTTCAAGATGAGCCAATGCTCTCCATCTCGCACCTGAACCTTTTCGACCTTTCCAGAAACAATCTGGTCGGTTCCAGCGCCCGTGTCTGAGTACGGCAAGAGAGCCGTAACATCCTTGCCAATCAACCCGGCCGCTTCCGCTGACTTGAGCGATGACTGCATTTGATCCATGCCTTGAACTTGGCCAAGCTGGGCCAATTGGGCGAAGAAGTCTCGATCGCTCATCGGTTCAAGTGGGTTTTGAGTGGACATTTGCACACTCAGGAGCAGCAAGAAGCTGTCCATATTGATCTGATTGTCATTGCGAGTGGTTGACCCGCCGTTTTGTGTTGGTAATCCAACTCCAGATATGTTCATAGTTTGTTCCTTATGCAAGAATCTCCAGTCCCCAGAGGCTCCTTCGAGCTTGGGCGCCATTAGATTCATCCGATACGTGCGTTAAATTGAAAAATGACTTTGATTTTTGGCCTTCTGATTGGTTTTGTCGAGCTGTGTCGAAGCTCATTTGTGATCCTTGGTAACCGGCATCACGAAGGGAGCGATCGAGGTCCGACTTTGATGACTCAAGCGCGGCTCTTACCGTTTGGTTCTCGGTCACGAAATGCATCCTTATCTGGCCGTTTTCGTGGCTCACGTCAACCGTTGACATGCCCTGGGGCGATTCAAACTCAACAGTAACACTCGGATTTTGTCGAATCGCCACTGCTTCAAGATGCTCCAAAATGACCTCGCGGACATTGGCTGGTCGCATAGGCGCCGCCTCGGCCCTGAAATCTTGGCTCCGTTGGTTAACATGACTCGGTTTCGCTTCGGCGGTAGGACCATGCTTCGGTGATTCCTCGCGCTTATTCGGAACCTCGCCCTCGCCCTCACCCTCGCCTTCGCCTGAGTCCGAATCCGGTTGCGGTGAAGAGTCCTGAGTTGGGATCGCGGTATTTTGCTCAACCGCGACGTTTTCAGCTGGCTTAGCCTGTAGAATCTCGGTCGCGGTAGTTTCTGGGCGACGCAAAGCGACTGTAACCTTAACTTCCGTTCCAATATCGGCGGGTTTGACTTCGATATCGAAGTCTTCAGCAGGAACCTCCCCTACTGATTCGCTCGGTTGCTTTTGCAAGAGCACGGCGGGGTTCACTACCTTCGTGACTTCGATTGCGGGCTTGATAGGTTCCGCTAAAACGACCGGCGCGGCGGGGGGGACAATGCTTGACCCGACCATCGCCATTACAGCTGCATTGAGTGGACTCTCGGTCTGGGGGTCCGTTGCTTTCGATTCCGCATTCGGCGATTGAATCGTTAACTCCTCCAGGCCTTTGGTTGAGCCAATGGGTGGCGGCTCGCCCGGCGGAATCGCCGTGTGCCAAAGTGCTTCCTCAAAACCAGGCTCTAGTGCAAACTGACCGGGGAGGGCCAGTTGCACCGAGTCTCTCGTCCCTTGGATGGATAAGATGTCCATCATGCCACTTATCATTCTTGGCAGACAAATGCCCGTTCTTTAGCTGGGTACGGATTTATCCCGCAAAAAAGCCCGATCCGCTTGGAAAGATCGCCCATGGTTTCTCGAACCGACTTCCTTGGATTAGGGTAGCGATATCGAGGGGAGAACCGTCCAAGTAGCGAACATCCGCGCCCAGTTCCTCGGCAAAAAGAATGCAAGCAGCTACATCGTAGAGGCGCTCGCGGACTCCCACGAGTCCCCGATACCATTGCCGACAAACCCAAGTGCCTTCAATAACAAAGGCGCCCGAACAACGCATTTTCCCGGGAATTTTCAAGTTGAGCCGGGCAACACTCTCACTGTAGCAAACTGTTTCGTGGCGCTGAACTGGCCCTGGCTGGATCGGGTTGATCTTAACTCCATTAACGGCAACTCCGTTGCCTTTGGTGGCGGTCCATATCTCGGCGTAGTCCGGAAGTGCTACGAGCCCGATGTTCAAATCCAGATTTTGAACCAGGGCAACGGATACCCCCCACTGGGGCGAGCCCGCCGCGTAGTTCGTTGTTCCATCGATCGGGTCAACGAGCCAAGTTCCGCGGCGGCCCAGGCCATCGTGGCCAAACTCTTCACCCCAAACCGCGGTTTCTGGCATCAGCTTTGTCAAGGCCTCTCGTAAGAAGGTTTCAACTTCCCGGTCCGCATTGGTTACCACGCTCCCATCAGCTTTTGTTTCTCGAACCAAACCGGTCCGAGCCGAAGAAGCAATCCTTCCGGCTTCGCGAACGATGTCTTCAAGGGGGCCGAGCAAATCCACATCTCTATTATGAAGCCAAGCGCGCATCGCGCAAAAGCGGTTAACTTTAAGGCGTGCGACGCACTTTTTTGCTTGGACTGTTATTCGCGGGCTGCACCACTCCAAAGGGAAACGATCCAGCAATTGAAAGGCTCGACAAACCAGCCGAGCTTGGGGTCGTAATGAATATTGATCTTGCTAGCGAAGACCGCTGGAAGCGCAACTTCAAAGCGGCGGATGGCTGGGCAAAGTTCGTGCGGATTTCCATTGGAATGGAGTCGGAGGGTTGGGACCCTGACCCCAAGCGCTGTCGCTACGACCGTCTGCGAAGGCTTGCCAAAGCTTGTGCATCGAAGGGCATGGGCATGCTGGTCACAATCGGGGGCCTGCCAAGCGCCGTAGCCGGACCAGCATGGTCAAAGCTTGGGTTGACTTACAAGTACGAGGGCAAGAAATATGCAGAGATGCCGAGTGGTTGGTCTCGCGCCTACGTTCGCTGGCAACAAACCGCAGTTCGCAACTTGATCGAAGCATATGGCACGAACGCCAAGAATCGGATTCGATTCATATGCCTCAACGAACCTTACGGTCGGGGCGAGGATGGCGTCGTCGATGCACTGATCGATCGCTTACTGTTTGGTTTACTTAACAAAGAGGGGACAATTCGAGGATGCCCTGTCGACTTCCCTACCATTTGGGGCAACCTTGCGCAAGTCAAGGGTCAGTTGGCGTGGCTTGAAAGTCGGACCCGCCGGTATCCAAAGACGTTCGGGCGACTTCGGGATATTCCGATAAATGTGTATCTGCCGTCGGCCAGGAAGACAGACTCAGCGTCGGAGCTGAGCGATCGTTTAGTTGCCCACGGCAAGCTCACCGTTGGTTGGGCGAAGTCGTTACTTCCCGGTCACGAAGTGTACTTTTCCGAGTTTGGAGTGAGCCGAGTTTGGGATACGCATGGCGATACGGGGAAAGCAGCAGAAGTCCTCTTGATGTCTTTAAGGCGACTTGTTCCCTTTGTCTCGTCGATCGCCACTTATCAAGCCGCAGATCCCACTGAAGAGGACGAACGGGTGGCTGGGTTTGGCCTGATCAACATGGCTGGTGCTCCCACCTTGGACTTGGCCCAACTCCGACGGCTCTCCAAGGAAAACCAGTAAGTCTGCATACAACCCGACCACCTACATCGGGAACCAATCGATTAGGATGGCATTGAAGATTCTATTTGTTTCGCATGAAGTTGCTCCGTTTGCAAAAGTTGGAGGGCTCGCCGATGTTGCTGGCTCCCTCCCCAAGGCGCTGAAGAAGCTGGGCCATGATGTGAGGGTCATGATGCCCGCCTATAAGATGGTGATCGAAGGTGAAGGTGCCCTGGCAAAGCCCACCGAAGTTAAAGTTGAAGTTGAAGGTTACTCGGCAGTTGACCTGTTTGAAACGCAACTTCCCAACTCTGAAGTGCCACTTTACTTGTTAGGATCCGACGACCTGTATAGCGGCACGGTCTCCAGCCCAACGGTTTACTTACCGGGGTCGGCCCAACACGCTTTCTTTTCAAAGGGTGTTCTTGCCTCTTGTGAAGCCATGAACTGGATTCCCGATGTCATTCACTGTAATGACTGGCAAACCGGAATGATCCCTGTCCTGGTGAAGGAGTCGAGCGATCCCGTTTGGAACTCGGTGGGCACACTGTTTACTATCCACAACCTTGCTTTTCAAGGAGAATTTGAATCGGACGTCCTAGCCGAGTTTGGCCTCTCCGAAAGCCTATTCAACATGCATCAGCTTGAAGCGTTCGGAGCAGTCAATTTCCTCAAGGGAGGATGCACTTTCGCCGATCATGTGAATACAGTAAGCCCCCAATATGCGGCGGAAATCCAAACTGATGAATATGGATGCAAGCTTGAAGGACTGATGAGATACCTTCAAGATTCTGGGCGATTGAGCGGCATTCTTAACGGCATTGACTATGATGAGTTCAATCCCGAGTCGGATACGACCATCGCTGCAAAGTTCGGCCCATTTGACCTAGACGGCAAATCTACGTGCAAGGACGCGCTCTATGATGAGCTCCATCTAGCGCCTATCCCCAACGCGCCGCTCCTGAGCGTGGTTACGCGACTGAGCGAGCAGAAGGGCATGGACTTGCTCCTCGCCATCGCCGATCGGCTGTTCTTGAGCCCAATGCAAGTGATCGTTCAAGGGCTAGGCGACGAGTGGATTGCCCAAAAGTGTCGCCACCTTGCTGACCGGTTCCCGTATCACTTCCGATTCGTGGAGCGATTTGACCCGAACTTCGCAAAACGACTGTATGCGGGTTCCGATATGTTTGTGATGCCGAGTGCCTTTGAGCCGTGCGGCTTAGGTCAGTTGATTGCAATGAAATACGGATCAATCCCGATTGTTCGATCAACGGGGGGTCTCGCGAACACAGTTGCGGATGGTTCCACCGGCTTTGTTTTCCAACAACGCGACCCCGAAGCGCTATTGGCTGCTTGTCGCCGGGCCTGTTTCAGCTTTGGCCAGCCCGATGGTTGGCAAACGATGATGCGCAAGGCAATGAGCCATTCTTCGGATTGGGAAGCATCCGCGCTCAAGTATTCCGATCTTTATGAATCAATCGTTGAAGCTAAGAATCTAAAACAGTTCGAAAAAGTGGCTTAGGGGTTGACCTTTTCTTGCCTTAGCGGGTAGATTCTTAGAGTCCTTTGGGGACGCGGCTTCGTGCTAGCTTCCCTAAAATCCCAGGGCAAGGAGGTCGAAGTCTTGCGAATAAAAATCGTAGCACTCGCCGCTCTGACGTTAATCGCCAGTTTGGTAGGAGCTCAAAACAAGACATATACCGTCCGGCAGGGCGATACAATAAGCGGGATTGCGAGCCGACTAAAAGTCAGGCGAGCAGAGTTGGTGGCAGCAAATAGCCTCACCAATTCCAACAAACTCAAACTAGGCATGACTCTGCGTGTTCCCGCACGCGAAATTGCCGCGACCGTTCCAGCACCAGCTAAAGGAACATCTTACTATGCAGTTCGAAATGGTGATAGCGATTGGACTATTGCCAAGAAGCACGGAATTTCACTCAAGCAGTTACACAGCTTGAATTCCAATGTGCAGTTCAAAAACCTTCAGATCGGAACGCGTCTTATGGTTCCAGGAAAGGCCAAGACGATCATCGCAAAAGGTCCGGCGATATCAGTCAAATCGGCGAAGGTGGCGACAACGGCTTCAAGAACCTATAAGGTTCAAAAAAACGAGAACGACTGGGTGATTGCCCGGAAGTTCGATTCACACTTGAAGGATCTCAAAGCGCTCAACCCAGGCGTGAACCTTGAGAAAGTCAAGGTCGGTCAAACGATTCGTGTACCAAGCAAGGCAACGGTCGTAGCGGCCGTCAAAGCCACTTCATCGGATCGAATCCGAACCAAGTACGCCAAGGTTATGGGGCAAGGTAGCATTATTCGCCGAAACCCTAGCACGAGCGCAGAGAAAGTCACTATTGTGGATTCCGGCACACGCGTAGCGGTGCTTGATTACACAAACGGATGGTACAAGCTGCGCTTCCCCAAGGGAACTGTTGGCTGGATGCGGGGCGACCTGCTTCAATCCGTGAAGACGATCGATGCAATTCGAGAGAATCGGACGGTAGTCGCTAAATCCACTCCCAAGGCGACGTCTAAACCTAATCCCGTAGTTGTCGCTTCAAAGAAGTCGACAACCAAGGTTGCGGTGAACACGGTGGGTAAAAAGGCGATTGCGGTAAGGGCTCCAGCTAAACCGGCGACCAAGAAAACGGTTATTGCCTCCGTTACTCGAAAATCGCCATCTCGACCCGTTACAAGGGTTGCGAGCAACCGTCCAAGCCAACCCGTTGCGAGCTCTTCTCGCGCGATTGGTGCGGTTAGCGCCGCTCAGTCCATGCTTGGAACTCGATACGTTTGGGGTGGAACCAGTCGCGGCGGAGTGGATTGCTCTGGAATGGTTCAACGAGCCTACAAGCAAATCGGAGTGAACCTTCCTCGAACGAGTCGTGATATGTCGGGCGTCGGTGTTCATGTCGCAAAAAGCGAACTGAAGCCGGGAGATCTCGTATTCTTCCACACAGGTAGAAGCTCACGAATCAATCACGTTGGGATCTATATTGGCAACGGTAAGTTCACTCACGCAAGTAGTGGCAAGGGCCGAGTTCGAACAGACTCACTGAATGATGGTTACTATCAACGCAAGTTTGCGACGAGCAAGCGAGTGCTGACGGGTTCATCAGCTGCATCTAAGTCTTCACCAAAGAAGACGACCGTTGCGGCTAAGGCTCCTTCAACGAAGGGTGGCGAGCAAATCGCTGCTCCTTCAGAAGAACCAGGTAAGTAAATACGTTCATCATCTAGGCCCTCCGGCTAACCAGCCGGAGGGCTTTTTCAATTGTCAAACACGGTAGCCCATAAAAGGCGTAACATAAGAACGTCAATGGATGAATTCGGCTTCGACCGTCCTGAACTTCCCGGCTCACTTATTACACTTGAGTTTGGAATGGGCGGAAAAATTGAGCAAATGTGGGCAAGCGACCCCAACCTGCCCGAAGAGGGCGAAGAGTTTCAGTTTGTTCTCGCGCCGATGACGCTCGGCGATGAGTTTTCAGAGGACTACTTGCCCGGCACCTTCCTGATCGGCGCCCGTACGGGGCCGGAAGATCCTTGGGCGCTTACCCGCAACGCCATTGGCGAGCAGGTTCCAAATGACAATCCGGCCGTTATTGAGTTTGATTATCAACTCGATTTCTTTCCCGAGCTAAGAGCAACCGGCAAGTTTTACGAGATTCCAGGAATCATTCCCGTAACGGCGTGGGATGTACACATCACGAACCGTGGTCGAAAATCGATTGAAATAGGTGAGTTGGCCTTCCCTTTTGCCCTAAACAACTTGTACGAAGGATTTACGAAGGGGGATAAGGCAAAGAGTGCCTGGAATGATCGTGTCGTCATTCACAAATTTATCGGCGGCGCTGCCAGCCACCTGTTTGCACAAAGGCTAACGGCAGAACCACCCGGACTGATCATCTATCCCGGCGAAGACACTTCGTGGGAGTTTCTTTCGCATGTACGTCCATCAATAAACTCGCCCTATCGTTGGGAAGGTATTCCGGTTGTTTATGTGTACAGCCGCGCATCGATTGAACGCGAGGGATGGTCCGAGTGGGCTAACGGTCACACCTCACTAATCCTTGAACCCGGCGATTCACGCGTCTTCCAAACTCGCATGGCTCCAGGCGTCAGGGATCGAGTCGATCAAGTCTCAACAACGCTTGCAGTGCTTGGTCACCCGGCGATTCGAGTGCTAACCGGGGCGGTGGCACCCGCCGATGTGGGGATTGCCGTCGAAATTTCCGGCTCTACCCCGACGCGGTTTCTAACGGACAAGGATGCCGATATCGAGCCCGATTCCGACGAAACGGGAGGATTTTGCTTCGTAAAGCCAAAAGAACCTTGCGAGCTGAGACTCACATTTGATGACAACCGAAATCGCACAAGTCACGCCCACCTTAAGTTCATCGAGCCGATAGACCAACTGATCAAGCAGCGCGCGAAGTGGATCGTTGAAAATCAAGTCCATGAAGAGCCAGGTTCATCGTTTCACCACGCGATCGTTGCCGCCAACCCAAAGACCGGTGAGCGATACGTAAGCACCGAAGATCACAACGGCGCATTTACGGTTGAAGGCGGGCTCAGCGACGCCCTTTTTCTTGCCGAAAAGAACTCGATTTACCCAGATCTCAATCAAATCGAGGTCTTAGAGAATTTTGTCGACGATTTCTTGCGGGACGACCTACAGAACCCCGGGGATGATACCGTCGGCTCAGCATTTGCGGACAGGCGTGGAGTTGCGGTGAATTACGCACGCCCACACATCTACCCCTTGGTCTTTAACTTCTATCACTCCATGTATCGCCTCGCCAAGCTGTTGGGCGGCACGAGGCATTCGGCCATGGAGTACCTCGAATATGCCTTTGGAACAGCACTTGCCATGCTCCGCTATGGCATCCCAAGCCAAGAGCGAACCGGCGGATACCCAGGTTATGGACGCATCTTTGAACTACTCGAGGACCTGACGGATGAAGGGATGCATGCCGAGTTCGAACGCCTTTTGCCGCTCGTTTCTCAAAGAGCCGAGGATTTGCTGAAGCGAGATCACCCGATCTCAACGACTCACGAGATAGACACGGCAAGCTTCGAGGAGGTTTTCACGGCGGCACGCTACTTAAGCGATGAGCACCATCAGGAGCAGGCAATGAGGTGCGCCTTCGCATTACGAAGTCTGGCCCCAAGCTGGTGGTGGTACGGCAGCGATTCGCGACAGTGGGATGAGGTGACCCATGGCGAACCGCCTTTAGCGTGGGATCGGGGCGAATTATGCCAAGGGTACACGGGCCCAGGCAACTCTATGATGTTTTTCGAGACTCTGGACCGTGATTATGCGCTTCTGCCCGAGGCCCATCTTCGTGCGGCATTCGGAGGGCTTCTCGGCGTTTGGGCACTTGTCCAGCCCGACGGGGCCGCTTCGATGGCCTATTGCCCTGATCCCGCTTCCCGCTTCTTTGGTCACGTAAACGCCACTGGCGACATTGGAATGGCTCTCTACCACTATTTGCGCGCTGCTGGATCCTATGTATTGCCCTCTGCTACCCATGGTGTCTTTACGTTCGGCTGCCATTTTGAGGTTGAAGCGAACCACTACACCGTTCGTCCCTGGGATGGCATTGGCCGCAAGGTGGTTTTGCGCCAGGTAGGTGCCGAAGTGTTGATCTCCGTTGGAATGATTCGTGAGCTCACGCTCGATATCAGAAAGCGATGGGTAAAGATGAACATTGAAAACCCGACCAACCGAATTCTAAAGGCCGAATTGCGGATTCGGGGGCTGTGGGGGAAGCACTTTCAGGTGGGAACTTCTCGTGTTGTAGCTCAAGAAGGCGAACTTGCCGTGACAGTTTCCCTCACACCGGGCATAATTACGCAAGTGAGCATTGAGGTTTTGGAATGAACAACGCGATTCCCGGTTGGTTTTTTGGGTTCGCCCTATGTTTGATGTTTTTCAATCTGATTATTTTAGGGGCTCTGGTAGCCGCCATGTTTATGTTGGCAAATACCCTTCGAAAGCTTGAACCCCGGATAAACAAACTGGCAGATCAGATGAGCGATGAGGTGCTGCCGAAGATTTCCTCTCTCGCTGCAAAGGTTGAGGGAATATCCGATAAGGCAAGCACAGCCGTCGGTTTGATTGGAAGTGGAGTTGGTTCGGCGTCGACGGCGTTGGGCACCTTTACGACTTCGGGTCTCAAGAAAACCGAAAAATACGCGCCGTTGCTCGGATATCTCATGCTGGGCATGAAAATATTTCAAGCAATTTCTGCGGCCAGATCGGCCATGTCCAAGCGGAAGCCTAGACAATAAGCGCTTTCAGCCTTTCCAAGTTGGCTTTGCTGGGCCAACGGTAAGGGCTACGCAGCGGCCCGCAATCATGGCCGATTTCCTCAACGCCGGCTTTGACAAGTCGAGCTGATCCAACTTCTTGGGCTAGTTCTCGGAATGTTGGCGACAATGCGGATTTGAAGATGAACTGGGGCGAAACTACGAGGTCATCAACGCTAAACTCATCAGAAGTCGGCTTTTCGAACCACCCACCTCGAACGGCCTCTCCGACGAAACAGCGGCTATGCTCGTTCACCATATCGCTCATCGGTACCGAAAGGGCCTCGGTGTGTCCGCTGATAATTAGGGGAATCTCACAATTGTGGGCAACGAGGCGAATATGCTGCAAAACCTCGTCCGCGGAGAAATAGGCGTAATTTGGTGGGCATATTACGCAGGCTCTAGCCCCGTGTCGAGCAGCGTGCTGGGCTAGATCGAGGGCTCCAGCGCTGGCGAGGGCGGTCACGTTCACGATGACGGGCTTCCCCTTTGCTTCACGTACCGCGACCTCGGTGAGTTGTTTACGCTCACTCATGCTGCACACCCAGAACTCGCCCGTTTCTGAGCCGACAACAAATCCATCCACGCCAATTTCGTTTAGGTGACGGACTAGCCGAGCAAGGCGGACCTCGCTGACCGTGCTTCCATCATCAGTGTATGGCGTTGGCAAGGGCGCAAAGCGACCGAATAAGTTGATCATCTAACTTCCTGACGAGGAAAGCGACTATTTCTCAGCGACTTTATAGGTTTCCCCTTGATTGAGGAATTCCACAAATTTGGCTTCATCTTGTTGCCAACCGCGCTGAATGTAGAGCGGTTTGGCATCGGGCGTCACGATCACATAAGCCGGCAAGGCGACTGATCCCGTCAGTTTCTCTTGAAATTTCATGTTTCGATCGGATAACTCCGGTTGCTTGATTAGGTCATCCGTGTACATCTGAACTAGAACATATTTACTCATTGCGTTCCGCACGACCGTGCGGGGGAACATATTTGCTTCCATCCACCTGCAATTCACTCATGAATATCCGGTGAAATCGATCAAGACGTTCTTTCTTTCTTTCTTAGCTTGTTCGGCAGCTTTAGTGAAATCATCTTTTATCCAGACGAGTTCGCCGGTTGGGTTCTCAGCGCCAGGCTTAGGTTCTTGACCAGGATAAACTCTTGGTGGCAGCACAGAATCTACATAGCCAAGGTTCTTCCCCTGCAATCCTCCCAACAGCCAAACCGCGAAAACAATACTTGCCACGCCAAAGAACCACCGAAACACTCCAGGCTTTCCCTCGGTATGGCCAGGCAAGGCGATCCAGCCAAGCAAGTACAGCCCGCCAAGGATAAAGATTGCAAACCACAGAGTAATGAAGACGGGATAGGTTAAGATTCCCCGTTGGGCGACGATGTCGGCATTTTGAAAGAACTTCAGCGCCGCCGCAAGTTCCAAAAAGCCCATGAATCCCTTGACTGTTTGCATCCATCCTCCGGACTTTGGAAGTTTGGACATTGCGCCTGGGAACAGGGCCAGGAAAAAGAATGGCAGTGCAAATGTGGCACTAAATGCGACCATTCCAACGATCGGGCGCAAGTAATTGCCGCTTGATGCGAGCGCTAAAACCCCGCCCACAAACGCCACCGTACATGTGAAAGACGTCATGGCGAAGGTCAGGCCCATCATGAATGGTCCAATCAACCCTCCTAGCGTTCGGCCCTTGTTTGCCTTATTGACCAAGCCGCTTGGCAGTTGGATTTCGTAAACTCCAAAAAGGCTAAGCGAAAGGACCACAAAAAGGATTCCAAGAATGAGATTGGTGATCGGATGTTGAGCGAAGTTGTTCAGCCTACCGGCGCCAAAAGCTCCCGCAACCGCAACACCGACAACGGTAAACGTCGAAATGATTCCGAGGCAATAAGCTATCGGGCCTGTGTATTTTTGGCCCGGATTTTTCTCGGCTTGTTTCGCAAAGTAGCTGACCGTCACCGGAATGATTGGAAATACGCAGGGAGTCAAGAGGGCTAATAATCCAGCCCCAATCGCGCTACTTAGGAACAATCCCCAGCTTTGTGTCGCCAAATCCTTCGATGACCCGTCGCCTGCAAAGCATGCCGGGGCCAAGATCGAGAACAGGATTAATAACAGGAGACGCGATCGCACTGGCATGGATAATGGAGGAACGAACCATTTTGTTCCCTACAAAGTCTAGCAGATGAACTAGAAAATGTATCGCGGCAAACGAATTTACAATGGCAACGGTATACACTATTGATCGTCCTATGAGAATGAGCAAAGCAACTTCCGGCGTAAGATATGCGGAGATCGAAAGGGAAACCAGCGAAACCGCGGTGAGGGTGGTACTAGACCTTGATGGAGGCACGCGAAGAGATGTGTCTACAGGCGTAGGTTTCTTTGACCATATGCTAGAAATCTTTGCCTTTCATGGCTATTTCGACCTCGGCATTACAGTTGAAGGCGATTTGCACATTGATGATCATCATACGGTTGAAGACGTTGGAATCGTTTTGGGTCGCGCCGTCCGCGAAGCGCTTGGATCCGCTCCTATCGAAGGCTGCGCTGAATCAACTGTTCCGGCTGATGACGCTCTCGTTCGCGCCGTTCTGGAAATCAGTGGAAAAAGCTCGGCATATGTCGATCTTCCGTTCAAACGGGATCAAATCGGTAGCATGTCAACGGAGTCTGTAGTCGAATTCTTCAGAGCCTTCGCGCTGAGTTCCGGTTTAACCATTCACATCACAAAGCTCGCAGGCAACAACGACCATCACTTGTGTGAGGCGGCATTCAAAGCGCTAGGGCGAGCCTTCAGACAGGCCATTCAGCCGATTGATCGCCGCTCCCCGATTACCAGCAAATCAAAACTCGATTGATTCGCTTGGTAAACTCTAGGCATGTCCCCTCGATTGCAATTCGCGATGGATATTGCGCTCGAGGCGGGAAACTCCACACTTGCCTACTTCCAGAACGAGTTTGAAGTTGACTTTAAGAGTGACGACTCGCCTGTAACCGTGGCGGACCGGCAAGC
This sequence comes from Fimbriimonadaceae bacterium, assembly GCA_040081075.1. Taxonomy (GTDB): domain Bacteria; phylum Armatimonadota; class Fimbriimonadia; order Fimbriimonadales; family Fimbriimonadaceae; genus JANJUB01. The sequence goes on along the minus strand of JBEBHJ010000045.1, from coordinate 9,361 downwards.
CGAGGCGATCCTCCGCCAACGCATCCACTCCAGATTCCCTGAAGACGGCATCTTGGGTGAAGAAGAGGGGCCAACTGGTGACCAGATCCGGCGCTGGGTGCTCGACCCTATAGATGGCACCAAATCTTTCATCTGCGGGGTTCCGCTGTATGCAACCCTCGTTGCTTTTGAAGAGGCTGATCAGCGCCAAATCGGGGTGGCCTTCTTCCCTGCTCTTGACTTGATGATCAGCGCGGAATTGGGTAGGGGCGCGAAGTGCAACGGACAACCCATCGCCGTTTCGAAAAAGACGGATCTGGCTACTTCGGTTCTTTGCTCTGGCAGCGTGACCACATTTAATCGTAAGGGGCTCCTACCCGGCTATTTGCAATTGGGTGAAGAATCGCTTGCGATGAGAACGTGGTGCGACGCGTATGGGCACTGTCTGGTCGCGATGGGGCATGTTGAGGCGATGATTGATCCGCGGATTGAACCTTACGATATTGCAGCTATAGACGTGATTGTTACGGAGGCGGGCGGACGAATCACCAACTTCGCGGGAGTTGGGTGCCCTCAGAACGATGCCATAAGCACAAACGGCATTTTGCACGATCTTGTTTTGGAGCGATTTCGGTGAGTCGAGTGATTGGAGTTGACTTTGGCTCAAAGCGGATCGGCATCGCCGTTGGCGTGACGGAGTTCAGAATCGCCTCGCCAAGAAATTCCATCCTAGCCGCCGGAAAGCTCAGTACCGATGCGACCGCCATCGCGTTGATCGCGAAGACAGAAGAAGCATCCCTCGTGGTAGTTGGGGTGCCCGAAAACGAGCAAGATCAACGGATGGCGAATGTTTGTGTCAAGCTGGCCCAGGAAATTCGCCTACTTGGATTGGACGTCGAAACCGTCGATGAGTCATTTACGAGCGTTGAGGCGATCTCCGAAATGCGTGAGTTGAAGGGCTCAGACAAACGAAAACGAAAAGACGGCGAGGCGGCCTGCCGAATAATTGAGAGGTATTGGGATGAGCAAGATTTGGCGTAACGTTGGATTGGCTGTTGTTGGGATAGTTGGCGGGTCGGTGGGGGGCGCGTATTACTATGTGAGTTCGGGGATTGCCCCTGAGCCGAAGGGGCCGCCGCGTTATGTTCGGTACACCACATCAAAGAAGCTCTCCGCCGTGGCAAAAGACTTGCAAGACAAGGGAGTTATTCGTTCGGCAAACGCACTTGGGTGGTACGCGCGGTATGTGAAAAAGCAGACACCTATCGCGAGCGGTACCTACTCGGTGTTCCCGGGAATGACGGCCGATGAAGTGCTTGCTACCCTCCAGAAGCCCATTCGCAATATGTTTCGGGTTCCCGAGACGAACATGTCGTTCCGAACCGCCAATCTCTTAGCTAAGGCCGAGATATCCACGGCGGAAGAATACAAAGATCTCATCAAGCGACCGAGTGAGTTTGCCGGCGTGATTAAGATGCCCCTTCCTTCGGACACTCTAGAAGGCTATCTCTACCCCGACACCTATGACTTCCCTCCCCTGATGGGAGCACGCGAAGTGATTGTACGCCAACTTCAGAATTTTGAAAAAAAGGTTGCCGGCCTCAAAATCCCTCCTGCAAAACTGAGACCTATCCTCACCATTGCCTCCATGGTGGAGTTAGAGGCAGGAGTGGACAAGGAGAGGGCGATGATCGCGGGCGTGATTTACAATCGCCTCAAGAAGGGCATGAGGCTACAAATTGATGCTACCGTGCTGTTCGGATTGGGAGAGTGGCGACGCCTCTACAACAAGGATTACACTAGCACTCAATCGCCCTACAACACGTATGTGGTTGATGGCCTTCCCCCTGGGCCAATTTGCTCGCCGTCTTTGAAGAGCATTGTCGCGGCGATGAATCCAACTCGTCATAACTACATCTACTACGTTGCCAAACCAGATATGACGAGTTTGTTTGCAATGACCTACCCCGAACACCTCCGCAATATTGCCATTGCCCGAAAGTTAAGAGCCGCCGCAGGTCGCTAACCAGGTAGCCTCTGAGACATGCTCTTTTACGCCCCCTTGATCCAAACGTCAACCTATACGACCGAACTTTCCGCGTGGCGAAAAGAGCAGGAGCAGCGCCTCATGGCCGAAGAAGGGTGGCTCAGCGTTGCTGGATTGGATTGGCTCAAGGAGGGCCAAAACTCGCTCGGTAGCCAGCTCGATGCCGACGTTAAGCTTCCATCTTATGCGGTTTCGGGAAGTGCGGGAACCCTGACTCTTGCCGGATCAGAGGTTTCCCTTGACACCTTCCAAGATTCGGGAGTAACTGTAAACGGTTCGACTGGTACCCACTTCATTTTGAAGTCGGATGCCCAAGGTAGCCCGGATAGGGTCAAGGTTGGCTCAGTGACGTTCAAGATCATCGTTCGAGGCAAGAGAACGGGCGTTAGGCTTTATGATTCTCGGTGCGAAGGTCGAATCCAGTTCAAAGGGCGAACGTGGTTCAAACCGAACCAGGGATACAATCTGAAGGCCAAGTTTGTCCCCTACAAGCCCGAGCGAACGGTGCCGATTCTGAACGTTCTGGGCGATACCGAAAACGTAAAAATGCCCGGCTACGTCGAGTTTTCAATCAGGGGCAAGAAATATCGTCTGGACGCTCAGGACGAGGGCGACACCCTGTTCTTTAACTTTCGAGACCTGACGTCTGGAAAACAAACCTATGGCGCTGGACGCTTTTTGAACGTGCCCAAGCCCGTTAATGGAACGGTCCAACTGGACTTTAACAAGGCCGTGAATCCACCATGTGCGTTCACATCGTTTGCTACTTGCCCACTTCCACCGGCGCAGAACCATCTGAAAGTCGCGATTCCAGCCGGCGAACTGACCCATCATCCCATCGGGCACTAATCGGTAAAACCAGCCAAAATAGACGGATGCGGTCCATCTTCTCTGCTCTGACTCTGCTCTCCATCACGCTATCCGGGGCTCAGCTTAACCCTGCCGCCGGAGTTCCGCCCGTTGCCAAAAAGATTCCCTCTGTTACTAAGTTGCACGGATTGGAGCTCGTCGACAACTATGCCTGGTTAAAGAACAAGACTTCCAAGGACACGATTAACTATCTTAAAGCGGAGAATGCCTATACCGACAAAGTCATGGCTCCGACCAAGCGGTTACAAGAAAGCCTGTATCAAGAGATGCTTGGGCGAATTCAAGAGGACGACCAAGACGTGCCCATCTTCGACCGGGGGTATTGGTATTACACGCGCACGGCAAAGGGAAAGGAATACGGTATCCACTGCCGCAAGACTTCCATGGCGGGTCGGGAAGAAATCTTCCTTGATGAGAATAAGCTTGCCAAAGGCAAAAAGTTCTTTGATTTGGGTGAGGTGGCTATCAGTCCTAATGGGAAGTTGCTAGCCTGCACTACCGATACAACTGGATTCCGCGAATACCAGTTGACCATCAAAGATCTAGTGTCCGGTAAGAACCTCAAAGACAAGATTGGAAAAGTCTTGCAGGTTGAATGGGCTACCGACAACAAGACCATCTTTTATGTTACGGAAGACGCAGCAAAGCGATGGAACAAGGTTTGGCGATACAAACTGGGATCGGGGAAATCAGAGTTGGTTTATGAAGAAACCGATGAGATCTATAACCTCGCCATCGGCGGAACAACTGACCGCAGATATCTCATTTTGGAGTCTGGCAGCAAGGACGCAAATGAGCTCCGTATTCTAGACCTCCGCAAGCCAACATCTGAGCCCACCATCATCCAGCCACGAAAGGATAACTTGCTGTACAGCATGGATCACCGAAACGGCTTGCTCTATATCACAACGAACGACAAGGGTTCGAATTTTCGGGTCGTAACGGCTCCAGTGGGTAATCCCGCTCAAGAAAACTGGAAGGAACTCATTCCGGAGCGGCCAGAAACTGTGATCAACGGTGTTTTGACCTTTCGAGATTTCATGGTTATCAGCGTACGCTCGGGCGGTTTCACACAGTTGCACGTGAAGAGCTACGAGACGGGCAAGCGTTTTGCTCTCCCCATGGCTGATCCGGTCGCCGATATTGGCCTGTATAGGAATCCCGAATACAACACCAAATCAATCAACTATGCTTACCAGTCCCTCACAACGCCTGGTTCGATTTACCGGTTTGATGTGCGATCGCGGAAATCTGTGGTTCTTAAGCAAAACAAGGTGAAGGGGGGCTACAAGCCGTCGGACTACGTTAGCGAACTACAATGGGCGGCGGCGACCGATGGTACCAAGATTCCGATCAGTATCGTTCGCAAGAAGACCACGTCACTTACGAAGCCCAACCCACTCATGCTTTTTGCGTACGGGTCCTACGGAGCTTCAACCGATCCATGGTTTTCCATCGGGCGTCTGAATCTGCTCAACCGTGGAATGATCTTCGCAATCGCGCATATTCGGGGCGGCGGTGAGTTTGGGCGCAAGTGGTACGAGGATGGAAAAATGTTCAACAAGATGAACACGTTCACCGATTTCATTGACTGCGGCGACTATCTCGTGAAGAAGGGATACACGAAGCACACGATGATGGCGATGAACGGAGGCTCTGCGGGCGGCCTGCTAATGGGCGCGGTGCTCAATATGCGCCCAGACCTTGTGAAAGCCTGTATCGCGGATGTGCCCTTTGTCGACGTGATAAACACCATGCTCGACGAGTCACTCCCGCTCACCGTCGGCGAGTTCATTGAATGGGGAAATCCTAAGGTCAAGGAGCAATATGAATACATGGCACAGTATTCGCCGTACGATAACATCAAAGCGCAACCCTACCCAGATTTGCTAATCACAACATCGCTAAACGACTCGCAAGTGCTCTATCATGAGCCCGCCAAGTGGTGTGCTAAACTTCGCGCGCTCAAAACAAGCAAGAATGTGCTGATGCTAAGATGCAACATGGATGCGGGCCACGGCGGAGCGTCTGGTCGCTACTCGTCTCTACGAGAAACGGCAATCGACCAAGCGTTCATTCTTTCACAATTGGGGTTGGCGAACCGCTAACATACCGGCGAGCAATAGCCTTGGCCAAGACTTCATAGCCAGCTGCGCTGAGGTGGAGGCCGTCGCCCGCGTAAAGGTCGGGGTTCAAGTTTCCGTTGCTGAGCAACATTCCAGATATCGGGGGTTCGGCAAACGAGCGGATATCGGCGTTCACCGTGTTCACCCACTGACGGCGGGAGCCGTTGGGCTCGAATCCAGCGGGCAAAATGGGCACAATCTTTGTGTTTGGAAACCGACGCTTGATCTGTCGCAATCCCGCCGCGACTGCGCTGGGTGAGTCATCTCCGGCGTTATTTATCCCGATTAGAACCAAGAACAAACGAGTATTGACGTTCGACAAGCCGTTCTCCAGCCTCCAGGCAACATTTTGGACACGGTCACCCGAGATGCCTGCGTTAAGGCAACCCCCGAGAAGTTCATTGTATGCATCGGCACCACCCCCGTAAACTCTGCGACCTGGCCCGCCAAACCCTTGCGTGATCGAATCACCCACCAAAACGAGATCATACTTCACTCGACTACCCTCAGCGAGAATGTCGCGGTGCTGGTCGAGCCAACTTCGCTCTCCCCAACCCGCACTGCTATAGCGGCTCTCCGGGTTTGGAGCTGGGACGCACGGGGCGGGCGGAGACTTGGCACTGTCGCTCGCATGAGCCTCCAGGAACTTCGCAATCGGAGAAGGATCGTCAAGGCTGTGCGGGTGATGATCTAGGCCGGGCTTGTGGATGACTTCGATGGTTCCTCCGAGCAACTTGTACTTCTGCTCCAATTTGGTGGTGTTCTCTGCAATCGGCACCACGGTATCGGCATCGCCTACAACGTGAATGAGCGGAATTTTGGCTTGAGCAAGAGGCAACAAGTTGTCAATCGGATTGAATGAGTAACGAATGGCCGCGAATTGATTGGGGAAGCCGTAGCACGCTATCAGCGCATTCCAATCTTCTGGGCTGTGCTGGCGCGGCCATGATTTGAAGTCGCACACAGGTGCATCTCCGTAGATGGCCTGGACTTTGTCGGGATTTCGAGCGGCCCAGTTGTAGGCATAGAGCCCGCCCCTACTAAACCCCTCAAGCACCACCCTTCGGTTCAGTTTCCATTTTGATCCGACAAGTTCCTTATAGAATGTTCCGAACTGCTCCATCGCCGCTGGAGCCCCGAACGTGTTACCGACGCTAAGGTGGACCAAATGGTAGCCCTTCTTCAGCATCATCAAGTCCAGTTCGGGGCGATGGTCAAAGAACTCGGTTCGCCAAATCCACGGTCGGCCCGCAGCGACCCTTTTGGGTTCAACGACGATTGCGCTCGTGCCTGCACTTTGAAAATCATGACGAACGAAGCCGTGATAGTCTGAGTTTTGTGTCAACAAGCTTGCTGCGACCGCAATCGTTATCATTCCAACTAGAACTTTAGCTGATAGTTCACACTAAGCGTCATGTTGTTGCGGTGGAATCCTGGAGCGATGTTATGTTCGTAGCTCACGTTGCCGGCATAAATCGAAAGGATTTGATTAGGGCCAGGCCGCTGGTCGTAGCGGATGGAGAAACGGTGCCCAGTTTGGCGCGGGGTGTTGCCCCAGCGTTGCTCTACACCGTAGAACAGTTGCAACGGGGAACCTGAAGTCTTGAAGAGATCAAGCGTGATACCGGCTAGTCTCGAGCTTTCCGCCGTTTGATCATTGATACGCTCTTCCCACGTAGCGGCCAAGGAATTGGCAGAACTCATATTCCAACCGAGCGACCACTTATTGACACGCCACGGGTCCGTCATTTGGAACATCGGCAAATCTGGAATGGGTTGAGCAATCTGCGGGTTCGTGAGCAGCTGATGGCCGACCTCGAAATTCTTGTGCTTGTACGAAACACCGATATCGCGAATCATCACCAGCTTATCTTGTGGAAGCTGGCGCGCAGTGTAGTTAAAGTGAGCTTTTAACGGAGCTTTGTCGCTCTGGTCAGTAGCAAACTTGAACGAACGGTCGATGCCGCGATATCCACTGGCGTGCATTTGGGTTCGATAGTCCAAGCTAAACACGTTTGAGCCAACTCGGCCCGAGACTCCGCCAAACTTATTCTCTCGAACCCAGTTCGTTCTGTCTGTTGCCGTGTCCAGTGAGAAGTTAAATTTAAAGTCTTGAATCAGGCCCAGATTTAGGGGTTTGGCTGACTGGAATGCAATATTCGAGAGGCCCTGCGCGTTCTGAGCATCCCAACGGTTCTCGGCATAGCTTGCGTTTTGGAGTTGAAGCCATCCCAAAGTTCCCGGAGTTAATGTAACGTTTGAATTGAGTAAACCGTTAAGGCCGTTCATCTGGCGGTTGTAGCCGTATGTGAGCTTGAACCCTTTGCCAAAATCGAACCAAAAACCATAGTTGCGTCTGCGCTCATCCCGATCTTCGCCCTTTCTGTCGACATGGACATCGCTTACGCTTACCCCAGCACTCTTCGTGATCTCGGTGCTGATGGTGTTTGTGCTGATATCTTCTTTGTCTCCGCCTTCGATTTGAGTTCGGGTCTGCTCGGTTCGAACGCTGGTCTTGGCGTTGATCTTCGTTTCGTAAGCAAAATACTGCTTCTTTGTATCTGGCGATGTGGTTTGAATGCCGTCGAAGTTGACGGTCTCATTCATGTACTGCAAAGTGCCCAGCTTGCCAAAGTTTCGAGTGATCGAGATGCGACGCGTCAGGTTCGCAAACAAAACCTGAATGGGATCTTGGAACTTTTGCGACTGAGACAGCCCTTCGATTTGGGTCTTGGAATCTGGTTTCCAGTTGAAGGAAAAGTTTTGGATTCGATTGGATTGATCAAGATCCGTGTTGTTGGCATCGAAGAGAAACCCATCAAGGCTCAATCCCGGCAACAACTGCCACTTCAACTTGGCATCTTTCTGGCTGAACCCGCGTAGTGCGTTCAGCAAGTCCTTTTCGGGGTCAACCAAACCACCCACTTGGGAAAACGACTTATCAACGTTTCGGACAGTGGCACTCACATCAATTTTCGGATCGGAGAATGACACGGAATCACGATTCATGCCGCCTTCATCAGTTTTAGCATCGGTATGGCTGTAGCCAAAGTTCTTCCCTTTGCCCGCCATTATTTTCATGCCAAAGTCACTTCGCTCAAGGCCCGCGACTGTTCCTAGTGTTTGACGCTCAAACTCCATTTGCTTGGCTTGCTCAGAAAACTGCTTGCCGTAAGAAAGCTTAGAAGCCTTAATCTCTACGTTCTTGTTCGCGAGAAGCAACCGATCCCAATGAATGTTATCGCTCGTACCACCCAAAGTCAAGTGTTGGAGTTCCGCATTCCAGTTTGAAAACGGCTTTGCTCCAATCTTCGTGAATTCTCGCTGAAGCCCTACGCCTTGCAAGAAAGCTCCTCGATCCTGTGGACGGGTTTGAAGCTGTGGGCCATACATGGTCGCAATCGCTTTGATGTTCTGGTCCATCTCCGTCTCGGTCATCGATCCCATGCCATTGAAGTTGGGATCGCTTCCCCGCTGGGCATGCTCCAAGCTCCACGACTTACCCATCAAGCTCAAATCGTTAGAGGTGAACTTGCCAGTGCCATTTGACATTTCATGATGAGCGAACAAGGGTGTTTTGTCTTTGCCCATGATCGCGGCATTCAGCATGAGATCTCGGCGCTTTATGCCGGATTCCCGGCCCCATTGGCCCTTTTCCTGCTCAAAAAGACTATCGAATCGGCGGAATCCTGAGTCGATCTGTTGCTCCTTGAAACCTAAGTCAAAGGCCTTCGAAGTAAACCCAATGTTCTTTCGGTAAATGCCGTTATGCTCAAGGTCTTCTACTTGATCGTGCGAGTAGCTAAAGCCGCCCAAGCTGGCGAGCATCGATTGGCGACTCAAACCTGCCTCACGTGCAAGTTGGTCTCGGTTCCCCTCGGCCAAGTCCTGGAATCGAGTGAAGTTCGAGTCGACTTTCTGGCTGTTGAAGTTGAACTTCAGAGGCCCGCTTTGGAAACCAAACTCTTTCCACTGCAACGAAGCGTCGCCATCGCGCACTTGGCGAATCCCGTTTGAGACCAGTGTGTTTCCAACCTTAACATTTTTGACGGCAAATCCAAAGCGCTTGAGTCCCTTCTCTTTAGCAAGTTGATCAACATAGGCTTGATCGTATCCAGCCGAAGCGACAGCGCCGAAGGAAGCGAAGTTCGAGCTGATATCTTGGTAGTTGGCTTCGATGGTGCCGCCATTCAGCTTGGCGTTCAAGTTTTGGATAATAAACTTCGACCGTCCGGTTGGGGTTTCGCCGGGCGTGTCTTGGTATTCAAATGCCGATCTCACGGACGATTTTTCGCGCTCGCCCATAAGCATCAAACCGTTCAGGCTCCCCGCTTTGTTT
>JBEBHJ010000132.1:0-2281 GCA_040081075.1 Fimbriimonadaceae bacterium | reverse complement strand
TTGAGTTCCATCTACCCTGACGACCGAGAGCTTTCCGCCGCTTGAGGTCGTCAGCGACTTGAATGTCCCGTAGCGTGAGTTCATGCCCACGACCTCAACTGCGTGCCTAAAGAGCTGTTTCCGTTCGGCTACACCAAATGCCGCGCTACCTTCTGGGGGGCCAAGCTGCTCCGTACCCGACCAAACCACTGTTACGTCATGGTTGCCGCGAAGCACGGCCTTGAGCTCAACGGTTGTGCCAGCTACCATCTGCGTTGGTCCCCTTTTCTTTAAGTTCTCCACAAACTTAGGGCGCTCCTTGGCATAGTCATAAAACTCGACGCCCTTAATCTTGGGAGTGTCGAAGGTAGAAGCTTCAATAGTGGCAGGATACTCATAGAAATCTCTTTCGATGATCTCGCCTTTACTGAAGATTTCGCGCCGCATCGGTAAGCGTGTTGAGGGATCCACATACAGCCGATACGTGGCATTTTTGCCAAAAGTGTAATAGTCATAAACCTTGCCCTCAACTTTTACTCGTGGTTGATGGGTGAAGGTCTTTAGGGCCGGGATGTTGAGATACGAATCAATGGTCTCTAACGGAATTCCCATCGCCCCGTAGTCATCAACGCGACCCTGGCCCGTAGAAGCAGCATCAATCCAATACATGAAGTTGAGTTTGCCGTTAAATCCGTTCATGCCACTCACACTGCCGCTCGTATCGTAAAATTTCTGAGTGTGCTTGGCCCCATCCAGCCACTCTTCGTAAATCAAAATGAGCTCGCCATCGCCACATCGTTGAAACGACCTGCAATAGCGGGTTTTCTGGTCCTTTTGCGCCTGAGCGATCTTGTAAACTTCGGCGGCGTCGGCTTGCCTAGGGAGCAAGGGAATAGCCAAGATGCCGACCATGGTAAGCGCAGTCACTGTACCAAGCGACCAAACGAGCCGCCTTGGCGAGTTCGAGCTCAAAGGCTCTGTAAAGGACATAGCTGCCCTCGAAACAGAGCTTTCTGCCGGCGTAACTGTACGCAAGGCTTCGAGCTCAAGATTGATGAGCGGGTCTTTAGGATGTTGATTCTCTGAGTTCATCGTTTTTTACCTCGATTCGATCTTCCAATAGGGTTCGAAGTTGCTGGCGAGCATAAGAAACTCGCGCTTTGGCGGTGCCGACCGGAATATCCAGCACTTGAGCCACTTCGTTCATGGATAGTTGTTCGACTTCGAAAAGCACAAATGCTTCGCGCAGTTTGCCGGAGAGCTTGCCCATTGCCTGGGCCAAGACGTAGCCTGATTCAAAGGATTTGACCCCTTGATCGGAACTCGGTTCCTCACGAAAGATCTGCCCCACCCACCTACGTTTGCGCCGCCACTGGCGATATTCGTTAATGGCGATGCGGTGTAGCCACGTCCGCAACGTAGACGATCCGTTGAACGAGCCGATACTCTTTCGCGCTGACACAAAGGTCTGTTGCGTCAAGTCTTCAGCTTCTTCCCGGTGATCGGTCATCCGCAACAGCACGCGAAACACTGCGGTGTAGTGCTCGCGCACGAAGCTCTGTCCCGCCTCTATATTTCCCGACGCTATCTGCTTTGCAAGTTGATTGTCGTTCATAACGATCCATGAAATGCTCTTTGGAAGAAAGAACACCAGATTAGATGCGCGTTTGGGGAGAACGGTTGGATCAGTTTCGAGAAGAGCAGACTTCGTCCAACATAAACATGAACTGGCCGCCAGTCCCTACAAAACCATCGAGCCCTTGGCCGAGTTGATGAGCGGCACTAGTTCACGCTCTACCAGAGCCTTATCCACCACAACCTTTCCTTTAACTCCTTCGGGGGCTTCGAATAGGAACTTCTCCAAAAGCCGTTCCATCATTGTGTGAAGGCGTCTGGCTCCGATATTCTCACCCTTGTTCATCTCCATCGCTAGGCGAGCGACCTCGTCTAGGCTCGAATCATCAAACTCCAACTCCACTCCATCAACGGCGAGCAAAAGCGTGTACTGGCGAACCAGCGAATTCTCCGGCTCCTTCAAGATTCGTCGGAAATCGAACTCGCCGAGTGATTCAAGCTGAACCCGGATCGGCAAGCGACCTTGGAGCTCGGGGATCAGGTCTTGGGGACTGGAAATGTGGAACGCGCCGGCCGCGATAAACAGAATGTGATCGGTTCGAAGAGGGCCAAATTTTGTTTGGACGGTTGAGCCCTCGATGACGGGAAGAAGGTCGCGTTGAACGCCTTCGCGGGAAACATCCGGTCCCGAACCACCGGTTTTGCCGCAAACTTTATCAATCTCATC
>JBEBHJ010000088.1:0-8708 GCA_040081075.1 Fimbriimonadaceae bacterium | reverse complement strand
CTCCAAGACATCGCTGAGTTCGTAGGGCCGCCCCGTTGGAGCGTCATGAACCTCAAAGATTAGCTCGGTGGCAGCTGGCAAGACGCAGAGAATGGTCAAGTCCCACTTCTTTCCATCGGGTCGCAACAGATACCGAAAGAGGAGTTGGCACTCTTCGGCGGACAAGTCTCGCCTATGTCGAAACGTCACATAGTATCGGACCCCATCGGCGCGCCAATGAGGAAGGCGTCCACGCCAGATTGAAAAGTTGTTAAATCGCACCAGGTGAAAGTTTAGCCGCTGATACGGGTTTCCAACGTTCGCTGTCTCGACTGAGTGTCTTTTAACTGCTCAATCGCAAGCGTCATATCGTCCATCTGCCTTCTCATGTGAGCGATTTCATTCAGCAGATGGGCATTAACGTCGCCTCGAGTGGCATTTTCGGCCTGCTTGCTGTTTAACATTTCTGTCATCTTTTGTTGGTGCCTGGTCAGAATAGCAATGATCGGGATCATCATCATTAGGCCAAGGATTGCAAGAGCAACAAGGGAATCTGGCATATCTTCTCTATTTTAACTTAGAGCCTGATTCTGTCTGAGCAAAAGTGCTCAGACAGAACCTATCAGCCGGATACATAAACGGTGTAAGTATAGGAAATCTCGATCTTCTTGCCGGCCGGAAGTTTCGGACTCCATTTGACGGTTGTTCTCGGATTCTCCTGGCGGAGGCCCTTAGCGTTCTTCGAAGCCTTGGCGCCCTCGGTTCCAGATACAAACTCTCCCGTAATCGCCTTTGTCAACTGCAACTCCACATCAGCGGGCTTCATGTTTTGAATCTGGACTGTGCCTTTGATCGTAACCAAATCGTAGTAGTTTCCGTTTCGAAGTTTGAGAAAATCTCGCTTGCGATCTACTTCTTCCTCAGATGCATCAACACGGATATCAAGCGCTTTTGACATCTTTATCGTAGCCTCGCCGCCGTTAGCAGTATAGGTCAACGTGTCTTGACCCATAACCTGATCATTCTGATAAATCGTAGCTGGTCCGGTCGTGAGCGGTTGACCGGCTTTGTTCGTAAACTTGATCTTGTGCCAAACATCGGTCGGCCCTTCTGGTAGTCCCACATATTGGCGGTCATTAACCACCGTATCCGGGATATCTGCCGCATAGATGTGCTCGTAGTCGGATTTGCTTTCAAACAGCATGTACAACCCACGATCACCGCTCTTTAGGGAAACGTTCGGCTGCTTGTAGAAGAACAGGTCTTCAGCTTGTTCGCCGCCGGCTTCGCTTGGATCAAAACCGCGCGCAAAGGCTCCTGGAACGTTGCCAAATGCCTATTGGCTCGACATATCACGTCGGTTGAAGTTCATGTCGCTTTCTCCGGCCGATTTCAGCATGGTGGTGAAAGCATCAACTGATTGCTGGGAGAGAAGCGGCTCGGTAATGCTGGCCCATGGAACGTTTGGTACGCCGGTTACGAAACGCAACTCAGCTGATTCTAGAAGTCCCAAATCGTTCGAAACCGTTGACTTTGCCGTCAAGTTCAGCGTCTTTTTGTCCGAAATATCGATGGCGTAGCCGGGTGTCCAGCTCAAGCCCCGTTCCAACCCAAACAGAATAATCTTGCCTTCACCATGAGTCTTAAAGTGCAAGACTCGACGGCTTGTTGTGGTTGCACCCGTCGTGACGACCTTTCCAGGAAATGTGACCAGCCTGATTTCGCCACGGGGAAGTGCCAGCATCGTTTCAGCAGTTGAAATCAACAGGTGATCCCCATGAATACTCAGGATTTTGCCGCTGACTTGGCCGAAATTTACGGTGCTGAACTTCAGCGGCTTACCCAGATTCAACGCAAGGATCTGATCGAGCGAACCAGCTTGATAGGTTCCTCTGACCTCTTCTTGTGTCGAAATGAGCTCTTTGACCTTTACGGTGCCGCTCGTGGCTACCCAGAATGTTCCAAGGGAAGCCTGAGGAATTTCGCTGAGGCTAGTTTCGTTTCCCGCGACAACAATCTCACGCCGAACCATGGCATAGCCATTTTTGAAAAGGGAAGCGGACACGATTTTAGCCGTAGCGGGAGGCGCACTAAGTAGAACAGAGAGGATGACCATGCCTTAAGAGACGGCTATTGTTGCAAATGGTTATGCAAAAAAAAGGCGACCCCGCATTTCCGCCGGGTCGCCTCAGGTTGAAAATCTTACTTTGAAGCGATCTTCTGTACTTTGCCAACCGTGTGGCCCTTGGCAACGTGATCAAGTCTAGCTTGAGCCGCCATTTTCGCACAGCAGAACTTTTCATAGCCCTTTCCGGAAACAAACAGCTTATAAACCGGCCTCTCAGACTTCTTAGCCATTTTCTCCATCGGGCAACCGGCCATCTTTCCGGCGCAGTCCGACTTTCCGGCCATCATTTTCTCGGCCTCAGCCAGATAGTTGGCGTCATTTTGGTCAAACGGTGCAACGCCGAAAGCATTCTTGGCTTTTCCTGCGCAGCAGCTGCTACCTTGACATTGGGCCATGGCGGCTCCAACAGTTGCGATTAGAATGAGACTTAAAAGTGTTTTCATCTTCGTTTCCTTAGGATTTTTCCTAGATCGGATTCTACCCGCAGTCTAGAACTCGTTTGCAATCCAAATAGTTCCAGATTAAGAGTAGAATTCCCCCGTCTTGCTAGCACGAACCCTCATCTTGAGGACCGCGGCGTTGGGTCCGGTCGAAAAATTAGTCCGACGCTCCTTCTTGTTCCGCGGAGTCGTGAAGCGCTTTATTGCCGGTGATACTCTTGCCGAAGCACTTCCCATAGCAGAAGAGCTGGCCAAGGGTGGTTATTGGGTGTCGCTTGACTACCTAGGTGAGAACACAAGCAGTGAGACCGAGGCTAACGCTGCAAAAGCCGCCTATATCGAGATGCTTGAGCGGATAGCCGATAGTCCGTGCGCAGCCAGGACAAACATCTCAATTAAGCTCACGCAGTGCGGTCTGGACCTGGGTGACGATTTTGGAGAGGCAAACTTCCGCCAAGTCCTAGATGCCGCGTTCTTGCACGATAATTTTGTCCGGGTAGACATGGAGGGTTCTGATTACACCGAGCGAACCATCCGTATGCTTGCGCGAGTTTGGAGCGACCACAAGAACACGGGCACTGTTTTGCAAAGCTATTTGCACAGAACGCCTGAAGACGTTCAACTTATGATTGATCTTCAGATGCGGACACGGTTGGTGAAGGGAGCTTATCTGGAGCCTGAAACGGTTGCGATCCAAGAGAAGGCAAAAGTTGATGAGGCGTATGTCGTACTCGGAAAACTCATGCTGGCCGAAGCCAATTATCCTGCCTTTGCCACCCATGATCCGGCGATTATCGAAACTCTGTGCAAGTTTGCACGTGAGCAAGCAATTGACAAGTCTCGATTTGAGTTTCAGATGCTTTACGGGATCAGACGCGACTTACAAGAATCACTCCTAAAGGATGGTTACAACGTGCGTGTATACATTCCGTTTGGTGATAAGTGGTATCCCTATTTCACACGGCGATTGGCGGAAAGACCCGCCAATATGCTGTTTATATTAAAAGCAATGTTCAAGAAGTAAGCAACTTAGGCGGGTAGCGGCTTCACCGCAAAGCGTCATAATATTGATTATCAGAAAGCGCGTTAAGCTTGCCAAGTAACGAGAGGTAGCTCGATTGGCACTGCTACGTCGGCATGATCAGGCACAACTCGAACCGTGTATCCGATGTTTCCTGCATTTTCCATCTCGAAGCGGACTTGAAACTTCGGGTAAGTTTCTGATTCACAGGGTTGCATTTCAAATGTTCGCGTTTCTAAAAGATCTCGGGTTGAAGTCACCCGACCGACTAACACTTCAACCCTCACATCGTGTGCTGCTAGGCCAGCCAGGTCGACTTCAACTGTGAGCGTGATGCCCTGGGCGAGGCTGACTTGCGTGCCCGCATCATCCCATGTGTTCAGGATTTTCACCGAAGGCCAAGCACGATTAATCCGTTCTCGCCATGACAGCGCATCCGCAACGCCGTTTTCGCTTTGCGCGAGCCGTATCATGGTTGTATTTGCCGGCACGTAGGCTTGGTCAGTGTAGTCCCGCACCATCCTTGTTGTCGAAAATCTCGGCGCAAGGGTTGCGATAGAGCGTTTCATCATCTCCACCCAGCCGGTTGGAATCGCACCATCAACCCGATGATAAAACGTCGGAGCTATCTCCGTTTCAATAAGGTGATAGAGGGTTCGGCTATCGAGCCAATCTTGCTGATTGGGGTCCTCAATATCGAGCTGTCCGCCTATCGCCCAGCCAACACCGGGTTCGTATGCTTCATCCCACCATCCATCTAGAATCGAGCAATTTAGAACTCCATTCGGAACGGCTTTCATGCCGCTGGTTCCACTTGCCTCCATTGGGCGTCTCGGGTTATTGAGCCACACATCCACGCCCTGAACCATCATGCGGGCCATGCGCATATCGTAATCCTCGAGAAAGACCATGCGACTCTGGGCGTTTTCTTGAGTGATAAAGTTGTGGAGATCCTGGATGAGTTTTTTACCAGCATCGTCTCGTGGATGGCTTTTGCCAGCAATCACGAACTGAACGGGCCTCTCGGGGTGAAACATCAACTTCTTCAGCCGTTCTCGATCGGCTAAAAGGAGCGTCGCGCGCTTATAACTGGCGAATCGACGAGCAAACCCAATGGTGAGCACACGTGGGTCTAGAACGGACTGAACCTGCCCAAAACTTGCGCGAGCAAAGCCTTTCCGTTCACCGACATCTTTCAAATATTTGCGGATAAAGCGAACCAAATCGCCGCGCTGATTCTCGCGTAAATCCCACAAATCACCGTTAGGAACTTCGTATATCTTTTGCCAAACCTCAGAATTCGCCGGATCGTCTCGCCAAGCCGACCCCATCGTTTGATCGAACAATTCGGTCATCTTGGAGCACGTCCATGTGGCCGTATGGATACCATTAGTGATGGGAATTATCGGAACTTCGTTTTCTGGCCAGTTTGGCCAACGACAATGAAACATCCCGCGTGAAACCTGAGCATGCAGCTTTGATACACCATTAATCGTGTTTGCGTTTTCCATGGCTAGCACAGCCATATTGAACTTGGATGCGGTGTTTTCTGGGTCTAATCTGCCCATTCTAAGAAAATCGGCAAATGGGAGGCGCGCTTGGGCGGCCAACTTCCCTACGTGTCTCTCTACAAGATCAGCAGGAAACTCGTCAAAACCGGCTGGAACGGGTGTATGCGTGGTAAACACATTTCCGGAAACATTCAGTTGCCGGGCCGTTCGAAAGTCGCATCCCGTCGCCTCCACATGCTGTCGAATGCGCTCAATCGCCATGAATGCCGCATGGCCCTCATTCATGTGGCAGACTGACGGCTTAAGGCCTAAAACCTGCAGCGCCCGCATGCCGCCAATCCCTAGGATCATTTCTTGACGAATCCGCATCTCCTCGTCGCCGCCATACAGCGTGTCGGTGATCGTTTGATCGGTCGGTTCATTCTCGAGCACGTTGCTATCCAGGAGGTACAGCGGAATACGACCAACATCGGCTCGCCAAATCTGGCATGAAACCACTCGATCAGGAAATTCCACTTCAACAAAGAGCGGTTTTCCACTAGGAGCGCGTTCCAAGTGGAGAGGCATTTCGTAAAAGTCGTAATGCGGATAGTGTTCTTGCTGCCAGCCGTCGGGTGTTAAGAACTGACGGAAATATCCACGAGAATAGAGCAACCCAACTCCTACCAGGGGTAGTCCAAGGTCGCTCGCAGCTTTCAGGTGGTCGCCCGCCAGGACACCAAGTCCACCTGAGTAAATGGGCAAAGACTCGCTTACTCCAAATTCGGCGCAAAAATAGGCAATCAGGGCTTGGGTATCTGGGTAGGTTGCGCCAAACCACTTCCCTTCGCTCAAGTAAGAATCGAGGTCGTCGGAGCATTGCCTTAGCTTCGTAAGAAACACTTCGTCGCGTTGCAGACTATCCAATCTAGAACCAGAGAGTCCGCGAATCAACTGGACCGGGTTATGACCAACGGCCTCGAAGAGTTTGCGGTCAAGCTCGCGGAAGAGCTCCCGGGTTGGATGATGCCAAGTCCACCGAAAATTCCAAGCCAACCTCATGAGGGGTTTTAGGGGCTCGGGAAGTTCGGAAATGACTTCAAATGAACGCGCGCTTTTGGGATATTTCATGCCCGGTAATTATTATGGGCTCTTTTCCGTTTTAGCTTAGTGAAGAAGAAGCATCCATCAGAATCGCTTGCATGAGATCAACGCGTAAAACAATACCGCTGAGCCTCCCGTCATCAACGATCGGCAAAAGAGTGAGTCCGCTCGCGAGCATCTTATGAAGCGCATCGGAAATCTCCATATCAGCGGGAGCAATGGTTGGATCCTTGGTTGCATAACTAAGAACCTCGTCCCCACTCATTCCAATCCAGTTCTCACGAACTTGCACTGCGCGCGAAATATCCCCCTCCGTCACAACCGCGATTGGAAACTGCACTTCATCTACAATCACGAGGGCGGGGAACTGATAGATATCCATTTTATCGACTGCCTCACGCACCGTGCTATGAGCGGTGAGAACAGGGATATGGGCATGCAGCACCTCACGAAGGGTCACGGTAAGAGTGTATCCTTTTGGGAGCCATGAGCGATTTAGCCCCCCTCCTCGTTGGGATGAGCGATCATCCAGTTTGTCTTCTGCCCAAGTATGGCAACCGTCACGGTCTGATCGCCGGAGCTACTGGAACGGGCAAAACGGTGACCTTGCAGACGATGGCCGAGGCATTTTCGGATTTGGGAGTCCCTGTTTTCATGGCCGATATCAAGGGGGATTTGAGCGGGCTATGTCAGCCCGGGGGCGGAAATCCGAAAGTTGAGGCCCGATTGCAGCAGGTCGGAGTTACAGACCATGCGTACAAGAACTATCCCGTTGTCTTTTGGGACATTTTTGGAGACCAGGGGCACCCGGTTCGAACCACCATTTCTGAAATGGGCCCGCTTTTGCTCAGTCGCCTTCTGCAACTGAACGAGGTGCAGGAAGGCGTCCTCAATATTGCATTCCGGATCGCCGACGAGGAGGGTTTGCTCCTCCTAGATCTTAAGGACTTGCGGGCAATCCTTTCTTACGTCGGTGAGCGAGCCGACGAGCTGACCAAGGAGTATGGAAACGTAAGTGCAGCCTCAGTTGGTGCCATTCAACGAGGTCTGCTTGTGTTGGAGGAGCAGGGCGGCACAAAGTTCTTTGGAGAACCGGCGTTGGAGCTTGCTGATTTCATGCGCACAGATCCATCTGGTCGCGGCGTGGTTAACATTCTCAGCGCGGATAAGCTCATGCTGAATCCTAAGCTGTACTCTACGTTCTTGTTATGGCTGTTATCGGAGCTCTTTGAGGAGCTACCTGAAGTTGGCGACCTGGATAAGCCAAAGCTTGTTTTCTTTTTTGATGAGGCCCACTTGCTGTTCTCGGACGCTCCCGCTTCCCTGCTTGAAAAGGTTGAGCAGGTTGTCCGTCTCATCCGCTCGAAGGGTGTCGGCGTTTACTTCATTTCCCAAAACCCGCTTGATGTGCCCGATACGGTCCTTGGGCAGCTTGGAAATCGCGTACAACACGCCTTACGCGCATTCACTCCCCGAGATCAAAAGGCGGTAGATTCAGCGGCCGATACGTTCCGAGTTAACCCGGCTTTTTCAACTAAAGAAGTCATCACGCAACTCGGGGTTGGCGAGGCGCTTGTTTCCTTCCTAGAAACCGGAGGTATCCCAATGGTGGTTCAGAAGACGCTTATCCTTCCTCCGCATGCCCATATCGGCCCGTGCGATCCGTCTGTCAGGCAAAGCGTTTTCAACTCAAGCCCAGTTTCTGGGAAGTACGACAAGATGCTTGATCGCGAGTCCGCCTATGAAAAACTTCAGGCGGCCGAACGAAAGAAGGAGGAAGAAGAAGCCGCCGTTGCCGAGCAAAAACATGAGCAGGGCGAACCGATATCCAGAGGTGGATCCGCTCGTCGATCCGACAGCGTTTTTGAGTCAATGGCTAAGAGCGTAGTGAGAGCTGCTGGGTCACAACTAGGTCGCTCTCTGATTCGAGGCGTATTTGGAAACTTGTTTGGCGGGTCTCGCAGGAGGCGCTAGCCCAGGGCATTTGTCCAAACATCCCCCACGCCATCGGCGAGTTGATCAATAATTGCGTCCGCGTTACGGAGTCGAGCAGCCAGAACCCGGGCAATGTTCGCGAGCATTAGAAAGCCCATGTCTCGATTTTGGTTCATGAGCATTCTCAACTTGTCAACCGGGAAAACAGCGACTGACACAGGACCAACGCATACAACGTTTGCCGCTCGCGGGCGAGCATCTACGAGCGCAATTTCGCCAACAACGGAGCCCGTCGCTATTTCGCCGAGCTTATCACCGTCATGCGTTGTGACGGTTAAGTTGCCGCCAATCACAACAAACATGACATCAGCGGCTTCTCCAATTTTCGCCAGAAGATGTCCAGATGCATAGTGTTTTAGCTCAGCCAAACTCGCAACCGATTGGATTTGGACATCATCAAGTCCTGCAACCAAGTAGCTACCCTTCAAAACCGCTGGATCTAACATGCCCCGATCATACCTTGCCCATTTCATCGTTGGGAACTCCCCCAGGGCAAGCATTGTTACAGGTATAACTCGGCAGAGCTTCATTGCTGCTGTCTCTTATACACA
>JBEBHJ010000087.1:0-8713 GCA_040081075.1 Fimbriimonadaceae bacterium | reverse complement strand
AGAATATGCTGGGCGGTTAAACCGCTTCGCCAAGGTAAGCCTCAATCACCTTCGGATTACTTCGTACTTCCGAAGGTGGACCGTAGGCAATTTCTTCGCCGTGGTCTAAGACCATGATCTTCTCGCAAAGATTCATCACAAACTTCATGTCGTGTTCGATGACCAGAACGGTTTTGCCGTGATCATCCCTAATCCTTCGCACACACAACAGCAATTCCTCCTTTTCCAAAGGGTTCATTCCAGCTGCGGGTTCGTCAAGCAGGAGCAAGTTAGGCTGGGTTGCTAACGCCCGCGCGATTTCTAGCCTCCTTTGCGACCCGTAGGGTAAATCGGCGCTACGCCTATTCGCTTCGTGGGCCAAATCAACAACGGACAACCAGTGCATCGCCTCCTCTTTCAGGGCCTTTGTCTCGTTGATTGCGGGGGGGATGTCGGTCAAGGCGCAGAAGAGGGAAGTCTTGTGGCGCAGATAAGCGCCCACCATGACGTTTTCAAGGCACGAAAGCGCCCCGAACAAGCGGATGTTCTGGAATGTGCGGCAAATCCCCAAGCTCGCAATCTTATCTGCTCTCGTCCCGTTTAGTCGCCTTCCTTTGAATCGAATATCTCCTGAAGTAGGTTCATACATGCCCGTGATGAGATTAAAGCATGTCGTTTTGCCCGCTCCGTTAGGGCCGATTAGCCCAAAGAGGTCGCCGGTATCCAGGGTGAAACTCACTTGATTGACTGCGATCAGACCACCGAACTTGATCGTCGCTTTGTCAAGGGTCAACAAAGTCTCTCCCGAGGTTGCCTTGGCGACTGTTTTCATTTCCGCAGTTTCGCTCATGCCACCACCGCCGGTTTCTTTCCGAACAGTTTCTTCAGCCAGTTCCAACTAAACTCATGATGAGCAAAGACTCCTTGAGGTCGTAGGAGCATGAGGATGACCAATACAGCAGCTAACACCACAGACCGCAGCTTGTTGCCGTCAATCGTGCCCTCAAGCCCCGGCAATCCCTTGAGAGCGAAGCGCAGTGCAATCGTCAATGCGATTCCACCGACTATCGATCCTAAGATGATTGCCGTTTTTGTAGGTCTGGCCTGGTGACCATCCATGGTTCGCTTAACGATGGCAACGACTGCAATTGTGGCGATGATCGCTCCGATGAACCCAGACATCGGAATGATCTTCAGGTCTCTAAGCCACTCAGGAATGTAGAAAAGAACGATGGCGGCCACCGTTGCACCGGTAATCGATCCCGATCCCCCAAGAACAACCATCGTCAATATCACAAAGCTGATGTCCATGGTGAAGTTGGTTGGTGAGAAGAAACCAAGGGAGTGCCCGTAAACCGCGCCAGCGGCGCCCGCCAGGGCCGAGCCGATGACGAAGGCTGTTACCTTGACCCTGGTGACGTTGACGCCCATTGCCGAGCTCGCAACTTCATCTTCTCGGACGGCAAGAAAACTTAAACCATGAACGTTCTTAATCAAGTTTCGACAGAGTGCAATACACGTAACTGCCAATAGTGAGGTTAGGAATATTGATGGGATCTTTGTGCCCACCGTCATGCCATAGGATTCGCCAAGCGCTTTCTGGTTTCTCACAATGATGATCACGATTTCGCCAAATCCCATTGTTACAATCGCAAGGTAGTCGCCTTTGAGACGAAGCGATGGAAGTCCGACTACAAAGCCTGCAATCGCCGCAAAACACGCTCCCGCTATCATCATGAGCACTAGCCACGCCAGTTCTGGCATGTGGGCACTCTTAAAGTAGTTGTTCGTTAACACCCCAGACGAGTAAGCGCCGATCATGTAGAAAGCGGCATGACCGATTGAAAACTGTCCTGTGATTCCGTTGATTAAGTTCAAGCTGACGGCCAACGTAACATAAACACCGGCCAGAACTATTAAGGTTTGAAAATACGGAGCTCCACCCTTGGCGAGCATTTGGATGGCGAAGCATCCCAAAACCGCCAAGACAATGGACGAGAATCGAACACCCCAAAACATCAGACTTTTTCCACCTTAGAGGAACCCAACAACCCGCCCGGATGGAACAGGAGAACAATAATCAAAATGACGAATGCGATTGCGTCACGATAGCTGTCGTATCCAGCCCAAACAACGACATACTCCGCGACACCCATAACAAGACCACCCAATACAGCTCCAGGAATGTTGCCAATTCCGCCGAGAACTGCGGCCGTGAACGCTTTAACGCCAGGCGTAAGCCCGGTAAAGGCGTCGATCTTTGTACCTGGAATGAATGTGCAATACATCATCGCTCCGGCTCCGGCTAATGCCGAACCGAGCAGGAATGTAAATACAATGACATTGTCAATGTTAATGCCCATAAGAGACGCGGCATTGAAGTCATGCGAAACAGCGCGCATGGCCCGTCCCTGCTTTGTAAACATGACGAGATATGTCAACATTGCCATCAAGAAGATGGTCGTGACAAAAAGAACCACTTGACCCTTCGGAATGGCGATCTTTACCGCGTGCGCGGTCCCAGCATTCACTGCCTCGTTGTACTTCCGCTCGGCAACTCGCATCTCTTCTTGAAGCTTCTTGCCCTCGGGCGATAAATCGAACTCACCCTTTTCAAGTGGCAGCCTAGCCTTAAATGCGGCTGCGGCCGCTGTCATCGATGGTTTAAGTTTTTCCGCTTCATCCAGCTTTGCCTGATCTGGTCCACGCAAGTTTAGCGTGACATTTCCAACGAAGGGACTTAACTTGCCCGCTTGAATCGTCTGAGGAGTTCCGTTGAGCAAAAAGATTTGAGCTGAATACTGCAATAGCAAAGATAGTCCGATCGCAGTAATAAGCGAAGCGATCCGCGGTTGGCTACGCATGGGCCGGTAGGCAAAGCGTTCGATGAAGAAAGCCGCAACGGTGCAAACCAGCATCGAACCCAGCAACATCAGGATTAGCGTAAGGTAGCTGGCCGGCGGTGACGCTCCATCGGGGCGGTATCCAAGATACCAGCTTACAAACAACGCGCCGTAAGCCCCGAGCATGAAAACTTCTCCGTGGGCGAAGTTAATGAGCTTGAGAACACCATAAACCATGGTGTAGCCCAGCGCGATGAGCGCGTAAATGGCCCCGTTCAAGAGGCCATTTACAAGCTGTTGCGGCAGCGTCGTCAGATCGAATGCCGCAACAAGGTGAAGTGAAAAGTCCATCCTTGGGTTGAAGTTCCTTTACTTGAGGTCAGCCGGAATGAAGTCCTTCGCAAATTTCTGCCAGTTGCCAGCTGCGTCCTTCTTCGTAATCTCGACAACGATCGCCCTCTTTTCGGGGTTACCGTTCATTCCTCTTAAAGTAATGTCTCCAGACACGCCCTTATAGTCAACGGTGTCTTCCAGAGCGTCTAAAATGCCCTTTGCACCAACACTCTTTGCACGCTTAAGGGCGTCCAATGTCAGCGCCATGGCGTCGTACCCAAGTGCGCCCATTGTAGTTCCGGGGTCTTTGCCGCCGTGCTTGGCATGCCACTTATTCAGGAAGTCTGTAACTTGAGGTCGTTTATCAGCATTGTTGTAGTGGTTGCAGAAGTAGCCACCCACGATGGCATCGCCGCCGCTCGCAAGGATTTGATCGCTGTCCCAACCATCGCCGCCCATCACCGGAACGGTGATGCCAGCTGCTCGTGCCTGATTAACGATGGGTCCAACTTCCGTAAAGTAACCGCTCAGGAACATCCCGTCCGGATTCTCGCTCTTGACCTCGGTCAACTGTCCGCTGTAATTATTGGTGCCACCAACCGACGTGTACTTATGCTCCTTGACCTTGCCGCCTAGTTTTTCGAAGGTGGCGATGAAGCTTGCGCTCAAACCTTGAGAGTAGGGAAGGCTCGTATCGGTCATGACAGCAACGTTTCGGCAACCTTTTAGGTCGTAGGCAAACTTTGCCATGACGGGGCCTTGGAAATCGTCACTGTAGCAAACCCGGAAAACGTGGGTTCCTTCGTTGCCGAGGTCTGTTCGAGTTGCGCCGACCGCCACCACTGGGATTCCCTGCGGGAACGCCGACTTCGCCATTTGGATCGTGTTGCCGCTTGAAACTTCGCCGATGAGAGCGATAACGCCTTGCGACATGAGCTTTTCGGTCGCGGTTTTGGCTTGGTCTGGCTTAGATGCGCTGTCTCCAAGGATCAGTTCAACCTTCTTACCATTGAGCCCACCGGCCGCGTTAAACTCTTCCACCGCAAGTAGGGATCCCTGATAGCTGTCTTCGCCCCAAGGCTTGTTATCCCCAGTGACACTACATACTGTGCCAATCTTGATCGTGTCTCCTTCGGCCATAGGTCCATCCTTCGGTGGTGCAGGTCGCGTTGAAGTTGTCTTAGGACCAGAATCGTCAGCGGGGGGTGTCGTTTTTCCTGGGTCGGAGCTGGAGCCGCCGTTGCAACCCGTTAATGCTGCACCGAGGACGATTGACGAAACGAGCGTGAATGCTAGTGTTTTAATTGATGGCTTCATATTTTTTCCTACCTGTTGAGTAAGTTTTTGAACGATAGCAAACTATACCGGAATGTGAAGACGAATCTTCACGCCATGTTGCCGCGTATACTTCATATCGCGATGTCAAATGAACAAGCCCAAGACTTTTTGAACCAAGCAACTACATCCATACAAAATGGACAATTCGATCAAGCTTTAACCTTGGCGGATCAGTGTTTGGCTCTCGATCCCTCTAATGGCGATGCTCAGTTGCTTCGCGGCATAGCCCTATCACAAACAAAACAACCCGATTTGGCCCAAGCGGCGTTCCGGGCGGCAGCGGATTTGATGCCTAACTCGCCAAAACCGCTCTTTAATTTGGCGGTGCACCACTACGGAGTTGGACAAAAGCGCGAAGCCTATGATCTTGCCAATGCCGCTCTACAACTTGACCCAAGCCATGCGCAGGCTCGCGATCTGGCGGGCAGGCTCCAGCAAGAGTTGGGTATTCCCGCTCCGGGCATCCCAACTGGACCTTCTTCCGACTCAGCTCAAGCTCAAAATCCTTATGCTCAAGGGGCGAACTATTACCGTCCGGGGTTTGAAAATCAATCTGGAACTGTTCATTCCGTTGCGTTCGTAGAAAAGATGGGGCCAACGTGGGACAAGATCGGATTGATCATCGCCGGATTGGGCATGTTACTGATGATAATCGGATTCGTTTCAGTGGCCGGGCACTGGGATGAAATGATGACGGCAATGCAAGCGGGACGCAGGTACCAGCCGCCGCAAAATATTATCCAAACAATTCTGGGTTGGACCACATCTTTGTGCGCATTGGTTTGGACGATATGTGATATAGCCGACCGGCGAGCCAGTTGGCTTTGGCTAGTTGGCCTAATCCTATGTTGCTGCTGCGCTCCGTTCCAATTTGTGTATTTCTTCGTTACGCGTAAGAACCAATAAGCGTAGAAACTCTAGCCAGCTGATGATAAGTTCGATTTTTTTGCTTCAAGCCTTAAGTCAAGAGACTATAGAGGTGCCGTTCAAGATGGGCGAGCACGCGCTCGTTGTTGATGTGATGATCAATGATCGCAAGCTTAGCTTCATGTTTGATACTGGCTTCAGCGGAGACTTTGTGGTTGATAACAATATCAGCCTAGGAAAGGCGACGGGAACAATGACGCTCCGCGACTTCGTTGGCGAGTTTGAAGCAGAGACGCTCAAGCTGAAATCCGTCAAGCTTGGTGGGAAGGCCGTAAAAGGCGATCATGAAGCTGTTATGCAGCCCGGAGATTATAGCTTCTCCTATAACACCCACTGTGACGGCATCATGGGATTCAACGTGGTCAAGGATGAAGTGATGGAGATCAACTTCCAAAAGTCGAAGTTTATCTTTCATCCGAAATCATATGACATCACCAAGAAGATCCCGGACGGCCAGAAGACATTCCTCACTAAGCTGTTACCCACCGGCAACGGTTCAATTCCAATCGAAGTGGTTGCGCCAACGGGTAAACGTCTGATTCTCTCGCTCGACACTGGGAACGCTTTTTACGCAACCACCCACCGAGATGTCCTTGAACGGGTCGGGCTCTGGGCTCAGGATCGGAAACCCAAGTTTATGTCAAGCAGCTTCGTGGCTTCGGGCGCAGTTGACAGCTGGACGAAAAAGCTGACCGACATGACCATCTTTGGTGTAAAAGTTCCCACAAGCTATTGGGATATTATTGACCTTCCTTCAGGCTCAGCTGACAGTGACGGAACCGTAGGCTTTCAGTTTTTAAAGAATTTCAACTTGACAATCGACTTCGAGCGTCGCCGGGTTTGGATGGAAAACTACTCGGGCCAAGTAGCAAATGAGCCAACCGGAACAACCGGCATCATCGCAAACTACCACGTAGGGTCACAGCGCGTGCGAGTTTATCGGGTTTCGCCGGATAGCCCCGCTCTAGAGGCCGGCATTAAAGTGGGCGATTCTATCCTCAGCATTGACGGCAAGGAGCTGTTGGGGTCGCTTGGATATCAAGAGATATCTGAGATGCTAGAAGGCAAAGTCGGCAGCAAAATCGCTCTTTCGGTGTCATCGGGCGGGGAAGTTAAGCGTGTTGAACTTGAACGTAGAGCCCTGATCAACGATTGACTTTTACTGTTCGCAGAACCCAAACGGTCACATCAGATTGAACTCCTGCCGGGATAAATGGAGGCAATCCTCGGCCTTCATTGAGTTCATTCGGAGCCAAAGTAGCTCGCCGCGAACCGCCCTGTCTCATTCCGTCCAGGATTTTGCAAATGAAATCGCTGCCGCTCACCGGAACAGTTAGGCTCAGCCCTCGCTTGCGAGTGTTCAATAGCTCTTTCCCACCGGAATCCGTAACGAGAACATGGATTTCGACAAACTGGTCAGACTGGAGTAGCGGACCAGCGCCGATTGAGACGTCGGTGCCAAAAATAGTTTTTGTTGTCGTTTTTGGTTCAGTCTTTGTGGGCTCAGGTTTTGCTGGCTCCGCTTTGGCTGGTTCTGGCTTTGCCGAAGGAGGCGTAACCTTTGGTGCGAGTGGAGCTTTAATTATAATCGGCTTTCCTATCGGCCCCTTCTCGGCGGGCACTTCAAGAGTTGGTGCCGACACGAACGGGAGCAGAAACGCAAGCGCCAGAAGCTGGTCTTTCAGCATTATTGCGAGTATACGCTATGCCGCTATTTGGATTTGGAAAGCTTGCTGAGCTTTCATCACTTCCTGCACCATGACAACTCCAATGACTTCAAGCTGTTCAGGAGTTAAGCTGAGCGCAGCCAAAGCGTAACTGTTCAACTCCAAAGTCCCCGCGAAGTGGTTTTGGAGTCCTGCCTGATGGGCGAGGGTATTGGCTAAGGCGACCATACAGGTAAGGTCAGGCGTTTGGTCATCCATTTCCGGCGAGTGATGGAACTGGATGGCATTGGCAATTGCCTTACTCAAGCCCCATTGCTCTGCGAGTAGACCGCCAACCTGTGCATGGTTAAAGCCCAACACTTCGTCTTCAGCCTCATGCATCGGAATCTTTCGCTCTTTACAAAGTCGAATCGCCTGATCAAAAGCTTCAGGTAAGAATCGATCAAGGACGAGCATTCCGACGTCATGCATGATTCCGGCGAGATACATTTCTTCGGATTTCTGGGGCATAAGCATTTTTGAGATAACTCTGCTCGTAATTCCGACTCCAAGGCTGTGGCTCCAGAAGTTTGTTCGCTGAAAGAGTGCAGATTGGCTCCGTCCCGAAACCATTTGTTGATACGCAATGGAAACAACGAGCGATCGAACCGTGTTTAGGCCCAACACAGAAACAGCACGCGAAATCGAGTTGACGTTCGAGGTGCCGTAGTAAGAAGAGTTGGCGACTCGCAATACCTTCGTAGCCAGGGCCATGTCACGTTCGATGGCGCGCTCAAGGTCTTTGGCAGAAGAGCGTGGATCGTCGACCAGCTTGAGCACAGTCGTGGCAACCTGTGGAAGAACAGGCAAATTCTCATTGCGGCGTACGCGTAACGCCAAGCTTTCTAAATCCATTGCTCCAATTTTCGGTAAGGAGCGCCGCCGTCAACAGGTTCACCGCCAGACAAATTCACCAGGGTTCGAATCTGGACTCCAGTAGCCGGCTCCGATGACGCCCTGATAACCTTCGGCAACTACCGACGGTTTGAATACCACCCAGTCCGGATAGCCCACGCCGGAAACGAAAAGGGGGAGTCGCTCGGTTGATTTCATTCCAGCAAGGTCTGTTCCGCCAATGCAAACGACCGACCGTCCTTTGTCGCTGAACCAGAATATCGACCCCACCGACCCATTTGCGCTCTTTTCACTATATTTCAGACTGCCTGATTCGACCTTGATAGGCGCGTTCTTTGACCAGAGCTTGTTGATTGCCGAATTGCCATAGAGCACCCTGGTTCCGGTCGCGCTTTTCGCGTCGGTGTCGGCGAGAACCTTCACTCCGCCGTTGCCCCGATACCAAAACTGCTCGGCATCATATCGTGCTTTGGCCAGCATCCATGCGTTCTCTTCAGGTGTTCCGGCGGTGCCGAAAATGAACGTCATGCGGTCTCGCATGACCTCTTTTATTGGGCCCCTCACTGGAGTGCTAAATGACTGCAACTGCTTGCCTTGAACACGATAGCCGGCCGGTACTCGCATCGACGCGACGTTTTCACAAGTGATTTCCTTGCCGGACACGGTAACTCTCGATGGGATCATCCGCTTTTCCTGAGCAAGGATTTCAAATCCTGCCGGGCCGGGTGAGAT
>JBEBHJ010000044.1:0-30908 GCA_040081075.1 Fimbriimonadaceae bacterium | reverse complement strand
ATGTAGTTTGAGTTGCTGTATTGGTAGAACTTGCCAGTTTCGAAATCAAGTGGGAGTTTGCCCATGTCGGTGAGCCACTTTTCCTTGGTATAGGTGTCGGCGAGCCCGATGCCGGGCTGAAAAGCGTAGTCGCTGATGCCACTGGTTTGGCTGAGGAGCTGTTTGACCGTGATGTTGGTCCACGTGGGCGAGGTACCAGGCAGGAGCTTCCCAACCGTATCGTCGAGCGTGAGTTTGCCGTCTTCAACAAGGCGCATGATGGCCGCGGCGGTGAAGGTCTTACCGATGGAACCCATGTCATAGCGATCGTCATTCTTGCTTGGAGTCTTCTTCTCAAGATTCGAAAGGCCGTATGATTGATGCTTGATCACTTTGCCATTTTGCTTGACCATAACCGTGAGCCCGGGGATGTGCTGCCGAGCCATTTCCGCCTTCACATAGGTATCAATCGCGTCATCAGCCGGGAACACAAGGACAAGAGAGGCGAGGAGGGCAATCACAAGTGCAAAATACGTTGCATCCCGGCATTTCGGTTCCGATTCAGGTTGGCAAAGGGATACAATTTGAACCAAGTGGCTAGTTTCCGACTTGTGATTCAGATCCTGGTTAAGATCAGGGCGCTGCTCCTGACTCCTGGAAATGATTTCAGCTGGTCCTCTTGGCAAGATGCTGATGGAGCGGTCCGTGAGATTGACTCTCTTATCGGAAGGTTGAGCGCAGGAGACTCGGTCAACGATCTTAGCCTTACTGTCCTATTCGCGCCCACCGGCCCCATCCAAGAGGTTGCGCTGAGCAGTGGTTGGGCAGACGAGTTTGCCAAGCTGGCTGATCAATTTGATCTGGCGATGACCGCCTCGGATTGCCCTTGTTTTGGAGAACCATCGTCAGCTCTTGAAGTTGTTCACTCGTTGGGTATGGATGAAGAGTACGGCGAATCCTGGCTCCTGAAATGTCCGGATTGTGGTCAGTTTTGGCTTAGATATCTGTATGAAAATGAGGGTTTTACCGGTTCGGGGCGATGGTATCTGGGTGCGATCGATTCGGAGCGGGCACTTTCGATCAATGGCACCCGGGCAAAGAGCGAGCTTGGGTCACTAACCAATTACTTCGTTGGCGGCAGCTATTACGGTGGGGAAGTGAACTCTCGGAGCGGCCCCATTAGGCTCAATTAGAACTTCTGAACACGAACCGGAACGTACAGTTCGGTGACCCAGTTTGTCGGATCTGGTTCGTCGCCGGGGTCGGTTACGTAACGGTCCCACGGTGAGCCGCTCACTTCGAATCCGCAGCGAGAGACTTCTTCCCAGTATTCGCGCCATGCATCAGCCAGGCCCCGGTAATGCCCCACGTAGGTTCCCATTACCGCTCGCTCGGCGGGGTAGACCCGAAGCTTGATGCCACCTTGAGGAACAGTATCTGATCGAACGGGCAACACGGCTTCGATATCGCACTCATCTGGCAGCCAAGCGCGGTAAATCACACATTGAGCGTCAACCATTTCAGCGTCGGGATTCGCGCTGGCGATCAGGCCAAAGAGCTCGCCGATCTTTTCGCCCAGCTCGGCGTGTTTGCAGGTGGCTTCAGCTATCAAAGCGGTCCTTTCTGGTAAGTCTACGATAGAGAGTTCCATTTGTTAAGTATGAATCGTCTATGATGGACTGTGCGACGCTCACTTGTTATTGCTATGGCTTGCCTTTGGGCAACCGCCTCATTGGGTGGCGACCAAATTCGCTCCTTCAAAATTCCCGATACTGAGATATCTTTTGATGGCAAGGAAAAGCTGCTCGAGTCGCCGGCAGACGGATTTCGACCCGAGAGAAAGGATGGGCCTATTGTCGAGTTCAAGGAGTATGAAAATGGTGAGGATGCCGATGTGAGCATTATCGTTTACGTTTCGCGGTACCGAAAACCCATCAAAGCTGACCTAAACTCGCTTCTAATCACGGTGGCAGCAACCGCCCAATCGATCCAGGACGAGGAACTTGGCGAAGTAAAGGTTTTGAAGGAGGAAACGACCACGTTTGGTGAGGTTCCGGCGGCGCATGTGGTCAATTTTGTAAAGTCCGAAGAAGGGAATTTTTACATGGAGTCCATGATAATTGGCGGCGGGAGCACGGAAACTTCGGTGACACTCACCTATCTCGATGAACCCACTCTAAAACAGGAAGCAGAGAGGCTGATGAAATCGCTTAGGGTTCAGGGGAGCCCGGCTGGCGAAATGAAAGCAATTAAGTGGGATGACTAAGTGGAGGAGTTGTTACTCCGGCTACAAACGGCCCTGATTGAAACAACATCAAAATCGCGCCGAACCTTCTGGCAGTCCGCGTTCACTGCGCTTATTTCTCCCGAAGCGGAGCATCCTGGATTTAGCTATGCGATTCCAACCGCCCCTCTATCGGATGCGGATGTAAATGAACTGATTAGTATCTTTCGCGGCGCAGGCAAAATGCCAAGGTTAGAGTTTTTCCCGCGTTTGTGGCCGGGGTTGGGCGACGTGCTTTCAACCCATGGATTTAAGTGCGAAGGGGAATACCCGTTGATGATCTTGTCGAAACGGGATTGGGCCGGGGCGACATCGGGCATCTCGGCGAGATTGATCGGCCCCGATGAAGCCGTCTTAGCGGATCGAATCGCACACGTCGCATTTGAGATGCAAGGTTCGGCGCCCGATGGTGCGACCACGGCGGCGGGGATCGTTGCAAGGCGAATTACCTGTGCGATCGCACAGGTAAACGGTCATGACGTTTCCACGGGTTTTGGAATTGGAGACCGAGCCATCAGGGAGATTGCCGGCATTGCGACCCTTCCCGAGTTTCGGCGAAAAGGTGCAGCCACCGCCGTGTTGAACTGCTTGTTGACGGAGTTCTTCGACGGTGGCGGCGATTTAGTTTGGCTGTCAGCGGGTGATGATGGAGCTAAAGCCGCCTATGCAAAGGTGGGATTCATCGATGCTGGCGTGCAGGCGAATTGGAGCAGGACCCTATAGTTGCCCGCTTACAAAGGCAACGGCCGATTGGGACTCAAACTCAAACTGTGGAATTGGTCCGGGACCGAAATTCATCTCGACCAAAGGTCGAATAACTTGTTCCGTCATAACGATGTCGGCTAGCTCCTTGCGAAGGGATTCAAGTTGAAGGAGCAAAACCTGCAAGTGAACCTTGCCCATCGCCAATGACCCCACGCGGCGACCTTCATCGGTGGTCAGAGTCTGCCCCAAGATGGCACGAGCAATTTCTCGATTGTGGAAATCCATCGCGTCCATGAATCCAGTTGAAGAGTCCTTATCGCCGCCGACGAGTTGAATGTCAAAGTCGGAAGGGAATAGAAGGGCCGAGTGGGTATGGAGCTCCTCAAGCGTTCGCGTAAGGTCATTTACTTCGTTTCCGGGCACGCCTCGCGCGTAACGGCTTACCACGGTTGGCATCGCGAATCGCTCCAAATGGGTGCTCCATGCGCCAATCAATTTCTGTTTTGCTCGCCAGTGAATGTATGCCGCATCCAAATCACTCTTGCCTTTGGGTTGAGCGTAACCGGCTCGATGGCGGAAGATGACGAACTTTTCGCGGGGCAGTTTCAGCTCGGTTTCGCCGGGAAGGCGAACGTTGAGGTCGGTGATGCGTCCATAGGCATCGGTTTCCAAGCCAAAGTGGGTCGGGTCTTTTGGTTTCACCGCCGCCAGCCAAACCTTGTCGCCCTCAGGTTCGAAGACAAGTTCTTGCAGCGACCACCCTTTGGCAAAAGCATCCATAGCCCCATGAAGAATGCCCAAGGGCGATCCTTCCATGCGCTCGAATGCTTCCAAAATGAAGTCATGCCGCTCGCCCGAGCCGGAAATTTTGAAGGGTGAGGCGACGACGCCAAGGCGTTTTAGAGTCAAGGCCGTCTGCACCATGGCATCGCCTTGCATGGCGTCGTAGGTGGCGTAAGCATATTTGTCAGGAGGCAAACCCGGCTGGGCCAAGGTCTTGCGCTCAAAGGCAGTGAATTGAGGCGCGGTTTCCCGCAGTTTTCGTTTTCGGGTTGAGAATAGATTTAGCATGATGTTTTTTGGGTCGTTCGGGGGTTCGGTGGTTCGGAATCTCTGGCCACCCCTACGAACAGGATATGCCGATAGACTGAAATGTGTGCGATTACCTTGGAGGTTGCAAGCGAGATATCCGAACTCCCGAACGCGAAGCACAAAAAAGCCCCGGTTCAATGAACCAGGGCTTAGAGAGGAGAAACGATGAAACTTAACGAGCGTAGAATTCGACGACTTGCTGCTCTTGGAAGAACTTAGGGAAGTCCTCGCGCTCAGGAAGAGCCGTGATCTTGCCCGACATATTGGCTACGTCGGCTTCCATATAAACCGGAATCGCTGCACCTTCGTAGTGATTCATACGCGCAATGCCCTTGCTCGCATCTCGATCACGAACGGCGATTACATCGCCTACCTTCAGTTGGTAGCTTGCAATGTTCACAATCTGACCATTGACCGTGATGTGGCAGTGAGAAACCATCTGTCGGGCTTGGAAAATCGTTCGAGCAAATCCCAATCGCCAGACTGCAGTTTGCAAACGCATTTCAAGTAAGCGAAGGAAGTTTAGACCGGTATTACCGTGCATTCTCTGGGCCTTCTTAAAAGTGGTGTGGAACTGCTTTTCCATCATGTGGTAGTAGCGGCGAATGAGCTGCTTAGCCATAAGCTGCTCGCCATACTCCGATGGGCGGCGGTCCTTTTGGTTCGGGCCGTGCTGTCCGGGTGGGAACAAGCGCTCGGCCTTAGGGTATTTGCCCTGACCCCAAATGTTAAAGCCGACGGTTCGGCAGATGTCCGTTTTTCTTCCTCGATAAGTTGCCATACACGAATATCGCGCCCAGATAGCGCGAACCAGAATGATACCACATAGGCAACCGGGAATCTCAAGAGTTCGCGAGAACCCGTCATAATCCCCGTGGTTGAGCTATGAAGGTTAACCCGTTTCGAGCGTTGCTCACTGCTTCCTGGGTTTTGTTCATTCCAAGCATGATCTTAAGCATTGCCCTGGAGCCAACCCTTCATCCGCTTCTGCGCGATTATCTTGCTTGGGAAAGCTCGTCCGAAGCACCTTTTGAGCTTGCTATAACAAATGATATCCTGCTCGTTGTGGGGGCTTTCACGTTCATCGGGATTGTCGTGAGTTACGTAGGACTCTACCGTTGGAAAGCTTGGGCACGCTTGCTGTTTGTAGACCTTTGCGCCGTTGGCTTCGTCAGTACGTTCTTTACGACGATCGTTGAATCTGGGCCGGTTTCAGCACTCTTCGGAGCCATCGCAATTCTTGACGGAATGCTCATCGCCGCAATGTATTGGGTTGAACCGATTCGGTCAAAGTTCGAGTCGGACGAACTTCTTGTTGAGGAAGGCGAGAACTAAGATTCACCCCCGCCCTTATGAGGGAAAGGGTGAGGGTTTATGTGTTTAGGTGGTCAGTTTTGAATCCAAAGCCCAATCCGCGAACTCTGCGAGAAACAATTTCCGGAGTGTCACGCAGAGCCCGCAAAGGACCGGAAGAACCGCAAACCCGGCCGAAGCTACCGGGTTCAGAGTGCGGCTAGCACGACGTCCGGTTGATCACCACTTACTATCTAAAGGATCAACAACCGACCGGCCCATCAGCATTCCCAACGCGCATGCGGTGAGCCAGAAAGGCACGAAGGCAACAATTAAGTGCCCCCACGCGGCCATGGCGCAAGCGGCAAGTGTCATCAATCCAACGAGAACCTCTGTGTAACCCGTAGCTCCTCGTTTCGCCCCAAAGTAAGTTCCAAGAAACCCAATCAGGAATGGAATGACGGCCGCAACCGCCCAAGCTAGCCATTCTCGGAACACAAAAAAAGCCGCCGCCATGATGCAAGCGATAAAGCCGAGGGCAATGATTCGGCGGAGGCCCTGCCAAATCTCAGCTCGTCTTTGGTGCCCCTCCCATTCCTGGCGTGTCCGTGCCACAACAGCCCAGGTTACCTTTTGAGGTGGAGCAGCGCGAGCAAGGCGAATGCTCTCATCTTGTTGAACCCGATCCGCATGTCGCTTGCGCGAGATGCGCCTACAGTCTGCAGAAACGCTGGTAGCCGCACCTTGCGAAGCAACGTGCGAAGGAGTTACCGAGAATTCGCATGTCGCTCGCGCGAGATGCGTCTACAGTCTCCAGAAACGCTGGTAGCCGCACCTTGCGAAGCAACGTGCTAAGGCGGTAAAGTCGCCCCAGAATGAGGTCTAAACAACATCATTTGGCGGATTCCGAATACAAAGGCGAACGAACCGTTTCCTTCACCGCCTGTGTGGTTCCGCGCCGCGATGTTTTCGTAACGCCCGAGATCGTCGAGCCCCTTGTCAAGATATTGGGAGGCTGCACCTATCGCTTTTCGTGCTTCGTGCCCATCTATTGTTTCATGCCCGACCATCTGCATGTCATGTTGAAGGGAATCGGTTTTGACGGGATGCCAATGGAGGCGATGAAGAGTTTCAAGCGCTTATCCGGACAGCACTTTTCGCGCTGCCGATTCGATTTCGGTTGGCAAGTAAATTTCCACGATCATATCGTGCGATCCCGCGAGGACTGGCGCGGTCAAGCTCGTTACATCGCATTGAATCCAGTTCGCGCTGGTCTGTGCGAAGATATCTTTGATTATCCCTTCACGGGTTCGATCGGGACCGATTTGAAAGAGATCGTGTCGCCCCTAGATCCCTAAGAATGGCCGAAGCCCTGTAGCCGCACCTTGCGAAGCAACGTGCGAGGTGAGTAGGTCGCAAATTCGCATGTCGCTTGCGCGAGATGCGCCTACAGTTCTGGCGACGCAGTAGCCCGCGAAACCCTGTAGCCGCAACCTTGCGAAGCAACGTGCGAAGTGAATAGGTCGCAAATTCGCATGCCGCTGCGCGAGATGCGCCTACAGTTCTGGCGACGCAGTAGCCCCCGAAACCCTGTAGCCGCACCTTGCGAAGCAACGTGCGAGGTGAGTAGGCGGCAATTCGCATGTCGCTACGCGAGATGCGCCTACAGTTCTGGCGTCGCTGTAGCCGCCGAAGCCATGTAGCCGCACCTTGCGAAGCAACGTGCGAGGTGAATAGGCGGCAATTCGCATGTCGCTGCGCGAGATGCGGCTACAGGTCACGCCGGCTCCTCCAAAGCCGCCTTCGACGCCGTCGAAATCCCGCCGCTCGCCGCGTGTTTGGGCAACGCCTTCACATACGGCGACAGCCGTTTCCAACCTTGCTTCGCTAACCCAAACGGGTCAGCCAAATCCACAAAAGCCGGCCTCTGCGCAAGCTCGCCCAAGCCAAAAACACCCGTAGCTCCCTGAATACGAAGCAACTGCGCCATCACCTCGCCCGCCACAATCTCCGCCGCGGCCAAGTTCAAAGTCGCCACAACTCCCGCCTCCGAAGAAGCCAAAACATCCGGACGCAAAGAGAACTCTATAGCGGGCACAAATTCAGCAATCAACGCGTCAATCGAGGCATCATAGGTCGCCACTGTGAGCGAGCATTTCTCCTTCACCCGCGCCCGGGTTACCGTGATCGCCATTAGCTCTCACCCGGATAGCGCCGCTCCGCGAGCCGCGTAATCAAGAGCGAGTTCTCGCGCACCGTCTCCGTCAGCCGATCAATGGCCTCCGCAAACCCCCGGTTCACCGCCTCCTGACGGTGAACCGAATCTTCCAGAAAAGCCACAAACCGATCCACCATCCCCCGGTGTTGGCCGAGGGAATAGCGAAGTAGAGTGAAGGCCGAAGCGACGAAGGAGCCGAGCAGAGCGATGAGTTCCGTCCAAGAGCTAAAGCTCAAAGGATGGCCCCGTAGGCGGTTTGCCAAAGCCCGTAACCAACGTTGTAGCGAGCGCGGACGCCATACAAGAACCGATCACGCATGAATCCGGCTTCGGAGTTTCCGCCTTCGAGAGCGGAGAACTCAACCGGGACATCGCTACGCTGTTGCAGAATCAAGCCGCGAATCGGGCGTTTCGTGTCGAGCAGGTACCAATAGTCATCGGCGGCGCCGGTAAGGAACGGGGAAACGACAAGTTTGAGCTTGCCCTGAAATACGTTCTTATAAGGCGCCGAAGCGGCGGTATGGTCGACATTTCCCTTGTACGGAACGACCGGACTCTCAACAAGCTCACTCGCGGACCATTGCAGTTTCGGCCCGACCACAAGCGTATCCGGGATCACTCCCATCGGGATGCCCTGATCGTCGGGAACGGTCATCATCGCGTTGATTCCGGCGGCCAAACTCGTATCATCCAGTGCCGAAGTCGTCTTGTTGCTCCAGGTTCCGCTGTTCACCAAGTGAGTCGTGCCGAAGAATGCCGTGCCGTCATAGCTGTTCGCCGTGAAGCCACCGACTAAAGCATCCACGATCATTTGGTGACGATGTTGGGCAACGCGGTAAGCCAAATCGCGAATCCGAAGCCGGATCAAATCAAGCTGGTCGTCCTCAATCGCCATGCGATCTACCGCGATCGTGCTCTCGAAGACCTTGTCTTCGATGCTCACGGCGTATTCGGTCAAGCCCGCGGTTCGGCGTTCATCCGTGAACTCGCGCATCGAAGGCACCGAGCCAAGCCAGGGATATTTCTGGATCGGCTGAGTCGTGTTGATGATGGTTGCAATCGCCTCGACCGTGCTGTTATCCAGCTCGGTTTGATAAGCGGCGGCAAAGTCGGCCTTCAGGCCGGGAAGCAAAAGATTGGGAATATCTGATTTCGTAAGTGCCAAGTGAGTTCTCCTTTATTGAACGTAGTCTTCGACTCGCAGCCGAACGCCGGTCACGCCGGTGGATGTGGATTCGAGGCCGAGGATGCGGCCTACTTTGTATTGGTTGGTCAAGCCCGCCGTGGCGATTTGGACTTCCCAAT
Organism: Fimbriimonadaceae bacterium; assembly: GCA_040081075.1. GTDB lineage: Bacteria > Armatimonadota > Fimbriimonadia > Fimbriimonadales > Fimbriimonadaceae > JANJUB01. The sequence goes on along the minus strand of JBEBHJ010000044.1, from coordinate 22,032 downwards.
CGCTGAGGGCATAAAGCTCCTTGCCGATATCGGCTTGGGCGGGGGCGAAACCGGCGGCGGCTTTGAACACAAAACTCCCGCTCTTGGTGACATTGATGCTCTTATCGCCCGCATTTCCCGCCGAGTTATCAATGGTTTCATTGGCGATGCCGATGAACTTGAGGCTGGCGGTGGCGTGGGTGAGGGGGATGGCATAGCCGCTGGAGTTCACCGCCAGAAGCGCGCCCTTATAGACTTTGACATTGCTAAGTTTGTAGCCGACGACGATTCCGGGTTTTTCGAAGTTTTCGTAAGGTTGGGTTAAGGCCATGGTTTATTTCTTTGCCGCGATTTGATCGAGGCTGAGGTCAGGGAAGTGGCGCTGATAAAAGTCAGCTTCTTCGGGGAGAAAGGTGGTCGTGGCTCGGCTCGGGCTCGGCGCGACCTCGCCAAACCAACTCGCTTTGGGCTGGCGTTCGAGCAGTTCCTCAAACAGGCGCGCCACGGGCAGCGATTGGCCGTCGAACTGAACTTGGTCGTTCGTTTCCATCAGCGCGACCGCGAAGGGAACTTGCGCCGGAGTAAGCCGCCCCTCTTTCACGAGTTGGCTCACTTTGCGCGCCGCTTCGGTTTGGCGATTCTTGGCTTCCAGCTCAAGGAATTTCTCGCGCCAAGGATCGCGCTCGGCGTTCCAGGGCTGGGCAAATTCCACTCCGCTAAAGATGCGCGCGGTGGCGATCCGGGGAGTTCGCACGAGGCTAACTTCGCGGATTTCGGTGAGTTCTTTGTCCAGCCCGACGGAGAGGGAATGGGCCTCGCTTTGGTCAATCAGCGCGTTCGCTTCCTGCGATAGCGCAATCTCGCCAAAGAGCTCATCGCCGATGACTTCCACCTGGGTGAGATAGCCGATTTGCAAGGGAGTTTGAGCGTGCTCAATGAGAATGGGGACGGGGAGATCGAAGGTTTTCGCGAGCCCCACCAGGGTCTCGCGGGTGGCGGTGACGCCCTTATCGGGATAGTCACCGGCTTCGAAGAGCTTAGCCCGCCGATCCACCCATTCGGTCTCGATTTGAAGATACGGAGGAGGCTGAATCCCGGCCCCGACGAAGTCATCCAGCAACTGCTGCCGCTCCTCGGCCCCAAACTCCCGCCGCCCCTTATAGCCCGGTCCGTGCCGAGCCGCCTTTCTGTAAAGATCAAGAGACATACGTTAAATATACTATACGGATGTCTACATCTATCACCCGGTAATTGTACGGGGAAATGGAAAGAAACAGGTAGCCGCACCTTGCGAAGCAACGTGCGAGTTTCCTTGAAAGGTGGCGCGAGTATAAAATGGAGCACTTATAGGGGCGCTACGACTTTATGGAGTTATAGAGCGTCAAAGTCAATTTCATACTGTCCTTGCGGCGTGACAAATGGAGCATCCAATACCTTTAGTTGCCCCTGTTGTAGCTCCATAACGATTCCCTTAAACTCGCGAACAACCTCAGATACGAGCGGCTGTATTTTTGGTGCAATTGTGTCAGCAATCGACTTGGCTGTTTTCTTCTCAAGGCCACTTGACACCCGCAGATGAATAACGAAGAACGCCAACAGGTGGAGTCCTAACAATAGGCGCTCATCTTGTGGGGAAAACTCGAGCACATCTGCCCTAACGGTTTCGATGAAGCCAGACTCAATAGCTCCGGTCAATCTCAGAAATTCTACATGCTCGGCAATACTTTCATCAACAAGGCCGGTGGACACGTTCAGAATCTGGTCCGATGAAACCGCATCGCGCGCCTCCAGAAAGTGAAACAGGAACGCATTTAGCGGATAAGGTGTTTCTCCCTCCTGCGTTCTCAGAAACCCCGCAAAACATTCACCAAGTTTGAGAAGCAGTTCACCGAGAATTTGCTGCCTGATCTCAACGTTCGTCTGATAACAGGCTTGCAGGGCTAAGCCAATGGCCACAAGGGACCGATATGCCCGAGCCCCTTGGCTCAAATCCACATTGCGAATCAACACTGCGAGTTCATCGCCCCGACCGGGTCGCGCACCATATGCAAAAATGATCGCATTTCGCCACCACTCATCGGAGATGACGCTCTCAATGTCATTCAGAGACTCAATGGAAGCTCCCGTGAAGTACTCCTGGAAGAGATGATGTCTGAAACTTACGCGGTCTTCTACGATTATCAAGAGGCCCGATCTTAGGATTTCGTCAGTAACCGCATTGGTTCGATCACCGCGTCCCCAGCCGGTAAGTATTTTTCCTACGGCTGATCGAAACTGCTCTTCAGTTCTCTCCGTGATACGATTGTTGTGCCAATCAAGAGCGATTTGAGCTAGGATTCCGTGCTTCTCCTCCCATTCATATTGACGGCTTACTCCTTTCTGCTCATCCCACTGGCCAAGCATTAACGCGGCAAACTTCCTGAAGATTGCACTTATATTTGGCGGAATGTCCTTGCTGTAGAAGTTTGGCGTCGCCGCAAAAACTGTGACAAGCATCGGATTGAGTTTCATACCATGGACATCTTGCAGGCGACGTAGCACTTCGGTGAGGACGTTCGGTTGTATGTCCTTACCCGCGACCGCTCTGTCAACGATCCGAGCTGTCTGCTTCAAGCTGAAATCACTTATCTGGTAAATAGGAATCTGCTTGGCTGACGCATGATCACGAACAGTCATTAATGGTCTTGTCGTCGCGATAACTCGGCACGAGGGATATGAGTCCGTGAACTCATCTAACAGATTTAGAACGTGGACATAGCCAGCACTATTGCCTAGTTCATCAATCGCATCAACAAACAGCTGAATGCGTCCACTTTTGAAGTCATCATCCGTTATGCCCGATTCAGATTCCTTGAGCACTTCCTTGACTTTTTGGTGAATAGCTTCAACTACCGTATCCGCTCGTATGAGGTCGATCGCCCGAAAAAATACTGGCAAAGGGCAATCTTCGGGACCGCTTGCTGCCAAGGAACGGTCGCATGTTAGTAAACACAGACGACGTAGAAAAGTAGTCTTTCCTTCACCAGCCTCACCGATAACAAATGTCAGCGCTTGGGATTGATCGAGGAGCCTGACATCTGTTATCTCCTCGAACTGTGGTTCAGTTTTGATTATGCCCTGCTTTACTGTCAAGTGGGTTCTTAGCCTGAACAGGGTCAGCGTCACGTATGCCTGATCACTGATGGGGGCGAGGGGTGCGATTGTCGTGTCCCCCGGATGGAGGAGCACTGCATCAGACATAGCTAACAGCTGGGACCTAACCGTCTCAACATAACGCCGGTTGTAACGGCTTATGTTGAGCCAAAAGCTTGGAAACATCTGATCGATGGAGCCAATGATTTCTGCACAATCAAGAATGGTAAGGTTTGTTCCGGCGAGCTCTTCAGCTATGTGCGCACGGGCAGCTGTGTTTGCAGCTCCGCTTGTACACAAATAGACATAGTCAGGTTTTACTCGTGTGTTGTTGTGAAGAAGTGCTACCTTGGTTGCTGCAGCCGTTCGCAATTGCGTAACCGCTTCGGTAACGCTACTTGTCGCTTTCAAGGACATGTTCAATTTCGTCGTCTTTGTCTGGATAACGTAAACATGCAATTTTGCCAAACTCAGCATCCTTGAACAAGACACAGTCCTTGCCTTCCTCGTCGGCACCGCAAACGTCTCGGTACGATCTGAACCCTTGGGCAAGGAACAATTCGCGCACAATTTGATCTCGAAACTCATCTTCTGATAATCTCGCCAGGCGCGATGTCTTTTGCGCGTTATTCAGCATCTTCCCTCGTAGTTTGTCTCATTGCATTCGATCAAGCTCTGAGCCAGACTTGTTATACCTTCGTTATTGACCACCGCCTACCGAAAGACGTGCGAACCTTGGGAGTTCGACGGCAGCCTTTAGTTCCGGAACGGCATAGCAACTCGGAGGCGTATAATCAACTGATGACCTGGCGCGTGATCCTCGAAGAAGATTCTGAAACGCACGAATGGGCCGTGTGGTGCCCGGAGCTTAAGGGATGTGCCTCGGCCGGGGCAACTCGCGAGGAAGCGATCGAGAACATAAAGGAAGCCATCATCCTGTATTTGGAGCCCCTTCCAATAGAAGCCCCCCCTGGTGCCTTCGAGTTGAAGGTTGCGGTGTAAATGTCGGGCCGGATCAAGCGGCTCAACGCCAAAGAGTTGGAGGCGATTCTCATGGTAAACGCCTTCGAACTGGTCTCTCAGCGTGGCAGTCATCGCAAGTGGTGGCATCGCGCCAAAAATATCCAAGTGGTGGTACCGATGCACGGTTCGCGCCCATTACCGCTTGGCACATTGCGACAAATCTTGTCCCAATCTGAAATTCCCGAAGAGCAGTGGCGAGATTGAAGCTAGTTATCCCGCTACTTGCGATCATCCTCGTGATTGGCTGCCACCCAAGGCCCAGCGCGTACCCGCCCAACAATATTGCCGCCATGGGCGGGATCTCGGCGGCGGTGAAATCCCTCGAAACCGGGCTCTCAAGGGCCGAGGTCATCGCAAAACTTGGCCAACCCAGCTCCCAGAACAGCAGATCCGGCGGTAACGTTGATTTCACCTATTACACCCCTGGTGATAACGCGTCTCAGATCCTCATTCAGTTTAAGGCAGATCGGTTGGTGCAAGTCAATGCGCATGACGATAAAGCAGGCAAATTGACCTCGTTCGGCGAATGAGCCGGAGGTTCTCAGTCTGAAGAGCTCCGCCGTCGCAGGCGAGCGAAGGATCCCCCTTTTGAGTGCCTTGATGTTCGCCGGGGATGACAGGAATGGACCATTCAATCCCCCCGATTCTTCGCTTCCTAGAACCCGCCACCGGTCTTAAATGACCACGGTTCGTCCTTGGGTAGTTCCTGGGTCATCATCGTCATCCAGCCCCTTGGGGTGCCTCTGTGGGTTTCGGTGAAGCGGTGGGTCTGTTTCATGGCCGTCCAACGGTTGCCCATCTTTTGCTTACAGGACATCACCACTTCAACCCATGCAAATGCTTCTTGCATCGTGCCCGTTACGTTACGCACGGTTGTTTTGCAGCGCATATCTCGCATCGATCCCCTCATGTTCATCATCATAGACTTCATCTGTCCGTAGTCCATGCGGTGGCCCTGAACATCAGTGTAAACATAGCCCGGATCCCGATGGCTTAGCATCGCTCTAAAGTCGCCTTTTGACATCTCGCGATCCATTTTCGCATAGAAGTTCTCAATCGAACGTCGGACCTCACGATCCTCGGGCTGACCGAATGCCACTGTGGTTAAGAGGGCCGCGAGCCCACAAATTAATAGTTTAGGTTTCATTTCTGAACCTCCTTTACACTACGGTATACGTTCGCCCGTCTCGTGTAAATCGGTCTTTAAGTAAATCTACGCAACCACCATCGTCCTAACTAGGCAATCTCCAGATGATCGTAGAACAGGACGTTCACAAAGGCCAATGCGCTCGTGATTAGCAGCCGTTCCCCGAGCCCCAGCGAGATGAAGGTGGCGCAGATGGCAAGCACCGCACAAACCGCACATACGCGCAGAAGCGCCTCATCGAAATCGTGCGCGATCCAGAGCATCCATACACAAAGGGCTACCGCGAGGGCAATAAATGCAAACAGATGGTTCACAGATAGTGGATCAGAGGAAGCGATGTAGCCCATCAAGACGATGACTACCAACAAGAAAACTGAGCTCAAACCTTGCTCGAAACGAGTCAGCGCAAACGCCAAGTTGAGAACCACCAACATAAGCACCGCAAACGGGATCCACGCGAGCCAATCGCCTCGCGCCAGTTGAATACTCAGTGGAGTGCTGACTGTCCATGGCACCCATATGAAGCCAAGCGCGACCAAAGAAAGCAGCCCAAACAGCGGTCGCGGAATCCAGTTGATCTTGCGCTTTCGTGGCTTTCGCCAAGTTGGGATGTACTCGGGCATGGGGCGCTAGAAAGGGCCGATCGCCGTGGTGCTGAGCAGTTCCGGCGCTAGAATCCTGGCCGCGAGGTTGCGAACATCCGTCTCGGTCACTGCTTCCAGCTTCCTCAGCGTCTCTTCCAACGGAACCTCACGCTTGAAAATCAGCTCATTACGCGCGATGCGGGTCATCCGTGAGTTCATTCCCTCTAGTGCAAGCACAATATGACCCGAAATGCTTCGCTTGGTTCGTTCGAGTTCGCCATCCACCAATCCGTCATGAATGAGCTTGTTTACTTCAACCATTACCAGTTCCTGAACTTGTTCCCACGTTGCCTCGCCCGTGCCTCCGTAGATGGTGAACGCTCCTCCCGCCGAATAGTTCATAGAGTAGCTTCCCACCGAGTAGGCTAGGCCCCGTTTCTCGCGAATCTCTTGGAACAGCCGACTGCTCATGCCGCTTCCGAGCAAGCCATCCAGCACCCTCAGCGCATAGATTTCCTCATCGTAAATTGAGCATGCGTCCGTGCCGATGCAGAAATGTACTTGCTCGCACTCCTTGGCGATTTCTTGTTTTGAAATTTTGCCGACCGGACGCTCAAAGGCTTTAGGTTCTCCGCCCGCCGTGATTCCCCCCAAACGGTCCTCGGCCCATTTAATCACGTCATTTGGATCAAAGTTGCCCGCTACAGAGAGCAACACGTGGTCGCCGCGATAGCGTCGCGACATGTACGTCTTGAGATTATCCGACTTGAATCCGGCCACGGATTCCCGCGTTCCAATAATGGGTTTTCCAAGCTGATGTCCGGCCCAGCGGCTTTCGATATGCAGGTCATGAACATGCGATTCCGGCTCGTCTTCACTTCGCTTGATCTCCTCAATCACCACTTGCTCTTCGCGCGCCAGCTCATCGGGTTCGATCAGGGAGTTACGCATCATGTCGCTTAAAACATCAATTCCGTTTTCAATATCATCAGCCAAAACGCGGCAGTAATAGCACGTCATTTCCTTATCGGTAAAAGCGTTTAGCGCCCCGCCGCGACCTTCGATAGACTCGGCGATTTCTTTGGCTGTTCGCTTGGGCGTTCCCTTGAAAAGCATGTGCTCAATCAAGTGCGTAATCCCGGCCTCATCGTCGTGCTCATGAACGCTTCCGGTTTGGCACCAAAGGCCAACGGCGGCAGATTGAACGTGGGTGACGGGGTCGAGAACAATTCTCACTCCATTCGGGAGCGTGTGTTTTTGCATGAACCTCAAGCGTACCTATTGGAAGGCGATGGGGATTCGCTACTTCTCTACGATTTCAACTACTTCCATGACACTCCGGTCCAGACGCTTTGCCTCAATGCTGAGTGGACCCTTGCGACGCACTTTAACTCGAAGATAGCCGTGCGATTTTTCTCGGAACGCACATTTCTCCGGCTTTGGGTCGGTGAAGTCATAGAGCGACTTGCCCCCGCCACCCTGAGTCATATACAACGTTCCAGCACCACGAACATACCGATTCGCATTGCCACTCGTGATCGCTCCGCCCCGCATCGGATACTGACGTTCGTAGTGATGATCATGCCCGGCAAGAACGAGGTCAACCTTATATTTGTTCGAATGCTGAGCGATCCGATCCATGGCAATACCGTGAGTTGCTCCGGTCGATTGAAAACGCCGTTTAGCAAGGGCCCTCCCCGAAACTGCCAACTGCCGGTATGGTGAGCGGCGAGGGCACAGACCCGCGTTTTGGCCCCTAAACCCAACCGCGTGACCCGGAGACGTCACGTTTTGACGCCAAAAGGTGATGCATAGACACCAAGAAGCGGTACGGCGGCCTCAAACCCCCGCGCCCTGATCTCTTGAAACCTCGCCGCGGCCCCAAGAAACCGCGTCGCGGCCCCAAAACCCGGCGTACTGACCCCAAGACATAGCAAAAATGGCTGCCAAGAATCGCATTTTAGGTTCAAATGCGACACGAAGGGCACTTGCATCATCAAAATTGCGCTTGCGCGCGAATCGAGTGCCAGTTTTGCGATATCATACATCGGAGGAATAAAGTATGAATAGCGATTGGTTGAAGTCCTTTCCCTCAGTGATGGTAACCGAATCATGTTTGGCGCAAAGTGGAACCTTTGTACAAGGTTCTTCGGGAACGCGGCTGAAAGATCCCACCCATAAAGGTCGAACCGCCTTCAACCTGGCCGTTGCCGGGCATGCCTGCAGATGTGCCCCCTGGCTCACCTCCAAGGTGGCTATAAGGAAGTAAATAAGTGGTGGAGTATTTGATCTTTCGGGTTCTTGATCCGTTGCTGGGGCTGGCCTTAGTGGCTGTGCCCGTCCTCATACTGTGGCGCGCGCCCCGCGAGAAACGCAAGAGACTAGCCATTGCCGGTTTCTTAATCTGTTTGCACTCGGTGCTCGCATTGCAAGTAATCAAAATCGTCATCAATGCACAGTATGCGAAGAAAGCGCCTCTCTCAATCCCCGATGATGTTCAGCCTAAAGAAACAACATGAATTCGGAATTAAGAAAGGAACGCGGATTTACGTGCAACGCGGCTACAATGCTTAGTATACGGGTACAGCGACCACGACCTACGCTTACAGTGGGCAAGGCCAAGTGATTGGAGTGACGGCTCCCGACGGGAAGCTAACCACGTATTCCTTTGTATGGCACTGCGCCGGCCACTAACCCTCGCCAGAACACCCCATTTGGCCTAGGCTTCTTTCCTGCACTTCTGAGCGGATGTTCGCTATGTTCACTCTACCCGCTCCCGCTCGGGATGGTTGCGCGTGCAATAAGTTATGCATTTTTTAAGGCACCTACCGGTCCTGGCGCCATTCGCCGCTCCTCCCTGCGGCCCGCTTTGATACGAAACTTAGCTATTTCACTCAATGCCCTAAGGAAGAATTAGGCATCTGCCAACACTTAAACTACCTGGTATCGTGCCAGGCTATGAGACAAGCCGATGGGGCCTCGAGCTGTGCCGAACTGCGTGAGCATCGGAACCTCGTGGGAAGGCGATGGCCCGGCCCACCAGACCGATGAGCGCTATAAGGTCGAGCATCTTTTCAAGGCTAGCCGCATTTATGCGCACATGTTCTTGCGATTGCTCGATGAAGCGGCTAAACTGAAGGCATGATTCGACTCGCCACTCCCGCTGATGCCCAGGAAATTGCTGATCTTTACCATGATATTCGTCAAGATAGCGTGCCCACCAAGCATGGGCCGAGTGCAATAGCGGGTTGGTTGCGCGATCATGTTTTGACGCGTGGAACGTCTTCCGTTTACCTGAAAGACGATCAAATCGTCGCCTGGGTTGACGTTAGGGAGGGGTGGCTAGACCAACTTTATTGCCGTAGAGGATTTACCGGAAAAGGAATCGGGCTCGAACTTCTCAATCATGCGAAAGCGGTCAGCCCTGATCGTCTGATGGCGTACACGTTTCAGGTGAATGATGGTGCGCGGCGGTTTTATGCTCGCGAAGGGTTCATCGAAGCCGAACTTAGCGATGGTGCTGACAACGAGGAGCGACAACCCGACGTACGGCTGGTTTGGACACCAAGCTTGTGAAACAAAAAAGCGCGATCGTAACCCGACCGCGCTCTCTGATTTCGACTGGCTAAGAGTCCTTACGGATTAACTTTGACCTTAATCGTCTTTACAATCGGCTTCTTGGCGCCGTAGGCATCGCTAATCGTCAACGTAACCACATATTCGCCAGGAGCGCGGAACTTTCGCTTGATCACTTGGCCTTCCGCATCTACTTGGATGCCGTCCTTATCGTTAAAGTCCCAGGTGTATTTGAGAATCGAAGAACCGCCGAAGCCGTTGCCAATGAACTCGATTTCGTCACCAAGGGCGAGATTGAGATCATTCTTAGGCGAAACGTCGCCAGTGATGGGCGTGCTATCGTTCACGACTTTAACATCGCCAACATAGAACGTTGCGGTGGCGTCTCCCGAGAACCCAAGGCCAATCACTTGCTTATTGGTTCTCTCAAATCCGCTGATTGAGCTTAGTGGAATCGCAACAGTTCGCCAGTTATCAGCTTGGCGAACAGCTACAAACGCCTCGCTCTTTTTGCCATCGCTGGTTGAGACGATCACTCGGACGGTTGAAAGTTGATAATCCGATGTGAGAGTGGCCGGAGCCTTGGCGGTGCCACCAGCGGCTGCGCCGCCACCTTTTCCGCCTCCTTCATCAAATCCGCCGATGCCGCCGCCAGAACCAGCTCCAGTCGGTCCGCCGCCGGCCCCGCCAGGGCCAGGCTTACCCGCTCCACCCAAGGTGATTCCCGATCCGGCAACTCGATATGAAAATCTCAAAAGATTGTTCTTATCGCCGAACGCTGAACCGAAATCGATGGGCGTCTTCAGGCTGATTATGCCGCCTTGGAAGTAGTTCCGAGTTGAAACTCGCAGCGAATATGTGCCCTCAAAGGCCATATCGCTCGCCTGACTGATCGTGCCGCTGCCCCAGCCCATAAGAGTAATGCCTTGATCGGCGGTTGAGCGAGTTGGGGCGTAGATTGACTGAGCCGAAGCTCCCGCCACTGTTGCTAACCCGAGAAGAATCCATCCAACTTTTTTCATAGCTAATAATCCAGACGTTTTCTCACCGCAATCTGATACGACGAATATCGCTTGCGCGACCCGTTTCTTTCGATACAGTGATAACTACCCCCGATAATACACCAGGTTCGTCCGCAACTTCAAACCTTGAGGGCATTTGTGTGAGAAATCTTTGCAAAATAATGTCCTTTCTCATGCCAAGCACGCTGTTTTGCGGTCCGCACATCCCAACATCCGTGATATAGGCCGTTCCACCCGCAAGCACGGTCTCATCTGAAGTTTGGACATGCGTGTGCGTTCCCACCACTGCTGTTGCTTTCCCGTCCAAATAGTAACCGAACGCGATTTTCTCGCTCGTCGCCTCGGCGTGGAAGTCCACAAAGATATGATTTGAAGTGATGTTTTCAAGCATCAAGTCAATCTCTCGAAACGGATCGTCGTACCCATCCATGTAGATTCGCCCACAAAGATTGATGATGTGGAGGTCGATACCTTGCTTCGAAACAACGCAGTGCCCACGACCAGAGGCCGCCTTTGGCAGGTTCGCGGGCCGAACAATCGGCTTATCCTTGTCAAGGTATGGGTAGATTTCTCGCTTGTTAAAAGCATGATTACCCAGCGTGATTGCGTCAACTTTGGCCTTATAGAGCTCTTCGGCGATGTCTGGAGTAATGCCCAACCCCGCCGCCGAGTTCTCTCCATTCGCAATGACAAAGAGGGGATTGTGCTCGTTGATCAACCCGGGAAGCTTATCCAGCACCACCTTCCTCCCCGGACGGCCCACGATATCACCTAGGAACAGAATTTTATAATTCAGCATTCAGAGGGTAATTGTGGGCCAGTTCCATTCGGCTCTGCCTGGAACTTGTCAGCCACGAAACCCCTTATATAGTGTAATGAACGTTCGCCTCGGTTCTCTCGCGCTCCTCATCGGTTTTTCTACGCTCGCTTTTGCCGATCCAAAGGCTACGTTTAAGCTCCAACTTCCGCCCAAGGTCACGGTGGGCAAAAGTTTCACGGCCACACTGGTCGTGACCTTCCCAAATGGCTGGCACGGGTATCAAAACCCTCCCACCAACAAGTTCCTCAACGCTGTAACCGTTCGGTCAGCTCAGGGTGCAAAGTTTGGAAAAGCAAGTTATCCAAAGGGAGTCATGAAGACGGTCGCGGGCGAAAAGATTGCCATATACGAAGGCGTTGTCAAGATTCCGGTTACGCTCACAGTTTCCAAACCTGGCGCCCAAAACATCAAGCTCGATGTTCTCTACCAACAATGCAATGACAGCACGTGCATGCCACCAGCGATAAAGTCGGTTTCGGCGTCGGTAAAGGCCAGCAAGGCTTAATCAAAATTGATGGGAGGAGGGGCGTGGTAAGGTTTCGCCAGAATGCTTCTCCTGGCTGTCCTAACGTTGATCTCACAACCAATCGCATCACCGGTTAAGGTGATCATCCTCGCCGGCCAGTCCAACATGGAAGGGCACCGCTATTTGCCATGGGGCTCGGTAATATGAAGCGGTGGCGGAATGGGCATGGCCCCGGCCCGTCTGATCGGCAAAGCGCCATACAGCCCAGCTTGGGGTTGAAGGAGGCCTGGAATAATCAACGGAGCAACTGGCAAACGGGGCAGTGTATGGCGCGAGCACGCGCAGCTGCCTTAAAGTACGAGGCCTATGCAACTGTTCTATAAAAAATTCGAGATGACCCTTGCGGATAAGCTTTGGGGATACGCGAGCATTTTAATGGCCTCATTTTCAACGATCATATTCTTTGGCGGAATGTTAGCGAATATGGTTGAGGGCCGCTCAGCGATCGGGCCATCACCGCTTGCCTTGGTCATGTTTACATTCGCTGTGACCGGCCTACTTTTTGGGGCTGGTGGTCAGCTCATACTAAAGGGCAGTGCCGTGGGATACGTTGCCCTTATCTTGGCCTTCATCCACCTATGCGTTGCTTGGTGGGGACGGGCTAATGGATTTGCGAGTTATAATTTCGCAATTTTAGCTATCTGTTTAGGTTGTTGCGCATGGTGTGTTGTGCGGCTCGTCTCAATTTTGAAATAGCCAGAATCGCCTCCAAGCCATAACAATCTGATGGTCGCAAGAGCACCTATACTTGCGATACCGGCGCTTAAATCACCAACTCCTTGGTTTTCCAACCAATCACTCAAACCTTGCAAGGCAACTCCGCGTCCTCGCGCCACAGGATCGTGCCACATTCTGGCCCCCGTTTGGGCGGGGCAGGCTCTGCCAATGTGGAGCTTCACGTAAACTCTATGCTAACCAAGAAATGCAACAGAGTCCCAAACCCAAACCGTCAAAAAGTACAGATGAACGAACCTTCAAAAGCCTTTGAGCCACAATGGCAAATGGCTCATCATGCTTGCGGAGGGCGGAGTTGCATCAAAATTTGCGATGAAGATTATTGATTCAGCATTGGATCGGCTTGGAGGGCCGGTCACTCGCGGTAGCATTGGTGCCATTCTATTGGCGCTGATGATTGCTGATGTTTGCGTTAGCCGATCTCCGAAGGAATGGGGATTGGTTGCCTTTTACCTCGCCGTCCTTTGCCCATTCTTTGTTCCGAAGGGGTTCCTTTGGGCGGCACTTTGCGGCTGGGGGCTTTATCTTATGTTGTTCTTTTTGGACTATCCCCAGATTTCAGAGTCCGGCTTGGCGTTAGGGGTTGCCGGAGTCTTCCTTTTCCTTGCCGGCCTCGCAGGTCGAAGGCGAGACCTCAGGGCGCTAGATGCACGTCAAAAGGTGAAACTGAGAAGTGGAAGAAGCTAAACCGTATAAGCTAGGGCATCAATTCAACGACGAGTTTGTGCCGTTTCAACACAACCACACATGGGCGCGCCAAGCAACTTCCGATGGGGCAGTTAGGCTAAGGATCGGGCCGCGAGATGGTCATGTTGACCTCATGTTAGAGTTAGCCCGCACTCTACCTGAACCGTTTTGCATCCTTTATGTTTTGCTAATTCCAAGCGGTCAATTCGAGGTCGGAAGGTACCAGAGCCCCCTAACCACCCTTGAAAATGTTGAGAGGGTCTTTGGCGTCTTCAGGTCGATATTTGAGAACGATGGGAGAGCAGAAGTGTGGTTGGCGTCCGTCGCCCGTGGTGGGGAAGCGAACGGAACGATTGATTACGACAATCATGAGTTGATCTACGCCTACGGACCTCTCGAACCGTTCTAGTCAATCTTAACAAACCGGGAACTAAAAAAGGCTGACTCGGTAGACATCCCCAGCCCCCACCAGCACATGTATCACCGCGAGTTCGACCCCAAAATCGCCGCTTTGATGCGGTGTTGGGAGTGGCAGCATTTTCCACTCGGCGAGGTGGATAACTAGCAGATTTTCTGCCGCTTGCCCGCTGAGCTGTGGCCGGGCATTGCTCCAACCCACCTTTCGTCAATCGGCTGCGAGGCGAGTTGATAGCGTGTGTCAGTCGAAAGCCGCACGAAGTCGGTTTGGTTGTCAAGGCTGGCGTGGATGGTGTACATGCCGAAGATCAGCACGTCTCCCATTTCATACTTTTCGGATGTTAGCCACCGTCCTCCCAGCTCGTCTCTTAGAGCCACCGGATTCGCGCAGATTGCTCCGCCCGCCGTGAAGCCGTTCGCTTCAACTTCGTTTTTACCGGGGTTGTTCTCGCACAGCGCGTCAACGTCAAGCTTTCCATAAGTCTCTCGCATAGTATCCAGCTTGTGGGAGCCCTCAAGAACGATGAGCCCACCCAGATCGAGCGAAATATCGCCAAGCGGTGCCCACATCGTGAAGAGCTGGTTGGTTCCGCGCCCCATGTAAACGATATCGCAGTGCGGCCACGTTCCTTTGCCGTGGGCAATTACCCGCATCCAGGTGAAATCGTAGTGGCGGATCTCGCCGCCCAAGCACCGCGCGAACCAATCGATCACTTCGGGGCCATAAACAAGCCTTTGCACAGCCTCATCTTGATTGGCCAGATCGGGTCGAAAGTACATCTCGGTTCCGACCTTGGCCACCGCTTCAAGATTGGGGAAGCTTGCATCAAGGACGCCCTCATCTCCGAGAGAGTTTGTAACGCTTTGCCTCGCGTTTAACACGAGTTCCCGCCGAAGAAAGCCAGGCAAGTAGAGATACCCGTCCTCGAGGAGGCGTTCGCGCGCAATCTCTGGGTGGTGAACCAGGTCTTCGGAACGGCGGAGATAACCAAATGCTTCTGGGTTTGGGTCCAGCTCCACCCCACCCGACCTCAAATTCTCTTGTGCCACTAACTCTGATTATAAGCGATGGATCAGGCAGGGAAGTGCAACTTTTTTTGCACGTCATGAAGTATAGTGATTTATGCTTGCGATTCTATCTTTGTTGGCCGCTCAAGCCGTGACCCTCGAAGACGTCTACCGGAAGGTGCGCCCACTTCCGGGGGTAGTGATTGAGGCGGAAATGGTTTCCCCAACCGTTCAGCCCATGACCTTCAAGATCTCTCCCGAAGGATACTTTTGGGCGAAATATCAAACCACTGAGTCATTTGAGACCAAAGACCTCAACACAACTTGGATGCCGAGTTCGCGAGAATACTCCACGGCCAAACCGGAAGTGAAGAACCCTTGCACGGCTGGGTTTGACTGCCTGTGGCCAGGTGGTCCGGTCATGAGACAAGTTGGAGATACCGGCAGCGAGTTGTTTCATAAGCGGGATTGCTGGGTGCTGCCATGCAAAGGGGATTTCGCCCACACCGTGCAGTTGTTTGTCGAGAAAGCAAGTTTGATGCCCTACGGAACCCGCGTTGACCTCAACGGCACCCGGTACGAGATGGTCTTCAAATCGGTTGAGGTTAAGAAACTGGACTCCAAGCATATGCGGTTTTTGCCCCCGCGCGGGGCAAAAGTCTTCGACCCGAAGCGTGGAATTCCCAAGTTGATTGCGGCTGGATCGAAGCTACGCGCGTTTGAAGCCGAGGACTTTGACGGTCGGCGCCACACCCTGAAGTCAATGCTAAAGGGCAACAAGGGATTAGTATTCAACTTCTGGTTCGCCGGATGCACGGGTTGCTTCCAGGAAATGCCCATGCTCGTAAAATTGGCTCCAAGGCTGGCCAAGAGCGGTATTCATTTTGTTGGTGCAGATCCCGTAGACGAAGCAAAATTTGCTCGACTGACGTCGCTGAAGAACCAACTACCTTTTCCCACACTTGTCGGAAAGGGCGCGGAAAACCTTGAGAAACAAATTGGGGTGCGCGCTTATCCCGTGACGGTTGTTATTGACTCCAAAGGAGTCATCATCGACGCGATTCAGTCACTCGATGAGGCCAGGCTGAACGCTGCGATTAGGAAGTTGGATCCCAACTGGCGTGACCAATAAATGCTCGGCATTCTAGCCCTAATGGCGATGAACTCGGACATTCCAAGTACCGAGGCGATTCTCTCGCGGTCCAACCGCTATATGAGTGACGCGGTGAGGTTTGATCACTTCAGCGGCTCGGTTTTGATCTCGCGCAAAGGCAGAATTCTACTTAACAAAGGCTTCGGATACGCTCAAGCCGAGCGCAAAATTCAAAATAAGTCGACCACAAAATTCAGGATTGGTTCTGTTAGTAAGCAGTTTACGGCGGCAGCGATAATGCGACTTCAGGAGCAGGGCAAGCTAAAAACAAGCGACTCAATCACAAAATTCATTAAGAGCGCGCCTTCCGCCTGGGCCGGGATAACGATCAAAAATCTTCTCAATCACACTTCCGGGCTCATCAACTACACGTCCCTGAAGGAGGCTTCGGGAAGTTTCTTAGAGTCTCCGCACAGCTCCGAAGAAGTGCTCGCACTCTTTCGAGACAAGCCGCTCGAGTCAACTCCCGGAGTAGCCTTCAACTACAACAATTCCGGATATTTTCTGCTTGGTCTTGTCATAGAGAAGTGTTCGGGCCAATCTTTAGGCGACTACCTAACTGAAAACATCTTCAAACCGGCTGGCATGCTCAAAACCGACCTCCAAGAAAGTCCCAAGTCGGAACCAGGCCGCGCTGTCAGCTATCGCATGGAAAACGGAATAGCAAAGAAGGCTCCTTTCATCCACATGAACAATCTGTTTGCGATCGGGGGAGCAAGTTCCACAACTGAAGACCTTTGGACGTGGGAGAAGGCACTTCGGGCGGGAAAAATCCTTAACAAGTCATCCGTCGCCGAAATCCTCCGACCCGGAAAGGGTGACTACGGCTTTGGCTGGATAATTGACACAATAGGTGGGCACCGACGGAGCTACCATGATGGTGGCGTCAACGACTTTTCAACTTCACTTCAACATCTGACCGATGAGGACATCACAGTAATAGCGATCAGCAATCGGGGCGATGATGGCGGTATTCGCGTTGCGTACGACCTTGTCGGGTGGATCTGCGGCGCGCCTGCAACAATTCGCGGAATCCAACCGGAACTTTTGAGCGAATCGGCCGAATCCTCATACAAGAGAATCACGGCTGCCCGCAAGCGATTTCCAATATTTGATATACGGGAGTCCAAGGTTAAAGAACTCGGCAATTACCTCGTGATCAGTCGGAACAAACCTCAGGCACTTGAGCTGTTCAAGCTGAACGCCATGCTCTATCCAGAGAGTAGTGACGCCCACTATCGACTAGCCCTGAACTATTCTTGGGCGAACCAGACTGATCTGGCTCGCCAACACATTCAGAGGTCGCTTCGACTTGATCCGAAGAACTCCGATGCTATCACCCTGAGTAAGCGCTTGAGCGCACCGATCAATAGTGCCAGTCGACGTTAGACGCCAGCTTTGCATGTTTCTGAATAAAGTCGCGCCTAGGCTCAACCTTGTCACCCATCAATCGCGAGAACATTTGCTCGATTTCCATCTCGAACTCGTGATTCAACACAACTTGGACCAGACGACGTTTGTCAGGAGCCATCGTTGTCTCTTCCAGGTCTTCGGCGTTCATCTCACCTAGTCCTTTAAAGCGAGTGACTTCGGGGTCTTTCTTCTTCCGATGAAGCTTAATGAGTTCATCGCGCTCGGCTTCATCCTTGGCATAGTGCCGATCATTGTTACCGAACTTGACTACGTAGAGCGGTGGCTGGGCAAGGTAGATGTGTCCACCTTCCATAAGCGGTTTCATATACCGGTAAAAGAAGGTGAGAAGCAGTGTTCGAATGTGTTCACCATCAACGTCAGCATCAGTCATGATGATCACCTTGTGATACCGGAGTTTGCCCAGGTCGAAACTTGCTCCTTCTTTCTTTTTGCCGTTACCGTTCTCGTCCTCATCATCATCTGATCGGCGGCTCAATTGGAGGTCGATGCCTACTCCGAGCGCGGCGATCATCGCCTTTATTTCTTCGTTGTCAAGCGCTTTGTCGATTCTCGCTCGTTCAACGTTCAGGATCTTTCCGCGGAGGGGTAGGACGGCCTGAGTATTGCGGTCGCGGGCACCCTTTGCTGAACCGCCAGCCGAGTCTCCCTCAACAAGGAAGATTTCACACTGTGTCGCATCCTTAGAGATGCAGTCTTGAAGTTTTCCAGGCAAACCCCAGTTGTCCATCGAGTTCGACCGACGCACGTTTTCGGCGGCTTTTCGCGCGGCTTCGCGTGCTCTTTGTGCAGTTTGAGATCGCTCAACAATCAGCTTTCCAACCCGCGGGTTCTCCTCTAGGAAGGTCGTCAGACCGTCGCCCACGAGTGAGTTCACAATGCCTTGAACTTCGGGTGTCACAAGTTTCACCTTATCTTGTGAGTTGTACTGCGGGTTCTCCAGTCTTAACGAAATAACGGCCGTAAGGCCCTCGCTCACATCATCGTTTGTAAGATTGGCATCCTTTTCTTTCAGGATATTCATTTTTCGCCCGTAGCTGTTGATAACGCGCGTCATCGCCTGACCAAAACCGGATACGTGGGTTCCTCCGTCAGGCTGGTGAATGTTATTTGAAAACGCTAGGATCGTGAAGTTGTAGCCGTCGTGATATTGAAGGGCGACTTCAATCTCGTAAGTATCGCGTACGCGCTTGTAATACACCGTGTTGTGTAGAGAAATCTTGGCCTCGTTGATGTCCTCAACGAGTTGCGGAATACCTCGCTGGTAGTGATAGGTCTCGCTTTCTTCCGGGTCAGGCTCGTAGATAAACTCAAACTTGACCTTGGGATTGAGGTAAGCCAATTCTCGGAGACGTGTCTTAAAGATGTGCAAGTCATAGCGGGTATCGGTCAAGACCGTGTCATCCGCTAGCCATCGAGTGTACGTTCCGGTTTCGTCCGAATCACCGGTCGCCTTTACTGGATGCTGGGGAATGCCCTTTTCGTATCTTTGAAACCACACTTTGCCTTCGCGTCGAACTTCGACTTCACACCAGCTCGAAAGCGCGTTGGTACAGGAAACACCCACACCGTGCAATCCACCCGATGCCTTATAGCCTCCGCCCTCGCCAAACTTACCACCGGCGTGGAGGACCGTCATAACGACCTGAAGGGCTGAAACGCCCATCTTCGCATGAATACCAACCGGGATGCCGCGTCCGTTATCCCGCGTACTCACCGAGTTATCGTTGTGAATGGTTACCGTGATATGATCACAGTAGCCGGCCAATGCTTCATCAACACAGTTGTCCAATGCTTCTTTGAACATGTGGTGGAGACCCTTCTTGCCGTTGTCTCCAACGTACATTCCGGGGCGCTTTCGCACGGCTTCAAGGCCTTCCAGAACCTGAATGCTGTTCTCATCGTAAGACCCTTCAAATTGACCGTAAATCTCTTCAGGGAGTTCGGCACTTTGCGGATCTGTGGGCAGGTTCTGTTCTTCGTTGTCGGACATGATAATAGAGACGTTCCAAAGGGGAAATTGAACCTAGATTGTACCTGGCCTGGAGGAATTCTTGGGCTAGAACGATTCCGGTGCATTTATTGTCCGCGAGCAAATCACGTCGCCCGTATTTACAGTGGATGCTGGTTCAAAGAGGATGACTTCGACTTCCTCCGTAGCAATGGGACAGTGCTCCACGCCATGGGGAACAACCAGAAAGTCGCCTTGCCTCAAAACTACATCATGGTCCCGAAACTGCATGATGAACGAGCCCTTGTGCACAAGGAACATCTCATCTTCGAAGTCATGCTTATGCCAAAGGAACTCTCCTTTGAACTTAGCCAGTTTAACGTGGTGTCCGTTTAACTCGGCTGCGACGCGTGGCTTCCAATGGTCCGTAATTTGTTCAAAACACTCATCGAGATTTAGTTTGTCGCTCTTCAATTTGTAACGACCGCCAATCGGACGTATCGCTCGACCGAGTAGAGTGCCGCTTGCTTGGGTTCGTCAACGGGCCACACCAAGACGCCGAACGGTGTTCGCCGGATCGCCGATCGGGCCGGAATTGAAAGTTGACAACCCGTCTCAAGATTGCGTAGCGCCGGGCCCAAGTTAGTCTGGATTTCGACGAGGTATGGCTTATTGTCATCAACGAGCAAGATGTCGCCCTTTGCCTCCATTAGGTCACGCCGGTTCCCGGTGGCAAGGTCGTATCGAGAAAGCTTCGTTTTGCCATAAGAGGTCGCCTCGGCGATCATGAAGACCTTACCCCCGATCGACAAGTAGTCCTCCAAATTCTGGCCCAGCTCTCGGAACTCAAACTTCTCTTTAGTGGGGTCGTAACTTGCAAGACCCCATGCTCCCGAGGTTTGACTAGCGAACATGCAAATGTTTGAACCGTGAGTGAAGAGGCGGTTCTCGACGGCCGATTTCGATAGGCTATGCCCGGTAAACTTACCTAGAAGTTTCCACTTTGGCTTCTTATCATCGAGGTTTACGGCAACAAGCGCCTCGAGCCAAACCTTCCCGGTGGTGTCTGTCCATCGCGGAACGAAATAAGCGAACTTACCCAGTCGCAAGGACCCAACCAATCCGTTAGCCGCCTTTTGTCGTTTGCCGGAAGATATCAAATCACGATTTTTTATGATCTGTGCTTTCTCCGAGAGTTTGGGCGAAAGGGCACAATCTTCCAGCAAGCTCACAGAATCGTAGGCACCGCTCTTTACGTGCAACCCCTTCGAATCCCACCAGACAGATGTCTCGTCTTTCCGGTAATTTGTTCTCAGGTCTTCAGCGACGGTTTGAACGGTCAGTGGCTCTCGATGCTCCTTTCCATTGAAGCTAATCACCAGGGCATCAGGCGTCAAGACGAGGCTCGGTGCGGTTTGCTTAGCCGGGACCTGAGTCTGAAATGCCAGTAGAAGAGAAAGGATCGCGTTAGTCATGTTTTGTAAGGATTGTGCCCGCTTTGATGAAGAGACGAACCAATGTCGCGATGGGAAGCTAAATCCTCAAACATGGGGGCAAGCCGTTGAAGTAGCAAACCATCTTGGCGTCCGCTCAATCTGTATGTTTAACGATTACCGCGAGAAACTTGTTCTGTCGAGACATACTCCCAGAATCGAAAAAAATGGCTCCTCACCGGATCGGAGAGGAGCCACGGACTGAATGGACTTACCAGTTGCTTCGCGTGCCGCTGCTAAAGTCGGTGATCGTGTATCCACCTCGACCGCCTTCTTCGAGTTGGTACGTGTGGTTCACACACTGTAGCCTGCCGAAAGCATCTTCGAAGTGGTGCTTTGCCCGGACTTCGATTCCGTTGCGGTTCTTGTAGACTCGCGAGATCTCGTAGCGTTCGGTTCTGGTCCCATAAATGTTGTCCATCATGAGATCATAGAAGTCGTTCGAGTTGAGGCTGTAAGCGTAGCTTCCGTCGAGGTAGACATTGACCCGGTTGCGTCCGATCAAGCGATCCAACGCCCTTCGGTCTTGTCTCTCAAAGGATCGTTGGATGTCGAGGATAGTTTCATCAACCTCATCGCGGTATCGGCTACCACCGTAACTGCCATTACCGTTCCAGTTGTTCCAGTTGTAGAGATCGCCTGAACCCCAGTTGCAACCACGGAAGTCATTAATGAAGATTATTCGTGAGAGCAAAACGTATCCGGGCAGATTTGAATAGTAATACCAAGGGCTCACTGTGCATCGATCCGGATTCAGGTTGAAGCTATAGTAAGGATAAGCGAAGTAACTGTCGTTCCAGCGGTTGTCGTACTGACAGTAACCAGATCGGAATCCGCCGTAACCATAGTTGTTGTTGTTACCTCGATTCCAATCTCCTGGCCTCGTGCTCTCTTGGCGATTCACCTGACCGGCAATAGAGCCTTTGTTGAGGTTTGGAACTTCAAATCGACCAGTTTCTTCACCGCGACCACGTCCAAGACCTTGGGCGTTTTGGTTATTGGAGCCCGAATAGTTGCCGCCGCCCAGGCGTCCGGAACCAACCTTGCCTAGGGAGCCTTGGTTGCCATTGCTGTTGTTGCGATTCCAACTCGTATCGTTATTGCGATCATTGCCTCGCCCGAGATTTCCGAGGCCGCCGCCTTGAGAAGAGCCACCACCTTGGGTTCGACCAGATGAGCTACCTCCACCCTGTGATTGACCGCCACCTTTGCCGAGGTTACCGAGACTGCCTCCCTGAGATGACCCACCTTGAGACGAGCCACCGCCTTGGGTTCGACCAGATGAGCTACCTCCACCCTGTGATTGACCGCCACCTTTGCCGAGGTTACCGAGACTGCCTCCCTGAGA
>JBEBHJ010000131.1:0-2353 GCA_040081075.1 Fimbriimonadaceae bacterium | reverse complement strand
ATCCTGGACTTTTGCCCAAGCCTTTCTTGACCCGCTTTCATCTGTATTCGCTAGCTCCTTATACAGCGGCGGAAGTTGCGGAAATTCTCCGCTTAACGGGAGTTCCAGGAGATGAGACTTTTCGGAGTGAGTTGGCGGCAATTGCCCGCCTCAACCCGCGACAGGCTAAACTGCGGGCTGAGGAAGTGCTCCAATATCACCGTGTTCATGGAGTGCCGATGACTCTTGATGGACTAGGGCGTGTTCGAGAATGGTCAAATCCAGTTGAATGTAAGCGAATCTGTGTTAGTGCTCCAAGGTGCGAAAACCTCGGATCTTCCCAAAAGACGTTGGCCGCTTGAAGCGGCTAAAAAAATTGATCTGATAGCCTTGAACCGGTTAACGCGGATGTGAGGAAAGTCGGGAGACCACCTCTCCCGGTCGATGTGGTTCTTCGAGCCCTTCTGTTCCGGATCAGAGAGGGGTGCACATGGCGAGCTTTGTCGATCTTCGCTCCATACACCACAATCTACACGCGCTGGAAGCTCTGGTGCGACTCCGGACTCTGGCAACGGATTTTCAAGGACCTGCGCAAGTGCGCCAAGGGCGTTCTTTGGGCCATCGATTCCACCTGCATCAAGGTCCATAAACACGGCCTTGGTGCAGCCAAAGTCCTTGGAAATCAACATGTTGGACGCACCAGGGGCGGGCAAAATACCAAAGTTCACGCCCTCGTTGATTCCAAGGGCCAACCCGTTGAGATCATCCTCTCCGCAGGCAATCGGCATGACATCTTGTTTGCAGCGGAACTGGTCGCTGGGGAGACGGCACGAACGATCCTGGCGGACAAAGCCTACGACTGCGATGCCTTCCGCGATCTTCTTGCTGAGATTGGGAATCAGGCTTGCATTCCTCCCAAGGACAACCGCAAGGACCCAGAACCATTTCACAAAGGGCATTACAAGAAGCGCCATCGAGTCGAGAATTTCTTTCAGCGAATCAAGGAGTATCGGGCTATCGCAACCCGCTATGAAAAGCGTGCTGACCGCTTCGAAGCTCTGGTCCTTGTTGCTTCCATTCTATGCTGGTAAAATTTGAATTCTCGAACACACCCTAGATTACATGCGTGAATTGTGGGGACTAGACCCCACGGGATTAACGGCTCGGGACCGATGTTATCTGGAAGCTTTGAAAGACAAAACTAGCGGCCTTCAGTCCATTGCCAATGCGCTGGGATTGGAACCAACGGAAGTGGCCCGCGATATCGAGCCGTATTTGGTCCAACGGGGATTTTTGGAAATCTCGGCCCAGGGCCGTTCCATCACTCCAGCGGGCATGAACCACCTGAAACCAAATTGAGCGCGTCGCGCCAAAGTGCTCACAGGTGTTCTTTGCGAACGTATGCAATGCGCGTTGGTAAGCCTTAGCGACGTAGAGCCAAACCTCCGGTGCATCGAGCCGCTCCGCATTCGCGAGGTAAGCGCTAGCAGCTTCAGCACAGGCATGATGAGCCTTGGCCAGCTCCCAGAGAAGATCGAAAAGCCGCGCTCGGAGGGCAGGGTCACGAACCAGCGGCGCCAATTGGCTTAGGGCGGTGATGTCATCTTCCGTGAGATCAGTAGGAACCGGGCTACGTCCCGCAGCGGTCTTCAACCATGGCCCATACGGTTCGTTGGGTGTGTCGAACTTCGGACAGAAACCCGTTATTACGGCCAAAAATCGGTAAACCGCCGGTTTGGCGAAATCGCTGCTTTTCTCAGCGATCTTCGCTGCACCGGCATAAACCGTAACATAATCGTCGCACTCATTCCGCTTAGCATCGACAAGCGGTGCTTCCGCATCAACCGCAGCGATCGCCGCGGCGTCTCCCTTAAAAACGTTCTCTGCGGCATTCATTTCTCAATCTACCTGCTTTTGCGGCGCAAGTGAGGTAAAGCCCATGACGGTCTTCGCTGGGATGTCGTAAATCGGGAGCTTAGAGGAGCTGCGGTTGGCGTTCGTGTGGAATCGGAAGCACCCCGATGATTACCCACGGGTTCGGCGCACGAAAATGGAACTCCTGTGTCGTTCCGAGAAAGAAGTGGAGGTCTTTGTTAAGCCACTCCTCAAAATATTTCTGACGCACTTTGGCAAGCGCCTCCGATTCATTGCCGCCACTACGCTTCAAGCAGTTCCAATAGAGGGCTCCGATTTCCCAATCGAGGATCTGCATCTCGCTCGACTTGCCGGTTTCATCCTCGAACCGATAGGAAAAACTGTAGGGAAGTTTCGGAATGACTTTGAACGTCTGCCGCCAGGCTTCGTCTTCGAACATCTCGCCTTGGGCAGCGCGGTTCCGCATCTCGGCCAGCTTGCCGGTGCTCCATTCCCGGTC
>JBEBHJ010000043.1:0-31522 GCA_040081075.1 Fimbriimonadaceae bacterium | reverse complement strand
AAGAAGGGGTTCAACGCGAAGTTTCCCACACTTGGCTATCACACGCGCGGCGTGTCGTACTCGGAAATGATTGATGTGTTGCAATCGTTGGGCAAGGGCGGGCTGGATGTGAACAAACTCGGCGACTACGCCCGCAAGTTCGGTGGCAATGAGAAGTCGTTCGGAGTTTATGGCGATATGACTGTCACCTATGGCTCATTCTCGCTCGGTTTTAGCGGTGATGTGCTCGTCAATTCAGTCCCGAACGCTTCCCTACAAAACAAGATCGCAACCGGGAACAACAACTTTGACCTGAACGATGCGCTTGATGGTTACGGCTATGGCTTCACGAGCATTGACCTTGGCTACGGGCATTTGTTCGAATCGAAAGACAAGTCTCGGGAGCTTGCCGCCGGATTCAAACTGCGATTCTTAAGTAGCCACTTCACCCATCACACGGCGTCCGGAAACCAGATCTTGACAGGCGGCGGCAGCACGGCCGCTCCGGAAATGAACGGGAACCGCACATTGAGCAAGTCTGGAGTCGGCTTAGACTTGGGCTTGCAAATGGTTACAAACAAGAACCTTTACTACGCTCTCACCATTGACAATTTCCTTGTCCCGTCAGTTGGGTTTGACACAACTCTCCCCAAAGATTTCACACTTGGGAATCCCAACGAGCACTCAACCAACCCTTTCAAACCCCGGTACAGCGTAGGCGTTGCCTACAACCCCGTCAAGCCGCTCTTGCTCGCGGCTGACTGGGTAGATGTAGGCAACCATCGGGGCGAAAAGGAAGTTCGTCTCGGAGCGGAGTTCATGGTTGCCAACGCCATCGGCGGTCGAATCGGATTCTCCGGAAGAAACGGGGTCACGATGGGCTTCACCCTGGCGGGCGTCAACGTATCTTTCGGCAAGAGAAACCCGCTGGCGATCTCAAGCGGGTTCAAGTTCTGAGTTCACTTTGCTTCGGGCACGTAAAGCTACCTGTTTACATAAAGAACTCCTAGCGTGGCGTGAAAAGTGCTTCATGGTTTCTCACCAAGAGAACGACCATGAAAAAGATCACATCAATCATCGCCCTCGCCACTTTCGCAACCGCGGCATTTGCCCAAGACACCACGAACCTCAAGTTTGTTGGCGTCGGAAAAGGCCGATCCGACATCACGATCAACTACGATGGCAACCGCGCTAACGTATTTGCGGGTGAACTCAAGCATCTCGCCTCGGGTGGAGTTGGCTCCCTCAAGTGGCTTGACGGACAGACAATTTCGACGTTCTGCAGCGAGCCTGCGCAATACGTTTCTCGCCAAGGAACGGGCTATACGCAAGTTGACATCCCTCAACTTGATCCAAATGCCTGGAAGATTAATGGCGATGCCAAGCGTGCGGCGGTGAACAACCTCTTCCGCTACGGCTTCAACTCGGTTACCGGCGCCGGTGCCGACAGTAGCCGCGCCGCTGCTTTCCAGATTGCGGTTTGGAAAATCGGTTACGACTTCGACGGTTCTGTTGATAGCCTTAACCTCGGTACGGGCCGCTTCCGAGCCGGAATGAAGAACGGTGGTTCACTTGACGCTCAAATCCAAGTCAACCTTAATGATCTATTAAACGGAGCTACCGCAGTTGGCCCCGAGCGAAAAGGCGTAACTCGAGTGATTGCTTTCCACAGCGACTGCAATCAGGACCAAATCACGGCCGTTCCCGAACCAGCGACGCTCGCTGCGATTGGAATCGGATTGGCCGGTATCATGCGCCGACGCAAGAAGGCCTAAGTTAGAAGAACATCTTGGTAGGCCCTCTCCATAAGGAGGGGGCTTCTTTTGTTTGGCCGTCTAGGGTGGGAACTTGTGATCGGCGATCAACGCTCCTACTAGCCCACCAAACACCGCCCCAAAAAGGGTTGCAAGAAGCACGTTCTGATTAAACTGAACCTGGTGTACGCGGGTGAACGTTACAAGAATGCTGATCCCGCACGAAACGAGTGTGCCAAGAAGCATCCATGATATCGCCAATCGGATTAGCGTGCTTCTACGTTCCATGCTCTAAATATGGCACAAACCCAGTTCGGAGGTAAAACTTACAGCATATGGCTCAACCCTATGATCGTTCATTTAACTTTTCCGCCGGCCCTTGCACTTTGCCAGTAGAAGTTTTGGAGGAAGTGCGCGACGACCTTTTGAACTATAAAGGGGCCGGGATGGGCGTAATGGAGATGTCCCATCGTGACAAGGCGTACATAGGAATCCATGCCGAGGCGCAAGCTTCTTTGCGTGCTCTCATGGGGATTCCAGACAACTACAAGATTCTATTTGTCCAAGGCGGCGCAACCCTCCAAAACACGATGGTCCCGATGAACTTGCTTGGGAATGGGATTGCCGACTATGTGGTGACGGGAGCTTGGGGCAAGAAATCCCATAAGATGGCGAGTTTGGTTGGCTCTGTTAAGAAAGTTTACGATGGAGCTGACAATAACTTTTCCGAACAGCCCGATCTAAATTCGCTGAGCTACTCGGATGGGGCTGCTTACATTCATGTAACCTCCAATGAAACAATTCACGGCACGGAGTTTTTTGAAGATCCGAGCGCGCTACCCGCGCCCGTTGTTTGCGATATGTCGAGCGACATCCTTTCTCGACCGGTCGATGTCTCCAAATACGCGTTGATCTATGCAGGCGCCCAAAAGAACATGGGGCCAGCGGGTCTTACAGTCGTTATCATCCGCGACGATATGCTTGAGCGAACGCCCGAAAATTTGCACCCGATGTTGGATTACCGGTTGACGGCTGAAAATGACAGCATGCTCAATACTCCTCCATGCTGGGGGATCTACGTGGCAGGGTTGGTTTATAAGTGGCTCTTGAAGAACGGTGGCTTAACCTGGATCAATGGCGTAAACAAGGCGAAAGCTGCTGCCATTTATGGAGCCATCGACCGATCGGGTGGCTTCTACACGGGGCACGCCAAGGCCGATTGTCGCTCAATCATGAACATCACTTTCCGGCTTCCCTCTGACGAGATAACGGAGCTCTTTGTGAAGGAAAGCAAGGCCGCTCGTTTTGATGGCTTGAAAGGGCACCGAGACGTTGGGGGCTGCCGAGCTTCGGTTTACAACGCCTTTCCATTGGAAGGATGTGAGGCTTTGGCTGAATTTATGGACGAGTTTGCCCGCCGCAACGGCTAAGGGTGGGCTCGCGTAATAGCCTATGGCTGTGCCACACTTACCGAAGCCCAATTTATGAGTTTCTTCGCCTCCGCCAAGCGTTTCTTGTTCGGCAATCCAATTGCCACTAAGCACGCCCACCATGAGCGATTACCGGTGTGGTCCGGGCTCCCCGTATTCGCGTCTGACGCCCTATCTTCGGTTGCGTATGCCACTGAGGAAATACTCCTAGTTCTCGTTCTAGCCGGAGCAACCGGGTTGATGTTCCTAGGGAGCATCAGTTGGTACCTTGGAATCCTTATGTTGATCGTAGGATTCAGCTACTTCCAAACAATTTACGCCTATCCCAAGGGTGGTGGCACTTACCTTGTTTCGACAGAAAACCTCGGCTCCATGGCAGGGCGGACAGCGGGCGCGTCGTTGCTAATTGACTACGTCTTGACCGTGGCGGTCTCTGTTTCATCTGGCGTCAGCGCAATCATTTCGCTGAATTCCGGCGTTAAGCCTTATGGGGTTTTGATCGGTGTGGGCGCTGTACTATTGCTCATGCTTGCGAACCTCAGAGGGGCCAAGGAGAGCGGCGGTCTTTTTGCCATCCCCACCTATTCCTTTGTGGGGTTAGTGCTTGGCCTGATTGCGAGCGGGTTCTATCTCACGATGACCGGCTCTATTTCGCATGTTCCACCCACGAATATTCCTGTGCCCGCGGGCGGATTCCACGCGATTACTCCTTTCCTCTTTCTAAGAGCGTTCGCCGCGTCGTGTACGGCACTTACCGGAACCGAAGCCATCGCGGACGGAGTTCAAGCATTCAAGCCGCCCGAGGCCCGGAATGCGAGTCTAACCCTGCTCCTGATGGTCGGTCTGTTGCTCTCAATGTTCCTTGGGCTTGGTTACTGGGCACAAAATCAAGGCATCGTGCCCATGCACAACACGGATGCGCACTACAAGACCGTTGTTGCTCAGATCGCAATCAAGTTTTGGGGCGATGGCTTCCTCTTCTCCGCCCTACAAATCGCCACGGCTGCGATTCTTTTCCTCGCGGCAAATACGGCTTATGCCGATTTCCCAAGGCTCTGCAGCTTTATCGCGCGAGATGGCTACTTACCCCGCCAGCTAGCCTCGCTTGGCGACCGCTTGGTTTTTCAGAACGGCATCATTTTGTTGTCACTATCCGCCGTTGCTTTGATCGTGCTTTACCACGCTGACACTCACTCGCTAATTCCACTCTATGCAATGGGCGTTTTCATCTCTTTCACCCTAAGCCAGTCGGGCATGGCGGTGAAGTTCTTTAAGGAGAAAGCCCCGGTTTGGAAGCTGTTAGTGTCGGTTATTGGGGCATTTGTCACATTCGTTGTCCTGTGGATTTTGCTCATAACCAAGTTCGAAGAAGGCGCGTGGCTGATTATTGTCGCCCTGGCGGTAACCCTGTTCATCTTTTCCAGGATACACAAGCACTATAAATATCTTGCCAATCAACTAAGTTTGACCGCCGAAGACAAATTGGTCAGCGTCAAAACGACAGCGCTTCTTCTTGTTCCGCGACTGCATCGAGGGGTTTTGCAAGCCGTTTCGTACGCCCAATCACTAACGGATGACGTTCGAGCGGTTCATGTAACTCTTGATCCCAAAAACACGCAACAGATCAAAGATGATTGGAATCGATTTAACGTGGATATTCCACTCGTAATTCTCGACTCGCCGTATCGATCACTAAACGAGCCCGTGTTTGAGTATATTGACCAAACCATTGAAGATGACCCCGGAATCATGGTGACCGTGATTGTTCCTCAAGCTGTACCTAAATTCTGGTGGCAAGGTCTGTTGCACAACAATGCCGCCGTGGGACTCAAGATTGCTCTCGCATCCAGAAAAAATGTGGTTATCACAAACGTGAGGTATTTCCTGCGATGATTGTTGAGTCTTACAACGACATCATTATTCTTTCGGGCTCGCTTGAGAGCAATCACTGGGAGACCATTGACACGGCGATAGCCCTAACTTTGAAACGCCATCCATCGGGTGTTATCATTGACCTTTCTGGGTTAACGGAGATCACGCCCGAGGGAGCAGAGACGTTCCATGACGCGATGGATTTCATTCGAAATCACCATGCTCGCGTTATCCTCGCGGCCGTTCCGGCGCATGTGATGGATGTGCTTAAGAATGTACCGGAGGTGAGGAGCCAGATCCCGATTTGCGATACCGTCGAAGATGCGAGGCGCTCGCTCGATCTGGGTGTGGAACTAGAAGAGGACCACGGTAAGAAGAAGAAGAAGCTTGTAGCCGCTGAGGGTGCACGCAAGCTAATTGTTTGCCTATACGATGGGACAAGCGTGGAAGAAGACAACGCAGCCATGGAAATGGCTTCCCAGATAGCCGACTCCCATCCTTCCGAGATCCACTTGGTGTGCGCACTGATGGTTCCTCGCCACTTGCCGCTTACTGCTCCTTTGGCAGATTCGGAGGAATCTGCGGCGAACGCCATGAATCGTGCCAAGAGCTTCTTCAATGAGCGCAACATTCCGCATGTCGACCGTATTGAGCGTGCCCGCGACGTGGCATCGGCCCTAGCCGAAGTGCTTAACGATATAGACGCTGAGATCTTTGTTCTCCCGCTAATAAAGAACGAAATGCATATGGACTCAAATTTGAATGTCGTGCGATCTGTCTTAGGGAAAATTCACCGCCAAGTCATCTTCGTTAGAGCCTAGAGTCGCAGGTACTTGCGCATATCCGCAAGTTTTTTGGGCCCAATTCCCTTTACCGCCAGCAGTTCATCGATTGATGCGAAGCCGCCGTGGGATTGGCGGTAGTCCAGAATCTTCTTTGCAGTGGAGGGACCCACGCCTGGTAATCGGTCCAAGTCCGCCTCGGAGGCTGAGTTGAGTGAGATTGAGCCGGGGCCGGGTTCAGAGCCACCCTTAGTTGTGTCTTTGGATTTTGGGGCTTCCGTGTAGGTTTTGGCAGACTCGGCTCCAGAATAAACTGGAGCTACTGCCGTTGGCTTCCCCTTTTTCGGTACCCGCAGTTGGGAACCATCTTCTAGCTTGGCGGCTAGGTTTAGAGCCTCAACATCGGCGTTAGCGGTCGCACCCCCAGCTTTCGAAATGGCATCAGATACGCGCTCGGCGGGCTCAAACTCAAAGAGGCCCGGCGTTCGTACCTCGCCGGTAACGTGGACGCTCAGTTTCGTAGGGGCGGAGGGCATCGTGTTGTCGGCTTCGGAAGGTTGTGCCGTCACCGATCGCGGCAATGTTGGAGGCTCAACGAACTTACTCATGGATGCACTTTGGGGTGAATCACGAAGCACGATAGGCGCATCCTCAGATTGCGATCTGCCGAGCGCAAACGCGCCTGCAATCGCCAACCCAATCACACCGTAGAGCCCAAGTTTATTGCGGTCAAAAGGTAGTCCATCCATAACCTTTGTCATGTTTTATCAGATTGATAGCGTTCTCGTCAAGGGCCGTGAGACGATGATGACTTTCACAAAGATTCGAGAAAATGATGAAACAATTACAGAAAAGGCGCAATCCTATTGCATTGGAGCGTTCCTTGCGGTACACTCCCGCGTTGCGCCTCGGCTTGCCGTGGTGGCTATGGGGCCGAAAGGCTATCTGTAGGAGAGACTTGCTGTCGTAGCGAAATGAAGACAACATTCAGGAACACTGGAGGAATGACTCACAGTCAGGGCTTATGCCTTGGCCGTTCCCTGGCTTCCGCTCATTTTGCAGCAGACTCCGATTCTGGGTTTCTCGCGTCCCCGATTTATCGGGATGTCTACGCACGGTTAATAAATAGTGAGGTTCGCTTGATTGTCAAATTATCTTGTTTTGGTTAGCTTAGTCGCATTTAGTGCGATCGCCCTTCCTGAGCTCCGCTCAGGCCTGTTCAGCCGCCTATCCCGCCGTTTACGGCGCATGGATACTGCGGTCGCCACTCGTCCCGTTGTTACAACTGATAACGGTTGGACCATGATTCGTTGCGACGACCCGGTTTCTTTTGGGAACTGGCTTGGTCGGGATGAAGAAGGCATGCCCTATAAGGATGGAGAAGAACTGTCTTTGGGTTCACACCTATTGGTAGAGCTTTATGGCTGTGAGGGTTCCACCCTGGAGCAGGAAGTCACCGTAGGCGCGGCCATGAAGGAAGCCGCCATGGAAAGCGAAGCAACCGTGGTTGCCGATTCTTTCCATGAGTTCAAGCCGTACGGTGTGTCCGGTGCCGTTATTATCCAAGAGTCGCATTACACGATTCACACTTGGCCCGAGCATGGCTACGCAGCGGTGGACTTGTTCTATTGCGGTGGAACGGTAAAAGTCCGCCGTGCGGTTGAAGTTCTTGAAGCTAGGTTTAAGCCAAAGCGCATCAAGTTCTTAGTCGTTCGCCGTGGATTGCAGGGCGAAGTCGAGAAAGCTTACTAGCTCAAAACTTTAAAGAGAATGGGACCTATAAGACTTATAGGTCCCATTCTCAATTCCGATCCTTCAGTTTCATTGGGACCGCGACCGTTCGCCGCGTTTGCTTTGGGTTAGAGCTGACGTAGAAACTGAACCAATTCACCTTCCTGGTCGATTCGTGTTATCAGCCGATCAACGAATCGCTGCAGCTTAACAGGAAAAAGCACACCGTAACGCAAATCGGTAAACACTTTTAGGTCGGGTTCAAAATCGGTACAGTGCCGAGGCATGATCACGTCATTGGCGGCGATTAGCCAATTCCCCATTGCGTGTACCTCCTGCGGCTTTGAGAGGGAAGCTAGCAGCGCGAATGCGCCGAACAAGAACTCTTCGTCCACTAGGTCCATTTCACTTTGAATCCAAACCAGGAAGCCGCACAAAGCGGATCGATGCGCCTGATCAAGAGCGGAGATGGATTCAATGAGTGGCAGGACCGAATCAATCTCAAACCGTCGCCGGTTAGCGTTCACGTCCGGCACTAGGAGCAAGCAACAGCAACAGAAGGCCCGGGCAATGTGAAAGTTGCGGTCGGTGTCCAAGTTGGGACCATTGCCAAGTTCACTCCATCGAAAGAGGCAAAGAACCTCATTGGGAATCCAATCCATCGGCTGATCAAGGGAAGTCCCGTCCCTGAGGAGCCGGAGCTCGATGAGATTTTCAGCACAGTTTTCCCCGTAATCGCAGTTGGCGATCACTTTGAGCATGTCGTCCGACACGTTTGGGCGAATCAGGTTGAATAGACCGAGTTTATCGGGCGGATAGCTTGCTACGATTGATTCTGGCAATGCAAGCTGATCTGAGCTCAAACGGTTAACTCCGGTCCTTCAGTTTCATTGAGACCCGCGTTACGCGGCGCCTGGCCATGTTCTCCACTCTCATTTTGCCGATGATCGTGTCGATTTGATCCCCAATTTTGGGGTTCCGTCCAAGTTCATCTACAAACATCTGGGCAAGGGTCTCCGTGGCGGGTTCATCGTCCAACTCGATATCAAGTTCTCGTACCACCTCATCAAATCGAAGCTCGCCTTTGACTGATATGCGTCCACTTGGGAAGGTTTCGATTTGGGGTCGCTCCGCTTCGAGTTTGTCCTCTAGTTCGCCGAAAATTTCTTCAACCACATCTTCCAGAGTAATCAGACCGCTCGTTCCACCGTATTCGTCGGCAACGATCACGATTTGCGATCGTTCCTCGCGCATCAGGCTGACCAAACGGTCAAGGGTTAGGTTCTCGGGAACGATGACGGCCGGGCGGGCGAGCTTTTCGAGACAGAACGCGGGGTCTTCCCAGTGCTTGATAATATCGTTGAGATAAACAACACCAACCACAATATCAATATCACCTCGACACACCGGAATTCTTGTATACGGGATCTTTCCAAGACGCCCGATAAGTTGTTCCTTCGGAGTCTCAACATCGAGCCACTTCATATCGAGCCGGTGAACCATTACTTCGCGCGCCATCAGGTCATCCAACTTGAGGGCACGGGCGACAAAGTCGGCATGAAGGTCTTCAAGCTCGCTCTCGCCGGTTCGGAGCATCATCATGAGGTCTTCTTTTTGAACCGTGCCGTGCCCCAGCTTGCCGACGTTCACACCCAACAACCGCGCCACTCCACCCGCCGAAACTTGCGCCAGCCAGGCTAGCGGGCGCAACATGGTCGAGATTACCGCTAGGGGAACCGCCGTGAACATAGCCATTTTCTCAGGCATTTTTAGGGCGAGATATTTGGGGACGAGCTCGCCAAAGACAACCAAAAAATAGGTGATAACGACGTAAGAGAGAACAAACGAAATCGTTTTAGAAAACGACTCTCCAAGTAGGGATTCAAGCTGTTCGGTTATGAAGGGCTCGGTGAACGAACCTATGGCGATCCCCAGCATCGTGATGCCGATCTGGCATGCTGCAACATAGGCGTTCAAGTTGTTGAGAACACTTATTGCTGCCTTTGCCCTCCTATTCCCCTTGCGAGCTAGCGCCTCCAACCGGGCCCTTCGAGACCCAACCAACGCATACTCGGCAGCGACCATAAAAAAGGTCCCAAGCACCAGGAAAAGGCTAACTAGAATGGATGCAGACGGACTCAAGAAGCATATCCTAGCATATTGGGAACCCTTTCACCTTCCAAACGTCCACAATATGGCTATGTTTCCGCTTGCGCTTATTCTTGGGTTTGCTTTTCAGTCAGCAAAACTTCCCATATCCGACCTACCAAAGGACATCGTTAAGATGCGCCCCGCCAACGGCATTGCCGCCCGAGTGGACGGAATAGAGATTAAGGTCTCCGATGTAGATGCCCTGCTCTGGGATTGGCGAAAAGATGATGTCCTAGACGACCTCATTGCCTATCGGTTGGTTAAGGCTGAAGCCACAAAAATGGGTCTGAAGGCCACGGATACAGAAATCAAGGAAGCCGTTAACAAACTGTTTCAAGCTATTTCCGATACTTTGGACAAAGGACAAGATTTGCAGTCGGCGATGCTGTCCCAGGGAACGACACTGTCTCGTGTTCATATGCGCGTCGCGACCGAAGTGTTGATGCGAAAGATTATTCTGGCCAGCTTTAAGCCACAAGAGTTCATTGATATCTCAACTATCACCATCAAACCAAATTCGGATTCCCTTGCCGACTTGAAAAGCGCCATTGAGCTGGCTGACGGGGTTTACCAACGCCTGCAACGGGGCGAGAACTTCGATGCTGTATTGTTGAGTGTTGCCAAAGATCCAAACGCGATCAAGGCCCGAGGTAAGGTTGGCTGGCGTAAGGAATCCGCTCTGCCTGAACAGACCCGAAAGGAGTTGAACACCCTGAAAGCGGGGCAGTTTACGAAACCCGCTCAAACTGTGAACGGAATCCAAGTCTTCAGGATTGACCAGTTTGGGCGCGATGCCAAGGGCGAAAACTTGACGGCTCTCCAAGACTGGTATGTCGGTGGTATGCGGGTTCAAGTTGTGGACAAACTGCGAAAAGCAGCCAAGATTGAGCGATTTTGAAACGAAAACCGCTCTTTTTGGACCGGGACGGTGTCCTCAACGAAGACATCAAGCCGTACGTGAGCCACCGAAGTAAGCTCAAGCTCTTCCCTTATACTGTTGAGGCGCTCTGCCTCTTGAATCAAGCCGGTTATGACCTTTATGTGATTTCTAACCAACAAGGGGTTAGCCTTGGGATTACTCCTCAACGTGAGCTAGAGGCAATGGTTGAGATGATCCAGAGCCCGTTGCGAGAGAGTGGCTTTGAAATCCGGAGGTTTTATCATTGCACTGCGCGAGACTCGGACAATCACCCGTGGCGCAAACCCTCACCGGGCATGATTCTATCCGCATCGGAGGAGTTTGATTTCGATCCAACCGGCGCATTTGTGATCGGCGACAAATGGAGCGATATTGAGGCAGGCGCCAGGGCGGGCTGCCGCGGCCTTCTTGTGAAAACGGGGGTTACCGAAGACGACTCTTACAAACAGTGGAAGTATCCGCCAGAGCAGGTATTCGAGAATCTGCTCGAAGCAGCGCAATGGGTCGCTCAGCTTAGTGCTGAGGAAGTCTGATAGGCGCGCTCTGCAATACGAGCCCGATCCATTGTGCCCATTTCTTGTCCGATGGCCGAACGAATCGAGTTTAGTCGAGCAAACAGCCCTTTCTCATGAGTTTGAACGAGATCGATGAGTTCACGGGCTCGGCCTACGGGTCGAACAGTTTGGAGGCGCTCGATAAGATTCGCGCGGCTTCCGAACAGTGCGTCAACTTCGACCCAATCCTCTGCCATGAGCGCCCTCTCGAGCGCGAGGGAGACGAGGTAAAGCTGTTGGGCGAGGGCTTCTGGATTAGGCTGCATGGGCGATCTCTGACCGGACTTGGTTATCTAGTTCATTCCATGTTTGACGCAAATCGCTCAAAACTTTGACGCAGTGATCGAGTGGCTCCGCCTTGTCTTCAATGTTTGCGCGTACGAGTTCGTTGATCACATACTCGTAAAGGGCGATCAAATTGGTTGCGATCTCCCCCCCCTTGGCGACGTCAACACAAGCCAATAATTCGAACACGATTTTTTGGGCTTGTTGTAAATGCTGATTCTGGCGGGTGTAATCCTGATGCGCCATTGCAGCACGACCAAGCTCGATGTTCTTTAAGGCTCCGTCATAGAGCATTACGATAAGTTGAAGAGGCGACGCACCGTTAACTGCGTTCTTCCTGTATTCATTTGCAAACTGATTTGTGGCCAATTCGATCCCTGCGCTTCCCTAGCAGAAGCGATAGCTTGATTATCGGCTGACCCAGAAAATTTCTCAGGGGGATAAACTCCTAAGCGTGGCCAAAGTGATCGTCTGCGGAGTGGGGCAAGTCGGATTTCGGGTTGCACGCCTGTTGGCCCAAACGGGTCACAAGGTCACCGCGTTGAGCCTGGAGATTCGCGAAGAGTTCGAGCATCAACTGGAGGATTACGGTGTCCTCGTCAAAAAGGGCGACGCGCGGTCGGATCGGAGCCTCACGGAAGCTGGAATCGCAACGGCAGATGCCTTGATCGCTTGTACGGACGATGACTTGACCAATGTCGAGATGTCACTTGATGCGCGGAGGTTAAATCCCAAACTAAACATTGTCGCCAGAATCTTCGACCAGGGCCTTGCCGCCCGACTCGAGCAGACCGGAGTCATTAGTCGTGCCCTTGGCACTTCGGTTGCGGCGGCACCAATCTTCGCCAATGCCGCTCAGGGCGCCGATTTGGTGAGCCGATTTCGATACAATGGCGAGCCATATGGAGTTAAGGCTCGGGAAAACAACCTCGTTGTCGAGGTGTTACACCCGTTAGCGTCGACGTCTAACCAACCCGCAAAGGGGAAGGTTACCGACTTTCTCAAGAGGTTCTGGAGAGGCGCGCCCCCCTATCTTCGAAATCTACTCATCCTCATCGTTGGTGTTGGGGCAGTGAGCGTTTTGGTTTTCCAATATGGCCTGGGTATCAGCGCCATCGACTCGATCTACTTTGTGGTGACAACCCTAACCACCACCGGCTACGGAGACATTACTACGAAAGATGCCGCGGTTTGGGTCAAGCTCTACGGCTGCATGCTCATGTTGCTAGGATCAGCCGCTATTGCAACTTTGTACAGCCTCTTAACGGATTACATTGTTTCCGAACGGTTCAACCAACTTATGGGTCGTCAGAGCACCTCTCACGACAATCATACGATTGTAGCGGGCCTCGGTAACGTCGGGTTTCGCGTGGCATCTCTTCTTGTGGAGATGAATCAAGACGTCGTTGTCATCGACAACCGTTCGGAACCCGAATATCGCTCCGTGCTTGGCGATCAGGTCACTTTCATCATGGGGGATGCTCGCGATCCGATAACGCTCGAACGCGCGGGTGTCGATCGAGCCAGTGCCATGATTGCAACCACGGACAACGACGCCGTAAATCTGTCGATTGGACTAGCGGCGAAGGAAGCGAACCCAAACTGTCGGATCGTTACCAGAATGTTTGATGACCGGCTCGCGGAAAAAGTGGAAGAAGCGATGAGGATAGATGTGGCCCTTAGCGCATCAAAAGTCGCGGCTCCCCTCTTTGTGGCTGCTGCGGTCGAACCTGCTGCGATTCATGCATTCTTTTGGGAGAACGATCTAATGGTCGTGCTTCTTGAAGGCGGGAGCTTCATCATCCGGAGCTTGTCCAAAGCAACCTAGTTAGATTAAACCAAGACCCTATTGTCTCCCTGCCTTAGGGTAACTCTTTGCGAATCAAAGTATTCAAGCAGGGGAATCGCGTATTTGCGCGACGTTCCAAACAGGTCACGGAAATCAGCCGCTGTGAACGGACGAGCCCCAAACTTGGTCCGAAGCTCTCCGATGAGTTCCTGAAGTTGGGAGGCCGTGTAATATAGGCCATCGCCAACTCGAACCAGGGTTTGCGATTCGATTCCCAGCCGAACGATCTGCTCAACCGCCTGAATGGGAGCCGGTACGCTCGTGGCAATCTCATGAACAGCGGGAACGTTAATCGGATGAGCCTGTAGTGCCGCCACGACCCGGTCCAGAAACTCTTTTTGCTTGGGGGTGAGTTGGACCGAGAATTTGGGGTGCCGAACGAGACTTCCCTGGACGACCAGTCTTTGGTTTTGGGCGAGCCAGGCCATGAGTCGATCCAGAGGCTTTGCCGCCCAGCCAAGTCCAGCTTGCTCAACTACCTTTTCGCGTGGCACCAGTCCGACGGTCGGATTTTGCTCGTGAATCTTCAATAGAGAGTCCAGAAACAGGGCAACTCCCGCTTGGAGGCTGCCTACGTCAAACCATAGCCCCGCGAATCCCTGAATTTCCCCCGTACGCTGAAGGGTTTCAAAGGTGGTGCCAAGAGCTTGCGGCGCTTTGCCAAGAGCGCGACAAATCTCTTCAGTAGGCACGCCCTTTGCGATCCCACTTAAAACTCTCAAGATTCCATCCGAATCCGTTTCCTGCTCCACAATCTGAATCGCGTCGGACCTTCTACGAACCCTTGCCACGGGCACAACCACTCGTCCGCCCCCCAAGAGCTTCATCGGCGAGTATTGGCGAATGATAATGGGTTGTCTCAGGGCCGCGGCTACTCGGTTTTCCAAACGGAATTGCGACACCTCGGAATTAGCTTCCGAATGGAACACCTTGCCGATAACTTCCTCTGCCCCGATACTCATTCGGATTCTCGCCCCATGCTTGGGTAAGGATAGCCAATCAATTTTGGCATCAAGAATTTGTGTGTCGAATACTGCCCCCGGCTCACCTACAACCATTCCCCGGTGGACATCTTCCAATTTGATCCCGCCCAGATTGATAGCGGTTCGCTTGCCGCGCTCACTGGTTTGTAGAGAGTTGTCGTGACTATGCAGGGCGCGAACTCTCACCTCGATATGGCCAGGTTCGATGATTGCATGATCTCCGACTTTAACTTGTCCTTGGGATAGAGTCCCGGTTACAACACATCCATGCCCCTTAACGCCAAAGACACGATCAATGGGAAGATACCAAGCTCCGTCCTCGGAAGCGGCGGTTCGTTTGAGGGCCGCAAGAAGTTGATCCTTGAGCGTATCCAGCCCTTCTCCAGAGAGAGCTGAAACCGTAACAATAGGCGCCCCCTTGAATCGAGTGCCTTCTAGCAGTTCTTCAATGTCAAGTTGGACAAGGCTCCGTGTGTCCTCATCCGCTAAATCGGCTCTGGTCATGGCCACGACCATTTGATCTACCGGTAGGAGCCGCAAAATCTCGAAGTGCTCGCGGGTTTGTGGCATCACGGCTTCATCTGCTCCCACGCAAAGCAGCGCCACATCAATCGCATGGGCACCGACAAGCATGTTATGAATGAACTTCTCATGCCCCGGAACATCAACAATGGAGACGCGCCCGATTTCAGGAAAGTCTAAGAATGCGAACCCAACGTCGATGGTCATTCCTCGACGTTTTTCTTCGGGTAATCGGTCGGCATCGATCCCTGTAAGGGCGCGAATCAGCGTCGTTTTTCCGTGATCTACGTGCCCCGCCGTCCCGATTAGTTTAGCCATTGCCTAAATTGTGCATTGAATCTTCAGTGGTTTGGCACACGTCTTGCAATATAGATTGATAATGCGGGAAAATGACGCATTAATAGGAATCAAGAATGCAAATATCGGACGCACAAGTAAAGGTGGTTAAAGAGCAACTCGCAAAGCGAGCGCTCGTCGCAGAAATCCAAGAGATGGATCTGCCGCTTGAAACGTATCCGCGTCCCGAAGATGTTGACCTGGTGAACCAGATTGTTGACAAGATTGCTCAGATGCCTGATCGACAAGATCGAATTGATGAGCTAAAGGCAAAAATCGCGAGCGGCACCTACAACCCGTCCGGGGATGAAATAGCCGACTCCATGATTCGCCGCGCCATCGCTGATCAGATCCGCTAGGCTATTTCCCGGCCTCTATCATATCTAACACGGCTTGCGTGAAGCCACCCGCTTGCCCGTTGGCGGATAAAAATGATCCAGTCTGTGACTTCGCCACGCTTAAGGTGACCGATCACCGGCCTTCAAGTTCTATGACTACCGGCGCGCTGAAACCAGCATGCCCAGCCACTTTTTGCTACCCAAATAGTCGGTGGCCACACCGCCGTTGTTCGAGCTTGAATGCACGAAATAGCCATTGCCTAAATAGAGACCCGTGTGTCCGATGCGGCCCCGCTTGGAATCCCAAAAGTAAAGTCGGTCACCCTGTTGAAGGTCTTCGAGCCGATCAATGGGCTTGCCCACTTGGGCTTGCTCTCTCGCGGTGCGAGGGAGGTTGAGTCCAATCTTTCCATAGAGATATTTGACAAAAGCGGAGCAATCAATGCCGTTGTTGGGGTCGTTTCCACCCCACTTGTAAGGCGTGCCCGTGTACTTCAATCCTTCAGTTGCGGCGGCTCCACGATTTGTTGTTGGCAAGCGATAAGAACTCGCGCTTCTGCTTGCCAATGCCGTGGTCTTGGGTCTTGTGACATCGTACGGCAAAGCCGCTACGGCTTCGGTTTTGACATATCCGCTGGCTCCATTTTGAAGTAGCACCCGGTAGTAGGCGTCATTCGTGGCGGTTAAGACCAGATACTCATATGGCTTGCACGAATAGTAGGTTCTTCCGCCGCCTGGCTTCGAAGTGATCTTAACGGGCTTAACCGTTTGACCCAACTTGCCAACCGTAACCTTCTCCTGGGCCATAACAAGCCCACTTGCGATTACCGCACCAACCACCAGTAAATTCTTAATCATATAGCTGCAACCTTAATTGTCGGTTGATTCCGCCTGATACTTAGACTCGAACCAACTTGAAAGCGTTCAGAATTGTTATTCCATCTTTGCCACCCAAAAGCGATTTCGTCACTCGCTCGGGGTGGGGCATCATTCCTAATACGTTTCCCTTCTCATTTAATACGCCCGCTATCGCCGCCTTTGATCCATTTGGATTCCATTCTGCTTCAAAAGCGCCAGTTGGGCTCACATATCGGAAAGCCACTTGGCCATTGCCTTCAATTCGAGCTAGTGTTTCATCATCACAAACGTATCGCCCCTCACCGTGGGCGATTGGGGTTCGAATCACTCGGTTTACGCCTTCCGTCCATGGGCTCGAGTGATTTTCGGCCCTAAGATAAACATCTCGATGCAAGAACTTCTGCTTTTCATTGAGCAAAAGGGCACCAGGAAGTAAACCGACCTCACACGCAACTTGAAAACCGTTGCAAACCGCTATGACGAGTCTTCCTTCGCGCCCAAACCGAACGACTTCGTCCATGATCGGCGCTCTTGCAGCGATGGCTCCACACCTCAAGTAGTCGCCATAGCTAAACCCACCGGGCAAGAAAACCGCATCAAATCCTGCTAACGAAGTGTCTTGGTGCCACACATATTCGGCGCCGACACCGATGTCATCCCGTAGCGCGTGCAAGGCATCTTGATCGCAATTGGAACCTGGAAACCGAATGACCGCAACTTTCAACTGACTACCTCGAACCGGTAGTCCTCGATCACTGGATTTGCGAGCAACTTGTTACACATTTCTCGGATGCGGGTCTCGTCATAGTTAGATACTTCAAGCTCAATCATCTTTCCGATACGGGCTGACTGCACCTCTTCAAACCCCAAACCAGTAAGAGACTGGGCTACCGTGCGTCCGGCAGAATCGAGCAAAGAGGGTTTGAGCGTGACATAAACTCGAACGAGCATTGGTTCAATTATGAACCATTTGCACATTATTCCGAACGAGGACCTGGCGGAGAGGGAGGGATTCGAACCCTCGGTGAGTTTCCCCACACCGCATTTCGAGTGCGGCGCACTAGACCAGGCTATGCGACCTCTCCGGCGAAGATTATGCCGCAAACCGGGCCGTATCCGCAACTTAGGGCGTCGAAAGCCGCGGCGATATACGAAGTTGAGCCTCTTTCTCACTGAGGGGGCCGACGGGTTGATTCCCAGCAACCAGGTAAACG
Source organism: Fimbriimonadaceae bacterium (assembly GCA_040081075.1). GTDB lineage: Bacteria > Armatimonadota > Fimbriimonadia > Fimbriimonadales > Fimbriimonadaceae > JANJUB01. The sequence continues at coordinate 13,965 of JBEBHJ010000043.1, read as the reverse complement.
CCAGGCTTTAACTCTCTAAAGCTGTTCGGAGATGCGGGCGCGACAAAACGAGCCGCAACTTTAGGTGCCAAAGCGTTCGAAAGCTTTACGCGATCTGGTCCGACCGTAAGCACATACGTGTCGTCGTTAAGTTCTGCTACAGCATTGAAAATGCCTGCCCCAAGTTGTCTTGTTTCCGGCAATATGCCCGAAAAGTGCTCGGCTGCATCCTGAGCGTCGCGCCGAAACTCCTCGTAGAAATGGCCATAACGAGTGAGGACCCGGATCAACTTTCCGATTGAGGATTCCCCTTGACAGTCCAAAACATCCGGAGAATCGGTTGCGGCGAGAGGCTGCGTGCGAGATGAAATTGAAGGCGACCAAACGCCCCTTAATGCCGTTCGGAAGAGACTTCGGGCCCGTCTCAAAACCTGCAGGCCCGCATCGAGTGCCGTAGGGTCTCCCGTTGCCTGATACTTAGACATCGCCGCGTCACAGTACGCGAGATAGTCTCCGAGGAACCGCTCGGTCCCGGGTGCGAAGTGGGGTTTTCGCGAAATTTCGGATTGTGATCTGAAGTCCTCCAGGTCGGAAAACAGTTGCACCGCTTTTTCCAAGCGCTCGGAATCATTCCATAATCTGGCACTTGAAATCATTGCGGCGATCGTTGCCCCGTTGACGGAAGCCATCGGTAATGTGGTCATTTTTGGTTTCACCCCAGATTTTGATTTGCGCAACGCCGTTAACGTGGGGTTGAACTTATCGCTCTCAATGGCCGACCAATCTGAAACTTGTATCACCATCGAGCGGTTTGTTTGAGTGTCTAGACCGAGCGTCTCTGTGGCAAATTTGGCTTGGGTTGGCGTGACCTTTCCGGTGTTCCAAAACTGCCGAAAATCCTTCGCGTAGAAACTGGATCTGGGGTCCCGATCAAATCCGTTCTCCTGACCGATTCTTGCGGTAGGAACATGGCCCGCTTCGGTCGTGATTTTGTAGAGCCAGTCAAATGTCGCCTTGCCAATGAGGTCAATGTTGGGTTCGGGTTTGATAGACGAGGCCATCGCCAAAGTGAGCATGATTTCTGCATTCAGCTCGCTCGGCTTATCAAACTCAATTTTAGAATAAGTTGAGTCTACTGCCACCCCAAAGAAGCCTCCATCAAGCCAATCCACCAGCCCACTCGATAGGGATCGCTTGCTTGCCGTCGTAAAGTCTTGGAAATCGCCCAATAACAGAAACGAACGCCAGGCAACGGCACGCGATGTTGGGGAGCCACCAATGAGCCCGCCCCGAGCCTGGTCAAGGCTGTCCTTCAGCAAAGCATAGTAGCGATCGTAGCCTGAAAGTTGGACCGATCCTTGGTACAGGAGATCGCGCTCGTTCTGCTGGGCGACGGGCAGTTCGGAAGGAGTCTCACGAATCGAGTTAAACTGGCCAAAGCTCGCGACCAGCTCGGCGAGAAAACCCATCGCCTCCGCATTCGATGCGCGCGGAAAGAAGAGGCGGTAAAGGACGCCGTTCGGCATCACAAAAGCCATTTGGATTGTACTAACGCCACCGTTTTCAACGCGCGAGAGCGGGGCATAGGCAGAGAGTAAGTGTGGGGATTCGTCAAGATCTATTCGAACCGGCACAAAGTGGCGATCAATGTAGTTCTGAACATCAGGATCGCGTAAGACCGTTTCATCAAATTTTCGACCACTGCGATTCCAAACTGTGCCCATGTAGAGCAATACAGGGCGGTCCATTCGCCGGCCACGAGCTAGAGCGTCAGCGAGATTCTCTTCCCAAGGGATAGATTGGGAAGTGCCTTGCGAGATAAAATCGGCCGCCGAAACGCCCCTTATGGCCCTTTCATTGGGAATAAGGGGGCGCAACCGGGCCAGTCCCAATCCCAGGATCGCCAGCATTACAACCGCAAACGTTCCAACAGGAAAGACTGATTTCTTCACTTCATTGTGCTACTAGCCGAGCTTCCAGGCGGTGGATTGAACCGATGAACCGATGACAAATTCAAGGGTGTACTCACCGGCTGGCACGTAGGTCGGTCGCCAGGATTCATACGGATCCTTTACTGCCTCTTCAGCATTCTTCGGCTTGGTTCCACGCGGGTCGCTGGTAAACCGCTTGCCCCCGTTTAAGAGCAAGTCGATGCTGAATCGGTTGTAACCTCGTGACCAATCCACTGCCTTCTCCTTCACGACCTTGCCACTCTTATCCTTTATTCGAATAAATCCAGCGCCAGCCTGCTTTGTCCACAGCTCACCGTTGACCGTTGGAGGATCACCGTCAGTTGGATCAAAGTTCTGCCTTCGGCGATACTCAAGATCGCCACGTGACATACCCGCAACGGGCCAGAGGTAGAAGTCTTTTGAAGTGATCTCGTCCGTAAGGCGATAGAGATCGGCAAGCTTGAATATCCAGACGCTACGCGAGTGAGTTCCAATTACGAGGTCTTTCTCACGAGCTTGAATCTGAAGATCGTGGACGGGTGCGCGCGGAATTCCGCCGCTTAGAGGAATCCAATTCTTGCCACCGTCTTTCGTAAAGAAAACACCTCGATCCGTGCCCACGTAGAGCCAGTCACGATTTTCGGGGTCTTCTCGAACCACGTTTAGTGGCTCCGCCGGGAGATTCCCTACGATTGAAACCCATGTCTTGCCATTATCGGTTGACTTGTACAAGTAGGGAGTGAAATCATCTTCGCGATAACCAGTTTGGGCCACGAAGACCGTTCCAGCATCCCATTTGCTTGGCACTATCCTACAGACCCATTTGTCCGCCGGAGTGTTAATTGGAGTCCAGGTCTCGCCGTGGTTCTTCGTGATCCACAGGTTTCCATCGTCGGTGCCAGCGTAAATCGTTCCGAACTTGAATGGACTCTCGGCCAGTTCCTTGATCGTGGCAAACGGAACGTCGCCAACGGGCTTATTCTTGGACAGATCAGGGCTAATGGTTTCCCAGGTTCGGCCCTGGTTTAAACTACGGTGAACGTACTGGCTGCCGATGTAGATAATGTCGGGCACATGAGGGGAAATAATGACGGGGGCGATCCATTGCCATCGGCAATTGGTCATTCCCCCAAACGAGGGGCGACCGCCAAACGACCAACGCCGATTGGTTTTCTGGTCGATTCCATAGAAAGAGCCCCACTGAGAAGCACCGTAAACAACATCGCTATCTGGCCGGGGGTCAATGGCAACAGCAGAACCGTCTCCACCACCAATGCTATCCCAAAGCCAGTTGTCTGACCGACCGGGCACGTAGTTGGAAGGGCCCTTCATCGTGCCGTTATCTTGCAACCCTCCATAAATATTATAGGGCGTCTTGTTGTCTAAGGCAAGCGTCGTAAACTGTCCAACCGACATCTTGCGAACGCTTTCCCAAGTGCTGCCGTCATCATGTGAAAGGGCGAAGCCGCCATCTTGCCCTACCGCATGAAAATTAGGGTCGACCGGACTGACCCAGTAATCGTGATAGTCCGAGTGCATTCCCCGTGCAGTGTTCACCCATGACCGCCCGGCGTCGTTGCTTTTGAACATCGAAGCACTTGTCACGAAGACCTCATCGGCGTTGTGGGGATTGACTGTAATGCGACCGCAATAGTAGCCGTAGCCCGAGATCGGCAATGTGGCAATGTTCGCCCGCTTCCAACTCTTGCCGGCATCATCGGTCCGATAGATCTCGCCGTCAGCTACGGGCATCACCCAAACATCTTTGTTTTTGGCTTCCATTTTCGCCGCGATTTCGTCGAGGCTCATTTTCATAACGTCCTCGAGCTTCGAGCCACTGGGAAGGTATCGGTCAATGAAGGGCATTAGAATCTTTGGATCAATCCCCCTGAAGATTGCTACGTCGGGGATAAGCCGGAAACGCTTTGCCGTCAATGTGCCCGAGCGGGTCCATTCATCGGAATAAAGGGTCTCCGTGTCGCCCCCTTGATTGTCAACGAACGCATAAACACGGTCAGGCTTTGAAGCAGCGATTGCCAAGCCAATTCTTCCCGTATTTCCATCATTGGGGAGGCCCATCGTAAGCCTCTTCCAGGTTTTGCCGGCGTCACTGGACTTGTATATTCCGGATCCAGGGCCGCCATCGCGGAAATTCCAGGCCCGGCGATCTCTATCCCACGCGGATGCATAGATCACATCCGGGTTTCGTGGGTCCATCACCATATCAATCACGCCGGTGTACTCGTCCAACTTCAAAACTTGCGCCCAAGATTTGCCTCCGTCGGTCGTTTTGTAAACCCCGCGGTTCGTATCTTGGCTGTAAAGGCCACCAATCGCCCCAACATAGACCGTGTTCTCGTTCTTCGGATTAATGAGAACGCGTCCAATTCGATGGGTCTCAACTAGGCCCATGTGCTGCCAGGTCTTGCCTTCGTCCGTGCTCTTGTAAACTCCATGACCCGAGTAGCTGGTTCGCTGGGAGTTGTTCTCGCCGGTGCCAACCCAAATCGTCTTGCCACTCTTGGAAACGCTGAAATCACCGATTGCGTAGGCGGCCGGGCCATCAAAAATAGACTCCCACGTCGTACCCATGTTAGAAGTTCTCCAAAGGCCGCCGGTGGCATAGGCTACGTAAAGCTTTTTGGGCTGGCCGAGTGGTGCATCAAAGTGAATAACACGCCCGCCTTGAATTTCAGGCCCAACATTTCGCCATTTAAGCTGACTGAACGGGCTATCTGCTTCCATCCTAAGCCGATCTTCGTAGCCCCGGCTTCTTGCGGCTGCCGATGTGCCCACATTCTTCTGGTGAAACTTCGGAATATCTTCTCGTTGTGAAGGCGGAGATTTAAGCTGCGCAAGGACAGAGCCGCTACATACTAGGGCAAGGGCAAGAATGAGATTTCGCATATCCGGTTCTGTTTTACCGGGAAATGGTCATTGTAAGTTGCCGGCCTCAACTCAAGAGTTGCTTTGAGCCAGGATGAGTGGCAAACCAGGCTTGAGAATCGAGCGGTTTCTTGCCGGATTCTCTGCGAACATAACCGCCTTCTTCTTTTAGTTCCCAGGCGTTCGAAGTGTCATGGAGGTAGGTCTCCAGAATCGTCCCAAAAATGTGTTCAACCAGTGGTCGCGCCATGATGGGAACAAGTACTTCGACACGACGGTCAAGATTCCGCCGCATGAGGTCGGCGCTTCCGATGAGAACCTCGGGCTTACCGTCATTTCCAAAGCAAAGGATTCGCGAATGCTCAAGGAAGCGCCCTATGATCGAAACGATGCGGATGTTCCTTCGCGGCCTAAGGCAACAGATCCCCCGAATAATCAAATCAACCTTTACGCCGCTATCGGCCGCACGATACAATGCATCAATCATTTCCGGGTCCACCAGCGAATTGAGTTTGAGAATGATGTGGCCCGATTTGTGTTTGATTTCGCGCTCAATCCTTTTTAAAACGCCCTCGCGCAGGTTGATCGGAGCCACCAAAAGTTTTCGATAGGCCCGCTGCATGGAAAAGCCCGTCAGATAGTTGAAGAGTTCGGCTACGTCCTGCGTGATTGCTTCATCATCTGTAAACAGGCCCACATCGGTGTAGGTCCGAGCCGTGGCCGGATTGTAATTGCCGGTCCCAAGGTGAGCATAGGATTTGAGCCCAGCGGCCTCTCTACGCACTACCAAACAAAGTTTGCAGTGCGTCTTTAGGTCGGCAAACCCGTAAGTTACATGAACCCCGGCGCGTTCAAGCACTTTTGCCCAAGCCATATTGTTATCCTCATCAAACCGCGCCTTGAGCTCGACCATGACCGCAACTTGTTTGCCGGCTTCCGCCGCGGCCAAAAGGGACTCAACGATTGGAGATTGTGCTCCAACTCGGTACAAAGTCTGCTTGATTCCGATCACGGTCGGGTCTGTTGCGGCTGAAGCCACGAAGTTCTCGACGGTTCTAAAGCTGTCAAATGGGTGGTGAACCAGCACATCGCCTTTTTTGATCGTCTCGAACAACCCACTTGTTGTGGCGAGGGGCTCGGCGAGGTATGGCACATGAGGTTTATACTTGAGCGTGGCCCGATCCAATCGTGAGAGCTCGAACAGTCCATCCATACCCATTAGCCCGCTCAGTTTAAAGCAATCGGATTCGTCGAGTTTGAGTAGCCCCAAGAGAGTTTTTCGAATCTCTTCTGGCATGTCTTCGTTGACTTCAAGCAAAACTGGATCACCAAATCGCCGCAAGCGTAGTGTTTCTTGAAGGGTCTCAATAAGGTCTCCCGCTTCAAGTTCACGGATTTCAACGTCGGCATCTCTCAGCACCCGGAACAGGTGCGCCCCAACAATTCTTACTCCGGGAAAGAGAAGCTGTAGGTTCGCTTGAATGAGGTCCTCAAGGGCTACAAAATCGTAGCGCCGACCAACTCTCACGAATCGGGGAAGCACGTCTGGAATCTTCACCCGCGCTATCTTCGCGGCTCCGGAGGGTTCTTCAAGCACTACGGCTAAGTTCAAGGACCGGTTTGAGATGAAGGGAACCGAAGGATTTGGCACGAGAATAAGTGGCGTACAAACTTGAAAAACCTCGTGGGCAAAATAATCGTTCAACGTAGCGACCTGGCTCGGGTTCAGGTCTTCCATCCGCAGGACTCTCACCCCGTTTTCGGCCAACTTTTCGCGGATTTCAAGCCAAACTCGGCACGCCTCCTGTCGCATTGGGGCGGCGACGGCTGCGATAGCCTCTAACTGATCTCCAGGCGATAGCCCGTCTACGGAAGCTTCTAACAAACCGCCTTCGAATTGCTCAATCAAGCCCGAGACGCGCACCATGTAGAACTCATCAAGGTTGGATTCAAAAATGCCGAGAAATTTCGCGCGCTCAAGCAAGGGAACGGTTTGGTCTTGGGCTTCAGCCAATACCCGGCGATTAAACTCAAGCCAGCTCAATTCGCGATTAAGATAGGGTCGCTCTTGCGGCTCTGTACTTTTCAGTTTCTTTAAACGCGCCATGGCTTGATTCGCCCTCGTGCCATTTCCAGAATCGCTCCTTCGCGCACTCCGAACCGGCTTACCTTCATCTGGGGCTGCTCCGCGCATCCCAATAGGGTGGCGCAAACAATAGCTCCCGGAAGCAAGGTTACGGCTCTTCTTAACTTAATGTTAAAACGGGCCGCAATTTCATTATCGGTCAAACGACTCGTTGCCCAGATGAGATAGTTCAGTTCTTCTCGATGAACGACTCGATTTCCGTCGGGATGCAACGAACGCCAGAGCCCGCGCGCCACGCCGCCAACCGCAACTACCGTATCACACGGCCGAACCAATGGGGAGATTTGGTCGAGGACAACTTTCTCCAACTCCTTCACCTGGGCAGGCGTGGAGGGTTGGGTGAGTTTTAGTCGTCCAATCAGGGTTCCCGTGCCCAAAGGAAGTGAATGCTCATAGGAGATTTTGGGTTGCTTCCCACCCGTAATGCCCGCGACCTGAGCGCTTCCACCGCCGACTTCTACCATCAAATGTTCACCTTCGGGCTGTGCGCAATCCGCCCAGGCTCCAAGGACCCCAAACTCGGCCTCACGCTTGCCATCAATCACCTCAACCGGCATCCCTTCTCGCTTCAAAACATCAAGAATATCGCCTCCGTTCGAGGCTTTGCGGATCGCTTCAGTTGCAAAAACGTAAAGCCCTTCGGCTTCGTGAAGGTGCGCGAGCCTGCGGAAAGCCTTCATCGTTTTGCGCAGAAGAATGGCGTCTTCAGCCGGGATGTGTCCAACCCGGCTGACTTTCTCGCCAAGCGCCAACCATTCGTTGGTGTCGCTTATTCTCGTCACCACGTTACCTTCCACACTTGCGATGAGAAGGTGAGCGGTGTTGCTACCGATATCAGCGGCAGCAAGAATTCGGGGCATGCAAGGATGCTACCCGGTCGTGGTCGCTGAGTCTCGGAGCTTCAGGCTTATATCACCATTGATTCCACTAACATCGAGCGTGCCCGTGCCTTCGCCTAGCCTTCCCGTAATCCTTTGATCGCCGCGAGCTTCATCTTCGAGCGCAACGCTCGAACTAACGGCTCCACGAAGAGTTGAGAGTGAGACGCGGGCGTCCCCGCCATCCGCTACAGAGATGGTCGCATCGCCATTCACCGTCCGAATATTGATGGTGCCGGCTACTGGAGTCGCGATGTCGACGCTCACATCCCCCGTCACCGATTCAACGGAGAGAATCTTTCCCGTCCAATTCTTCACGGCTAGTTCACCAGAGGCACAACGAGCATTGAGGTTGCCGCTCACATTTGTGATCGCAATATGCCCAGACTTACTTTCGAGGCTGACATTAGCGTTTTCGGAGTCGGTTATATTGGTGTCACCGCTTTGAACTGAAACATCAACTGAACCTGACACGTGATTGAGTTTCAAATCGCCGCTTTGGCTACTGACTTTAACGTTTCCGCCATTTTCGCGCACTTCAATATCGCCGGAATCGGTCTTAAGGTCGATCGCCGCCTTGCCCGCAATCTGGACCACGATATCCACACTCAAGCCGTTTTGCTTTGGCTGCCGTATAAGGATTTGCTGCTCACTTTCCTCTATCACGAGGGTAAAGCTATCCGCCTTTGCCTTGGCGTCTTCGGTGCTACTACCGCTGACTTTGACCCTGGCGTTTACCGAACCCGTTTCATGCCCACCGGTAACTTTGATGTTGCCGCAAGGATTCTCGATTTTGACGATCTTTCCTTCGCCAACCGTTAACGGCAAAGAAATGTCTCTTGTTTCGGCCGTGCCGAAAACGGTGATATTGAACTGCCCAGCCTTGATCTCCTCGGCCGCCTTCTTAAGGGCTTCAAAGCCTTTATTCGCCCCCGTCCGCACCTGGGTTGAAATCTCCTGCCAGTTCACGTTGTGGGTCACTTCACGACCAATATTCTCGATGAAATCTACAACGCCCTGGAACGGATCTCCAGCTTTCTTGTCGGCGCTAGTTTCGGTTGGCTCCGATTTTGGCTCTTCTGTGGGCGGAATATCGGCTGCTTCTTGGCGATCGCTTTGAAAAGCATCAATTAGCTCAGCCGCATCTTCAGGCGTAAGTTTGCCCTCTTGAACCATTTTCATAATCCTTGAAATCTCTTCTTTCATTGTTCTCCTCTCAGTTTCGCCTTGGCTTCCTCGGGCGTGATTTCGCCCCTCTCAAGTTGGTCTAGAATTAGCTGCTTCGCGGTGGGGTCGGGCTTAACTCGATCATCATGAGCTGGCGCGAGCCCGAGGGCGGCCAGCAACGCGTCTAATCGGGATTTGACAGTGGGGTAGCTGATGCCCAACTCCTTTTCAACCGCCGAAATGGTGCCTTTGCACCGCAAAAAGGTCTCAAGGAAGTTCGCCTGATCAGCATCGAGCCGGGCAAACTTCGAAACAGCAAACCGCCCGCGAATCGTAATCCCGGAGTCATCTGAGGCAAGCTCGCTAATATAAAGCTCCCCCCCCGAAACCGGATCGCAGGCTGGGATTGGATGAAGATTATTTCCCATACGAGGAATAATACTTCATTTTTCTTATGTTCGTTTCAAGAATATTCATATTTCTCTAGAATATTAATGAGAATATCTGATCTTGCGGTGGGCTCAAGCCCAATCTGCCATAATTCAGGTTCCCCATGACGCTTTGTATTGTTGGTTTAGGATATATTGGGTTGCCCACGGCGACTATGTTTGCCAGTCACGGCGTAACGGTCGTTGGCGTGGATATCAGCCAAAAGGCGATTGACATGATCAATCAAGGGAAAGCTCACATCATCGAGCCGGACCTAGATCAAGCCGTGAAGGAAGCCGTTGCGAGCGGGCGATTGAAGGCACAACTCACCCCCGAAACTTGCGATTACTACATCATTTGCGTTCCCACTCCCTTCAAGGAGCAACCCGGAATCCCCGATCCGGATATCAGTTATGTATTAGATGCCGCCGAGAAAATTGCACCGTTTCTCACGGAAGGGGCGGTCATTATCATCGAATCCACTTCACCTGTCGGCACAACTGAAACCGTCGACCAGCTCCTCAAGGAAAAAGGAGTTACGGTCAACTACCACCTCGCCTATTGCCCCGAGCGCGTTTTGCCCGGCCAAATCTTGCGGGAGCTCATCAACAACGATCGCGTGGTGGGAGGAATGACTCCGGAAGGCGCAGCTAAGGCGGCTGAACTCTATCGCAAGTTTGTGAAAGCCAAGATCGTCGAAACAACCGCCAAAACAGCGGAAATGTGCAAGCTCGTAGAAAACAGCTTCCGCGATGTAAACATCGCCTTCGCCAACGAACTGTCGATGATTTGCGCGAAGGAAGACGTGAACGTGTGGGAGCTCATCGCGCTTGCAAATTTGCATCCTCGCGTTAACATTTTGCAGCCAGGTTGCGGTGTCGGTGGACACTGTATCGCGGTTGACCCTTGGTTCATCGTCGCTCGCGACCCCGAGAATGCCAAGCTGATTCACCAAGCTCGAAAAGTGAATGACTATAAAGCTGAGTGGGTGATTGAACGAGTAGACAAGGCCGTCCAGAAGTTTGTTGACAAAAATGACCGAGAGCCCAAGATCGCTTGTCTTGGCTTGGCCTTTAAGCCCGATATTGATGATCTTCGCGAGTCGCCAGCGTTGCACATAACCGCCGCCCTTGTTGGCAAAAGTTATGATGTTCTGGCGGTGGAGCCTCATGTGCCATCTCACGGTGCTTTGCGACTCGTGTCGCTTGAAGAAGCCCTCGAGTCTGCCGACATTTTTGTTGCACTCGTTAAGCACACCGCCTTTAAAGGTGTGAACGTTGGTGATCGTCTTATGTTGGATTTCTGCGGGCTTTCGAACTAGCCAACGATCTCAACGGCTCGAACCCGTCGCCATGCCAAGCCAATGCTGATCATGATGACGAAGAGGCCGATTCCTAGCCCAAACAGGAGTGGCGGAGCCGGAGTTGAAATTGGGCCGCGCATCACTGGAATGTTGAATGGCGCGGTCGTCGCCCTTCCGAGAACGGCCTGGGTGAAACTGTTGCTGATTCCGTCGATGCTGGAATGCGCCAGGTACATCACGGTATCGAGTGCGCCTTGAGGAGCGCTGGGCCGATGACCCCGACGACTGAATTCGCCGCTCATGCCGAAATAAGCGACCGTCATCAAAACGGTAAAGAAGTTGGAAAGGAAATACATCCCACCAAACACCGCGCCTGCCGTTCGGCCCTGATTGAACATTGAGCTAATTCCGAGGGCCAAACTTGCATAAAACGCGGCCGCGAATGGCATGATCGCAAACAGCTTGAAGATGAGTAAAGGATCCTGTGAAACGAACCCCTTATCCCGAAAACTCATCAAGCCGTAAAGGTAGAAAAGCAGTACCGGAGCGGCCATGATCGTGAGCAAGGGGAGGAAGATTCCGAACCACTTGCCGAAAACGTAGTCGCGCTTCGAAATCGGCTTGCTCAAATAGACTAGGAGGGCGTTGGCTCTCGTGTCATTAGCGATGGAACCTGCGCCAAGAATGAGAGCAACGATGAAATAAAGGATTTGTCCATATTGCAATCCGTGCAGGAATTGGTCACTCCACCGAACACGGCCAAAAAACGATGTCATCGTTTGCATTTGTGGCGCGTTGCCGGCGGCTTCGGCCGCCTTATCCGTGATAAAGATCACGAAGATCATGGCGTAGAAATACCAAGCCGATGCAATCGAACACCACCAAGCGGACTTCTTCTTAAATCCAATCCGCATCGTAGATTTTGCGATGCTCCACCATCGATGATTCAGGGGCTCGAGCGGCCCATCGTAGTTACGATAACTCAGATCGGCTATCGGGCTAGAACTCAAACTGGTGCCCTCCTCCGGATACTGCCGACAAGAATGCTTCTTCGAGCGACCGCTCGGCAAGTGTTAGCCCGCGGACTTGCGCCTGGCTCTCTCGGGCGGCGGCGAGCACGAGCAGTCGCTTTTCAGTGTCGCCGATCGGGCTTTGCACTCGATAATTGTAGGGCCCCCGGATTTCCACACCCGCTCCATGATCTTGCAGATATTTCACGAAGGCGTCGTTGGATTCACGAAGCTCAACGTCCACAGGGGAACCGGCGATAACCTTCAAGTCACTTATAAGCCCATTGGCCACTAATTTTCCGCCCATCACAACCACAACTTCATCACACACGCGCTCAATGTCCGGCAAGAGATGGCTCGAAACCAGCACGTTGAGCCCTTTTTCGTGGGTTACCGATTGGATAAGGTCAAGCATGGACTCCCGACCGGCGGGGTCGAGTCCGTTCGTAGGCTCATCGAGAAGTAGCAATTTCGGTCCATGAACAATCGCTTGAGCGAGTTTGATGCGCTGCTTCATACCCGTGGAATAGGTCTCGACATTCCGGTAACGAGCCTCGCCTAGCCCGCAGTACTCTAAGACTTCGTGAGCGCGTTGGATAGCATTGCTGGGCGGAACACCAGCTAGCTCACCCGCATAAGCAACAAACTGAACGGCCGACATTCCGGGAATGTGGCAATCTTGCTCGGGCATCAAGCCGATTTTTTGGCGAATCAAACGATCTTCGGTCGCCACATCGTGGCCCAAAACTCTCGCGGTACCACTAGCGGGGCGCACGAATCCGAGAATGGTCTTGAGGAGCGTCGTTTTTCCCGCTCCATTGGGTCCCAGCAGCCCAACTGAGCCGCTTGGAATCGACACCGTGAGATCGTTAAGGGCCGTGAAAGAGCCATAACGCACCGTGAGACCCTTTACTTCGACAACCGACATCGCTTTTACTTTACACCGTTCGCGACCCTGTTTGGGCCTTTTGCGCTAACCTTCACGGCATTCGCTCTTTTGATCTCGCTGCTCGTTCCCAGAGTTCTACCGTATAAACATCTCGCCGACGGCGTTCCAATGCATCGTCAACCTTCAATGTAAGCTGCTCATAGGTGTCGACGCCGGGCACGTTCTTTTCGATATAGTCGAAGGCGCCACGGCGCATGCATTCCACCGCGTTAGCCACATTTCCAAATGCCGTCATCACGATGACCTCGGCGAAGAGATCACGCGCGAACGCGGCTTGCAAAACCTTGAGCCCGGCATCGGGCTCTTCGATGCTCATATCGGTGACAATCACATCAAAGGGAGTCTCTGCTCTTGAGATGAGATCCATGCCGCTTGCGGCGGAGTCCGTTGCGGTTACTTGATAACCCTCCCTTTCCAATCTACGTTTGACCGAAGCCAAAACACCATCTTCATCATCAATTACAAGGATATGAGCCACTAGGGAAGAGTATGACAGGCTCCCCTCCTTTCAAGCTAGAATTAGGGCTCATGGCATTAACCGGTCTCTCATTTATTGGCTATTCTCGCGGAGAACAAGGGGGCGCCGTCTTTCAGGCAAGCCATCGAGAGCGATCGGAGCCCATTGGACCGCAATATCATTCGGCGAAGGCATCCGAACTTCAGGTCGCGTGTGAACTCGCTCTCGCGGCCTTCAATCCGTTTAGGAAGCTCTCGGGGGCGACGCGAGGAGCTTTTCTTTCCGAGATCGCGAATCAGATGGAAGCGTCTCGAGATGAGATTGTCGCTCGTTATGTGATAGAGACCGGTTTGCCCGAGGTTCGTGCCAATGGGGAGTTCAACCGAACAATCGGCCAGATACGCCTTTTTGCGCAAGTCGCCAGCGAGGGCACCTGGGTTGATCCCCGTATTGAAACCGCGGTTCCAGACCGACAGCCCCTTCCGAAGCCCGATATGCGCAGCATGTGGATTCCTATCGGCCCAGTTGCCGTTTTTGGGGCATCCAATTTTCCCCTTGCCTATTCGGTAATGGGCGGCGATTCAGCCAGCGCCCTCGCGGCCGGGTGTCCAATTATTGTTAAAGCCCACGCCGCTCATCCGGGTGTGAGCGAAATCGTCGGCAATTGCGTCATCGCGGCGGCTCAATCAACAGGGATGCCCGAAGGTGTGTTTTCGATGCTCTATGATTCGGGCTTCGAAATTGGTCAAGCTCTCGTTGCGCATCCTGCCGTCAAGGGAGTTGGTTTTACAGGATCTCAACGTGGCGGC
>JBEBHJ010000042.1:0-31565 GCA_040081075.1 Fimbriimonadaceae bacterium | reverse complement strand
CTCCTGGAGTGGTTCATGCTTATCGTAATGTGGGCGATCGTGAAGCTTTTGTGATGAACTTCCCCGATCAGCTCTATGCCGGCGAAGGCAAGCAGGAACCCGTGGATGAGATTCGGCATGAAGCCGACCCTGATTCGCCTTTCAAGTTGCCCTAAGCTGAATTGGCACATAAAGTGACAAACTAATAACCGATGCGATTGTTAGTGACCGGAGGCGCCGGGTTCATCGGCTCCAATTTCGTTCGATTAGCCCTGAAGCAAATTCCTGACGCAAAGATAGTAGTGCTTGATGCGCTAACGTATGCAGGAAATCTGTCCACTCTGGCCGACGTCCGCGATCGGATTTCTTTTGTTGCGGGAAAGGTTCAGGATGCAACGGTCGTTGAGGGGACGATTCAGTCCGAAGACATCACTCACATCGTAAACTTTGCCGCGGAAAGCCACAATGATCGGAGCCTCCTGCATGCGGGTAGCTTCATCGAGACCGATGTTCTTGGCGTCTACACGTTGCTTGAAGCAACCCGGAAGTTTGGGTTGGAACGCATGGTACACGTGAGCACGGATGAAGTCTACGGTTCTATTGACGCCGGGCACTTCACCGAAGACAGCCCCATTGAGCCCAACACCCCGTACAGCGCGAGCAAAGCTGGGGGCGACTTGCAGATTCGAGCCCACGTGAAAGCGTTCAAAACACCGGCCCTCATTACTCGCGGCGGCAATACGTATGGCCCTTGGCAGTTTCCAGAAAAGCTTATTCCTTTCTTTGTCACGCGCCTGATTGATGGCAAAAAGGTCCCACTTTACGGCGAAGGCGATCAGGTTCGGGAGTGGATTCACGCGATGGATCATGCAAGCGGGATTTTGACGGTTTTGCTTAAGGGCGAAAGCGGCGAGGTTTACAACGTTGGCGACGTCAACGAGCGAACGAACCGAACCGTTGTTGATATTCTCTTACAGGAAACGAACCGAGACGAGAGCCTCGTTAAGAAAATCCCCGACCCTCGAAAGGGCGCTCATGACAAGCGCTACTCCATGACAGCCGAAAAAACGGGCTCACTGGGCTGGAAGCCGAGCCATCCGTTCGAGGAGTCTTTACGAAAGACCGTTCGATGGTACGTGGCGAATCAAGATTGGTGGCGTCCACTCGTTTCAACAGACGATTTCCAAGCCTTCGTGAAGAAGTTCTACGGCCCCTCGCTGGGCGAGGATCTATAAATTGGTCAAGCGCGGCATCATCTTGGCGGGCGGCTCGGGCACTCGGCTTTATCCTGTCACCCAAGCGGTGAGCAAGCAGCTCATGCCGATTTATAACAAACCGATGATCTACTATCCGCTGAGCGTGCTCATGCTCGCTGGGATAAAGGAGATTCTGATCATAACCACCCCTCATGACCAGGCTGCCTTTCAGACATTGCTGTCAGACGGCTCGCAGTGGGGGATTTCGATTCAATATGCGGTTCAACCTCACCCCGGTGGTCTTGCCCAGGCGTTTCATGTCGGGGCAGATTTTGTAAACGGCGAACCGTGCGCCCTAATCCTTGGGGACAACATTTTCTTTGGTCACGGACTTCAAGAGCAGCTTCAAGAGGCGGCTGCCCTCGAGTCAGGTGCGGTTGTGTTTGCTTACCATGTGGATGATGCAACCCAATACGGAGTCGTGGAATTTGATGCTAACGGGACCGCCGTTAGCATTGAAGAGAAACCGACAAAGCCAAAATCGAACTACGCCGTGACAGGACTCTATTTTTATGATGAAACCGTGGTCGAACGCGCTCTCGCCCTTAAGCCTTCAGCTCGTGGTGAGCTAGAAATCACCGACCTCAATCGCCTTTATCTGGATGAGGGCAAGCTCAATGTTGAAACGCTTGGCCGAGGATATGCTTGGCTCGACACAGGCACTCATGAGATGCTGATCCAAGCTGCGCAGTTTGTGCATGCTGTTGAATCACGCCAAGGTTTTATGATCTCCTGCCCAGAGGAAATCGCCTTTCGGCAGGGTTGGGTTGCCGCAGATCGGCTACGAGAAGTTGGACTCAAACTCAAGAACAACGGATATGGTCGCTACTTATTGAAGCTGATTGGCGATATCTGACACTTCTTCTACCGATTGAATAGCCTTTGCGCCTTCCAGGTTTTTTCGCAAATCAGAGGCAATGCAATTTTGGATGGCGACTGAAACTTCATCAACGAGCTTACGCGCTTTCTTCTTGCCGCCTTGGGCTAGGGTTCGAAAGATCAGCCCTCCGACGGTTAGCAGCGCGATGACCGTCATCAGCCCGGGCCACACGTAGCCCTTCCCCATCATCCCGGCCCCAATCACAAACGATAAGATCAGCGGCCCGTGCAAGCCTGCAAAGTAAGCCACAAACGGGGTCTGACGGAAGCGCAGCTTCGTGCGGCCGTTGCGAGATGAAATCTCAAGGTCGCCAAAAACGGTCCCCGAGGTTAACCGCGCCTTCATCGAGCGTCCTAGTTGCTGGGAGAACTGCAATTTAACATTTGGTCCCAACGCCTCGACCACCTCATCTAGGCGGTCTAGATCAAGTTCGCCGTCAAAAACCCGCTCGTGGGTCTCCACCAGATTCATGAAACTCTCTTCGGATTTCTGCTCGGGCTGCGTAAGGGCGAGTTTCAATGCGTCTTCGCTAATTCCGCATTCGGCGGCGATACGCTGAAGTTCTTCAAAAGTCACTCCTGGCGAGTAGGCAGAAGCGGACTCCTGCTCCTGAATCTTGGCGGCAGTTTGCAAGATTTTACTGATCTCCGACTCGCTGTAAATCTGTTTGGGCATTTCTAGATTGATTGTACGGTTTTTGGGAGCTAGGGGGTGCAGGATCTTCCGTTGATGTGCAGCAAGTATCACCGGGGCGTTTGCACGTACGTTGTCTCGCTATCCGAATCTACGAACCTCCGAACCTCCCCCGACACCTTAAAGATTGGTACCATTCTCAGCATGATTATCGCCCTCGGATCGGACCATGCTGGCTTTCTCTACAAAGAGGCAATCAAGAGAAAACTGGAGGCCGACGGGCACGCGGTGCTCGATTTCGGCACCTTCTCCACCGAATCCTGCGACTACCCCACCTTCGTCCGCCCCGCGGCTCTCGCCGTAGCCGAAGGAAAGGCGGAGAGAGGAATTGTCCTGGGAGGCTCGGGGAATGGCGAGGCGATGGTCTCGAACCGAGTAAAGGGGATTCGGTGCGGGGTGTGCTGGAACGAGGAGTCTGTCCGGCTGACGAGGGCTCACAACGACGCGAACATGATCGCGCTTGGAGAGCGCATGATGAGTGAAGAGATGGCACTGAGGATCGTTGATTTGTTCCTGAGCGAGCCCTTCGAAGGCGGGCGTCATGTGCGCAGGTTAGAAGCGATTGATAGCTAGATGTACGAACATCCACCGATCAATCCATTTAAGCCTCCGGCCAACCGAGCCTCCAGAATCATTTGGGGGCTACTGGGGGGCCTCGTGGTGGCCACATTCGCAGCAGGTTTCGTTCTGTATCCGACGGCGAAGTGGAGCCTAGACCCGCCAAAGCATCCAGACTACACTTTGAAGAAGGGACCTTCCGGCATATATCGTGTAACCTTTTTGGAGCCAAGAATCTCACTGGACCTGCCGATGCCGCCGCGATCGGGTGCCTGGGATGTGCAGAGTAGCGACGGGTGGTTCCATCGGATGAGCACGCTCTGCAGTTGGAATGAAACGAAAAGTATCTACATACGGCGCATGTGGCTAACCGACAACGCTCAACAGGCGGTCAAAGACATTCGCCGACTTCGCCGATACGTAAGCGACTTCTATGGCCCCGGGACCCCAATCGCTGCGTTTAGGATTGAGAATCAGCCCCCACGTGCTGTATGTGGCACCTATCTAAATAAGCTCGTGAAACCTCCCATTAAAAATTACTGCATTTTCATTCCGCATGAAGGCATTTTAGTGCAACTCTCTGTAGCGGGAAAGAATGAGCGAACGGCTTTGGCAGCGTTCAAGCGGGTCGTTCGCTCAACTCATCTTGACTAGATTCGGCGAGCGCCGTGTACCGCTCCACGTTGAAAGGTGTCCAATTAGCCCGGTGCGCGGGAAATGTGGAAGCATGTTCGCGGCACAGGCTTTTCATGAGCATTGCCAGGCCAGTCAAGTCCTGGAAGGAGACTGCGAGGCAGTAGCGCGTTCTTGAGCGAGCAAAGGTCCCACCGGGAGAACTACGATTGCCGGGCGAATCGCCAGAATGACCGCTACCAGAACACGAAGAGTGGAGTGGATACCGTTGCAGCATCTGCTTCAATCCCTTCCGATCAACTTTATCACGCAAATATCACCTCAGAAAATCCAAAAACATCCCGATAACATTACTGTGCGATGCTTGCGCTTGCAGGTACGCTTTGGGAGCCCGCGCGTCGTTCGACGAGGCTGGAGCGTCTCCTAAATACAATCGGGTGTGCCGCAATGAGTCGGCCTGCCTAGACGTAAGAACAAACGTGCAGTTCGGACGTCGTATAACCGGATGCCCGTGATCCAAGCGAAAAAACTATGTGGCAAAGATTTACTGAAAGAGCTAGAAAGGTCGTTTTTTATGCGCAGGAAGAAGCGCAGAAATTTGGCGAAGGCTATGTCAGCACTGAGCATCTGTTGCTCGGGCTGGTGAGGGAGCAGGATAGCGTTGCCGCACGGGTTCTGGAGAAATTAGGCGTCAGTCTAAATCGAGTTCGGTCGGAAGTGGAAAAGCAACTTCCCCGTGGCGATGCAAGACCGAGCCAAGACATGACTCTGACACCTCGCGCTAAGCGAGTAATTGATCTTGCTTATGACGAAGCTCGAAGCCTCAATAACAATTACATCGGCACCGAGCATTTGCTCCTAGGATTGATTCGAGAAGGCGACGGACTTGCGGGCAGAGTGCTTGCAAAGCTCGGCGTTGAACTCGAACGGGCGCGCGCCGAAGTGATGGGACTACAGGATACAGAGTCTCAGGCAAAGCCCGGCTCTAGCCGCTCAAACGCAAGCTCCGGGACCAAAACCCAAACACTTGATGAGTTTGGTCGGGACCTTACCGAGCTTGCCCGCGAAGGCAAGCTGGACCCTGTGGTCGGTCGTCAGAACGAAATTGAGCGGATTATGCAGATTCTCTGCCGCCGAACTAAGAACAACCCCTGCCTTATCGGTGAACCCGGAGTAGGTAAAACGGCGATCGCTGAGGGTCTGGCGCTAAGAATCGTAAGCGGGGACATTCCCGAGCTGCTTAACGGCAAGCGGATCGTTACGCTTGATCTGGCCGGACTCGTGGCTGGCACCAAGTATCGCGGTGAGTTTGAAGAGCGCATGAAGAAAGTGATGGAGGAAGTTCGCAAGGCCGAGGGCCAGGTGATTCTCTTCATTGACGAGCTTCACACGCTGGTCGGAGCCGGAGCGGCTGAAGGCGCGATTGATGCAAGTAACATCATGAAGCCGGCGCTCGCACGCGGTGAACTGCAGTGCATCGGCGCGACTACGCAAGACGAATTTAGAAAGTACATCGAAAAGGATGCTGCGCTTGAGCGACGTTTCCAAGGCGTGAAGGTTAGAGAACCTAACGACGAAGAAGCCATCGACATTTTGAAGGGCTTGCGCGAGCGCTATGAGGCGCATCACCAAGTTGAGATTACCGATGAAGCGATTACGGCGGCGGTCACGCTTAGCCAACGCTACATCACGGATCGAACCTTGCCAGATAAGGCGATTGACCTTATTGATGAAGCGGCTTCTCGCGTTCGACTGCAACAGAGTCTGCCTCCGGCGGACGTACGTTCGGATCGCGTAAAGATGAACAAACTCAAATCAGAAGTTGAGCACGTAGAAAAGCGCACCAACGAGGGCAACGCCGAACAGCTCAGCGGTTTGCAAAAGCAACTCGAAGACCTCGAAGCAAGCATCGCCGAGCGAGAGGAAGTCTGGAACTCGCGCGAAAAGCACGAGCCCAAGGTTGACGAGGCCGAAATCGCCCAAATCGTCCAGAGTTGGACCGGTATTCCGGTGATGAAACTCGTGGAAGCGGAGACTCAGAAACTCCTCCGTATGGAAGAGGACCTTCACGCACGCATAATTGGTCAGAAAGACGCAGTCTCTGCGGTTTCGCGAGCAATTCGAAGAAGCCGAAGCGGCCTCAAGGATCCGAAGCGACCCATGGGAAGCTTCATCTTCCTCGGCCCGACCGGTGTTGGAAAGACCGAGCTTGCCAAAGCACTCGCTGCCTACCTCTACGAAAAGGAAAGCAACATGGTGCGAATCGACATGTCGGAATACATGGAGAAATTCGCAGTGAGCCGGCTTGTGGGTGCCCCTCCCGGATACGTAGGTTACGATGAGGGCGGTCAGCTAACTGAGCAAGTTCGCCGGAACCCGTACTGCGTCGTTCTGCTTGATGAAGTTGAGAAAGCCCATCCGGAAGTGTTCAACATCCTCTTGCAGGTTATGGAAGACGGCCAGTTGACCGACAGCCAGGGTCGAACCGTGGACTTCCGAAACACGATCATCATCATGACGTCGAACGTTGGTGTTAGGCCGATCGAGCTTGACGGCGGTTTGGGTTTCCGTTCAAGAACTGAAGATCCGAACGATCCGAAGGTTTATGAGGCAATGAAAAACCGAATGCAAGAAGAAATGAAAAAGACCTTCCGGCCCGAGTTTCTCAACCGTGTTGATGAAGTGATTGTCTTCACTCACCTCGCCAAGCCAGAGATTCTGCAGATTGCCGAGCTCTATCTGAAGCGAGTAAACGAGCAAGCCGCGGCAATAGGGATCACGTTGGAACTTAGCGAAGAGGTTAAGGATATGCTTTGTGATCAAGGCTACGATCCGAACCTCGGCGCAAGACCTTTACGAAGGGCGGTCCAACGGTTCATCGAAGACCCTCTTTCCGAAGAGTTCCTTCTGGGCTCCTTCTCGGCGGGTGACTCAATCGTGGCCGAGCTTGATGACGACAACAAGGTTGTCTTCACGAAGAAGCTCGATAATCCGCCAAAGAAGGAAAAGCAACTGGTTAAGAACTAACCCTCTTCATCTTTCTTACGAGGCTGAACACGTGATGTGTTCAGTCTCGTTTGTTTTGCCCAGACCATGTCAATCAAAACTAAAGAAAATGTGTGAAATTTTAACCAGTTAGGGCTAAACTGGAGCATGAAGCGCTACTGGCTCTATTTAGTTGGTCTCTTGATCATTCTTGCATGCGGGGGAGGCGGAGCCGGCGGGGGCACCGTAACGGTGGTCACCGACGGGCAACGGGTCGTTGCGATTCAGGCGGTTAATGCCAAATTTGAGGAGATCCATCTTGCTGGCGGCACCGTTAATGCTCAAAATCAAGCTCTGGCCTCATACATCGCAACCAGGCCCGAGTTCGAGGCGTCTGGTTATAACTCGGATGATGGGTGCGCTTGGGGCCGATTCAATGACGGACGGTTACTCGTAATCGGTAACAACAGATTCCCGGATCGCTCTCGCCCTTCTTCATTCAACTGGACGCGTTCGTCAAAAGCAAGTTTTGTCGGCAAATCTCAGCAAGCTCGGCTCATGCACGCATTCGGCGCAAGTTTCAGCCAGCTTCAAGTTCCGATTGCCGATATGAGCCGCTATCTGCAAAAGGACAACCTATTTACGGTCGTAAGCACCCCTGAAGGCAAGGCCCGACTTACGGACTTGCGAGCGGTGAATGGCGATGCTTTTTGGTATATCAATGCCCACGGCGGCAAAGGGACAACAAAATCGGGGGAGGAACTCTTTGTTGTTGCTTCTTCTACGCCTTACGATGCCGCCACTGAAGCAACTTCCGACGTGAAGCTAGATTGGGACAACGATCGCTTGTGCTATTACACCGGGCTAACGGGCGACACTGTGAACGGGGTCGAAGTTTCGGCGACAACTTATGCGATTAATCACAAGTTTGTGACTCGGTATATGTCGTTCAGTCCTAATGCCGTCGTCTTTCTGAACGTTTGTTTTACGGGCAACAGCCACCTCCAAGTTGCAAAGTTTCGAGATGCGATCTTGAACAAGGGGGCGGGAGTTGTGATGGGATGGACTCAGTTGTGCAATTCCAGTACGGCTTTTGACGCTAGTCGCTATTTTGTAGATCGTCTCGTAGCCGCGAACGACTTCCAAAAGGAAACTCCAGATCAACGATCTTTTGCGGTTGTTGAAGTATTGGCAGATATGGCACGGAAGGGCAAAGATAAGGATGGCACTTCCCTGCTTAGGCCCACTTTCAAGCTCGCTGTCACCAACGTTGGGCTACGTCCAACTATCCGCAATATGACTCGGGATGAGTTGGAGGACACGCTCATCCTTTACGGTGAATTTGGAAGTGAGTCAGGAGACGTTCTGGTGAATGGCGTTAAGGCAACACTTGTCGGTAATTGGGACAATCAAATGCTCAAGGTTCGTATTCCAGCTACGGGCAATGGCAGCGACGGCCCGGTTGTTGTTGAGGTTCACGGAAAGAAAAGCAAAGAGCGATACCTAACCAGTTTCCGCGGCACCTATACCTACTCATTTGTTGGCGCGGGCACACTTACCGAAAGTGCAAGCGCCAATATTCACCTTAGGTTAGACTTGGAGAAGTTCCGCATCGAAGCTGGGGGTCAACTGGTAGATTCACCTCAAGTTCCGTTTCAGGCGGCATCAGATTCAACGCTGACCTGGGCCTGCAGCGGAGCCGTGTACGACATCATGGGACTGGCAACGAGTTGGTCGGGCGGAGGTTCGCCTCCCTTGAAGTATGACGAAGCGATTTCGGCTCCTGTCAACGCTTGGAGTTGTTCGGGATTCTATGATCCGGCCACAAAGAGTTTGCTCATCGCACTTGTTAATGGTGGACCCAAAGATGTCTTCGCACGGGGCCTTGGGTCTGGACCGCAGTTTCCAGGAAGTCAAAGTTCCTATTTCAAACCCCTCAATGCGGACTGGTCCGCGCCAGAGTTTGATGCTGGACCCTCCGGCAAGTGGAGCAAACTCTCGGTAACTTGGCCTCCACCTACGCCGTTCTATCAGCCCATAAGATGACTCAGTTTTCACCCTAATCAACCCTCAAACCTAAAGTTATTCCACGTCTTCTCCGATAAATCACATGAAGAATTGACATTTTTGAAAATTCTCAATTGGAGTTAAACCAGTGGGTCTGCGAATAAATACGAATATCCCCGCCATGAATGCCCTGAGGAACCTTTCCTCGGTGGATAATGAGATGAACACCTCGATCACGAGGCTCGGCACCGGCTTGCGCATCAATAGTGCGCTCGATGATCCGGCCGGCCTTATTGTTAGCGAAGGGATGCGATCTCAGCTTCGAGGCATCGGCCAAGCCATGCGCAACACGCAAGATGCGATAAGCATGACGAAGACGGCTGAAGGTGCCTTGGACGAAGTCCAGCGTCTTCTACGGGACATCAGAGCCCTTGCCGTGCACTCCGCTAACAGTGCCGTTGTTGACTCCAGCACGCTTCAAGCCAACCAAACTCAAATTCGATCAACTCTTAGTTCAATTGACCGAATTGCGAAGGACACTGCTTTTGGCAAGAAGCGATTGCTTGATGGAACGGCTGGAATCATGGCCAATATCACGGCTCCAACCTTTGCTTCAAGCATCTATATGGGTAGCACCTTTGCGGGCGAAACCCTCCAAACCGGTGCTGTAACGATTT
The DNA here is from genome assembly GCA_040081075.1 of Fimbriimonadaceae bacterium. GTDB lineage: Bacteria > Armatimonadota > Fimbriimonadia > Fimbriimonadales > Fimbriimonadaceae > JANJUB01. Next base: position 21,897 of record JBEBHJ010000042.1, on the reverse strand, counting down.
CCAAGGTGACGGCTGCCGACCAGGCGATCATCACGATGGGTAAGGGCTTCTCCAGCTCCAGCGCCCTCATTACGACTTCCGGTTCGATCGTCGTAAACGGATTCTCGATTTCAACTGATGGTACCGAAACCGTTCAATCGTTGGTCGGCAAGATTAACGATGCGGCCGGCACAACCGGCGTGACAGCGCAGCTTGTGGGAACTACTACCGTCACCATTGTGTTGCGTCAAGTTGAGTTTGGAGCGGGACATCAGATCACCCTTTTTGACTCCAAGAGCCTCATCAACAACGTAGCATCGGCCAACGATGCGGGAACAGACGGGGTTTTCAATGTAACGGCGCTTACCGATTCAGGTCTCCAAACGGTCACCTTCACCGGTGGACGCGCATCCGCTGACTCAGGTTTAAAACTGACAGACAACTACGGCAACGTGATTGTCATGACCGAGACTGGAAACGCAAACATCACAACCGCAACTTCCCTGGCACAAGTTACGGCGAACAACGTTCGGTTCCAAATCGGACCCAATGGCGAACAGTCGACTTCATTTGGAATGCCGGTTGTCTTCGCAAACCGTCTGGGCACGGCCGCGGTAACTGGCAAGACTCTTGCAGATCTGGACGTAACCACCACGGCTGGCGCAACAGAAGCAATGAAGATTATCGACAACGCGAGCGAACAATTGGCTCAGCTGCGCGGCGAACTGGGTTCGTTCCAAAAGAACTTCCTGGAATCAACGTCTCGCTCACTTGAGGTTGCTAACGAGAACTTGTCGAGTTCGGAGAGTAACATTCGTGATGCCGATATGGCCTCGGAAATGACGACGTTTACCCGTCTTCAGATTCTCAAGCAGAGTGGCATCTCCGTACTCGCCCAGGCGAACCAACAACCTAACTCAATCCTATCCTTGCTTCGGGGTCAATAGTTCACCAAAAGCGGTATGGGTTTGAACCACCCTCATTATCTGGCTTAATCCGTACGTCGCGCGCCGTACCAACGCGAACGGCCTCGTAGGAATAGTCAGCTATGGGGCAACTCGGATACTTGTAGATATACGGACCGCTCCATGTATTTGGAACTGGGGCGGTTACCCACGACGAGCCATTCCAATATACGCCGTCGGTCGGGCGTGTTTTCGCGGTCAAGTCGTTCTCGGAGTTCGGATATAGACCCGTGTCATTATAGAATCGCGCGATTGCATTTCTAATATTTTTCAAATCGCTGCGCGCCGCCGATTCCTGCGCGGAGACCTTCTTATTGGCAAATTTTGGGGCTGCGATGGCCGTTAGGACGGCAATGATAATGATGACAATCAGCAATTCTACGAGGGTGAATCCACGCCTGAAAGTCATTCCACAGTCTTTTTTCCATTTCGTGGACCGAAGCTCCCCGGCAAAAACGCGGTGAAATTGTGCGCCGCATTTTGCCGCCATTTTCCGTCACAATTGATGCCTCTCCTGACCCGACATGACCCCGCGCTTTTGCCACATCCACAATCACACCGAATACAGCTTGCTGGATGGCGCGAACAGAATTCCTGAGATGGTATCGAAGGCAAAAGAGCTGGGTATGGAGGCCCTCGCTATCACCGACCACGGCGTTATGTTTGGCGTGATGGAGTTCTACCTGGAGTGCGAAAAGCAGGGCATTAAGCCGCTCATCGGCATGGAAGCCTATATCACGGCCGACCACAAATCGCGTGGCCGGGGCGAGGAGAAGGATAGTTTTCATCAGTTGCTGATCGCCAAGGATCTACAGGGCTATCGAAACCTCTGCAAACTCGCCACAATCGCCGCGCTGCAGGGATATTACTACCGGCCGCGGATTGATCACGAATTGCTCCGAACGTACAGCGCAGGCCTTGTGGGAACAACAACGTGTTTGGGCTCCGAAGTATGCCAGCTTCTGCTCAAAGGCGAATACGATAAGGCCCAGTATTTGGCCGGACAATACGCCGAGATTTTTGGGCCAGGAAACTACTTTGTCGAACTCCAGAACCACCGAATTCCTGAACAAGCGCAAATCCGCGATGGGCTGATCAAAATCTCTAAGCAGCTCAACTTGCCGTTAGTATGTACGAATGACGCCCACTATCTGTGCAAGACAGATGCGCAACCGCACGATGTTCTCCTGTGTATTCAAACGGGTGCCCAAGTTAGCGATGAAAAACGGTTTAAGTTCTCAACTGACGAGTTTTACATCAAGTCGCCCGAGGAGATGGCGGAGATATTCGGAGAAACGCCGGAAGCACTCGAAAACACCACTTCGATCGCCGAAATGTGCGATGTGCAGTTGGGTAAGCAACAAGCCAACATGCCCGATCCCGACTTGCCCGAAGGCTACTCCGTTGATCAGTATCTGCGCGAAATTTCGGCGGATCTGCTGGTCAAGAGGATGCCTCATGCCGATGAACGCGCTCAAGAACGCCTGAATTTTGAACTTGGGATCATCGAAAACACCGGATTTGGTTCGTATTTCTTATTGGTTCGAGAGTTCGCCGAGCATGCACGAAGAACAGGCATAAACTTTGGTGTACGCGGGTCAGCAGCGGCATCTCTAGTTGCATACAGCATCGGCATAACAGACATCAATCCGCTGGATTACGACTTGACTTTCGAGCGGTTTCTGAATCCAGAGCGCATTTCCATGCCCGACATAGACATGGACTTTGAGGACACACGTAGAGACGAGATGATTCGTTACGTCAACGAAAAATATGGCTCTGAGCATGTAGCCCAAATCGTGACCTTTGGAACTCTGGGAGCGAAGGCGGCGATAAAGGACTGCGGACGAGCCCTCGGCTACACACCTCAAGAAACGGATCGCATCTGCAAGACCATTCCAACAATGCCGGGAATGAGCATCGCCAAAGCGATGAAAGAGGTTGCCGAGTTCCGGAGTCTGTACCAAGGCGAGGACCGGGTCAAAGCCGTTGTTGACTCCGCCAAAACCGTCGAGGGCCTCGCTCGAAACTGCGGAGTTCACGCGGCGGGAGTCGTCATTTCGCGCGAACCGCTCGTGGATCATATTCCCCTTTACCGCTCAAACGAGGGCCTACCGGTTACCGCGTTTGAGATGGGGATTCTGGAGAAGATCGGCCTTCTCAAGATGGACTTCCTGGGCCTCTCAAACCTCACCGTCATATCGAAAACCCTCGCCAATCTGCGCTCGCAGGAGTTCGGCGATGCGCCCGCGAGCCTGGACCTGACCATCGCTCCCAAAGCTGAAAAGGCGGCGTATCTGCTGAAACATGGAATCCAAAGCATTCCCCTAGACGATCCGCTTGCCTATGAGATGTTGGGACGTGCAGAAACGGTTGGAGTGTTCCAATTGGAATCTGGCGGAATGACCCGCTATGTCAAGGAACTCAAGCCTCAAAACGTGCACGAGCTGTCGGCTATGGTTGCCCTCTATCGCCCAGGCCCTATGGAGAATATTCCGGCTTTCATCAATGTAAAGCATGGACGCCAGGAACCCGACTATATGCACGATCTCATCAAGCCTATCTTGATGGAAACCTACGGCATCATTGTTTACCAAGAACAAGTTCAGAAAATCGCCCAGGCTCTTGCTGGCTTTAGTTTGGGGAAAGGAGACCTGCTCCGCCGAGCGATGGGCAAGAAGGACAAGAAGGCCATGGACTCAATGAAGGTGGAGTTCCTTGATGGGTGCCGCCAACGGGAAGTTCCGGAAGAGGTTGGGAACCGTGTTTGGGAGTTGCTGATTCCCTTTGCGGATTATGCGTTTAACAAAGCCCACGCCGTTTGCTATGGAGTTCTTGCCTATCAAACGGCTTTCCTGAAGGCGAACTTCACGGTGGAATACATGGCCGCCCTGCTTGCCGCCTACCGAGTCAAAGAAGAGCGCGTCGTCGCTTGTATTGAAGAGTGCCGGCGGCTGAAGATTTCGGTGCTTCCTCCTTCCGTGGCATCATCCGGGATGGACTTTACCATTGAATCGGTTTCGGGCAAGTCCAAGACAAACGAACAAACACAGGCCATTCGATACGGATTGGCCGCCATCAAGGGCGTTGGCGATGGCATTGCCGAAGCAATCATCCGTTCCAGAGAAGAGGAAGGGCCGTTCACACATTTCTTCAATTTCACCGAACGGCTCCGGCCATTCGGTCTAAGCAAAACCGCCTTGGAAGGGTTAGTTAAGGCGGGCGCACTAGATTGCTTGTGCCCGAACCGACGGGTTTTGATCGAAACTCTAGAAGGGGCGCTGGTTTTCGCAGACCAATCCAACCGCAATCGTTTGGCGGGTCAAGATTCACTTTTTGGCGACGGAGATGCTGGAAGCCACAGTAGCTACCCTCCCCTTCCAACCTTGGAACCACTTTCGCGAACTGAGATCTTGAGCCAAGAGAAAGAGGTCATGGGCATCTATGTCTCAGACCATCCTCTGCGCGGCTATGAGCGGCTCATCAACGCTTCAATAAGTCATTCGTGTGCCGCCGTTGAAGAGCTTGACGAAGGCAAGCAGGTGAAGCTCGCGGGCGTCATCGCGGGCATTCGCACGACGATTACAAAGCAAAAGGGACTAAAGATGGCAACGCTCACGTTGGAAGACTTCACCGGGCAAGCCAGCATTACCGCCTTCCCTGCAACCTACGAAAAGCTCTCGCATTTGCTGATCAAGGATACGGTAGTCAAAATCACTGGAGTAGTGATGCATCGTGACCGCCCCGGGAGCGGTGGCGAGAAGTCTCATGAGATAAGGCTCGAGGACATCGTTCCGATGGATCAGCTTGGCCTGGACTTACCGGCTTCAGGTTCGGCAACAATCCAAGTTCAGATAGCAAAAGCTACGAAGCGTCAGGTTTCCGAGCTCGCCGCCATTCTTCGACGATTCCCAGGAACCGCCGAAGTCCAACTCCAAGTTCTTCCCGCGAACAGTCACCTCCCTGTGTTTTTACCGATTTCCGTGGAACCATCTGACGAGCTCGTTAGTTCAATTAGGAAGCTGGTCCCAGGCGCGCGTGTCGAAATGAGTGGTGACACGTCAGAATATTCGGAAGATGAGGTCGCTTTGATCGCGTGATCGTCTGATAGTTACATTATGAAAAAGTTTCTGTTCGCCATAGTCGTTAGTTGCGCCGCTTTTGCATGCGGGGATGCATTTGATGGTCAGGTCGCGTCGATCGTGCTTTTGCAAGACAAGGCCATTCAGACCGAACTCAAAATTACCGAGGCTCAACGGGCCAAGCTCAATACCTATGGCGGCAAGTTCAACTCTGATCAGAAGGCCTATTACGCGGAAATGGAGAAGAAACTCAAAGCTAACAAGAATACTAAGCCGGACCAAGCCCGCGAAATGAAAATGCTAATGGACCTTAAGACAAAGGTTCTCGCAACACTCAATGCCAGCCAGCTAAAGCGGTTGCGCGAAATCAGCCTGCAAGCAATCGGCGTAACCGCACTTGCGGACGAGACGGTAGCGAGTAGGGTTGGCCTGAACGCAAGTCAAAAAACAAAAATACAAGGTTTGCTTCAAAGTGGCCTGCAGGCCGTTGAAAAAATTCAACGAGACACCAGCGCCCAAGCAGGTAAAGGAATTGCCCAACCGAAGACAAAGGCTGAGCAAGAAGCCGCTCAAAAGAAGTTTTCAGACCGAATGAGGACGCTTGGCCCTCCCGCCGAGGCAAAGATCGAATCCGTCCGCCGGAAGACGATCACGGACGTGCTAGCAATCTTAACGCCAGGTCAAAACACCATATGGCGCGCGCTGCTTGGCCCGATGTTTAAGCCGAAGGGCTAAGATGCCATAATCTTCGGATGCCTAAGATAGCAGTTCTCGCCGGTGACGGGATCGGCCCGGAAGTCGTCGCCGAAGCCATTCGAGTGCTGAAAGCCCTTGATCTTGATTTTGACTTTGAGGAAGTTCTTATTGGTGGCGCGGCTTACGATGCAACCGGTCACCCGCTTCCCGGAGCAACATTGGACTTGTGTCGTTCCGCCGATGCCGTGCTGCTTGGTGCTGTTGGCGGCCCCAAATGGGATCAGCTACCCGTGGAACTGCGGCCTGAGGTCGGAGCTCTACTTCCCTTACGTTCAGAGCTAAACCTCTACGCCAACGTGCGACCGGCAAAGACTTTCGCGGCCTTAGCGGGCGCAAGTCCCCTGAAACCTGAGCATGCACTTCTCGACCTCGTGGTCATCCGGGAACTTACCGGTGGAATCTACTTTGGAAAGCCGAGGGAGCGTCGGAACGAGGGCACCGTTGCCATCGACACTTGCGTTTACTCCCGCGCGGAGATTGAGCGAATTACACGCGTCGCCTTTGACGTTGCGCGCCAGCGATCCTCAAAGATCTGCAGCGTCGACAAAGCCAATGTTCTCGAAACAAGCCGCCTTTGGCGAGAGATTGTTAATGAGTTCGCCGCTCAAAACCCCGATGTTGAAGTGAGCCACATGCTCGTTGACAACTGTGCGATGCAACTTGTTCGCAATCCGCAGCAGTTCGACGTGATTCTCACTGAGAACATGTTTGGCGATATTTTGAGCGATGAAGCTTCCATGATCACCGGCTCCCTAGGCTTGCTCCCGAGCGCTTCCCTGTCTGACCCGAAAGATGGGCGGACATTCGGCCTTTACGAGCCTATTCATGGCTCCGCTCCCGACATTGCGGGACAAGGCAAGGCGAATCCCATCGCGACGATCCTTAGCGCAGGAATGATGCTCAAATACACGTTCGGCGATACGGAGTCGGCGAATCGAATTGAAGCCGCCATCGAATCTGCGCTGGAGTCCGGTGTGCGAACCGCGGATATTGTTGAACTAGGCTCCCGGGTCGTTTCGACCTCCGAGATGGGTAGCGCAATTATCGCGGCCCTATAAACGAAAAAACGAGCCTCTCCTGTTGGGAAAGGCTCGCTAGTTTGTGGTCTTGGCCTTAAGCTGCTACGGTGCCACGGTACGTCGGCGTGAAGTTCGGGAAGACTTGACTAATGTTGTTATTCTTCATTCGCTTCTTGATGACCTCAGCCAAAATGTCGCGATAATCAATTGTCACCTTGAGATCTTGCTCCTCAAAGAGGTTGTCAATCGCCAAACCCGGCCAGTTTGACATGACGCGACCGCCAATAACATTTCCGCCCATAAGCATCATCGCATTGCCATAGCCGTGGTCACAACCGCTACCATTCTGAATAACTTTTCGGCCAAACTCTGACATCACAGCCACGACAAAGTTCGGCTTGTTCGCTCCGTTCATGTCGGTATAGAACGCTTTAAGGGTTTTTGCGACAACGTCAAGCACCCCTCGCAGGTATCCATCGTTTGTGCCTTGTCCCTCGTGAGTGTCCCAACCGCCAACTCTAATTCCTACAACTTCGAGGCCGATTTCCGCACGCATCATGGCCGCTGTAACTCGCATTGCCCGAGCGAAGTCTTCGTTCTCGGGATAGACTGCCCCACCCGCTGGAACATAGTTGTCAAAGTCAATTGCATTGAGCAGGTTGACTGTGTTTTGCGTGTTTTGTGCAACAGTTTTGAGGGGGTCTCCAGCCTGATTATAGGCATCCTTGATTACTTGGAGCATTTCCGCCCGGTGTGGGAAATATCCCTCATAGCCGAAGTTCTCTGGATACGGAATGGGAAGGGTCAGAGGAGCCGTGGCAAGCATGTCCATCATGCCGTAGCTCATCGAGATACCGCGCAAAGGAGCGCCAACGACACTCGGCGAACTGGTGTTGAGGTGACGCCCCAGCCAGCCGCTGCCTAAAGATATGTCATCGGGCTTACCGAGCTCATGCCAACGCATCGCATCAAAGTGCGAGCGGCTCCACGTGTTCTTAGCGGCACCAGTAGCATGAACGAACAGCAGCTTATCGTCGTTAAAAACATCAATTAGGGGTTGGAAGGCTGGTGAAACGCCGAAAAACCCGTCAAGGTCAATTGCCTTGTTGGGATCGGTGCTGTCGGGCCTGGCAATCGCCTCGGTGTTGCGATGGACATAATAATCTGCGTCGCCGTAGGGCACACAAATGCTAAGGCCATCTGCACCTCCTTCAAGGAAGACTGCTATGAGAACATCACGGTTGGTACCACCTTGACCAAACGCCATTCTGGGCATCCACGCTGGCATCGTCAATGCAGCCGTTGTTGCCACCGCACCCCTTCCGACGAATTGCCTACGAGACATTACTGATTTATATTCTTTACATCCGCTCATTTTCGTTCTCCTTTAGAACCACTGGTACGAAGGCATACAAAGCGCAATCGCGGCGGCCTCTCGCACGGTATCGTCGGTGATCGGTCGTCGCCTTAGATAGGCAACAATTCGATCCTTTTCACTCGTGGGCATTTTCGACAGGAAGAAAATCGCATCAATTCGGTCTGCCACTGCCTGCGCACTGGCGCGTGTGCCAATCGCTCGCTTGAGGTCAAAACGAAACTGACTATTGAAGCTACCACTCATCCCCGAGAAGAAGAAGTTCCATTTGGGCAATAAGAGCCCCTGCCAGTGAGTGGTCTTATCAGGCATTCCATCTGGAGTGGCCCATCCAAAGATTTCTTGGCCGCTGATGTTCATATATCCCCAACGAAGCCAACTGAATGACTCCACGGTCGGGTTCATGGCGCGCAGACAACCGATGAAGAGATGCCCCGGGCGTTTTAGCTTGGGCTTGGCTGCCGTGATATTGGCGGGCGTAAGAATGTCTCTCAGCATCGCCTTGATATCACCACCAGTCCTCATGTAGGTTTCGCTTACCTTGTTTAGAAGGGTCGCCGGTGTACCTTCTCCAAGGAACCACCTGATTAACTTCTTAGACAAAAATCGAGCTGTGCTTGGGTGAGTTGCGAGAATACGAACAACGGTCTCGGCATCCTTGATTCCCCCTCCAGCAGGGATAGTTCGACCCAGAACGTGCTTCACGCCATCAGCGTGCATCCAATCGGAATAGATCCATTCCAAGCCCTTCGGTTGGTTAGAATCCCATTCAAAGGTGTATCCGGTGAAGCAGCTGGTCACGTCAACGACATCGTTCTGCGTATAGCCACCATCTACGCCCATGCTATGGAGTTCCATTATCTCTCGAGCATAGTTTTGGTTCGGATTTCCTCCGTAGCTGCTGGCATTGTCCAAATATTGCATCATTGCGGCACTGTGAGCCGAAGCCCACAACATATCGGGAAACTTGCCGAGCGCGTTCTTTCGAATCACGTTGTTGTAATCCGGCATAAGGAGATAGTGACCGACCTTATACCCATAGATATTGAAATGGTCTCGCCAGAACTCACACATTTTCTCATGGAGTTGTCGCTTTGAAAAGGCTTGTCGATAGAGAATCGAGTCGCGGAAACCTTCCCACACTTCCCAACCGGGCTCGATTGGATAGATTTGCTTAGCCGTCTTGGTAAGGTGCGGCCATCGCCGCTTAACTTCGGCTTCGCAAACCGAATCGCCACTTGCGGTCATCGCAAGTTGCTGCTCAAGGTATGGTCCGAACCCCATTTGCGTGATGAGCGTGAGGTCGGCTTGGGTTGGGCCATAAGTCACCCGGTCAAGTAATTTCAGTTCAACCGAGCGGAAAGGCGTGGACTGAGCCTCACTTTCCTCGACCATTCCCAAGAGGGCGGTGGCACTCGTCATGGCGCCCAAAACGGACCGACGAGTGCGTCTCTTTGCAATGGGCTGGGTCTGTGGCTTTGTTTCCTCTATTTCGGGCTCAATTTGAACCTTGTCGAGTTGATAACTCATGGCATTTCTCCTTTCTAGAGGGATCATCCCATATAACTCGGGTCGAGGATTTCACGGAAATTGCCAGTTCCGCAAACTCGATCACTTCCCCCTGATATTACTGGGACGGAGCAACATTGTTGAAACGTGCGAGTAATTTGTTAACAAAACTCATCGTGCAAAATCTTAACCGCGCGATGAAGCTCCGATTCTGGGACAAGGCAGGAGAGCGAGTAATCGCTGTCTGTCGTTTGCAAAATCGGGATATGTGCCGTTCGAAGCACGCCGAGCACGCTTCGAAACACTCCTGCCTGCTGCATGTACTCGTGCCCGACAAGGCTCACCATCGTGCAGCCTTCTGTAAGATCTACATAGATGCGCCGCAGTTCAGCCACCTGTTCAAGCATCTTTGCCTGAGTTTCAACCTCAGCCGAAGCCGCGCCGATCTGAAGGAGGTAGATCGGCCCATTCGCCATGGTGGGCACAACGAGCCCGTCGAAAACATCCTTTACATGAGGATATTGATCGCGCGATACGGCGAATCCGGTTCCGCTCGGGGAAATGTTGACCATATACAAGTTAACATTGAACTGAGCTAATGTGTCGTAAAGGTGCTCCTCAATCAGCTGACGATGGGATTCGTCCGCGCTTTCCATCCGGAACTGAAGGTAGACCAGTTTTCCGGTGTGGGTAACTCCCGTTACCCGCCTGCCTGGAAACTGTTCTTTCTGCACAATCTCGGTTCCTTTATCATCTGAGAACGTGCTTTTCACCCACAGCGGAATATCAAATTTCATGGCGATTTCAGCCGCTCTGGGATGAACCACTTTTGCTCCGAGGTGAGCTATCTCGGCAACCTCGTCGTACGTGACTGTATGAAGCGTTGACGCCTCCGGAACGAAATCGGGATCAGCCGCTTTTATGCCCGATACATCGGTGAAGATTTCGACGGCTACAGCCTGCAGCGCGGCGCCTACCGCACTGGCGGTTGTGTCGGAGCCGCCCCGTCCTAGGGTCGTCAATTCCCCGCCGGGCATGCCGTTTCCACTGACATAGACCCCCTGAAAGCCGCAGACCACCGGAATTTGCTTATCTTCTACTGCCCGCAACAAAGCAACAGGATTCAGGCCAACAATCCGCGCGTTGCCAAACACGCCATCGGTGCGAATTCCGGCTTGTCCCCCGCGAAAGGCCATCGCGCTGTGACCGAGGGTTTTCAGCGTGTGGGCGAAAATAACTGAACTCAGAATCTCTCCACAGGCAATAAGGAGGTCAACTTCCCTGGCGTCTGGGGCGACGTTGGGATCAATCTCTCGTAGCATCGAAAGCAACGTGTCCGTTGCATAGGGTTCTCCTCGTCGCCCAATCGCACTTACAACTACAACGGGTTGAAACCCCTGCTCCTTCGCCGAAACAACTTTAAGAGCCGATCTTATTCTTGCCTCTGGAGTCTGAACACTCGTCCCGCCAAACTTCATGACCTTGATCTTGCTTGAGGGGGATCGTGCTTCGGCTGGCGAGGTAACCAGGCCGCGCTGATTGGCTTGCGGCGCAGCCGCCACCGTTCCAATGCGTGTGCCTAACTCTGCGGCAAGGGTTTCCGCTTCCGCTGTCCCGGTAACCAAAAGGACACGGTCGTGCATATCGCCAATGTGATCGAGGGCCACCCCGCAGCTTATGGCGGCCGCTACAACCTTCGATATAAGGCCCTCTTCGTCGCGGATGTTGACCGCGCTCACCATGACAATGCTGCGCTTTCCCTGGATCGTCCAGTTGACACTTGATTCTAACGCCGTTTCAACTAGGCTACTCTGGGTTTCGTCAATGACAAAGGCCATCCCATCGGGTGTGAGCTTCACAAAGTCTATGCTCAGGCCCGCGCTAGCAACTTGCGTGAGAGCGTGCAACCGGTCTGCGTCCGGGTTCGCCAATCCCGTTAGAACGACCTGAGCAAATCCGTGGCGGACTTCAATTCCACTAATTCCACGCGGACGTTCAAATGCTGTTTCAACGGTAGACACTCGTTAATTGTGGATCATCGAGCCGACCAAGCGCGTCTGAGCCCCCACCAAGCGACCCCAATACTGATACCGGCCCACAACGTCGCCGACAAAATAGCGGGAATGCCGGTTGCTTGTTCTAGTATCTGGGCGTCGTTTTCAATCTGCGCAACCCTTGAAAAGTGGAGCGTCTGAAGCACTGACTGAAGCGAAGTTACGCACAAGAATAGCCCAATGAACTGCACGAGTTTCTGCCCAGTCTCGTTGTTTGTGCGAGCCAAAAATGCAAACATAGCGATGATCACAATTGCGCTGAGCAGACCCACAAGATCACCTCTGATCCAAAACGCTAGCCCTATGATCATGAGCGTAAGCAAACCGATTGCTGCATTTCGAGCACCGTGCCTTGTGCCAGAAAATGCCAAAACGAGCGCTCCCATCAAGGTTGAGCCAATGTATCCTGCCGGCGATACCAGGATTTGGACTCCACCTAGCGAAACAGTTTCTCCCGATCCGTCAGCAAAAACCCTGATAACAATCTGCTGTCCGCCGGTCAACAGTGCAGCAATTGCATGCCCAAGCTCGTGCAAGTGAGTGTACAGATATTGCAAGGGCAGAGTCAGCCAGTGCAAATAGGGTACGAACCAAGAAATGACAACCAGGCTACTCAACAGGAGTAGCTGCTTCTGGCTCGAGTTTAGGTCTCTTTTGGTCATATGCGTCCCACGTCTTCATTACAACATACGCGCAAAAGATGCCAACCAGCCACCCGAGCAAAACTTGATAGGGATAATGGACCCCCACATAGATTCGGGAGAGCCCCGTAAGAATCGCCGAGGCGATCCAGGGCCAACTGGCCCAGCGGAATCTCATGAAAAATGCTGTTGCCACTGCAGCCATATTGGCACTGTGCGCGCTCGCGGTGCCGAAACTGGTCAGCTTCCCCACTCTCAAGTTTACGTCCATAAGTTCGACGCACGGTCGAGCCGCCTGGAATACATGTTTAAGGACATCGGTAGTAGCGTTTGCCACGCCTACGGCAATCAGGGCAAGTAGGGTTGGCCCTCGCAGGTGTGGCTTCCACAAACAATAACCTAGGACGAGTCCTAGCGCGATTCGACCCGGTGTTTCTTTGGTTGCTTCGCTGAAAAAGTAAAAAAGCGCATCTAGCCAATCGGGCCAGTTGTTGATCCAGCGAAACAGTATGAGGTCCATTTATTTCGATCCCGGAAGAAACGGGTTCGCCCGCTCTGCAATCGCCTTCTCCCACTTTTCCTGCTGAGTTTGATAGTTCTCTTGGGAGTATTCAATCAGGCCATAGCAACACTCTTGAAGACCAAGCCTGACGGCCCAGCCCGCGTCTCCAAAACTGTAATGCCACCACTCATCCCGGCAGTTTGAGAAACCTGCGCTGATCATGGCCCCATACAAGAGCATACGGTTGTTCCTGGCTGCCTCACTGAGGCCGTAAACAAAAGTTGGTCCACCTTCAATTCGATCGAAAGGCGAACTCATGTCAAGATGCTCGCCGTCCGTGCCTATAAGGACGACATCGATTGCGGCTCCCGTACAGTGTCCGGGCGGAGCAACTCGACCCGTTGGCGCAACCCAGCGATTAACGGTCCGGGTGAGGGCGGGCCCGATTCGGTCAGGATAAGCCTCTTGCGCGCATTTCGTCATGAACTCATAAATGAGCTGTTGGCGCTTAAGAGGCCTCCAGGCGTCGGTAACACCAAGTTTCACTCCGGCCGGGAGAGAGAGCGCTACTTGCTGAGCCATTTCGGCAACTCGTCCTCGAACAACGGGAATTGTCGTCTCTCGAACAATCACAACGTCTGGCGCAACCACTCGAAGCTCTACGAGGGGGTCGCCATTTTCGATCTCCCGTATTCGATCCAGGGCACTTACAGGCTCCGGTCGCCCTTTGCTGCGATCGAATGGCTTCAACGCAGGATTCCGAAGAGCAAGCCGATGATAACGATGCCACCAATCTTTAGAAGGTCATTGCGCTTTCTTCCCGCCTTCTTAGGCTCGGCAATCTCAATAATGTCCTCCGCCATCAAGGTGACATCGCCGGCACGACCCAGTCGCATGAGCTCGTAATCGTGGGTTGTTACCTTGGGTTTACCTTGAACCGACCTCGTGAGCTTAACCTTCTTCGTGTCTGCGCCCTTCAAGGCCCCTCCCGCAGCTTCAACGGCTCGGCTCAGAGTCAAACCGGCCTGCATGGGCACCCGCTTGGGAGACTGAACCAGACCAGTGACGGTCACATAATCTGTTGAAACCGCCTGTGGAACGAAAACTTCATCACCCGCAAGAAGTTCCAGATCGCCTGACTTCAAGTTGACAAGAGGAAGGGCGGCACCGGCGCGCGTGATTCTTACGATTCGATCATCGGCAAGAGGAGTAACGCCCCCGCTGGCTCCGATGGCTCCTTTGACGGTCAATCCGCGAGTGAACGGGACCATTCCTGGTCGCGCAACCATTCCCAACACAGCAATATCTCGCGTCTTCACAACCAAATCGAAGAAAACGCGATCTCCGGCTCTGACCTCAGGATTGTGGACCATGGACTTACCATCAAAGAGAGAAAAATTAACCAAAACGGTTTGCCCAGTTGCGGTAATGATGCGAATATTCTCCAGGTCAGCCGCGGTCGTCGGTTTAGCTTCCTTTACAACATCTGAAAGCCTCAGACCCGTCCTCGGATAGAACTCGCCCGGACTAGCAATCGCTCCCGAATAAGTGATGAGACCGCCCTTCGCTGCGCCCAATACCTTCAACCGAATCGTTGCCCGCTGCAGAATTCTCTGTTCAATCAGAGTTGCGGAGAGCTTCGCAGCAGCTTGATCCTCGCGCAAGCCAGCTACGCTGACGGCTCCAATAAACTGCATGATGATGAACCCATCTCGGCTGATCACGTAATCCTTGCTAAGGCTTGGCTCCTCTTCGCAAACGACGTTTACAGAGTCGCCGGGTTTCACGATAACCTTGCCCTGGCCGACGGCAAAGGCGCAGAGAAGCAACAGGAACCCAACAACAAAAAACCTGAATCGTCTCACTGTTTCTTTCAGACGCAAAATTGCAGGGTTCTGATTCCCACCACTACGGCTGATTTGACGAAAGGTTTTTCACGCATATTTCAGCAAAACTGCTTGCATACGCTCCGTTAAGGCGGTATGATTCGTTATACTGGTGAACGTGAACGAATCGGCGGGATTATCCTGTCTTATTCGTCAGGTACATCGTGTGCTCCGGAGAGGAAATTTTGATGCGTGGATTGAGATTAATTAGACCTTTAGCCGTGTTGGCGGTTATGTCGAGCGTAGTGGCTTCGCAAGCGCAAGATCGCTACATCGTTACAGACCTGGGCGTGTTGCCTGGCGGCATTATTAACCAGCCAGCTCGTGTAACCCAAAACGGTAAGGTGACCGGGTTCACCCAGCGAATCGGCGGTAAGAGCGCTTTCCTTCACAACGGGACAAGCCTGATTGATCTGGGAACGTTGCCCGGGCGGAACGGCGCTGAAGCCATGGACATGAACACGTCTGGCCTGATCATTGGTACATCAGGTAGCGGCAACAGTCAAAAAGCCTTTTTGTGGCAAAACGGAGCGATTCAAGAGATTCTGCCCAACTTTTTCAACGGTTTGAACGGCAATCCTGGTCCGGTTACAGCGGGCGCCGCCGTTAACTCAGCTGGCTACCAAGTAGTCAATGACCTCACCAACCAAGCGGCCTGGGTAATCACTCCGGCGGGACGATTCTCTGCGGCAATCTTCGCGACCGCGATGAATGATCGCAATCGAATCGTTGGTACCACGCCCGATGGAAGCGTCTGGCTGTGGACTCCTCCGATTCTGCCCGAGACCACCGATACGCTGACGGAATCAGATCCTCGTCGTCAAGAAGACACCGTTGCAACTCCATACGACATCACGGACACAAATATTTGGGATACTGACCAAAACTTTTTTGTCGGAACATCAGGCTTCCCTACTGGCGGAAACGTTGGGCCAAGCGTGCTTAGCACCGTTGGATTCTGTTCCCCAGGACCGACTGACCCTTTCTACATGCCACCGCTTCAGAATGACAACGTTTCGGAAGCTCACGGCGTCAACCGAAGCAATGTGATCGTTGGACGATCGGGGCGGCTCTTCGAAGTCAACGGTCAAGTGACCGTTCAGTATCGTGGTTGCATTTGGTATCCCATTCCTTTCGACCCTTTCTACGTTGGGTTTGATATCCAACAGCTTCTTCCAGCGAACACTTCAATCGTTATTGATAATCTCATTTCGATGAATAATGTCGGGCAGATAACGGGAACCTACACTCGAAATGGCGAGATTCACTGCATTCGACTTGACCCAGTGAACGTCCCCGTATCGCTCACGATTGATCCAAACTCGATTCCTGGTGGCTTGAACACGATTGGAACAGTTCAGCTAAATAACCCGGCTCCTTTTGGAGGAACGATTGTTAACGTTCGTTCCAACAACGGCATCGCGCAAGTTCCGGCTACTGTAACCGTTCCCCAATCTTCGACCCAAGTGAATTTCAATATCGTTACTTCACCCGTCACAGTTTCGACCCCGCTACTCATAACCGCTGAGCGCTTTGGATACACCCAAACAGCCCAACTTCGTGTTCAGCCAACGACCCTTCAGTCGGTTGCAGTGAATCCGAATCGAATCACCGGTGGCCTTGCCACAACGGGTACGGTTCAGCTACTGGGTAATGCACCAACGAGCGGCATGCCAGTGGCGCTCGCAACTTCAAATGTAGCCTATGCAACCGTTCCAGCCTCAATCACGGTTCCGGCTGGAGCTAATCGAGCTAACTTCCCGATCAACACCAATGTGGTTACTTCTAATAAGGTTGTGACGGTCACGGCAACGGCTGGTGGACTCGTCCGATCTGCCACGTTTACAGTGTCACTTCCATTCTTGGAGAGCATCACGGTTAATCCAACGAGCGTTCTTGGCGGAACCGCTGTAACGGGAACTGCTCTGATTACGAATAATGCTCTCGGAACTGGTGCTAGGGTGCTTCTTAACAGTAGTGCTCCTTCTGCAGCGGCCGTGCCAACATCTGTTCTCGTACTGCCCGGAACCCGAAGTCAAACGTTCTCGATTACCACGTCCGTTGTTCAAACAACCACAAACGTGATTATCACGGGCAACTTCAACTCTTCCACGAAGACGGCAGCCCTAACGGTGCGAGCGCCGGAGTTGATCCACCTACTCGTTTCACCAAGCACCGTGCTAGGTCTAACGGCATCTAAGGGATCAGTTGTTCTCAACGCGCCAGCACCGGTTGGAGGAGCCGCTGTTTCACTCTCATCGAGTGACGCGGGTGCTGTGCCTCCGGGAACAGTGACCATCCCTCAAGGCGCCACCTATAAGCAGTTCAACATCGCAACCAATGTTGTTCAGAGCACGCGGTCGGTCACGCTTGTTGCGGTTTACCTGTCCGTATCCAAGACGGCGACGTTGATCGTTCAAGGTGCGGACTTGGTCGTACACAACGTTCCAACGCCGGTTATGCCTCCACCCATGGGTGCGTATCCGATCGTGGTGACATGCACTTGTGTATTGAATCGCCCGGCTCAAGTTGGAGGAGCAAACATCTTGCTCTTCACCAGCGATAATACAACGGCATTGCCTCCGTTCGGTCTAACGATTCCACCCGGATCTTCCCTGGGCACATATCAGCTCACTGTTCTTAAAGCGGGCACGGCAGAGCTAACTGCCACGCGCGGTGCCATCAGCATTACTCGCCCGATTGTGGCGCAGTAAGCCGAACATGAACAGAGCCCCAGCCACTATGGCTGGGGCTCTTCTGCGTGGTGGGGTTCAGATTCAGCCTGACGGTAAAGGCACAGGGCGCCGATAGCGGCTAACACACACACTGCGATTGCTGTTACTTGAAGCATACAAGAAGTAAAGATTGGCTCTCTGATCGGGAATCCGCCCGCCAGTTTTGCGAGGTGCATTTTTTTCCGGCAGACCTGCTGGCAGTAGGTTTACCTGCAATAATAGAGATGTGGGAATCTTAGAGTCACTTGCGAAGCACATCCTTATCTGGGATGGTGCCATGGGAACGCAGATTCACGCCGCCAATCTCTCATCGGAAGACTTCTTTATCCCATCCGGAATCTCTGAGTCAGCCGATGCGGCTCGACTCCGCTTAACCGAGCCCAATCTTGACGGTTGTAATGAGCTGTTGAACCTGAGTCGACCAGAAGTGATCGAGGCGATCCACCGGCGCTACCTTGAAGCCGGGGCCGATATCATTGAGACTAACACTTTTGGCGGCACCTCGATAGTTCTTGCCGAATACGATATTCCCGAGCTTGTTTATGAGTGCAGCTTGGCCGCAGCCCAAATCGCCCGCCGTGCTGTCGATGCCCTCTCAACTCCGGCGAGGCCTCGTTACGTGGCCGGCGCGATTGGGCCTGGCACCAAACTCATAACTCTGGGGCAAACCACATGGGACGAGATAGAATCCACCTACTGTGTTTCCTATCAGGCGCTCCTAACTGGCGGCGCAGATTGCCTTTTGCTCGAAACATGTCAAGACCTGTTAATGGTCAAAGCAGGCATTGTTGCCGCGAATCGAGCCATGGCCGAGACTGGCCGTAGGGTTCCCCTCTTTGTCCAGGTAACGATCGAACAAACCGGCACAATGCTCGTCGGCAGCGATATTGCCGCCGCCCTAAACATGATCGAAGCCTTCCCTACCGTTAATGCCCTAGGGATTAACTGCGCTACGGGCCCGGCCGAGATGGCACCGCATGTGAGATTTTTGGGCCAAAACTCAACCCGTCCAATCAGTGTCCAACCAAACGCGGGTCTACCCGTCATGGAGAATGGTCAGGGCGTGTACAAGTTGACTCCCAGCGAGTTAACCAACCACCATCGCGATTTCATCGAGGACTTCGGCGTCGCCATGGTGGGAGGCTGCTGCGGAACGACGCCAGACCATATTGCGGCACTCTCCGATGGCCTCCACGGAAAGCAGCACTCAGCGCGCTGCCATTGGAGAGAGCAAAGTCACCTTTTCCCTGGTTTCGATTTCTTGATTACTCGGGACGAACAAGCCGACGCATTTTCGCTGGTCGGGTGTTCT
The DNA here is from genome assembly GCA_040081075.1 of Fimbriimonadaceae bacterium. Lineage (GTDB taxonomy): Bacteria > Armatimonadota > Fimbriimonadia > Fimbriimonadales > Fimbriimonadaceae > JANJUB01. Next base: position 3,082 of record JBEBHJ010000042.1, on the reverse strand, counting down.
TCTCTTTACCAGTTCCAGCCGTATCATCAAGACGCCAGCTTCCTCATCATCGGAGAAAAAACTAATGCCAACGGAAGTCGAGCTTTTCGGGACATGCTCGCGGCCGAAAACTGGGAGGGCCTGACCGAGCTTGCAAGAGAACTAGAGGGTGAAGGATCGCATATCCTCGACGTGTGCACTGCGTATGTGGGCCGAGACGAGGAACGTGATATGCGTACGCTTTTAAGCTACTACAATCGGCATGTCACGGTTCCCATCATGATTGATTCCACCGAGTCTAACGTGATCGAAGCCGCTCTGCAATCGGTTGCGGGCAAGCCGATTGTTAACTCTATCAACTTTGAGGATGGGGGACGGCGCGTGGATGAGGTTTTGGCGCTATGCAGGAAATACGGCGCAGCCGTCGTCGCGCTGACCATCGATGAAGATGGAATGGCGAAGACCTGTGACAAGAAGCTAGAAATCGCCGCCCGGCTATTGAGCGCAACGAGAGCAGCGGGCCTGCCTGATCACGATGTCTTTCTAGACTGCCTCACGTTTACCCTCGGATCAGGCGATGAGGAGTTTCGCGGAGCGGGAATGCAGACAATTAACGCCATCGCTGAAGTCAAATGGCAATTCCCTCGTGTGAATACACTTCTGGGAGTAAGCAACATCAGCTTCGGGCTAAAGCCAGCGGCCAGAATGGTCCTCAATTCGGCTTTTCTGCATTATTGCCGAGAAGCCGGTATGTCGAGTGCAATCGTTCACTTTTCCAAGATCCTTCCGGAAAACCGCATTGATCCGGACATTTGGAAAGTGGCCGAGGACGTTGTGTTTGATCGCCGAGAATTTGCGACCTCTGCTTAGCCCGCGCCAGCCATTCTTAGAAGTCCTGCGGCGATCCCGTTGCCACCGAGCCCAACTAGGATGATCACCCACTTCCAATCGTGGTCGAACTCTACGATGGCGTAGTAGAGCCAGTAGAAGCCACACAAGAGCCCGAGGACGCCCTTCCACACCTCGTCCTGAAACATCTCCACCAGCACAAAGATGAAGGCCCCTAGTCCCCCCAGTGCAAAAAGAACCGCCAGGATAACTAAAAAAATGTTCACAAAAATACTCCTTGGGGCATTGTACACCAGGAAAGCTAGCGAAACGGCCTCGAACTGGAAACTGATCCCTCAATACGCTTTCCACCCAACCAGGTGAACGAACGATAATGCGGTTTCCAGCCGGTCAGGTTACTGTGACCAGCGACACCCATTTCGTCACATTCGCAGTAACCCTCTACCGCGCCCTTGGGATTGAATCTCACGGCATCGGCGGGGCCGAGGCTGATTACCTTAGCTCCGTTCAAAAGCCATCCCCACGAGACTACCCTCGACTCCCCAAGTTCTCTACCGGGAAAACCATCATATTCCAGCCCGATAATCTGATTTGGTGCTTTGAAAGCGACTGGATACCCTTCCCCGCGCCTAGAATTGGGAATTAGCTCCACCTTTCCGTTCAGAGTGTGAAATGCGAAGGAGTTAAGGCCAGAGTATGCCCCGGAAAACGTGGCTTCGAAGCTCCCGAAAACCCGCCCCTTCGGCGTATAGCCACGAATGATAACACGATAGTCTCCGGGAAGGCGCGATCGGGTTGCCTTGCCGTTAAGCCAAACGATCTTGGGGTTCGCGGTCGAGTCATATGGTCGCCCCTGGACCTCAAGTGAGACCTTCCCTTTTCCCGGACGCAACTCCACCTTGTCACCCCGAAACGTTCCCAGGACCAAACAAAGTGCAGTTACGACCACTGGCTAGATTCTAGACGAATCTAGGCCGGAGAATTTTAGTAGACAGGCAATGAGATTCTGGCGACAACAGCCCTAGTAAATGTAACAGTCCGTCTACTACCCTATACACATCGACTGTTATTTTCGCAAAAAGGGGTCAAAAAACCCATTTCGCCCTTGCATGTGGAGTGATTTGGATATAGAATCCCATACAAGTGGAGGATTCATCCCATGGATGTGGATGATTCCTCCATCACAGGGCGGGGAAATCCCTGTTCGGGAGGGAGGTGAAGCAAGGATGCGACCACCAATCTCCCATCGGAGTTGAGAAGTGAATGTGGAATGGCCGGAAGGGACAGAACTTGCCGGAACGGAACAAGCAAAATTTGACGAAAAAGGACGCCTGCTCTTCGGAAAGAAGAAACGGGACATCTTAAGCTCAGATTTTGTGTTTCGTTTAGGAAGCAAGCCGTACCTCGAGGTCCTCCCCAAGTCAGTCTGGGATCAAATGAAGGAAGACGCTCGAAAACAGTTTACATCAGGAGTTGGGGCAAAAGACCACATGAGGTGGTTTTTTGCAAACGCCGATGTCGGGCAATCCTTCGATGCTCAAGGCAGAGTTGTGGTTCCCGCAAGACTAAGGAAGGCGGCCGGCCTGAACAAGGATGTTTATATCATCGGGTGCGGCCTTTATGCTGAGATCTGGGATGTTGAGACTTATGAGAAGTATCTCGACGATCCCGATTCAGTTGACTTGAAGCGAGAGAAGGCCATGGATAGGGCCGAAGACAAGCTAGGAGGCAGATGGCAACCACCGGCGTCCTCGTAGATTCGAGTGTACTGCGCCGGGTCGTTCGGTTGAGAAGTCTCATCGCCGGCCCCCTCGCCATTAACAAGGCTATGAAGCACGACCCCGTAATGGTAAACGAAATCCTTGAAGTGCTTGATTTGAAGCCAGGGTCGGTCGTAGTTGATGGAACTCTAGGGTTGGGCGGTCATTCCGAGGCATTTTTGGGAAAAGTCTCCACCGGCGGGACGGTTCTTGGCACGGATTGGGACGAAACCATGCTCGCTTCGGCCCGAGAACGTCTCAATCCGATTGCTGCAAGTCTGGGAGCCAATCTCCTGCTCAAGCATGCCGACTTTCGAACAATATCATCACTCCTCCAGAACCTGAGTATAAAGGCCGACGGTTGCCTCCTCGACCTCGGCCTTAACTCAGCTCAGGTTGACAATCCCGAAAGGGGAATGAGCTTCCGTGACGGAGGGCCCCTGGACATGAGAATGGATAGGACACAGGGCGAAACCGCTGCCGCTATGCTCAAC
>JBEBHJ010000130.1:0-2386 GCA_040081075.1 Fimbriimonadaceae bacterium | reverse complement strand
TGCTACCTGTTTAGTGACGGAGCCCACGGTTGCCGTAGAATAGCTCGCGGCGACGGAGGAACTGCTTGCGCGACCGGCTCGAAAGTCCAAACTCTGGGCAAAACCGTCGCGATCGTATGATTTGGCTAGCGTGTCGTTGAACGTGTAAAGGCTAACGAGACCCTGGGATGCACCTAGGGAAACGACACTGAGGGATAAAGCAACAAGAATAATTTTAGTCATGACTGACCTCCGGATACAAGCTTCACCCTCTTGTGTTAGGAGGCAGTTAATGCCGGATTAAGAGGATGTTTGTTGACCAACTCTTAACGCTGATAGGACCTTGTCGCCCCCACTCCAACGTCTGAATTCGCGCACAAAGTCAGCCCGAAAAGCGAAACGTGGTTCGCTCGAAAACTGGATTGCAAGGCGCACACGGGTTTGCCGCCGCTGGCCCGCTTGCAGAACTTTCAGGAAAGGGTTGTTTGAGGATTGCCTGTGGCGGGAGGTGTGGGCAATAATGAAAAGATGGGAGAGTGGGATGACCCTACTGATGCTGGTTGGCAGAGCGCCATACAGCCCGGTTTGAGGTCAGAGGAAGCAACCAGCATGAAAGGATTAGATTGGCAAACGGGGCAGTGTATGGCACGAGGACGCGGAGCTGCCTAAAGATGGGAAACTGCCTCGGAGATGGATTAACCGTCCGGGCACGGTTGGGCCCTCTGGCGCCTTTGGAGCGCCGCTACCTCGAAACGGAATTAACTGGTGACGGGCACTGTGAGGTTTACCACTATGAATTGTATGTCACTATTATTCTTTAGTTTGGGTTGCGACGCAAGGCAGAAGCAAGTGGATCAGCTCTCTTGGCCAATAGAAGTTGCAACCGCCATCAGCAAGGAGTTTGAGTTTGACGCTTGGCGGGGTCGGCAGGTCCAGCTTGGAAATTGGAGTACGAAGGGCAAAGAAGCAGGGCTTAGGGCGTTGGGAGCGCCGCCCGAGGTTCAGGTAACTATACAGCCTGAGAGGGCTCCGTTGAAAGAGCGCTATGGGAAATCAAGATTCCTGTTGATAAAGTACAAGGTAGGCAAACGCGTGTTTGAGTGCTCCATGAGCTACACCGAAACGGCTCGGTTCAAGTCCTGGACAATGGTCGACTCCGTTGATTGGAGGACGGGAGTTTCCTCTCTGCATAAGAGCCGCGACAACATGATTTCCGCACTTGCGTTCCAAGGCTACTTTCAGGCCACCTGGACACCGGTTGTGCCGGTAACCAGTTTGAAGGAGATCCCGCACGCGTTTTATGACGATCTTGTTGGCAAGTCGGATACAGATGGAAGAATCTACATTCGCGATGCACGAACTCGGCGGGAATATGTCTTCAAGAAGGTAGAGGGAGTGTGCGCACTTGGTTCGATGTCGGTTCGCAAGTTCTAGCCGCAGGGATTTGAGTGAGGTCCGCACCTCGCGCCATAAGACGCCCCTCCGCGGTGGCGGAGCAGGCTGGGCCGTATGGCGCACATTGGAATCGGGAGTAAACTCGTATTGGTAGGGTAAATCGTGAATGAGGGATAAGCACCCAGATTACAATAGCGCCACACGTGATCTGATCGGCAAATGCAAGCCATCAGCAGGAGATCGTATGGCGCGAGGTGCGCGGAGCTCACGCAAACGGGCAGCGTTGTGACCGTTTTATGACCCTACAGCTAGTTGGCGAGAATGGTTACGTTTCGTGTGCGCTTTCGAATGCTAATGACGATCCCGTCGTGGTCCGGGTAGAGGCTTCGATTTCTGGATTTGCGGGAGATGGCGAGGTCGTATGTAGGAGCGCGAACCTTCGGGACGCAATGGCGAAACTAGCCCGTGCGGCTCAGCCATTTGAAGACGCAGATGTTTTCCTGGGCGTTGACGGCAATTCGCTGGAGCTGACGCGGCTGAAACTAGGCGGTTATGCTCTCCGCGTTCAATTATTCGAGTCAAGTGGACTGGCTCAGCTTGAAGCGCGTTTGCTTTGCGATTCGTCCTCGGTCAGGAGATTTGCAAGTGAGATACTGGACTTCCTCGGTGGTGCCTTCTTTTAAGGCAGTTCCGCGTCCTCGCGCCACATTGAAAAACGTCCTCTTTAGTCGTGCCACATCGCTGTAAGAGGACAGCACATGCTTGCCACTTTCTGACAACACATACTTACCATCTTGGAGGTTCGGACCGGCTGCCCTGGCCGTCTGGCAGTCCCGCTCGGCGCTTCTAGGTAGCTCATGTCCGCAAAATCTGGTACACCTAGCCGTGCCCCCATTTCCTTGGCAAGACCGCCCGGCTGATTGTTCTCGTTTGATGTGGCGCTACGATGGCAACCCCATCATTGCGCGTAATGCGATTCCGGGGTCGAATAGTATTTTCAACTCCGCCGCGG
>JBEBHJ010000129.1:0-2404 GCA_040081075.1 Fimbriimonadaceae bacterium | reverse complement strand
GAACAATTCAGCGCACGTCAGGGGCTGGACCAAGCATGACATGTTGCGCTTTCTTGACACCTGCAATCCAGAGGGGTTTCACCTTGATGGATTCGGCGGTGGCAACTTCTATCCATTCCCTGGTTCCATCGCAAAGCCGCTATCTACAATGTTTCCCAACGCTTCGTGGTCGATCTTTCTCGACATTCGGAAAACAAAAGATTACGCCGACAGCTTTCTTCGCTGGCCGCTGGAGCAAAATCTCGAAACAAATTTCTTTACAGGGGAGCCGTAACTGTCACTGAAGGATCATCGGCCCAAGGTCCCTCAAAGTTCGTGAACCCAGAAGGGGGCTCTGTCGGGAAACTGCCGCCGAGCAGGGCAACCTCACTGTAGCTAGAGTAAACCATTCCATCTGTATCAAAAAATCCATACTCCGAGGAAGCGCTCTTCTCCTCATCGAACGAAGCTACATCATCAAGGTATTTGTAGAGGAAAAACTGCCCTAGTTCCGTGTTACCCATCAAGTTTTCAATGATTACGCGAGTGAGCTTACCGCGCCACTGGCGAACATTCCGAATATCAGGCAAGCCAAGACCGGTTAGTCCGGCTAAGTCTGGCGTGACTCCGATTTCATGGCATGCCAAAGGCGTGTCATTCCATGGAAATGCCGAGGACCGAAATGCAGACACAATTGCGTCTAGTCCAACATTCATGTGACGCGTCAACGAGCCCTCACCCCAATCGGGCCGGGACTGAATTGATGGATAGTAGTTGAAACACCAACCATCAAAGCCGGAAGCATAGCTTGTATCGCCGCTGGCATTTGCTGCCCAATGATCAATGTACTCAAATACATCGGATCCCCACACGGTAGGGGACCAGAGGAAAATTTCCGGGAACTCCGCTTTGATGACGGGCACCTGCACTGCACCTCTTTCGTGAAAGAGAGTATCGATAGATCCATTATTCAAGTAGGTATCGCCTGCAGGATTCTTAACTACAAATCTTGGCTCGTTCATATATGAGCAGTGTAGTGAGGACGCTGGGTTGCTGAACTCTGCACTCGCGGTCGCTATCATGTCGAGGTAACCTTCTAACTCAGCTTCCCACCATCCCTCTGGGGGACGGCAAGCGCGCCAGGCACCATGCGACACATCCGTTTCATCCCTGTATCCCGTATCCACCTCTAGTGTCTGCCATGATGCTTTCGGGGGGCCATAATCAAGAATGAGCAAAACTTTAACGTTGTTTTCCGCAGCCCAGGCACATTGAGACTGTAATAGAGCTTGAGAATAACTGCTGGGCGAGGTCATATAAAGTGTCGCCTGACCGTTCAGCCGAACCCACCTTGGCCTTGTGGCTAGAAGGGCCGTCGACTCCGCCGTACCTGCCACACTCATAGTGGCAAAATTCTCCGCATTGACACCGAAATCAGCCATTGCCTAGTACACCTCGATCAGCCGCCAGTTCCAGATGTGCAAACCGCCTGAAATAGGTTTGCCACCAATCGTAGTAGTGCTTCCCGGAAAGTGTCCCTTTATCCAAGAAGACGCTCCGACCGTGGACAAGTTAAAGTCAGTCCAGTCGAAACTGTCGATGCCGCTTATGAGGGCGTTGTGATAGGGATTTATTGTCCACGATTCACCTGTTCCACCTGCCTGCGTTGGCAACGCATGTGTAACATTGGACAATACGGATGCTGCGTGCGTCTGCGTTTCTGAGCTACCGGTATAGACTAGCTCAGCAGCCACCAAAATGTGAAGCATTTGCGGGACTTCAAATTTTACTACTTCTGGCAGAACCACTTTGAGGAATCGGCACCCTGCGCCAATGCCGGTATTGCCCTGCAACGTAGAATATGTTACCCCTGTAACGGTGCCTGTCACGTGGTTTCGCGGCAGACCCGTGGATATGTCGGTTGTTCCGCCCCAGTAATCTCCATCGGAATCGAAGATAGCGGCTCGCAACTTCGGGATATAAGATCCAGCGCTATAATCTGCAAGTTGCAACCATAATCCGCTCACTCTTGCGGGCCTCCCCAAGTAAAAGCGATAGGCAGAAACAACGGCTTCACGCGTACCTGGTGTGGTGCCGGTCGTGATTGGGCATCCGTAGTTTGCGTTATTATCAATAATGCTACTTGAATTGGCGTAGACACAGGGGTCAGTACAGATTATCGGAGAGTGGTAAGGCTGAGCGCGGAGAATATTCATCTTGCCAACCTTCCAATAAAGATCTGGTCTCCGGGCTGGAGGCGGACGGGGCTATTCACTGTCGGGGCAGTCTCTGATGGCAATACGCCAGCGCTCGTGGCACCAAGATTCAGGCACACTCCACTTGGCGATGTTGGCAGTACGAGAATGGTGCAAGCTACGGCCCCAGTCGGAATTCCGTTATATGTGGCGTCAGTAAGGAACGTTTC
>JBEBHJ010000005.1:0-90577 GCA_040081075.1 Fimbriimonadaceae bacterium | reverse complement strand
GCTGAGCAACATCCCATCCTCATAAAGGCGACCCACCAACGAGACGCTCTGCTCGCCATAACGGAAAATGGCTTGCGGGTGCCCGGTTAGGTTAGTTGTGCGGATCGTGGCGTTGCCGATACCCGTGGTAACGAGCGCGTCGTAGTCGCCGAGTTGCTCCTCGAACTTGTGCATGAGGAGCTTACGGGCTTGCTGGGCTCGCAGATATTCGACGGCGGGAACAAATCGATTCGAGCGGTAGGTGCCGGGCCATGCCGAATTTGTGAGCTTATCAATCGCGTCGGATCGCGTGAACTCATCGAAGGCAACCGCCGCCTCAACTCCCAACACGATAAGCGCATCAGACGCATAGTTGTCAAGGGTTATCGACGTAAGATTCGCGCCCAAAGCGGTTAGAGCTTTGAGGTGCGGCAAAGACATGTCGGTTTCGCTTTGGCCCTTTACGACTCCTATCTTTAGCTTGCTAAAGTCAACCTTGGAGTCAAACTGGAACGGGCGCGAAACCGAGGAGGCGTCCATCGGGTCCTCGCCATGGATGGCTTGAAACACAATCGCACAATCTTCAATCGTCCGCGCCATGGGGCCAATCTTATCCATGGTCCAGCTCACAGCCATTGCGCCGTTGCGAGACACTCGCCCATAGGTTGGCCGATGGCCACTTACGCGACAGCGCTCGGATGGGGAACATATTGAACCCAGCGTTTCCGTACCGATGGCAAACCCAACCAAGCCGGCGGCAACAGCAGCACCGGGGCCAGCCGAGGAGCCGCTACTTCCCTGCTGAGGATTCCAAGGGTTTTTAGTTCGTCCCTTAAACCACACGTCCCCCTGCGCCAATGCCCCCATGCTGAGTTTAGCGATAAGGACTGCGCCAGCCTCCTGAAGTTTCGTGATAACGGTGGCATCGTAATCGAATACTTGATCTTTGTAGGGCTCGGCCCCCCAGGTGGTCGGAATTCCTTTCGTGGCGAGTAGGTCCTTTACGCCACACGGAATCCCGTGTAACGGTCCCCGATATTTTCCACTGGCGATCTCGGCGTCCGCTGCCTTGGCTTGTTTAAGGGCCAAGTCTTCCGTAAGGGTGACAAGACACAAAAGAGCGTCCCCATATTTCTTCATCCGGGACAGATAGATTTGGGTTAGTTCCAACGAAGTGATTTGCTTCGTGCGTAGCAATTCTCCTAGTTCACGCACCGACATGTAAGCCACATCTTCATCCGTTCTCGGACGCTTGACCGAAATCCGACCGAGCTTCAGGCCACCGCCCTTCTCCTTGCGCCGCCCAGGTAGAGGCGTAAACACCAATGGGAATTCATCTCGATAACTAATCGGTAGCGATCGCAGACCCTCGTATCCTGCCTTCTGGCGTCGAACAGCCGTCGCGACCGCCCGAATCTCTTCGTCAGTCATCTCGACGCCCACGAGATCGAGGAACTTCTTGAGGTCTTCAATCGGTGCCGTGGTCTGGCCCACCTCGGCAGTCAATCCGGCAGGGAACGCGGCCAGCAACGATGTTATGAGAAATTCTTTGCGGCTAAGCATCTTGATATGCTAGCCGATTTCCGATAAGATTTAGGTCCGCAGGACAGCTAGTACAGCCGATATCGGAGTTGCCCCGGTGCAGAAGGCAAAACCTTCAAAAGGCGTGCGCGCACGGACGCATAGTGCTTTGCGCTAACGAAGATCGAAGAACCGTAGCTACTATGGATGATCGTAAAAGTTCCTTGCTTCAGGCTTTTAGCGGCAGTCTCCAGCAGACTCCGATGCTTCTTGTCAACACCAAGCACGATTCGATTTCGGTTCTCATTTGATCGATGTTGCTCGCTTAGGGTCTTAAGATTCGGATAGGTGTAGGCAATGTATCCTAAAGCCTCACCCGATTTTAACTCCCTATGGCAAGACAGGCATGTCTTTGCAGCCGGAATTGCCTTAAAATCGTACGTCAGTTGTCCGTCTTCGACTCTGAGCCCCTTGCTCGACAGACGGGCAGCATTTGATCGAAAGATTCCTAATGTTGATTTCAGGGCAAGGTTTTGCTCAGGTGTTAGGGCTTTTGACAGTGGGGCCGGGGTGACCTTGGCTCCCCCGCGAGCCACCGGCTTTGCCGAATAATTGCCTGCTGACCCAGGATCCAACTTGAGTAGTGTTGGGCTTACCAATCGGCTTGAGGCAAGGAGTTCTATGCGGGCCGATTCTGCAGTCACCGCCTTGCCTCTGGCACCGATGAAAAAGCCGTTGGTCTGATAAGGGATGAGGTAGCGCGACGAACCGTGACGCAGGGTCATTGGCCCAACGCGCATCAACCCGAACCTTGCCGGATTAGCAACAATGCGTTCGATCTTTCCGTCACGACCGCGTCGAAACTCGAACGTGCCCCTTGTTTTGGATGTATCGGCAAGTGAAGCCAGGATCAACTCATGAAACGCTCCCGCCGATTTTGCTGCGGCATCGTACTGCCGAGCGGCTCGGTCTTTGCTGGTCAATGGCACGATTTGCGCGTTAGCTAATGCAAGCAGGCTGCATGCGGCGACAAGACCCGTCACTCTCATGCATAAATCAACTCACATTGCCGCGCCGAAAGTTCCGGCCAAAGCGAAATCGCGTGTCGGCCAATGACTCTTTTGGAGGCATTTGACATGTTGAACCAGCGGGACTGCGTTGCACCCATAGACTCAAACCGCCCCAATCTGGTATCCTTCTGCAAAACTAAGGACCAGTTTTATGAAGAGAACTTTCCAACCGAATAATCGGAAACAGCAAAAAACCCACGGGTTTCGGGTTCGAATGAAGACCCGAAACGGACAAAATGTGCTTAAGCGCCGCCGCACCCGCGGTCGGGCTCGGCTCGCCCACTAAGAGGGTTTTCAACGAAACAAAACGGCCCTAACAAAGCACGATTCGAACATATTTTCAAATCTGGGATAAGAATCCAAGGAAAATATTGTCGGATCTTTTGTTGTGAAGGCACTGGCAAGGTTGGATGGGCCACTGCGAAAGCAATCGGCGTTCATCCCAAAAGAAATCTTGCAAAAAGAAGATTTAAGGAAGCCCTGCGGCATCAACAATCCTGCATCCCCCCTAATGTTGATCTCGTAGTAATGATCGCCGCCTCCAGCGTAGCCGCAAATTTTGTGGAGTTATGCGAAGATAGCGAACGAGTTTTGGCGGAATTGAATAAGCGATGGGGCGAAAAATTGGAGTGTTCCTAATCAGGCTTTATCAGAGGTGCACCAAATGGATGCCTCCTACTTGCCGATATACACCCAGTTGTTCGAACTATACGCTTGAAGCAATAGAGAAATATGGACTGCTCAAGGGCAGCGGGTTGGGATTTCGAAGAATCATGAGATGTCACCCCGGAAAGCCCGGCGGGCACGATCCCGTTCCTTAGAGACTTAGATATATGGCACAACAACCTCAAAAGCCGAACTTCATGAACATCATCATGTGGTCGCTCATGATCTTCCTCGGATACAACTTGTTTATAGCGGGACCGCAAAAGCAGAACCAGCAGTATGAGGGAAAAACGACCGAGCAGATGTTGAAATCGATTCGGGATCTCAACATTCAAGTAAAGGAAGTTTCCATCGCTCGCGAAGTCCCACCTTATCTCAAGAAGATCGAAAACGATCCAACGCTGACATTCGAGCAAAAACTTGAGAAGACGATGGAAGCTCGGGTGTTACTGTGCGACACTCAGCTTAAAGCGGCGGTACAGCGACAAGACTTGCAGCGAGTTGTTCCCGCGACAGACATGATGACAAACCTGTCGCGTGAGTTCATCAAATCACCTCTATGGAAGCAACAGTTTAAGGTCGGCAAGCGCACAGATTTAGACGCGACCGGCACCATTAGCCCTGAGGAGCTAAAGGCAAAGATCCGCACCGAAGCAAGCAAACTCGGGCGAGAAACGCCAGTTTGGGGCTTCTTCCCCGGTTATGAGCTCATTGATTTCATTGTGGGCCTGACGGGCAAGATTCCCGCGATTAGCTATGGAGTCTGCTGCTTCCTCCTCGCCCTCTTTGTGCGAGGCATTGTGTTCCCTCTCTCAAAGAAGCAAATGCTATGGGGACGCCAAATGTCACAACTTACACCCTTGGTGAACGAGATCAAGGAGCAGTATAAACCCAAAGATGGCAAGCCTCTGCCGATGGAAAAGCAGCAGGAAATGAACCAGAGGGTGATGGGGCTCTACAGCGAATATGGACTCAACCCGATGGCCGGATGCTGGCCCGCTTTCTTGCAAATGCCTCTGTTCTTCATCATCTACCAGGCGATGCTGCACTATCGCTTCGAGTTTGAGAAGGGCACATTCTTATGGATCAATGAGTCGGTTGGCAAAGCCACCAACGGATTCCTCGCCGCAAACCTTGGGCAAAAAGATTACTTGCTCATCGTTTTCTACGGCATTAGCATGATTGTCACGACTCTGCTCACACCCGTCTCCGATCCGACGAATGCGAAGCAGTCAAGAATGATCGGCCTTCTTATGGCCGTGATGTTCTCGATCATGATGTTTTTCTGGCCGGTTCCATCGGCGTTTGTCCTGTATTGGGTTTTCACGAACATTCTCGCGACCGCCCAATCACTTTGGATTTACAAACTGCCGCTAGCACCGCTCACTAAAAAAAACACTAAACCTGGAGGGGTAATCCCTCAGCCCGGTGGCCTGGGCAAATTCGGGGGCCAAACCACGGTTAAGCCAAGCGCGGAAGTCAAAACTGGCACTCCGCAAATGCACAAACCAAAAAAGAAGAAATAATCTGGAGCACCAACTATGCAAACAATTGAAATAACCGCCAAGAACCTCGAAGAAGCGAAAGCCCAAGCTGCAGCCAAGTTCGGAGTTGACGAAAGCCAAGTCGAAGTGACCTTAATCGAAGAGAGCAAGGGCCTCTTCGGTAAGACTCAAATGAAGGTAAAAGCAACGGTCACCGGTAGCACGCCGACCAAGGAAGAAAAGCCAGCTAAGGCCGCAGCCAAAGGACGAGCAGCAAAGCCGAAAGCCGAAAAGGTAGTCGAAGAGGTGGCGGCTCCAGTTGAGGTGGCCGCCGAAGAAGAAAAGCCAGCAAAGCCAGCCCGACCGGAGCGAAAGCCAAAGGCCGCACCAAAGGAAACCGCCGCGCCAACTGAAGGTAGCGAGGTAGAAGCTGATGAAGCGAGCGCCAATCAGATGTTTGAGCTTCTGAAGAAGATTACAGACGCCAGCGGTTTGGACGTGACAGTAACCATGAGCGGCTTCCAAGGGCGCTACGTTAACCTCAGCATCGGCGGAACCGATGCCGGTTATCTGGTCGGCAAAAACGGCGAGGTGCTGAACTCACTCCAATACGTTTTGAACGTGATGCAAAACCAGCAGGTTGGCAACGGAATCCGCTCCACGATTGATGGAAACGACTACCGCCAGCACCGCGAAGAGCAACTTACGACTTTGGCAAATCGAATCGCCGAGCAGGTTGAGAAGCGTGGAGAGGAAGCCGTATTAGATGCCTTGCCCGCTTTCGAGAGAAGAATCATTCACAAGGCTCTCAGCGAGCATCCTGGCGTCGTCACTTACTCCGAAGGCGAAGAGCCAACTCGGCGGGTAGTCATCGGCCCCCGAGAGTAGTTATGAAAGACCGGCTCTGGGCTCCGTGGCGTTTAAGCTACATTGAGGGTGCTCCCAAAGTGGAGGGAGAGACCGGTTGCATCTTCGTTGATTTGCCCGCTCAGAATGATGATCGGGCAAATCTCATTTTGTTTCGCGGAAAAACAGCGTTTGTCATGCTGAATGCGTTTCCGTACACGAACGGCCACCTCATGGTCGCGCCGTTTCGCCACACTTCGGATATTGCTTCGATGTCCGACGCTGAGCTTCTGGAAATCAATCAACTCGTTTCAAGCTGTGTGAAGTGGATTCGAGAAACCTATAACCCCGATGGGTTCAATATTGGCGTGAATATTGGCCGCGCCGCTGGTGCCGGCATTCCGACCCACATTCACTGGCACATCGTGGCGCGATGGGACGGCGATACGAATTTCATGGGCGTTGTTGGGGATGTACGCGTATTGCCGCAGAGTTTGGAAGAGAGCTACGATCGATTGAAGCTCGTTGTGGGTGGATAACACAATTCGTGGACGAACATCTCGATAGGCACGTGTCCAACTCGAATAAATTCGGCTAAGCTATCCCCGTGAAATCGGGACCGACTCGGCGAGAATTTTTGTGGCTTTCAGCGGCGGCCGCGTCGCTTCCTATCACGCAGGCATTTCCTATGGCACAAGACCCTCAACCATCATCCCGCGTATCGAATTTCGAGACCATGGCATTCGGCATGTTTGTGCACTGGGGGCTGTATTCACAGTTTGGGCAGGGCGAATGGGTTGAGAATATGCACCGAATTCCACGCGATGAATATCTTCAGAAAATGAAGACTTTCACCGCGAAAGACTTTGATGCTCGCGCGCTTGCTCGTACAGCCAAGAAGGCGGGAATGAACTATATCACGCTCACGTCGCGGCACCACGAGGGGTTTAGCCTTTACGATACGCGCGGGCTTTCTAAGCTAGACGTTACCCACACGCCATGCAAGCGCGATCTGATTCGCGAATTCGCAGACGGGTGCCGGGCGGAAGGCATTGTGCCGATGCTTTACCACACGACCTTAGACTGGAACGACGAACGATTTGAATCCGACTTTGACGGTTATCTCGACTATCTACACAAGAGTGTTGAGCTTCTGTGCACGAACTATGGCAAGATAGGGGGCTTCTGGTTTGATGGCAATTGGAGCAAACCCAAGGCTAACTGGAAAGAAGACCGCCTCTATGCGATTATCCGAAAACATCTTCCCGAAGCGATGATCATTAACAACACCGGAATCGATGCCCTTGGCAAAGCCGGCCACCCCGAAATCGATGCGGTTACCTACGAGCGAGGTCGACCCTCGCCGCTTGATCGAAAGGGCGCGCCCAAGTATCTCACGGGCGAGATGTGCCACACCCTGAACTTCCATTGGGGAACCGCTACGAACGATTTCAACTTTCTATCCCCTGCCCATGTGATTGAAGAGCTTTGCTTTGCCCGCCGGGCTGGGGCGAACCTACTCATGAACGTGGGCCCACTCGCTCAAGGCGCGCTGCCACCTTATGAAAGTGCGGCCCTGTCAAAGGTTGGGCAATGGATTGAGTTCTATGGTGGCAGAAAGGGCGTGATTTATAATGGGCGTCCCTGCGGCGTTGCCGGCGAGGAGGAAGATTTTGCCTTGAAAATGGGAGACGATGTTTACTTGTTCGTCACCGACCTCACCGCCACGAGCAACTCAATGGTTCACGGAGTTAAGCACCGTGGTGCTGGAGCGAGAAAATTCAAAGGGATTGCGGCTGGATTTACAAGAGCAACTTGGCTTGACAACGGAGAGAATCTAAAAATCGAACAGGAAGGCGAAACGCTCACCGTGCACGCCACCGGGTATCCCTACGGAACCAATACGGTTATTAGAATCGCGAAACTTAGCCGGTAATTCGATCTTGGACAGTTGGCAACTCGGCGTTGCCCGCATTGGCTTGGAGCATGAATACCGTTCGCTCTAGTTGCTCAACTCTGGCTTCGAGCGCCTTCACCTGGGACGGATCGCCCGCACCGGTTACGAGCTGTGCTACCAATCCTGTGCTTTCCTCAACATGCTCGCCACGCAGTATCCGCGTCATCTTGCGCTGATGCTCTAGCATGAAAACAATGACCGCCCCGACCACCGAAAGCATGATGACGAAACATATGCCAATAACCTTGACTACCGCAGGATCCATAAAGCTATCTTACACTCCGGTGCAGGTGCGGTGAGCCCTATTCCCTATCGCGCTTCTTGAGCATGTAGCGAACGAACGATCCCAGTCCGGCGAACTTGAACCCAGGGTCCACATAATGCTCGATCACATAGAACATAAAGTAGTACCAGCGGCAAAACGCCCAGAGCGCAATCGCGAGCAAAGCAGCCCTCGTCCAGTCAAAGTCCAACGCCAACAAGCTACCGCCGGCCATAATGCCCAACACAAGAAACAGCCAACCCTTAGCCAGAATCACTTTGTGATTTTGTAGGTCATCCGAGAGTCGCATATTCAGGAACTACGCCCCAGCGCGGCACGAACTATCCCTTCAACAATAGATTCACTGCGGCAACAAGGAGGACCGCCCCTAAGAAGCGCCTGAGCCAGGTTACGGGCATGAGTTTCGCGCCGATCCAAGCTCCAAAAATAGCCCCTATTGCTCCGCCGACGATGAGCCAGGGTATGTTTGGAGGAAGGCTGATTCCTGCTCCCGCACGCACTCCGAGACCGATGGCGGAGTTTGAGACAATGAAAATTGCGGATGTGGCGGAGGCTCTTTTGGCGTCGGCCCATTTGGTGAGGACAAGAATTGGACTCAGGAAGATCCCGCCGCCGATGCCAACGACCCCCGATAAGAGGCCAATGCCGGCCCCGGTCGCGATTCCAACTGGAATAGGGGGAGGGGCGTCTCTTTCCTCCCCCGTTTGGTTGGCACCGGCTAAGAGGAGTCGCAAGCCCGCCCATGCCACTACCAAACCGACTAACACAAAGTAGACCTTTTCGTGAATAACCAGCCGTGATCCCAAATAGGCGAAGGGTGCGGCACCAAGCAAGAGGGGCCAGGACAATCGCCACGAGAAGTGGTTTCTTTGGCGGAAGGCGAAAAAAGCTATTGATGCCACGACGAGGTTTAATGCAAGCGCCGCCGCCGAGGATGACTTGGCGGATAAAGTCGTGAGAGAAAGCAACGCCAAATAGCCAGAAGCTCCTCCGTGCCCAACTGAAGCATATAGGCACGCGACAATCGCGATAAGAAAAGGCATGTAAACGGCCGCTGCATCTAAGCTCACAAACTTGAAATCCCCCCGATGAGAGAATACACTTCGATGCCGAATCCTCTGAGCTCTCGAACGAGCGCGGCCGAACGCATTCCACGCTGACAAACCAGAACGCACGGCTGGTTTTCACCTACAAACTGCCGAAGTTCGGCGGGCTTACTGAGCGGAATCCGATGCCCAGGCAAAATAGGGATTGGCTCCCATTCTTCCGGCTCACGGATATCCAGGAGGGCGTAGCCGTTCGTAAACGCTTCGGCCGCAGTCAAGTCTAGGCAATCGGTGGTGGCGTGTCCGTTGCCGCAGTTTGGGCAGTTTTGATATTTTTTTCGTCGGATTCGGTTGGTTTCGTAATTTCTCAAATCCAGCGTGAGCAGTTCGGAGTGAAGAACGCCCTCCATGCCCAGAATAACCTTGATCACCTCGTTTGCCTGCAAAACTCCGAAGGCGCCAGGCAGAATGCCAAGAACTCCAGCTTCCGCACAGGTTCCCACGCATCCATCATAGGGAGCTTCGGGCCAAATGCAACGGAGGCAACCTCCGTTCGATGCGGGATCAACGACCATGATTTGCCCCTCAAACTGATGGAGGCTAGCCTGGATCAGCGGCCTGCCGAGTCGGACACAGAGATCATTTAGCAGGAATTTTGTGGCGAAATTGTCGGTTCCGTCTAAGATAACATCGAACTCACCGACGAGTTCCTCGCCATTTTCGGCAGTCAAATGGTTGTTAATCTCGACAACGGAAATATACGGGTTCTGGCGGCGGAGCCTGGTTGCTGCGACGCTTGCCTTTGGGAGCCCGTTATCCCCATAAGCATACAAGACCTGCCGGTGCAGGTTCGAGAGTTCGACTTGGTCGCCATCGCAAATGCCGATGGTTCCAATGCCCGCCGCGGCAAGGTAGGGTAGTGAAGCTGAGCCCAGCCCCCCCGCTCCCACAACCAACACCTTTGCCGCGCTCAGCTTTGCTTGACCATCGGCGCCAACCTCTGGCAAAACAGTTTGTCGTCGATAAAGCTCGTGGCTCGAGTCGACAAGATCCGACTGATGGCAGCCAATCCATTCGGATGGACCACTCACATAATGTTCCTTCTTCCAAATCGGCACTCGCCTCTTGATTTCATCAATAACGAACGCGCATGCGCGAAAAGCATCGCCGCGATGAGGTGAGGCGACACCAATCCAGACCGCCGTTTCGCCAATTTCGAGCACGCCAACTCGGTGGCAAGCCTTTACTTCGAGTAGTCCGAAAACCGATTTTGCTTCGTTAAGGATCTTCTCGCCCTCGGATTCGGCCATGGGAGCGTAGGCTTCGTATTCCAGCCGCAAAACCGGTTGCCCGTCGTTGCGATTACGGACTTTCCCTTCAAACGTTACAAACCCACCCGCACCATCATGCTCCATTGGCATCGGTGAGATTGGTTCGGTTTGAATTCGAAACACGAACTAACCTCCCGCCACCGGTGGAATGAAAACAATATCCGCACCCTCAGAAATCGTCGAATCCAAATCTACAAATTCACCACGATCCGCTGCTTTGATAAGGTCAACTTTCAACGTGAATCCGTGGCGTTCTTGGAGTTCTCCATAGAAATCGCGGTATGTGCTCGCACGAGTTTCGATCTGTTCGCGGTTTAAGCCACGCTGCTCCCTGAGAATGGCAAAATAAGTTACGAAAACCGTCATTAACCGATCCCCCAGTTCAAAGGGAGGACATCAACCATTGCGCCCTTTTCGGCTTTGGTTTGTTGGGCAGCTAAAACAACAAAGCCGTTTGCGCCCACGAGGGAAGAAGCCTTGTGAGATGCCCGCCCCGTCATAGGATCAGCGTGCGAATCGTCCATCCTCGCGGGCACAAATTCGCACCTTCCCGCCTTCTTGGAGAGCTCTTGTGTCAGTTTTCGACGGACTGTCTTTAGAGAGGGATCATGCATCTGAAGTGCCAAGAGCAACGGTCTTACAAACAGCAAAAAGGCGGTGAGGGCCGAAACCGGATTGCCGGGTAACGCAAAGACTGAACACCGATCAGTCTGACCGAAATAAACTGGCTTGCCCGGTTTTATCGCGACGCCCCAAAATACCTGGCGCACTCCGAGGCTTTGAAAGACCGGCCGAACTAGATCGTAATCTCCAACTGAAACTCCCCCGGTTGTTATTAACAAATCGCACGATTGAAGCAACTCCTGAATAACACCGGAGAGTTCATCGACATTGTCAGATGACTGCCGGATCGTCGGTTCGGGCAGACCCATCGCCAGCAATGCCGAGGAGATGGCATGGCTGTTGGATTCAAACACTTGGCCAGGCATCAGCTCAGACCCTGGTGTTTGCAGTTCATTTCCGGTAACGAGGAGTCCTACGTTGGGTTGGCGAAAAACGACCGCCTCGGTAAACCCCGCCGCCGCGATCGCTCCGAGTTCTGCTGGCGCAATAAGAGTGGGCGCGGCTAAGAGTAATTCGCCCGCTCGTATTTCTTCGCCCTGTCGGCGAACATGCTCTCCCAATTCGACGGCACCACGAACTGCCACCCTATCACCGGATCGGTCAATGTCCTCCTGCATGACTACTGCCCCGGTGCCCTTCGGCAATGGGGCGCCCGTAAAGACTCGTGCGACCGACCCAGGCACAAGTTCAAGCGAGATGCTTGATCCGGCCTGAAGTTCGCCCGAAAGATCAAATGTTCTCCCGACCAAGCCCAGGCGAACGTCTTTCTCTGCAAAGGCATAGCCATCCACAGCCGAGCTATCGAAGTAAGGCTGATCGAATCGAGAAACAAGCGGCTCCGCAAGTGTGCGGCCCACAAGGTTTGACAATGCTACAACCTCCCTTCCCATCGACCCTTTGGTTTTCAATACGAGCGCAAGGGCTTCCTCATAGCTCAGAAGCCTGGCCGCCTCAGCCACCATGATCGCCTCCATCGATGATATGAAAGGCGTGGGTGATGGAGGGGAATAGGGCGCCAACCGCATCGGTAACAGCTCCGGGCGAACCGGGCAAGCCAATTACGATTGTCTTTCCAATGCGACCGGCAAAGGGACGACCGAGCATAGCGGTCGCTTTGCGTTCCCGACTATAAGCAAAAAGCTGGTCCTCAATCCCGGGCAATCGAGAATCCAGAATCGGAATCACGGATTCAGGCGTGATATCGCGCGGACCAAGACCAGTTCCACCGGTTGTAAAGACTAAGTCACTTTCCGCACTGACCGCTTCCCTGACGGCTCCCAATATAGCCTCGGCTTCATCAGGGACAACACGAATAGCCCCAACGGTCGCGCCCTGGGCTCGCAAAAGCTCGCGCAGGTGTTGGCCCGAAACATCATCTGCGACACCGCGAGAAACCCTATCCGAAACCACAATTACAGCCGCCGAAAAATCTGATGCGGCCCCCGCGTCAGATTTGCCGCCGGTCTTTTCAAGTAGTGTGACCCGGAGAATCTCCATCTCTTCATCAACGGGTTTGAGGAGATCGTATAAGTTCAAAACCGCTGCAGCGGCAGCGGTGAGCGCTTCCATTTCGACTCCGGTTTTGTAGATCGCCTTGACGTCAATCGTGACCAAAATCGAATCGTCGCCGAGTTCAAAGTCCACGCCGACGTAATCGAGCGGCACGCTATGACAATAAGGAATCAAAATCGGCGTGTTTTTGGCGGCTTGAATGGCGGCAACCCGAGCAACGCCAAGCGGATCCCCTTTGGGGGCTTTGCCCGTCCTGATCAGCTCAATTGACTGCGGCGACATTTTGATGACGGCCTCGGCCCGAGCTGTGCGAAGACTACTGACCTTCGCCGACACGTCTCTCATTCCTGGTCTAGCCACCGATTGCCACCATGCTCCTATTTGATACCTGAGGGAGCAGGTTCATGGGGGGATGGGCCCTCCACTTTTGGTTAAGACTCGCCCGAATGATCTCGGCAAGCTCATCATCTTTCGCGCCAGATCGCATGGGGTCACGAAGGCTTGTTTCCGCGCCAGCAAACAGGCACGCCTTAAATTGACCCTCGGCGGTTAAGCGAACCCGATTGCACGTGGAGCAGAAGCTATCAGTCATGGATGTGACGAAGCCGATTTGCCCTAGATGATCTTTGATAGCGAAGTCTTTGCCCACGGCATTTGCTTCGACGTCAACTGAAATTAGTTCGTGCTTGGCTTCGATCATGCTACGCATCTGCGCGTAAGACACGACTGAATTTGGACGCCAACCGTTGCCTTCAAAGGGCATAAACTCAATAAATCGTACGGTGATGGGGCGCTGCCTCGCGAATTCTACGAAATCGAGCAGTTCAGAGTCGTTGACGCCTTCCATAACGACCACATTGATCTTTATGGAGTCAAATCCGGCTGAGATAGCTGCATCGATGCCCCGCAAAACCCTCGGCAGCTCGTCCCGCAGCGTGATTTTCTCAAACTTTGTGCGATCCAAAGAGTCGATGCTGATGTTGATTCCGTTCAACCCCGCGCTTCGATACTCTCTTGCCTTGGTAATGAGCGTCGTACCGTTAGTGGTCATAAGGAGCGAGTTGACCCCTTCTATCGAGCTCAGGCGCTCCATAAGGGTCGTCAAGTCTTTTCTGACGGTCGGCTCGCCGCCGGTTAAGCGAATTTTGTTGACCCCCATCTTTGCGAATAGTCGGGCGAGTCTCTCAATTTCCTCAAAACTCAGAATTTCAGTTCGATTGAGCCAATCCAAGCCGTCAGGAGGCATACAATATTGACACCGGAAGTTACATCGGTCCGTCACCGAAACACGCAAGTAGGTGTGGATGCGCCCGAAGCGATCTACAAGCGGGTTCATCATTGGATTAGCGTAACTCATTCGACGTATGCGGCGCTATGATGGAAGTCATTCGCTCAGAATGCCGGCTAAAAACTGCTCTCGATGAACCGAACTTCGTTTTCGTCACAAGTTCGGGGGTCCAACCACACCCTCCCAGCTTCAATGCGCCCAATCACCGGGACCGAGAGTTCTCGCAAGCTCCTCATTTGGCGTTCTGGCTTGCCTTGGGGTAATGAAACACGCCACGTCTTGACCCCCTGACCAGGTATGGAGCCGCCTCCGGTTTCGGTAAGGGCCTCGCTCACATCCCCTCCGCAAGCTTTAGCAATGCGCTCGGCGAATGCCTTCACTTCCGCCAAATCCCGATTCAGGTAGCGAAGGGTTGGGATTTCGTTTTGGCGACCGTTTACATAAAGTTTCAAGGTTGCGTCTAGAGCGTATAGGCTCAGTTTGTCAATCCGCACCGCCCTCGCCAATGGGTGCTTCTTGATGCGCGACATGAGACTCTTTGATCCTAAAATCAAGCCTGATTGTGGCCCACCCAACATCTTATCTCCGCTTGACAGCACAAGGTCTGCCCCTTGTTTAAGACTCTCGCCCAAGACTGGTTCTCGCGGGAGACCGAACTGAGAGGTGTCTACGAGGCACCCCGAACCCACGTCGTAAATTAACACGACACCATGTTGCTGAGCGAGTCCCGCTAACTCTTCGGTTGTGGGGGTTTCGGTAAATCCCACGATGTGGAAGTTGCTTGGATGGCACCTCAGAATCGCGGCGGTCCGCGATGAAATTGCCTCTGAGTAATCCTTGACGTGCGTCTTATTTGTGCATCCAATTTCAACGAGTTTACACCCCGATTGGCGCACAACATCGGGCATTCGAAACGCGCCTCCAATTTCCACCATCTCGCCCCGCGATAGGATGACTTCCTTGCGTTTGGCGAGAGCGGAGAGACTCAAGAATACGGCGGCGGCACAGTTGTTCACGACGTAGGCATCCTCAGCCCCGGTGAGGTAACACAGGAGTTCACGGACATGATCCTGGCGATCACCCCGTTTGCCCGTCTCCAAATCGAACTCAACGCGGGCGTGGTTTGCCGCCAACTGGCCCAACTCTTGTGCGACACTCGCCGCCAGGCGAGCACGACCAAGTCCGGTGTGCAGAATCACCCCACTCGCATTGATCACGGGAACCATCGAGGGTAGGGAGAGCGCATTGGCGTGATTGAGGGCGGATTCAAGCAAGTTCCCCATGGGCTGCCCGGCCCCGATGCGTAAGCGACCAAGGTCGATCGCATGCCTAGCAGAAGCGATCCTGACCTCGGGGGTAAAGGAAACCAGCTCTGCAGCAGAGGCGAGAACATCAACTTTGGGTAAGTCTCGGAGGCTCATGGCTACTCAAACATGCTGGCGGCGAAATCATCCGCCTTAAAGTCTTTCAGGTCGCCGACCTTCTCGCCGATACCGATGAACTTCACCGGCACTTTGAGCTTCTTGTAAAGGCCAAGCATGGCACCGCCCTTTGCCGTTCCATCAAGTTTGGTAAGAACGATACCGGTAATTCCGGCCACTTTGGTGAACTCTTCGGCTTGTCGAACGGCGTTTTGACCCGTATTGGCGTCCAGCACAAGCAACACTTCATCCGGAGCTCGTCCCAGCGACTTTTCCGCAACATGCGAGACCTTTTGAAGTTCAAGCATGAGGTTCTGTTTACTGTGTTGACGACCAGCGGTATCGGCTAAGACGAACTCGATTCCGCGCGACTTGGCGGCTTGAATCGCATCAAAAATCACGGCGCCGCTATCTCCCCCTGGTTGCGATTTGACGATTTCACACCCCACCCGTTGAGCCCACGTTTCCAGTTGCTCGATTGCCGCCGCTCTAAACGTATCACCAGCCGCCAAGAGAACAGAAAAACCTTTGCGCTTTAACAGATGGGCGACCTTCGCAATTGTTGTCGTTTTGCCGACGCCATTTACTCCGACGAAGACAAACACGGTCGGGTTTGAGTTGGCAACAATCAGCCCCGGCGCACCATCCTGCCGCATCCGGTCGGCGATGGACTGCTTGAGGCGGGACTTCATACCTACCGGATCGGTGATCTTCTCATCGCGAACTGCGCGGCGCAGCTCTTCGAGGATCTCTTGGGCGGTATTGATATGGGTGTCGGCTTGCAAAAGCGCTTCTTCAAGCTCATCGTAAAGCTGATCATCAATCACGCCCCGACCGAGTGCCCGGTCAACCTGCTGCATCAGCCGCTTAAACATTCGTCAGAAGGGTGACATATTTTTGTGAATCTTAATTTGTTTTCCACACGTATTGGCAAAGTGTGGGTGGATTCCGGTATAAAAGAACCGCGAGTTCCACTCGCTGACTCAGGAGGTCAAATAAAACAATGAAAAAGATTTTCACACTTATTCTCGTAGTATGTGCATTCGGCGTAGTTCTCGGCGGTTGCTCTGGTGGCGATGCTGCTAAGACCGACGAAGCACCAAAGACTGAGACAAAGACAGAAGAAGGCAAGTAATTTAGCTTCAACAACCTGGCCCTCGCAATCGCAAGATTGTGGGGGTTTTTTATTTATGCCGCCATGAGTTCGCGATTGTGTCGCGCGCCTTGGTGTTCGGGATTGAGGGTTAAAACTTGGTTATAGGCGAGAACCGCCGCTTGAGGTACATCGCCTTGGGCGAGACTATTTCCAAACACAAACCACCCCTCACAGTTCGTGGGGTCCAACTTGAGACCAGCTTCGTACATGCGAGCCGCCTCGTTAAATCCTCCGATGCGATACAGTAAATCACCGGCGTTGAAATACGCGTTCGCGTTGTTTGGGGCGATGTTGAGAGCAAGTTGAAACTTTTCCAGCGCGCCAACAATGTCATCTTGATCCGAGAGCAGTCTCCCCCAGTTTGTGTAAACAAGTTCATCAGCGAGGCCACAAGCTTCAATAGCAGCATAGCTCTCCAAGCGTATTGATCTCTCGGCCGTTTCGGAAGCGATCAACAGCGCCTGAACAACGTCCTTCGTTGCGCTTACCTTGAGCGCAGTTTGCAGGGGCAAAACCGCCAAATGATAGTCTCCTGCAAGCAGGAATTCGCCGCCAGCGAGCGCGTATGCGTTCTCGTATCCCGGCTTGCTCGCAACGGCTAGGTAGGCATAACCAGCTTCGAGCCGATGTTCCATGCGTTGCAAGATTTGTGCTCGAGCCAGTAGCCCAATCGGGAAATTCGGATCGGATTTCAAGGCTTCGTCGACGTTCGAAAGTGCTTCTTCATTCCGACCCAAGCCGCTGAGTATCTGTGCTTTCAAAACCTGACCCTTATAGGTTTGGATTCCCGAGTCGCCCGTGATCGCAGAGGTCCATTCGGCTGAAAGACAGCGGTCAAGAGCTTCCAATGCCTGCGGAAATCGGCCCAAACGGAAAAGGGCGTGTGCCCGCTCAAAATCGTTGAGGAGTGTATGGAAGCCGCGAGATTTTGCTTCATCACAAATCGCGACTGCTTCGGAGTGCTTGCCTTGGCTGATCAACGAGGATGCCAAAAGTTGATAGGTCACCGTTGCGAACGGCATTTCTTTGACCAAGTGAGGGAGCGCGCGCCGACAAGCTGCTTCCGTGTTGGCATAAGCCTTCCCCACGGCGTAGGCATTGGCCAAGTTGAAAAGTTGAAACGCGTCGTTTGGATTTTCCGCCACTTCCCGCTCAAGCATCTCGATCGTTCGGGCGAGCTTATCCTTCTCCTGCATCACACTTGGAGCGTAGCCGTAATGGTTGATTTTTGCATTCGAAAGTGTCGCCGCAATCAGGTTATGCTTCTCAAAAGAGTTCAATATCTGCTCGTGAATTCGACCTTCAAATCGGATTTCCGGCGTCAAACGGAATAAACGGACGGGCGCATGAACGTAGTTGTTCAGCTCGTTCGTGTCATCCAGGAAGTTGACGATCTGGACATAGAATCCGCCGAAGTGAGGTCGGCTCAGTGCCTCAAGAAATGATTTCTTGGACTCCTCCGTGAGCTCTTCGTCCGCATCAATCCAAAGGGCCCAGTTTCCCGTTGCCAGTTCCAGACTCGCGTTTCGGGCGGCGGCAAAATCGTTACACCATTCAAAGTGCCCGATCGTCGCTCCATGGCGGAGGGCAATCTCAACGGTCTTGTCGGTTGAACCCGTGTCCACGACAACAATCTCATCGCAAACTCCTTTCAGAGAGTTCAAACATCGATCGAGATGCTTCTCCTCGTTCTTAACAATCAAACAGGCTGAGAGTTTGGCTCCAATCCCGTTTGTCGGACTACCCGGAACCCTTTTGGCCAACGATTCAGCCTCAAGATCAGGGATTCCGAGCTTATCGGTCAATTGCTTTCGGCAATGGAAATAGTTGACGAGAATTTGGCGCAGTTCTTCGTTACCACCGGATTTTTCCCAATAGGGGACCGCTTCAAACTCCTTTTGAGCAAAGCAGAGTTGATACCCGTATTCCGCGTTCAGCGCGGGGCAATCAGGGGCTCTCTTTAGCTCCGAGGTGAGAAGCTCTCTCGCCACAATAAATTTGAGTTGCCGGTGAAGTGCTCGGGCCTTTTGTGTTGTGGCGCTCATATTCTTAGGCCGCCTTGCGCTTCTCGGCTAGAGCCCAAAGGTGTTTTCTAGCACCTGCAATGCTAAACATCTCATCGCGCAGGAGCCGCTTTACGAGGAAGAGTGTTTGAATATCTTTGGGACCGTAGCGGCGTTGACCACCTTCAGTCCTTTCTGGATGCAGGAATTCAGCGAATTCGCGCTCCCAATAGCGAAGCGTGTGGATTTCGATCCCCGTGATCACGCTCGCCGCACTGATTGAAACAGCGCGTCCGGCGTTGCGATTTGTTTGCTTACTTCCCATTCACAAGCGTCCTAAAGATGACTCTTGTTTAGTTTTCGGCAGATCCCCGTAATTTTTGCAGGGCTAGGCTGCAACGGATTCTGATTCTTCTGGCTGAACACGCTTTGCGAGCGCTCTTGAGAACGCCTCCACAATGGTCGGATCGAATTGGGTACCCGCACCCTCCTTGATTTTGGCCAGCGCGACACCCTGCGACATTCCCTTTCGGTAGGGGCGATCTGTAGTCATCGCGCTGAAGGTATCAGGAACCGCGAGCAGGCGGCCGAGCATCGGAATATTTTCCCCCGCCAGCCCCTCGGGATAACCCTTACCGTCCCAACGCTCGTGGTGGTATTTCACTCCAGGAAGGATGTCGGACATGCCGGGCATCGAACTCACGATCATCGCCCCGACAACCGGATGTTGTTTCATCACGTCGTACTCTTCGTCGGAAAGGTGACCGGGTTTCCTCAAAATCTCATCGGGAATGCCAATCTTGCCCACGTCATGGAGCAGGCCCGCGTAGCGAATCGTCTTTCGTGCTTCTTCTGAGAGACCCAGTTCAGTAGCAATCCAGAGCGCGTATTCTGTGAATTCCTCGCTATGAGCCCGGGTGTAGTAGTCCTTGTTGTCAACCGCGTTGATCATCGAGTCGAGAAGGTCGAAAGTTTCACCGGTTGTAGACGATGGCTTTCGAATGGCTTTCTTAACCGGAGCCGAAGCCGATTCGCTACGCTTTACTTTGTACATCTCGCTGTCGGCCTGATAAAGCATTTCGTTGCGGGTCTTCGCGGTCTCGGGGAATGCGGCCGTTCCTATGCTGACCGAATACGGAATCACGCGATCAGACCCAGGTTCGGGATATCCTTCTTGAGCGACGCGGTCCATCAGGCACTCAGCAAGTGCAGTTGCATCCGCAAGAGCTGAGTTCGGCAAAATGATGAGGAACTCATCCCCCCCATATCGTGCGATGACATCGTGAGGCCGAGTGACGTTACGCATCGCCTTTGCAATACTCTTCAACACCTGGTCACCGGCCAGGTGTCCGTAGGTGTCATTGAAGAATTTGAAGTTGTTGATGTCAACCATTAGAACGCTAAACGGCTCGTTCATGTCCTTGGCGTGGGCAAATGCGAAATCGAATCGTTCCTGAGCCGCGCGGTGGTTCAGAACACCAGTGACAGAGTCAATATCCGCCATTTGTTTGGCCACATCGTAGAGCCGAGCGTTCTCCAGCGCGGTGCCAACTTCCGAAGCAACTCCCTCGAGAAGGGTTCCGTCGCTCTGATCAAAGCTCTCGTTCCAGCGGATTACGGCAATCCACCCGAAATTTCGACCCTTGCTAAGGATCGGAGCTAAGACGTACTTAGCGTGGCGTTTGAAGGTCTTGTCGTGGATTTGCCCACTCACCGGAGCCCATGAGGCTTCCAAGATGTTGAGCTGATCAAGAACCCACAAGTCTTGCTCCAGCCCGCTATGCCTTACGAACTCGGTGAGGCTAGAAACTCCAAGAAAGGCGAATGGAGTTACGTTGGTGATCACCGCTTCTCCGCCAAGCGCGTGTATAGCGTGGTCGGCCGAATTTCGGAGGACGCCTTCAATATCAAGCGAGTTGCCAACTGCCTTCGATAGGGAGTAGAGCGCATTTAGCTGAGCCGTTCGGCGCTCAACGATTTGCTCCAGGTCAGCATTGAACTTGGTCACCTGATCAGCCAAGATCAGGTTTTCAAAGAATGTCGTGATCTGGCGCGCAATAACCAAGACCATGAGGAACCCACCCATTAAGAATGTGACTGTCCCGACGTTCTTGTTTGAAGACAGCTCGGCTTCAGCCACAACTCCGAAGCTGCCTACGGCTACGATATACGGCCCAATGAGGCTCAGCAGCGCTCTTGTTCGATTCACTGATCGCTTCAACTCATCGCGCATATCCGATACGTCGTGGCTGGTGGCAGGCCAACAGTGGGCTGCTATCGCGAAACAGGCAATGCCCAAAGGCCAGAAGAGTTCGAACCATGCGGGCAAATTGCTGCGCTTTAGCATTTCCAAAGTGTTACCGTTGTCTGCAACCGCGATGAACAGTGCGCCGACGCCAATCGCCACAACGCCGCTCCGCCAACGAACGATCGATGCTGCTGCGAACACGAGAGTAAGGGAAACAAACACCACAAACGCGGCACCGATCGGCGACGCGAGCAAACTCCAATCGGAAAGGAGACGAAAGCGCAATGCACCCCAAACGGGAGCTATGACGAAGTGCCAGCTAAAGACCGCAACACTCGATGAAGTAATCGCAGCATCGAGCATGTTTCGAACTCGACCCGGCCGGGGTACCGAACTGATGAGCATGCTGATTCCCAACAACAACGGGAGTAGCGCACCAATACGAAGGGTTGACTCGGCTGGGATCGATGCCAAAAAGTGGAAAGGCGGCAACTTGACCAGCAACGCCCACACGAGGCCAATGGTGCAGATAATGGGATACAACGAGATAAAGCGCCAGCCCAAGGACTGAGCATGAGTGAGCCCAGGATTGTGGCTACGCTCTGACGCGGCCGAACTTGCCCACAGCGTGCTGAACAAGGCGACAAACACAAAGAGAACCTCCGGTATGTCGCCTTGCAGCCAATTGCCGAAGCTATTGGCTGCGAAAATTAATGCACCAAAGATCGCGCCAAACGCTCCAACCTTTGTCAAGCGGCGCACCTCGCGCCACGTTCCGGTCAATTCCACCAGGATGGTTGTTCCACAATCTGTGAGGATTGCGAGCTAGTAATCTTACGGTATGGAACACTGGCTCACCCGGCGGCGTTCTATACTATTGAAACCACATGGGGGCGAACGGGTTCGACAGAACTGTTCGACTTTCCGTTGCGAGCCGAGGCGCCGCTGGCCTCGTTAAAAGCGGCACCGCAAGTAGTTGCGAACAATAACTACGCATTCGCGGCTTAATTAAGCCCGCGCGTCCGCCCTCTTCGAGCCAGTAGGAGAGAGTTCGGGCGACGCCAAATCTGGATCGCTCAGCGAGTTTCTGTTCGTAGCAGACTGAGTTAAAACAAATCGAACTGGGTGATGATCAGCCGACCTCGGGAGAGATCGTCATCGAGAAAAGAACAGAGGAGACGCTCGTGGTAATGGTAGGTGCGCCGGTTTTGGAAGGGGGTTCAATTCCCCCCGCCTCCACCAGTTTTTCTTTTATTGAGCGCAAAAGGGTCATGTATAATGACCACATCTGAAAACCGTATCTGTTACCGAGTTTAAGGCTCATTGCCTTGAGTTTTTGAATCAAGTTGCCAAGACGGGCGAATCCATGATCTTGACGAAGCGCGGAAAGCCAACCGCCATGGTAAGCCCACCTCCACCCGAAACCAGTAAGCGATGGATTCCCGACCAGTTGGAGGGCAAGATCACAATCGTGGGTGACATCGTTGCTCCCCTGGGCGTGCCTTGGGAAGCGTTAGAGTGATCTTGCTCGACACTCACATTTGGATTTGGTTCAACTCCAATTCTAAGCGACTACCTCGCCGAGTTTCAGAGACGCTGAACGCATCAAAACCCGACTTCTGCATTTCGGCCGTCAGCCTTTGGGAGACCATGATGCTGGCCGAGAATGGACGTCTCAATTTTTGCCTCGTCGCCCGAGGAGATAGTGCGGGCGCTCCTTGCGGTAAACTCCGTTGCAGTTATTCCGATTGACTCGGACATCGCGATTCAGGCCCGGACCTTCGACTTTTCCCACGAAGACCCCGCTGATCGGTTTATCGCCGCAACTGCATTTCACCCCAATTGCCCGCTTGTTACTGTTGACGAGCGCCTCACCAGTCTAAGTTGGTTAAACACCATATCCTGATGCGACCTTATCTGCCATAATAAACTGTGTTTGGTGGCGTATCCCTGCAAGGAAAACGCGCCGTCTTGTTTGATATTGACGGGACGTTGCTGGATACAACGGGGCAGTTGGTTGCGGGGCTGGGAGATACTTTTGATCATTTCCTAGGAATGAGACCTTCTGCGGAGACCATTCTGGCTACAGTCGGAATGCCACTCCGAGAACAGATGAAACTCTACCGAAGCGAAGCACCTACCGAGGCGGAAATCGCCATCATGGTTGATTACACCATCGAGCGTTACCAAATTCACAAGCATCACGTGCGGAATTTTGAACCCGCAATTGAGGCACTCAAGCTCTTCAAAACGTCCGGACTTAAAACGGCCGTGGTTACCAGTCGAAATCACACTGAGTTAGAGCATTTTTTCACCGATTTTCCCGCGGTATCTGCGATCGATGCCGCCGTCTGCGTTTCTGATGTCGTTTTCCCAAAGCCCCATGGGGAAAGCGCTCAATTGGCCTGCGAGAGATTAGGAGTCTCTCCCGCCGAATCGGTTTACATCGGAGATTCAATTTTTGACGTTAAATGCGCCCAAGATGCCAAAGTTGCGATGATCGCCGTGACTTATGGCATGGGCAAAGAAACCGCTCTTCGAGCCGAAAACCCGGACATGATTATTTCCTCTCCGGATGAACTGCTTCGATGGGCGCACGAGGCAATAGAACCCTTATGCGCAGCCGAAAGAAATTAACCGAAACTGAACCCGAAATCATCCCTGAAACGACCCCTACCGCAACAAAACCAAGACGCACTCGCGGCAAAGCAGAAGACAAGATTCATGCCGCCACCGAGTCTGTGGTGAATGCAATTGGCAATGCCGTGAAACGCGTGCGACGCCAAAAACCCCCCGTCGTCGAATCCGAGCCTGAAGACTTGGGGATGGGAGACCTTGCCCCAACCTTCCGCGCCCCTTCGCGAGCCAAGAAGGCCGCACCACTGGTTTCGGAAGTCGCCGAGCCCGTCGAAGACATGTCGGCTCTATGTGCCGAATTCAGCGTCGGCGCAATCGAGTGGAGATCCCGCACAGAGGGTGTAAAGCCAAAACGAGGCGTGAAGGCAACCACTGCCACCGAGGAACAACCTAAGGAACTACCTGAACCGAAACCCAAGGAGCGACGTCAACGCCGAAAACCGGCAGAGAAATTGGTGGAAACCGTCGAGTCCGACGTTGAAGACCCAGAAGTAAACGTTCGATTCCGAAATCGGGTTGAAAAGCCCGAGCCCATTCCAGCTTTGCCGGTAAAGCCTATCAAACCCCTCATTGATATTCCAGAGGATGCACCACAAGTGGTGGTTCGCGATGGAGTCCCAACCCTGGTCCGCAATCGGAGAGTCTATCCACCGATCTCGTTCTTTGGGGCCGCTCGCGATGAGCAACGCGCGCAGACCGTTCTGGATCAGATGAAGATGGCGGGCGAAGCGGGAGTTCATATCCACTCGCACATCATTGAATTCAGCGTCGATCCGGGCAGTGTTGAAGAAAGCTGCGCCGTGGCGGCCTACCTCATAAAGAAGACTCTGGAAGTCGATCCAGAAGCCCAAGTTCTGTTACGCGTGGTATTCGGGGCGCCAAAGGGTTGGGAGGAATTATATCCAAATGCGGCGTATAAGGACGCGCATAAGAACCTGGCCGAACCAAGCATTTGCGACGATGATTTTTGGAATGTAGCGAAAGACTGCTTGGGTCTGTTTGTAAAGCAGCTAAGAATGCTCCCCATGAAGGATAGTATTCTTGGAGTTCACCTTGATCGGGGCGAGTGGTTCTTTGGCGAGGATTCCGGTTACGACACGTCCAAGGCTGCCCACACCCAGTTTCGAGATTGGGCTCGAACCCGATACTTCAACGATATCGTGCCGCTACGGGCCTCGTGGTTTGACGGCGATGCCAGCTTTGAGAACCTCCAGGTGCCCAGCTACGCAGAAGCTTTCAAAGGCGACCGCTTTGTGCGTACAAATCGAAAGGAACGCCAGTTTGTGGATTACCACTTATTCCTGAGCGATCAAACCGTCGAGCGCATCGCTGAACTTGCATACACCGTGAAAGAAGCTTCAGATGGCTATTTCTTGGTTGGGGTTAGCTATGGCTACACCTTTGAATGGAGTCACGCTGGAAGTGGCCACCTATCATTGGGCAAGTTGCTTCGATCACCAGAAATTGACTTCGTGGCCGGGCCTCCAAGCTATCGCAACCGGGAACCAGGCGGAAGCGCCGGATTCCCCGGGCCGGTGGACAGCATTGTTCTCAACGGCAAGCTGTACCTGAGCGAGGAAGACTTCAAGACGTCGATTGGATCGGGCCGACACGAACCCGATGATTTCAATCCGTTGTTGAAGACACCCCAGTCGCTTGACAATGTCCATTGGCGCGGCGTCGGATTCGCACTCACCCATAACTCTGGCCTGTGTTGGATGGACCTATGGGGTAACGGTTGGTTGAAGACCCCAAGCACTTGGGAGCGCGCGAAAAACGTCGTGAATGCACTGATTTATCGCATGTCGAGCCCCCAAAGTGATCCTGATGTCGCGGTTTTCATTGACGAACGCTCGCTCGCTTACATTACTGATCAAAAAGGGTTCTCGCTCCTTGTTCAGAACGTGCGTGAATCAGTCACGCGAGCGGGAATGAGCGCTGGGTTCTACCTTCTGAGCGATTTGCAACATCGAGAGCAGTTCCCTGACAGCAAGCTATACATTTTTGTGAACGCGTGGGATGTCCGTCCCGGTTTACGTGCGGCGATCAAGCAACGACTCCAGCGGGACAACAAGGTTCTGTTCTGGCTCTACGCCTCGGGGCTCTTTGATTCAGGTCGAGAATGTTTGGAGAGAGCGCGTGAAGTGACGGGCATTGCCCTAAAGCCCCAGCCATTCCATAGCCGCACCGGTACAACAATCGTCAATCGGCGTCACCCGTTGTGCGAAGCGCTCCCAGAGAAGGGTCTCACCGGATCGAGCGTTGAGCCGAGTTTCTTCGCGATTCCAGACGAAGGCATCGTCTTGGGCGAATACACCCAAACGGGACTGCCAAGCTTTGTGATGCGAGATTTTCGAGCTGACCACGACCGATCGTTGTGTTGGAAGTCGGTTTTCCTTGGGGAGCCGTTTGTGACGAGCGCGATGCTGCGGTCTCTCGGTCAAGTTGCGGGCGCCCACGTTTGGAGTTTTGCCGATGACGTGGTCCACGTTCGACCACCATTCCTTTCCGTTCATTGCACGGGTGCGGGACCTCGTACGATTACGTTGCCCCAGAAGTGGTCAGCGTATGACATCACCGAATCTCAGTGGGTTTCGCATGATTCAACCAGCCTCAAGTTTCACGGTACGGATGGGGAGACCCACGTTTTTCTCGTTGGGGTCAAAGAGGAGATCGAACATATCCTATCATGTGATCCGGTCGAGAGACTCCATTTCTCCGATGCAATCATCAAATCTGAAAACACTCGCCTCGATTCGTCCTTTGACGTTTCGATCATGCGATTAGACGAGTGGATGGAAGGGACGGCCGAGACCGATGACGTGATCTCAGATGACCTCCTATTCAAACCTCGCTTGGTTGAAGAGGAACTGGCCAATAGCCCAGTTGCTCCTGCCGAGCCCGCGGTTGGAAGACGGCGCCGTCGAGATCGCACGCCGAAGAAGGAAGATGGTCGGATGCGCGGAGCCAACGTCGAGGTTGATGATGATTCGGGCCTCGGTGTGATGTTTAGAAAGCGGGAGTAGATTTGCCCTTCGTCGTCATCGCATTTGGATCGAAT
This sequence comes from Fimbriimonadaceae bacterium, assembly GCA_040081075.1. Taxonomy (GTDB): domain Bacteria; phylum Armatimonadota; class Fimbriimonadia; order Fimbriimonadales; family Fimbriimonadaceae; genus JANJUB01. Next base: position 64,444 of record JBEBHJ010000005.1, on the reverse strand, counting down.
CTTGGGGATCGAGAAGCCAACATTCGGGCAGCCGCGGAGGCTCTCCGTATTGAGACGTTAAGCCACCTCTACGAAACGGACCCGATGTACGTCGAGGATCAGCCCGCTTTCGTTAACGCATGTGGGGCCCTCTCTACGAGCGAAGGGCCGTTTCAACTACTCACCCACCTGAAGCGCCTTGAACTCGAAATTGGACGTCTGCAGCGGGATCGCAATGGTCCACGAGAGATAGACATTGACCTCATCGCCTATGGCTCATTACAACTTCGTTCGGACCGGCTAAGAGTTCCTCATCCGCGCTTGATTGAGCGGCGCTTTGTCTTACAGCCTCTGTTTGATTTCGCCCCAGATCTTGTTTTGCCGGGGTTGGGCATTGTCCGCGAATTGTTGGTTGCAACGGAAGGGCAGGCCGATCACGTCCGTAGACTTACAGACGAGATTGCGCGATGACCTACTTTCGCTATCAATACACCGATAACCGGGGGCAGACCCTGGAAGGAACGATTCAAGCGAAATCGGAATCTGATGCTGCCCAACTTTTGCAGCAAAGGGGAATCGCCAATGTTAGGCTCATCACGAGCCCCGGGGTGACCCAAAACTTCGCCCAGCTTGTTCGAACAAAAAAGGGCACCGACCGTCAGCGGTTTTTTCTATTTTCTCAGGTGGCCAAACAGCTTAACGCCGGGATCAGCCCCGCCACTTGCTTTGCCGAGCTTGCTCGCATCACTTCAGAAGACCATTTTCGTCCTTCGTTCCTCGAACTTAGTGAAGCGGCGACCAACGGCAACCCGCTAACCGACGTTTTGGTTAAATACGCGGATTTGTATCCCGACAATGTAGTTGGAACGATCCATGCGGCCGAGCAAGGCGGATTCCTGCCCGAAGCGTTCAGCGTTCTTTCCGCGCAGGCCGAGGATGCGCATAAGTTCAAACGATTTCACTGGTTTGTTTGGTATTTGGGACCGCGGATGCTCATTGCCGTTCCGTTTGTATTCGGCGTTCGCGCCGCCCTACTTGAAAGTGCCAAGGGCTTGGGGGACCCGCCCTTCCCAGTGGCCGTGATAAAGCACATGACTTGGCCATATGGACCAATGATCCTGGCCCTCTTTGCAATTTTGTGGATTTTGCGATCCATCCTCGGCACTTACGAGATGAGGCGGTTTCGCCACCGGATGGGCCTGAGAGTCCCGATCTATGGGGCACGCGCCCGCAATGAATGTATTGCCGTGTTTACTTGGGTTCTCTCCCGCCTTGCCCGCGCGGGCGTCGCCCCCAATTCGAGTTGGCAGATGGCAACCGAAGCCGTTCCGAATTTGGAAATGGCGGCCAGGCTTCGAGAGACGGGTCGCATGATGCAAGACGGCAGTCGCCTTAGCGACGCCATCTTTGGCAGCAAACTGTTTCCTAGCGAATATGCACCGGTAGTGTCCACTGGGGAACTGACGGGGGACATGGAAGGGGCGTTGGATCAACTTGAGCGGATCAGTCGCACTGAGTTTGAAACTACGACTGCGGTTGCGAGGATCAAAAGCGTTAGGCTCGGGTGCCTATTCGCAGTGATAACCAGCGGAGTAATTCTCATCGTTTTAGTGTACGCGTGGTACAACGAGATGTACGGCGTTATTCTGGATAACTTTAAGATCGACTAATGACAGTTTTTGAATACAAAGGAACAGACGCCGCCGGGCAACCCGTTAGCGGATCGCTAGCCAGTATCTCGATTGGCGCTGCGGCAGATGAGCTTGCGAAACGCGGGTATACGGTCGAAAATTTGTCGGCATCAGCGCAGGCGGGTGATCCTCTCCAGGTCAACCCTGTATTCTCACCCGATCCTCCGGCTAGTCGTAATGTTGTGCAAACCCATTTGTTGGGGGCATTTGATAAAGTTCCACTCTCCGATTTGGGTTTCTTCTTTCGTCAACTTTCGACGATGCTTCATGCCGGCGTCGGGATGGTTCAAACGTTGGAAACCATTGCAAATCAGACGAGCGATCACAAGCTCAAGTCCATTTTGAGAGAATGCCGAGATGGAGCGCTTGAGGGGCGACCTCTCTCGCAAGGAATGGATCGATATCCTGATGTCTTCGCTCCCCTCATGATCAGCCTCGTCAAGACCGGCGAGAAGGCAGGCATGCTGGATCAAACCCTCAAACACATCTCCGAATACATCGAGCGTGAGATCAAGCTACGAAACATGATTCGGATGGCAACGCTGTATCCAAAAGTGGTTGTCGGTGCCTCGATTTTTATCATTGGCGTCACCAATGTCATTATCGGGACGATTGGGGGACAAGGCATTTGGTCGCCCCTAACTCAGCTATCAACGTGGCTGTGTATTGCCCCATGGATCATTGGCCTGTTCATCTTTGTTAAGTTCATCTTGCCGGACCCAAACATGAAGCAAAGGTGGGATCAATTCTGGCTGGGGGTTCCGTATTTCGGCACCACGATGAAGCAGTTTGCATTAGCCAAGTTTTCTCGCGCATTCGCTTGCCTCTATCGAGGCGGAGTTTCTCCTCAGGAATCCGCTTTGCTCTCCGCCGATGCGTGTGGAAACTTGCATATGCGCGCCCGATTGCGACCCGCTGCGCCGATGCTTGAGGAGGGTCGCGGCCTCACCGAAGTTTACGCCTACACCGGCGTAGTAGATCCGGTTGTTTTGAACATGATCCATACGGGCGAAACGACGGGAGACCTTGACAATATGCTTGAACGGGTTGCAACCTTTTACGAAGAAGATTCTGAAGTTCGAGCGAAGGTGATGGCAACGGTTGCGGGTGTCGTCGCGCTGGTGTGCGTAGGAATCTATGTGGCGATCGTGGTTATCAAGTTTTATGTCGGTCACTTTTCCGGACTTGGTGCCGCGGCGGGAGATTAAGTTTTGATCAGTGCTCTTCTCTTAGGTATCGGTGATAGCGAGGCGGTCTCGCTTTTTAGGCAGGCCGAGGCGGCGTACGGAAAGATGTCTCACTTCGAGATGTCTATCCAACACCACGACGATAATGGCCTTTTTCCGGGTGATTATGTTCAGCGCCTGGTTTGGAAGGGGAAAGGCAAGTTCTCGTTACTTGTCACAAAGGGCAATCCCAAGACGCTCACCCTCACAAAGGGGCTTAAAGCACCCGATTACCTGTCAAATGGAAGTGTGGTCACAGTCAAATGGCCCGATGGAAGGACAACCACGGAATCCGTTTCTGCGCCCAAGCAAATGCCCGGCTGGGAAGTATCTGGCGGGTTCCCAATGATGATGTTGGAGCGAACCCCATCGCTTAAGCGAGTGTTCTATTCTGGTACCGCTGGGTTGTTCCAATGGACTATGGGTAAAACCCGAACCTGGAACAAACTGGCGGTTCGTGAAGTGATCGGAACCATGAAGAACAAGCAAACCACCGCCCGAATCTACTTTGATGCCAAACGCCCACTCATTCTAGGAGTCGTTTTATCCGGCGGATTCAATGGTTGGACGAAGTTTTACGACTTCAAATTCAAGTAAGCGCCCCGCCATTTAGGAGCAACTGAGCGTATACTCGCCGAATGTCAAAAGTTCGTCTTGGAATTGTCGGCACTGGCGGAATGGGTCGCGCCCACATCCGCAACATTCTGAAACAGCAGGAAACAACTGAAATCGTCTCTTTTTGCGACATTGACCCGGCTCAAGCCGCCCAGGCCAATGCCCTGCTTGTAGAGGCCGGACTGAGCGAAGTCCCCAATGAACCTGATTTCAAAAAGTTTGTTGAAAGCGGGGGAATTGACTGCGCCCTCATCGCGACTCCCCATGTGTTTCACTTTGAACATGCGGACACCTTGCTGAGAGCAGGAGTCGATGTCCTCCTCGAAAAGCCAATGGTGATGAACACGGCTGAAGCACTTGCCCTTATTGAAACCCAACGCGAAGCGGGACGACTCCTGGCCGTCGCCTTTAACGGGAGTCTTTCCCCTTCAGTTCGCAAAGCCGCCGAGATGATCAAGAATCGCGATTTGGGGAGACCGCTTTCCGTTGACGCCTTGGTCTGGCAAGATTGGAAGAAATTTACTGGTGGTCAATGGCGGCAAGACCCGGCTATTGCGGGTGGCGGGTTTATGTTTGATACCGGCGCGCACCTGCTCAACACGGTTGCCGACTTGGTCGGTGAGCCTTTTGTAGAAGTTCAAGCCAGCATGAGTAACGAAGGCACTCCAGTTGACATCATCGTCACCGCCACGGGTCGAACGGCATCAGGGCTGTTTGTCACCATTCATGGCACCGGGGACGTTCCCGGCGGGGGCTCGCGAGTCCACGTCATGTGCGAAGGAGGTGTGATTCTCACTGGAATTTGGGGTGAGCGGCTCAAGATTAAGCGCGACGGCTGGGACGACGAGTTCGAGACCGTAGAGCTGCCAGCTTCTCAGGGGCAATGGGAAGCATTCCTAAAGGTTAGAAATGGCGAAATGCCAAATCCATGCCCACCTGAAGTCGGCCTTAGGATGATCCAACTCTGGGATGCAATAAAGAAATCTGCTTCAAATGGTGGTGCACTTGAAAAGATCTAGAATTCCAGCCCCAACACCTGACGTGCGATTTCAAAGTAAATAACGAGTCCCGTTGCATCAACAAAAGTTGTGATAAACGGCGCGCTCATCACGGCCGGGTCAAAGCCTAATCTCTTTGCCCCGATCGGCAGCACCGAGCCAACCGTGGCCGCCCACATTACAATAGCGGGCAACGCTATTCCCACAACGAGCGAGGTGCCAAATCCCGAGTTCCAACCCCAAAATGCTCGAAGGAACCCTAACAACCCCAGGGAGAGGCCCATCAGTAAGGCCGTTGCCATCTCGCGGCGCAGAACTTTGAACGCATCAGACGTACGGACTTCTCCAACCGCCAAAGCTCGGGTAATCGTTGTTGTTACCTGTGAACCGGAGTTCCCGCCCGCCCCAATTATCAGAGGAATGAATAAGGTCAGCTTTGCAATCGCAGCCAGGTTCGACTGCTCGTCGGCATGAACATAGCGCCGAAGAACAGCTCCAGTCAAAAACTCGGCGATGAACAGAATTAAGAGCCATGGGAGACGGCGCTTAACGAGTTGGAATACATTGAGAGAGAGGTATGCCTCTGCATCTCCCATAACCGCACCGAGTTTCAACACGTCTTCTGTCGCGGCATCCTGCAAAACCGATTGTGCGTCGTCGGCGGTTACGATTCCCACCATTCGGCCCCGATCATCAAGCACGGGGATCGCGGAGAACCCGTAACGAGCCATTAACTTCGCAAGATCCTCTTGCTCTAGGGTCGCTAGCACCGTGATGGGCTCGGAGTTCATCACTTCCCTAGCCGTCAAAGAAGGTTCGCTACGCAAAACACGTCGAAGAGTGAGCACCCCAAGCAGATGTTGTTCGGAACTCAATACGTAGATGTAGTTAACGGTTTCGAACGTGTCGGGCGCCAGCCGAATGACTTCAAGAACATCCAACATCGAGGACTCTGGACCCACGAGAACGAAGTTCTCGGTCATTAGCCGACCGGCGGTGCCATCTGGATAAGACAGTAAGCGGCGAATTTCTTGGGCGTCTTCCCGCGGAATTACTTCAAGGAGCGCATCAAATCGGTCGGGTTCAAGCTCCTCCCGCAACTCGACGGCGTCGTCCATAGGAAGAACATCGAGGTAGTGCGCGACGGCTTCGTCCGGTAGTTCATCGATGAGCTTTTTCGCGATTTCGGTGGGAAGCTCGACGAGAACGTAGCCTGCCGTCTCTGCGTCGAGGAGTTTCAAAACGGCGAGAGCTTCTTCCGTCTCCATGCGTTGGAACGCCTCGGCGTAATCGCCGGGAAGCACACCCTCAAGCTCATCCGCGATGAGTTCGGGGTCATCCATGCGCGCAAGTGAGCGCAATACATCAATAAAAGCTCTATCGTCAGTTCGCATAGCGGCTCTCCACAAAATCATGGCCGCCGCAACGATGAGGCGGCCCCTTAACTAGGGCTTGTTTCCATTAGCTCTACCTTTATTATGGGGGAACGATAGGCTCAATTGCACCCCGTTGGGACTCTTTCTTGGTGGAAAACTTTTCGCGGCTTATTGCATTTCAATTGCGTCCCTTACCTTGAGCCGCGGTCCACGGTTCGGTTTGGAGTTTGAGCAGTAATGAACGCAGAGAATCTATTTGAAACCCTTGCCACGATAAAAGTCATCGGCGTTGGCGGCGCCGGATCAAATGCCGTAAATCGCATGATCAGCGAAGGCGTCGAAGGCGTCCGATTTGTCACGATGAACACCGATGCGCAAGCATTGGGCCAGTCGAAAGCTGGCACCAAGATGCAAATTGGTGAAGCCCTAACCCGTGGACTGGGAGCAGGAGGCAACCCGACGATCGGCGAAGCTGCCGCAAAGGAAAGCGAACGCGCGATTCAGGCGGAAATCGAAGGTTGTGACATGGTTTTTGTCACCGCCGGCATGGGCGGCGGCACTGGTACCGGTGCGGCTCCAGTAGTTGCCGAAATCGCACGTCGTATGGGCGTGCTTACCGTTGGCGTAGTCACCAAGCCATTTGTTTTTGAGGGCCCACGGCGGAAGCGCCAAGCCGAAGAAGGTGCCGCCCGGTTAGCCGAGCACGTAGACACCCTGATTACGGTTCCAAACGACCAGCTAATGAAGGTTGTTGATAAGAACACCACCATGCAGCAAGCCTTTGCCGCCGCTGATGATGTGCTGCGACAAGGTGTACAAGGCATCAGCGACATCATCTTGATGCCGGGGCTGATTAATGTGGACTTTGCTGACGTACGCAGCGTCATGTCGAATGCGGGAGTTGCCCTGATGGGTCTTGGCCGAGGCATTGGTGAACAGAGAGCGCGCGTAGCAGCCGAAGCTGCCGCCAACAGCCCGTTATTGGAAACCAGCATCTCTGGAGCAAAGAGACTTCTCATCAACATCTCGGCTGGTGAAGATTTCAGTATCGGAGAGGCTCACGACGCGATGCAGTACATCATCCAATTCGCTGACGCCGAAGACGCCGACATTATCTTGGGTTGCGTCCTTCGAGAGAGCGCTCACGATGAGGTCTTAGTTACGCTGCTGGCGGCCGGAATGGACCCCGGTCGGGCCAAGCCAACCGATGACTCCGACGTGTTCTTCTCGGCTCCAGCTCGAGCTGCGGTCCAAATGCCGGCTAATCCGATCCAACTCGATGAGCTCGATCTGGATATTCCAACATTCCTTCGCCGACAGAAGCTCGGCGGAAACTAAAGCTTACATCTGCCAAACTGGTCCAAACCTCGCCCCCCTTAACCGGGGGGCACATTTTTTGTGTCCCAGCTACTTCGCCTCGTCCCAGTTCGGGCCGATTCCGCAATCAACCTCCACCGGAATGCATAGCGGTAATGCGCTCTCCATTGCTTCGCGTAACGGCTCGATGAGGTGCTCTTCCCCTTTTGCAAGCTCAAAGACAAGCTCATCATGAACTTGCAGCAGCATCCTCGACTTATGCCCCGCTAGGATCGCAGGAATCTTAAGCATGGCGAGCTTGATCATGTCGCTGGCCGTGCCTTGGATAGGAGCATTCATCGCTTGACGTTCGGCATACATGCGTTCATTGCGATTCGCATTGTGGATGTCGGGGAAGTAGCGCCGCCGACCGCACATTGTCGTGGTGAAACCCTTCGCCCTCGCTTCAGCAATCGTCCCATCCGTAAATCCCTTAATCTTCGGAAATCGTTCGCGATACTGCTCGATCAGCTTTCGGGCCTCTCCAACGGAAAACGTCCCATTGAGCTGGTTGGCAAGACCATATTCGGTCACGCCATAAAGGACCGCGTAGTTTAGCGTCTTGGCCAAGCCCCGTTCTTCTTTTGAGACTTCGGTGCCCTGTTTATTAAACATCAGCGCTGCCGTCACGGTATGCACGTCGATTTTGCGCTGGAACGCATCAATCAGGTTGTCTTCGCCACACATGTGCGCAAGTACCCTCAGCTCGATCTGCGAATAGTCGAAACTTGCTAGCTGAAAACCATCGGCCGGGACAAACGCCTTTCTGATCTTTCTCCCAAGTTCCGTTCGAATTGGAATGTTCTGCAGGTTTGGATCGTGCGAACTCAAACGGCCTGTTGCGGCGACAGTTTGTGTGAAGGTCGTGTGAATCCGCCCATCTTCGCGGATCAGTCGGGGCAAAGCCTCGGCATAAGTGGAGCGCAGCTTCGAGTATTCGCGCCAACTCAGAACGTTCGCAATGATCGGAAATGCGGGGGCCAAATTTTGGAGAACTTCAACTCCAGTCGGATAGCCTGTCTTGGTCTTCTTGGGCCCCGGAATCATCATCTTCTCAAAGAGAACGTCTCCAAGTTGCTTAGGCGAGCCGATATTAAAGCTCATTTGCGCTTCTTCGTAGATCGCCAGCGATAGTCGTTCAATTTCGACTTCCAAGCTGCTCGAAAATTCTTTCAAGAACTCCGGGCTAACCACGATTCCGGCTTGCTCCATTTCGGCCAGAACTGGAACGAGAGGCTGTTCGATATCAGTTAGAACAATTGTCTGCGTTTCTTTTTCCAGCCTTTCCCGCATCGGCTTTTCGAGCAATGACAGGGCTGCTGCCATTTCGGCGGTTGACTGCGGAGGAGTGACCTCAAGATAGCCCTGAACCAGATCTCGCAACACGTAATTCGAACGCCCAGACTGCAGCACGTAGCCCGCAAGCATCGTGTCAAATCGCACCGTTTCCCGCTTTTCGTGCGAGCCACTTGTCTTATAGAAGGGCTTGGCATCGTGCAACACGGCTTGGCTAGTTGCTTCCCAAAACAGCCTCTGACCGTTTATCTCCGGCGTCTTGCGAACTTCCTGCCCGCAGGCGATAAAGGCGACGCGCTCGGGATCGTCAAACATCCCGAGCTGAGCCGTAATCGTCTCGTATTGGATGCTAAACGGCCTATCTTTTACCCAATCGCGGATTCGATCGTAGCCCTTGAGCTCCATCAAATCAATCTCAATTCGCTCCGACTCGACGCTCACCTTGGGCGCGCTGGCCTCAAACCCGTCCCGATACTTGCCTAAAACGGCATCCATACGTTTCACGTGGGATCTCAGTTCGAAGAGTTCTAAAAAGGCTTTCGCCGCTTGAAACTCGTTCTCGTCAAGCTTGAAATCTTCAAAGGTTAGCTCGACCGGAGCCTCGCGATTGATCGTTGCGAGCCACTTAGATTTGATCATCTGCTCCCGAACGGGCTCGATCTTCTTTTGAAATTTGGGCTCCACCTCGTCCCAATGCTCTAGCATGTTCTCAATCGTCCCAAATTGCTGTATGAGTTGCGTGGCCCCCTTCTCGCCGATGCCGGGAACACCGGGGATGTTGTCGCTGGTGTCGCCCACAATCGACTTGTAGTCGGGCACAAGGGCCGCCTCAAATCCGTAGCGATTGATCACGTCCTGGGGCCCATAAAATACAACTTCGGTGACGCCTTGTTTCATCGTCATCACCCTCACATCGTCGTCAACCAACTGGAGAGCATCCAAATCGCCAGTCACAATGGTAGTGCGATAACCGTGCGATTTCGCGTGCTTGGCAATTGTTCCAACCACGTCATCGGCTTCGAACCCCGTCACTTCAAAGCTTGGAATTCCAAGGGCGGCAATGAGGTCTCGGCTGACTTTAAGCTGGCTGCGAAGTTCATCCGGGGTCTCGCGGCGGGTGCCTTTGTATTCTGAATACTCAGCGTGACGAAAAGTCTTTCCCGGCGCATCCAATGCGACAGCGACGGCGTCCGGGCGATCCTTTTCGAGGATGTAGAATAACATGCTGACGAAGCCGTAAATGGCGTTTGTAGGCCGCCCATCGCTTGTGCTAAGGAATCGCGTGGCAAAGAACGCGCGATAAAGCAGGCTATAACCATCGAGCACAACGAGATGCTTGGACATTGGCCCTAGGCTACCCCGCACCCCGTGGCATGGACTTCCCAGTCCATGCGTGCCTAGGACATCTTGCCCGAGACAGCGGTGCCCAGGGATGGTCCAAACACCTTGACCGTTCCATCAACCTGCGGTTCGAAACGATAAATCTTATCGGCAAAGGGCTCCAAAAGGGACAACTCGTGATGACTAATCAGAATCGTTTGGAAGCCAAGCTTCTCGCCGGCATGCTTGATGATAGCAACGAGCCTTGGCACGAGATCGGGGCGGAGCCAAGCGTCGGGTTCATCCAAAACAAGAAACTTCCTATGGGTTTCCGATTGACTCGAACTCATCATCTGGAGCGCAATAATTCGCAGTCCGACCGAGAGAATATTCACAACGCTTCCTCCTTGAGCTCGCAGGGCATCTTCCTCCTGCCCGTCCCTTATGATCACAAACTCGACGGTTGCCGAGCCACGTTTGTAGTCAGTCTTCACTTTGAGTTCGATAGGTTGCTCCAACACCTCTTGCAGCCACTCGGTGAGATTCCTAGCGAGAATATCGGCGGTGTCTCGAAACATCGCTTGGCTAAGTTGATCGAGGGCATCGGCAACTTTGGGAGCTAGCTCTAAAAAGTCCGTGGCATCTTTGCTCACCCTATTTTCCAAGGCCAAATTTGCCTGAGTTTGACTTCGCAGGGTTTCCAAACGATTGAGGTGCAACCTAGCCTTTGCCGGTGTTGGAATCTCTGCCAAAGCAGGCAGTTCGGGATAGCGGTGACGACGTCTCATTGGGGTTCGCTGAATGCCCTGTCCACTTCTCGCAGCTCGCTTTCGATCGAGTCCAGGAGCTTTTGGTAATCAAGCCGCTTCATCTCGTTTTCCCTCTCCATCGTTTGCAGCATTTGCTCAAGTTTGGCCAGATCGTCAGTTCCGAAGGCCTCTTTGGCCTCGGCTTGCAGCTTTTGCAACTCCTCCTTTGCCTTTTCTAGCAGAGCATTAGCCTTTGCCTTTTTCTCGTTGAGGTTGTTAAATCGCTCCCTCAGTTGTTCGATTGATTGAATATCCATTAGGTGTTCTTTCCTTGCAAAACGGCTTCGGCGAGTTCGCGGACTTCGCGTGCAATCTCGGGTTCAAATTGTTCGAGATTGGAGTCTAAATAGTTAAGCAAACCCTCCCCCATCGTACGGCTTCCGGTGAGTTCAGCGAGGCTATTGATCACCGCTTCCGATCCGGTGACCGCTTTCACTGCGGCGGCTTGTTCAAAAAATACATCGTCGGCAGGTGAATGTGGCAGATCAACATACTTTGACGAGAAGCCCGCCCCTTTTGCGTATTCCCCGCTGGCAATATCAATACGTAGGATTGCGGGCGCATGCTCCCGCTCACTTCTTGCAGTTCTGGTCATGTTTCCAGGGTTCATCCAAAGGGTCTTTCGGACCCGAACGTCGTCGCGTCGAAAGTGAAGATGGCCGTTAACCACAACATCAATACCGCTGATCTCTTCGAGTCTTCGCATGCTACGATCTTCCGGTCCGAGTTGGAGATCGTGGTGGGTCATCCAAAAAACAAGGACGTCGGAGGTGACGCCGGGCCAAAATGTATCGCTCCAAAACTGACCGAAGCTGCTCCCGCCCACGATCACTTTGCGACCGCTAATCTGGCCACTCCAAAAGTCCGACTCTGATACGAGGCGGAGGAGTTGAGCGCTCACCAGCACTGAAAATGTGTCATTCTCCTGCAAAGAAGCCTCATGAATGTCGTGATTCCCATAAATCGCCAAGACCTCGCGTCCGACAAGAAGCTGGCAGACCTCGCCGATGAGCCAGTTCGCGTTATCGCGCGGCGTATGGAACAAATCGCCAAGAATGCAAGGCAGCAAGCGATTCTCACGGGCGTAATTTAGCGACCACGCGAGCTTACTCAACACTACCCGAGGATAATCATCTCGCCTCATTCCGATGTTTCGGTGGGCGAGGTGGGGATCACCGATGAAAAGAAGCCCGCTGTAATCAGACATGGGCTACTCCAAGGTGATCCAAGACTTTTTCGGGAGTCAGTTGACCCCCGCAAGTCGGACAAGTCGGATTTTCTTGGACCCAACGTTGAGCCAGACTTTCAAACTCCCTCTGTTCATTTTCGACGATACTGGCAGACTCGCTTAGCGTTTGAATCCCGGCTTGTATCTTATGAATCTGACTGACTAAACGTGCAAGGGGCGCTGTGTCAGCCAGGGTAGGAGGGCTTTGCATTTTGGCTACCACCTCAATCTTAGGCCCGAGCAAGCTCAACTGCTTCAAACGCCCTTTGACTGCGGCGATGTGGGACACCAAAGGGGTCGGGTTAGCGAGTTGAGGAGTTTCAACAAGCTTTGCCAGCGAATCAGATTGGGCTTTGCTTGTTTCTCTCTCCTGATCGAGTCTTTTGAGATCCTCAACCAGCCGTCTAAGTGCCTTTACGTCTGCCTGCGCCGGAATTTCTTTGATATTCCCCAGGGCCTTCACCTGAGCAGTCAACTCGTTACTACTAGTTTCGGCATCATCGAGCTTGGCGATCAGCGAACGTAACGCCGAAACCCGATTACGCACCTCCAGCAAGTCATGGTGGGCATCTTCGACTTTTCTCACTCGCTGTTCGGTCTCAGTTAGATTTGTAAATGCGGCCGCTTGTTTTTCGAGGGTAGCGATGCGCTCTTCGGCTCTACGCCGGTCGCCCCTGGCCTCAAACATTTTGGTCGCCAACAACTTCTGCATTTCAAGCAAATAACCCGCATCGCTACTTGCTGCAAAAAAGGTCGCCGCGTCGGCGCCCTTTCCGCCAACCAGGAAAATTGGATTCTTTTGGTCGGCGAAATGGAGATCGAACTGGACATTTCTGGTTTCTCCTCCGGTAACAAGGGCGCAGCGGAGATGCTCATCGAGGTCCTCGGGACGGCGAGTTCGACTTATTTCTCGCTCGTTAATCTGGTACGTCGCAAAATTCTGGGCGCGAGTGAAGCAGATGCGTGAGCCCTCGCTCGTTTCCACCGTCACTTTTGCCTCCTTTTGGCCGTGTCGAATGAACTTGGAAGACTTATCATTCGTGTTCAAACATTGCAGGGCCAACACCACCGCCGACTTTCCGCAATTGTTGGGTCCGGTGAGAATCGTGAGGCCCTCCGCTGGTTCAATCACCGTGCGGACGTGGGTCATAAAATTCTCAAGAACGATCCGCCGAATCACAGTCCCAAGGATACCGAACCAAGCCCGGTACAATTGAAATCAATGATCGAAAAGCTCCGCGAGATTGAGAGGCGGTTCAGTAGTATCGAGGAACAGCTTCAAGACCCCGCCGTGGTCATGCAGCCAAAGGAACTCCAACGACTGGGCAAAGCCCGTGCCGAAATTTCTGATATCGTCGAAGTAATTCGGCGATACGAAGTGCTGCGCAAAGACTATGCTGATGCGGAAGCGCTGCTAAGCGATCCGGAAATGAAGGAGCTGGCTCAAGCCGAATACGATGTGCTCAAAGAACAAATCCCAGCGATCGAGGAAGAGCTCAGGCTCATGCTCATTCCAAAGGATCCCAATGATGAAAAGTCTGTGATCATGGAAGTTGAGCCGGGCGCGGGCGGAGACGAGGCAGCCCTCTTTGCGAACGAGCTCCTCCGACTTTATCTAAGATATTGCGAACGCCGGAAGTGGAAAACCGAAGTTATTGAAAACGAAGAGAGCGGACTGGGAGGCCTAAAGAAGGCCGTCTTTAAGATTGACGCGAAGGGTGCTTACAGCCAGCTGAAACATGAGAGCGGGGTTCACCGCGTTCAGCGAGTGCCATCGACGGAGAGCAGCGGTCGAACTCATACATCAACGGCCAAAGTATCCGTTATGCCGGAAGCAGAAGAGCTAGACGTTGAAATCAAAAACGACGATCTCGAGATTTCGACTTATTGTTCTAGCTCGGCCGGGGGCCAGCACATGCAGAAGAACGAGACCGCAATCCGAATCATTCATAAGCCGACTGGCATCGTGGTTACCTGTCAAGACGAACGCAGCCAACTTCAAAACAAATTCAAAGCGATGGAAGTTTTGCGAGCCAAGATTTATGCCGCTCAAGTTGAAAAGGCCGCCGCCGAGCGCGGTGAAACGCGGAAAAATCAGATCGGCACCGGTGATCGTTCGGAGAAAATCAGAACCTACAATTTCCCGCAATCAAGAATAACCGATCACCGTATCGGCCTCGACATGCACAACACTGTGACGTTCATGGATGGCGATATTCAGGCCATGATCGATGCGCTCATCCAGGATGACCAGGCAAGAAAGTTGGCCGAAGGCGACTCGATCTAACAAGAAAAGCGGTCTGATCGGAATCAATCGATCAGACCGCTTCGAGTGAACTCAGAAGCCGAACTTACTGCTTGAAAGTTCGTGCCATTGGCTTGCCCACCTTCGCAGCAAACTTCTTAGCATATTCGGCGGATTTCAGCTTAAAAGCCGTTGCACAGTCGCCGCAACACATGTAATAGCGAACACCATCGTAGTCAACATAGGCGGAGGCTTCGGCATAGTTGGAAATCCCATGATCCATGACTACACAGAACAGAACTTCCTTTTCGGGATTCTTGCTGTATACCTTCGGCTCGGCTTTGAACTTCGCCAAGTTTGCTTCTGAAGCAAACCGGTATCGAACACCCTTGTAGTCGGTTGATCCAGCAATCTTCTTTTCGTCAAGTCGCATGCCCGAAACTGCATCAAACAACGTGTGACCGATCGTCTTGCCTTCGGCGGCCTTTGTAAACTTGGTGGGGTTGGCCTTGAATGAAGCATCGCAACCGCCACAGCAGAAGGTATAGCGAACACCCGCGTAATCTAGAGCAGCGGTTGCCTTGGCTGGCACAGCGCTACCCATAACCGCGCAACTAATGTCATCGCTCGGGGCGGTCGTCAGAATCGTAAGGGAAACTAGTAAAGCATTAATCATTTTGGTCCTCGAACAGTTGCTCAAATGAATTGTACGACATGTAAGTTCCGTTAAGCACAAAAAAAGCCCGTTTCCGGGCTCAGTTTTGCTAAATGGGAGTTGATTTACTTCTTTCGACGTCGGAGGAGAGCCGCAACGCCCAACCCGAGTGCTGCCATCGTTGCTGGCTCAGGAACCGCGGCACGAACGGCAATGTTGTCTACAAACATGCTTTGAGGGAATGACGACCCGCCACCTCGGAATCGAATTGATTGGGCGGTTTGGGTATTGGACGCCCAACCGACCGCCGCATAGCTTGGCCCCGATTGGAATCCCCAGAAGTTTGTGACCGTTGCCAAAAGGCTACCAGTTGCGTTCGCGCCGGAATAGACTTCCATTGTGACCGTGTCGCTATCTGCGCTAAAGTCAGTCATTTCCAACTCAATCGCTCGCAGAGTCGTTGAGAAGTTACCAACAAACCAATCATTGGTGGACGAGGCGAAGAATGGCGATAACGCACGGTGATCCCAGGTCAGGGGGAAGTTGATCGACGTGAAGGAGTCAATATCCACGACGTCAAACTTCGCACCGGACGAGCGATTCACCGACATGCTGATTCCAGAATCGGTTTCGGTCAACGACGTATAACCACCGGTGTTCCCAATGACTTGGCCCGACGTAGCCGTAAACTCCTCAAAATTAAACAGCGAATAGGCGTTTGCGCCCGAACAGACGCCAATGGCGCAAAAGATAATACAAATTTTTCTCATTTCAACTCCAAGTATCATTCTATATCGTTTGGCTTATGATTCGTGCCAATTTATGCGAGAACCCGTAAAATTGCCGGTAAGAATTCAAGGCTGAGGCCTCATTCTACTAGATAATCGACCTGCGCGCCATCTTTTCGCCCTTCCCAACCCCCACCGGCTTTACAGACACAACGCTTTCGGGCTCCAAATCCAATAGCCGAAGCCAATCATCCTGAATATCATTCTTAGGAAAGATCTCGTTTTCACTATATTCCGCTCGGATCGACTCCTCAAGGTCACTGAGCAAGATGCCGTGAGCATCCTTGGTATTCGCGATTGCCCGCTTGATGGCCAAGTCTTTGGCGCGATCAACTACCGACTTGATGAGGGCACCGCTAACGAGGTCCCTCCAGTAGAGCGTCTTGGACGAACCGTTACGAAGCGACACTTTCAGGAACTCGGTCTCCTTGGATTCCGCCCAGAGCGCCTGAATGGCTCCCTCAACAAGTTCCTTTCTCGCGCAATCTGTTTCCCCTTGATACTTCTTCACCAATGCGGGGTCTAGCGGTAGATTCGCATGAAGATAGATCCCCAAGATTTGTTGTGCGGCAGCTCGATTCGGACGTTCAATCTTGATCTTTCGGTCAATCCGCTCGGGCCTCAAGATTGCGGGATCAATATAGTCTGGTCGGTTTGAAGTCAGCATAAGCACCACATTGTCGAGCGAAACTAACCCATCCAATTCCGCGCAAAACTGCGGAACCACCGTGTTGCTTATATTCATCCATTTGCCACTTGATCGCGTTCGCAAGACGGCTTCGGCCTCATCCATAAAGATGAAAACCAGCCTTCCTTCCTTTGCCTTGGCACGCGCTGTCGCAAAAATCTCCCTAACCATGCGTTCGGTCTCCCCCAGCCACATGTTGAGGATTTTCGGGCCACTAATGTGCATGAAATACTCCTTTACTTCATGACCAACTTGCTCCGAATATTCCTTGGTGAGATTATAGGCCGTCGCCTTCCCGATCAGAGTCTTTCCACAGCCTGGCGGGCCGTACAACAGCATGCCCTTTATCGGTTTCTTGTCATATTGAGCGAACAGTTCAGGATGAAGGAGGGGATACTCAATTGTCTCCCGTATCAGCGCGATCGCTTTTTCCTGTCCACCAATGTTCTGCCAAGGAATTTCAGGAATATCCTCAAAGAAGTAGTCTCGCGTTTCCTGCTTGGGGAAATGCTCGATTGCGAATTTGCCGCTTGAATCTAACCTAATTTCATCATTTGCCCTTATAACGAGCGGATCCACGGTTCCCCCAATCAGGATGATTCGGCTTTCTCCCCCCGGTGTTTCCGAGCCGATTCGAACCCGTCCATCGGCCAGAATTTCACTTACGCGATGGAGGGGCCCGTTTTCAGAAATCGCGGCGAAACCGACGATCGCATAGGCCTCATTTACGCGGATTCGATGGCCAGGCATGAGCTTTTCAAACTCTACGTTCGGATCAACGGAAGCAACGAATTCGGTATCACCCACTGAAATGTGGGCAAGAGAATTTTCCTCGGCCCAACCCAGGAAAACGCCAATCCGATTAGCGGGAGCCGTCAGTTTTTCGTATGCCTCTTGGTAAGCCGCAAGCTCCTTTTCTCGCTCAGACTGCCTAACCTCGTCTTTATCCATCGAGTCGCGTAGCGCCGAAACATAACTCGTAAGCTTTGCGTTTTCAGCGGGGACTTGATCAGCGATCCGATCTAAAATTTCATACGACTCTGAATCTGGCATAGGTCCATTATTGATACGACTTATCGTTCAGGCGTATTCGCCCACGCCGCATCCTTTGCCGTGTATTCATCATAGCCGAGGATTTGGTAAAGCTCTTTCCGGGTTTTCATCTGATCAAGTAGTTTTTCCTGCGTGCCAACCTGGATGAGTTCCTTGTAGGTTTGATCAAGAGCCTGGAGCATCATGCGAAACGCCGTCATGGGGAAGATAACCATGTTATAGCCAAGTTCCTTGAAGCGGCTGACGGGAATTATCGGGGTCTTTCCAAACTCGGTCATGTTGGCCAGAAGAGGAACATCCACCGCACTACGAAACGCTTCAAACTCTGCCTCTGATTCTAGTCCCTCGGGGAAAATGGCGTCGGCTCCCGCTCCGGCGTATCGCTTTGCGCGCTCAACCGCCGAATCCAAACCTTCCACGCCACGAGCGTCAGTTCTGGCGCAAATGATGAATGAAGAATCTCGCTTCGAGTCCACCGCTGCCCTTAGCTTCTTCTCCATCTCGACGGCCGGAATTACGTCTTTGCCGTCGAGGTGGCCACAACGCTTGGGGCTCACCTGATCTTCTAGGTGGATTCCCGCAAGGCCAGCGCGTTCCATATCGATCACCGTTCGCATTACGTTGGAAGTTTCACCAAAACCGGTGTCAGCATCACTCAAAATTGGAACGGGGGCCACCGAACAGCACTGCGCGGCGATTGCAGCTAACTCGGTTTGACTAATAATTGCAATATCCGGCGCGCCCAGCCAAGCATTGGTCGCTCCCGCCCCGCTGAGGTAGAGCGCCTGCGAACCCGCCTTAAAGGCGGTTATGGCCGATATTCCATTGAAAACACCCGGCATGGTGACAATACCGGCGGCCATCAGATCCCGGAGTTTCTGCCCGGGAGATAAAATCGGAGCATTCAGCATCGGTTCTATTGTGAACCTTTTTGGGGTTAACTTGAAATCGTTACGGAGCGATTCGTGAGATGTCGCACAACTCGATTAATGGGTGCGACCCAAATCGGCTTCCCATCCAACCACACCAGCAACCGTCGCAACGCGTTCTCATCAAACACCGGATTGCCCGCTCCACCGAAAGTGAGAATCGTCCACGCGCGCTGAGAAATTCCAACTTGAGCTAACACGCAAAGCGAGTCTCCGTCTAGGTCATCGGCCGGAAATGACTGGAGGTTGCTGCAATCAATCGGGCTTGTGTTTACGCCAAACAGTGCTCCCCTTGCCGCAGAATAGTCTGGAAAGATGTCGGCAAACTGCTCGGCGTTAAGCTTCACGATCGTTTCTTCGATCACCGAAGCCAAAGTCGGCACGCCGTCTTCGCCCACAATCGAGCCTACCATCGGGCTCGCGATAGAACTGCAACTGACGCCGAGTTCATCAAGTAGCGTGTCAAGCTCCTCGACTTCCGAGCGAACCGTTGTCGATTCTAGTTGGGGAAGCAATCCATCTCGGTCCGCCATGCCGTACAGGGCGTGATTACCAATCTCGTGTCCGAGTTCAATGGCGCGTCGCCATCCCGAAATATCTTCGAGCAGGTTCGGCGCATAGGCGAAAAATGTGCCTTGAACGTTAAATTCGCTAAGCAAGTGAGCCGCCCGAACATGCTCGGGCAATGTGCCGTCAAACACCAGGGAAACCGCCGCTATCGAATCACTTGGCCAGTGGACTATGCACCCATTTTGCCGTAGTTTGTGTGAAGATAACAAGGGGTTACCAGTTGGAATCCAAAAACCCCGTTAGGTATCTTATGAATATGCGCCCTCGCGCCTTCTTTTTTCTTGCCATTTGTGCCACTTGTGTCTCTGCCCATGCCCAGTTGCGAATCGCGACTTGGAATATCTCGTTCTACTCTGGTGGACGGGTGCCTGACATCCAAACTACAGTTTTCGGCGCCTTTGAGGGCCGATCCATGAGTCCCGATGTGCTTCTTACCCAAGAAATCTTGAGCACGACCGCAATGAACACGTTTTTGGGAGCCCTAAACTCGGCCCCCGGTAGCAGCGGAACTTGGGCGGCAGGACCTTTCATTGACGGTAACGACACCGATGGAGCGATCTTCTATCGTTCGGATCGGTTAACTTTTGAGGGAGCTACCGTAGTCTCGACTGGTGGGGGAGCCCCGTTACCGCCCCGCAATACAGTTCGATATGACGTGAGGCTAAAAGGTTTCTTGGGGGTTGGCCCAAAAGTCGCCCTTTATAACTGCCACATGAAGTCTGGTTCTACATCGAGCGATGTGAGCCGTCGTCTCGCCGAGGCTTTTGCGGTTCGCAACAACGCGCAGGCGCTGACGGGCTTTGATGGGTTTGCTATCGCGGGCGACTTTAACACGCCAGCATCAAGTGATGATGCCTACGATAAGTTGATCGGCTCAGAGTCCAATAACGCCGGTCGGTTCTATGATCCAATCTCAACTCCGGGCAATTGGAACAACAATAGCGCCTTTCGGTATGTCCACACTCAGGACCCCTCCGCGAACGGGGGAATGGATAGCCGTTTCGATTTTTTGCTTCTAAGCAACTCGCTCACTAATGGGGCTGGATTTGACTATATCGGGGCCTTCGGAGTTCCTTATAGCACGACTAGTTGGAACGATATGAATCACTCCTATCGTGCCTGGGGCAACGATGGAACCAGTTACGGGCAGACCCTCACGGTTTCCGGCAATGCAATGGTAGGTTCAGCGATTGCGCAGGCTATAAAAAATGCGGCAACCGCGAGTGGCGGGCACATTCCGGTTTTCCTCGATCTAAGGGCTCCTGCCGAACTTGGAGTGTCAACCAACACGCTTGATTTCGGGAATGTCGTTCAAGGCAGCGCCGCATCTTTGCCCGTCATGGTGACCAATACGACTGACCCCGTGATATGGCGCACAGGAATCGCCAATCTGCTTTACACGCTGAGCTCAACCGCAGGTTTCACGGCACCAGCTGGAACGTTTACTGATCCCGCTGGAGGCGTTGGCAATAATCATCAGATTTCGGTCGACACGAGTTCGCTCGGGCCAAAATCAGGAACGCTCACGGTTGCTGGTGAAGGATCTCGCGCAATATCCTTGATCGCAAACGTGATACCGGATATGATCGCGCCTACCTCAATGTCGCTCTCCATCGCGAACCTCGTTTCGGGTGGAATCCTCGAGCTAGCGAGTTCAGACGACCAACGTGTGAACTGGCGAAATGCCAACTGGTACACCGGCGGACGATTGAGCCCAGTGGCCGAACTCGAAGTTGTCGGAACTTCATCCTTGCAAAATCCAACTTCGCTCACGTTTGAATTGGAGGCCAGTACCGCTGGCAGTTTCTCACAAGAGATTAGACTCTACGACTTTGTAGCCAGCCAGTTTGTGCTTGTTTCAACGACTAACTCAACTCCGTTCGATTCAACTGTGGTGGCCAACGCGCCGAATCCGGCAAGGTTTGTTCAAGCGGGAACAAAACAAATGAAAGCGCGAGTTACGCTCACACCAAGTTCATGGTCTTTAGGCCGGGTTCTCACTGGCGGATTTGACCGCGCAGTGTGGAAGCCCCGCTAATCTGCTTCTGGATTCGACCTGACCAAGACCACAGATCCCTTCATTTTGGGTTCAACGAATGCGTAGAGCGTCACGCTTTCGTCTCTCACAATCGCGCATGCGGCATGCCAATCATCCACAAAGATATCTCCCAAACTCCGTCTGAGCTCGCCCCTAATCTTGTAAGCTTCCACCCGCTCGTCGGCTTCGTAGATCACAACGGCCTCCAGGTGGGTTGCCTCGGATTTTAGTAACTCCGAAAGCCTCACCTCCCACGTGCGGTACTTCGCGTCATCGTGGAAAAACCGATTTCCGAACTTTGCGCGAGGCACACCAAAGGTCTTTTGGAATCGCTTCAGCATGTGCCCGGGGATAAACTGCTGTTCGAATTCGTCGAGCCAAACCTGAGCGGTGGCGTCATCCAACTTTACGGGAGTGCCCCATTTCTTCCGCCAAGCCTCCACGCGCCCTTCCGGAGTTACATGCTTGATTGGTTTAGCCACGCATCAGTGTAGCTGTCACGGGCACCCGCAAGTTTTGGGCCGATCGCTAGGCTGGCAAGTTCTTTCCTAGCATGTCAATTTCGCTCTCCGAAAATCCGCAAGAAAGGAGAAATCGTCTGCTTATCACGGCGGGGGTTCCACATTTCATGTGATGCTCGATAAAGATATGAAGCCCTGGGAGTTCGGGCTTGACCAGCGTCTTACTCCAGTCGGACCAGTCCTGTGGCCCATTTCTGAGAAAGATGAGGTCCGGATTTGATCCAAACCACTTTGGATCAACAGAAATACCAAGGAATTGAGAGTAGGTGACATCTGCTTGGGTGAAATCAAGATCCAACATCAGATTTGGCTCTGCTTTCGGGAAGAGTGGGTTACGGTGTCGAAATGTCGCCTCCAACTTTCCAACAAACTTACATTGCCTAAAGACTGCTCCACCGAAATCCATTGTCCCCAAATTGCAATTTATGAACTCACAGCGCTCGTAGATCTCACAAGAATTGGCGGCGCCGCGTAAGTCGCACCTCTCGAATTTTACGTTCCGAAAGCAACTGGGAGGTATTGAATTGACAATGTCATTGCCACCAAACGCAGCGTCTCGAAGTATGCAACGCAAAAATGTGACATCTGAAATCTTGGTTGACCAAAACCCGATTTCGTTGCAGTTGCACTTCTCGAAGATACAGTTTTGTATTTCGGCATCAAAAAAACCAACGTTAGGCAACTCACAACCTTTGAAATGAATGTCCTTCCAGTGGCGTCTCTTCACATGATTGTTTGAACTTAGGAGAGCCAGCGTAAAACCATGCGCCTGAGTTTCAAAAGCAGTTTCAGGCGCTGGCACCTTGAGATTCTCGATCAACCTGCGCCCATCGACAATCGGTAGACCAAGCCCATCCAGGCTCTTCCCGCGCCTTAGCCTTTGAAACATTTGGCCGTCCCAGTTCACCTTCTTATACAGCATGTCCCTTGATCCAAATCTTGACTATCGCGAGGATTCCACACCGCGAACAGTCGCCATCAGTGTAGCCGTCAGTTTGGAAATTACGTCGGTGAAGTAAATGAGGGATTCGAGTAATCTGACGAAATGTTGGAATGGGCTTGGTCTCGTCGAAAGTCGCTTCTATTGGGGTTAGCGGTTGCAATCGTGGGTCAGCAGACTTGGACGCGCATCGTCGAACCTTGGCGGTCACAACGCGCCGTCAAACGGCTAGCCATGGAAAGGCGCCATGCAATGTTTTATGAACAATTGCCGATGTTTCAAGCGTTTTGGACCAACACACTGCAATGCTCAAGTGAGTTTTCTGTTGGTCGGATAGAGACCGAGAACATGAACATGGCGTTTGGTCGGGGGCTGATATGGACCTACGGGCACCAAAGGCTCATTGGCAGCTTTCGAACAGATGCGGTCTTCCCGAGGGGATCGGCAAGCCCGGTTTCGGCCACGACTTGGCTCATTTTTGATCGCGCTGCGGTAGAAGAAATTCTCAACGACCCGCTCGCCCAACCGGTCCGCCCCTTTTGGCCGTACCTGGGGAACCCGAAGGGTGAGAAATCAGCTTTGAGCCGCGGACAACCAAGCGAACCGATCGGAGCCGTTCAGACCCTCGGCTATCACTTGAACGCCGTAGTAAAAGAGATGAAGGGAATCGGGAATAGGCAAATGAGCCTGTGGGGAATGGACGCTTACCTCTCCTTTGATCAAGAGAAAAATCTTGAGATCGTTCTGACGATGCCTTTGCCAAACCCCTATTTCAGCCCTGTTTTCCTCACCAATCGGGATAAGGCGATTGAGTTTTACGGCACTGTGACTCCCAAGGTGTGGCGAATCCTGAAGAACTCGGCGTTTGTTGGCGATGTGGATATCACCGAAGTTGTGAGCACGATGGGGTCGGTCTCAGTCGGTCGTGAGAGCGCAACCTATATCGTGCTGACCCGCTCGGGCGTGCCCTTTCGAGCTTCAATACGTCGTTCTGGTAACTACTGGGAGCTCTCTATTAGCGGTGCCGGGAGCGAACGACACAGAGAAAAATACAATCCAGAATTCTTGAGAATTCTGGGCAGAAACAGGTCTGGCTCAGTTGATGAGATTCTCAGCTCTACCTTCTTCTTGCTTACCGATAAGGACGTTGAGGATGCGCTAAAAATCAAACCGCTTGAGCACAGCCCTCCGCCTGGCGGGATCATTGGAGACCAATCCATCCAAGATCATTTCCGCTAGACCGAGCACAAAACGGGCTGATTCCTGGTCCGGCAAGTTCGGAACTTTGAAGCTCCTGCGGGCCCAAAGGCCCGAAGTGACAACTCCGTTTGGGCCTTTGGGCTGATTCCCTCACGGAACGAGCCTATGATAAGAGCGAAGAGGTTCTAACTAACAAAATGAGCACAATCGGAGATAGTTTCGCAATCGTAGCCCTACTCGTGGGCTTTGGACTTACAACTTGGGCCATGATGCTTGGCACCGCGATCTTGTTCGCGCAAAGAGCACAAACCGCCCGCGCCCTTACTGAGCGTCACCCCTGGCGAAGTTTCGCCATCGGCGTTGGCCTGATACTCACCGTTGGACTTTTCAGCATCGTCGCAATGCAGATTCCAAACCCCGTGGCAAAGCTGATCGGCACGATCGGCCTTTTTGGCCTCATCTCGGTCTCAATGTTCGGGATGTCGGGTCTTTGCATGATTATTGCCGGTCGAATTCGCGCGATGGAGCCGAACACCTCGGTTTATGCCAGCCTGACCAAAGCGGCGACCGTGGTTGTCATCGCCTCTATCATGCCGGTTTTTGGCTGGTTCTTCGTAGCGCCATTGCTCCTCATCATCTCGATGGGCGTTGGCGCACAAGCAATGGTTGCCCGCGAGTCGGTCGCTGAAGTCACCTTCATTCCGTAAAGGAGCAACATGGAACGCAGAGATTTTATCGTTGCCGGTGCTGCGGTGGCGGCGGGCGTGGTTGCCACCGGATGTGTGGGCTTGGCGCGAAAGGTCGCCTCAAGGCCCCTCCCGGTGGACCCGCAAACGCCAGAATTGCCCAGCTTTGAGATTACAGCCTTGAACAGGATGGGCTTTGGGCCTGTGCCCGGGGACTTGGCGATGCTTCGCAAGAAAGGCATCTCGGCTTACGTTGAGGAGCAACTTGCCGCCCCCGTTTTGGAAAACGATCCAGTGCTGATGTTTCAACTCAGCCGACTCGACGTCAACCGAATCAATGCGGCCGAGCTCCACGACTTGCCCGAGGGCGAAGTCATCCGGCAGTTTCGTCAAGACACGCTGTTGCGCCAACTCTATAGCCCGT
Source organism: Fimbriimonadaceae bacterium (assembly GCA_040081075.1). Classification (GTDB taxonomy): domain Bacteria; phylum Armatimonadota; class Fimbriimonadia; order Fimbriimonadales; family Fimbriimonadaceae; genus JANJUB01. Next base: position 39,813 of record JBEBHJ010000005.1, on the reverse strand, counting down.
ATCAGTTGCGCGAAAGGATGGTTGATTTTTGGACCAACCATTTCAATATCATCGCCGAGAAAGGCGAAAATGCGTACCGAAAACCAACCGATGATCGGGAGGTGATTCGAAAGAACGCCCTGGGTAATTTCCACGATCTTCTCGTGGCGAGCGCTCATAGCGCGGCAATGCTGGGTTATCTCAATAACGACCTCAACAAGAAAGGCGTCGCCAATGAGAACTACGCCCGCGAAATCATGGAACTCCATACGCTTGGAGTCCACGGCGGGTACTCCCAAAAGGATGTTATGGAGCTGGCCCGGTGCCTCACTGGCTGGCATATTGAAACTCGGATGCTAAGGCCTAAGCAGAAATTTCGTTATGATGAAAAGCAGCACGACGACGTTCCCGCCACGGTGCTGGGGCATCGTCTCGCGGGGGGAAAACCCGCGGGCGATCAGGCTCTAAGAATCCTTGCAAACCACCCTTCAACGGCGAGGTTCATCACGGGCAAGTTGTGCCGATACTTCCTTGGAGACTACGATCATCTCGCTCATGATGGGGCAACCCAAACGTTTCTCAAAACCAAGGGTGACATCAAGGCCGTGCTTCGGGCGATTCTAACTGAAGAGAACTTGAAGAACGCCAAGCCCCTCGTCAAGCGCCCCAACGACTTCTTGTTGTCCGCACTGAGGGCAATCGGAGCCGAATCTGATTGTGCGACGAATCTGCACAATCATCTTACGTCGATGGGCCAACCCCTTTATGGGTGGCCGATGCCGGATGGATATCCCGACCGGACCGCAGCTTGGACCGGGTCGCTCATGGCTCGCTGGAACTTTTGTTGGCAGTTGGAGAACAAGGGGATTGGTGGCACTTGGTTCCGGGAAGACTACGTTAAGGGTCGGGAATCCGAGCTCATCCTCGGGATTCAGGCTCCTGGAAAATCAATCGCGGTGTGCATGGCGGCGCCCGCGTTTCAGTGGAGGTAAAGAAGATGAAATCAACTGAACATTGCGACGGTTACAGCTCTTGGCTCTCGCGCCGCTCACTGCTCAAAGCGGGGGCTCTGGGTGCCCTATCGTGGGTAGGAACACGATCGGCCCTGGCTGATATCACCGTCCGAAAACAAACGAAGAATCGTGACACGCTGGTTGTCATCTTCCTGCGCGGAGGTGCGGACGGACTGAACATTGTGGTTCCCTACAACGATGACAACTATCATCGAGCCAGGCCATCGCTAAGGATGAGCCCGCCAAAGTCGGGGCCAAGAGCGGATCGGGTTTTGGACTTGGATGGCCACTTCGGCTTCCATCCTGCCATGGCTCCTCTGTTGCCTCTTTACGAAAATGGGCAACTCGGAATCGTTCACGCCGTTGGTTCCCAAGATCACACGCGGTCGCACTTCGAGGCGATGAGCGCGATGGAGCGCGGCATCGAGCGGATGGGTCCCGGCGTACAAAATGGCTGGCTCGCGCGCTACCTGGCCGCAACGGATGGAAACTCTCCTATGCGAGCCGTGAGCATCGCCGATGTTTTGCCCGACTCCCTCAGGGGCGGCCCGAACGCGCTTAACATTCGGGAGGTCGCTGAGTTTAAGCTAGAAGGTGATCAGGCGTTCCGCGAAGCGATAACGTCCGAATACGCGTTAGCCCAGGATGAAATGGGTTTGGCGGGAAGGAACACGTTGAATGTGTTGAAAACGCTTGAAAAGCTCGATTTCACTTCCTATAAAGCAGAGGGCAACGCAAACTATCCTGAACTCGAGTTGGGGCGGGGCTTAAAACAAGCCGCATTTCTGATCAAGGCAGAAATCGGATTGGAAATTGCGTGTTTGGAGATGACGGGATGGGATAGCCACGTTGCTCAGGGCGGATCAACTGGCATTCACGCAAGCCAACAGGACGACGTCGCTCGAAGCCTTCGCGCTTTCGCCGACGACATGGGTGACCGTATGAAGGAAACCACCGTCATTGTCATGACCGAGTTTGGCCGTCGAGTTTATGAAAATAACGCGCTCGGCACGGACCACGGGCGGGGCTCCATCTTGTTTGCCCTTGGTGGACACGTGAACGGCGGAAAGGTTCATGGGAAGCTGCTTGGGCTGGACAAACCGAACCTGGATGGCGATGATGTGAAGGTGACCACCGACTATCGAGCCATCCTGGCCGAGGCGTTGCAAAAGAGGATGGGATTTGCCAAAACCGATAAGGTCTTCTCACAAGCTCGCCTCGATTCAATTGGACTATTCGCCTAGCGTAAACTAGGAGCGTGATTTGTCTCGCAATCGCGCTCCAAGCAACCCAGCTCGACGCAAAACTGGATAGCTCCTATCTGAATGGCTCTGTCGCCGCCGCGACATTGCGAACGCTCGACGGCAAGGTCCTCTATGAGCGACTGAGCTCCACTCGGGTCATGCCCGCGAGTAATCAGAAGATTCTCAGTGTGAGTTACGCGTGGCAGAGGCTGGGACCAGATTTTCAATCAGTAACTCGATTTTGGAAACAGGGTCCAAAACTAATCATCGATGCTCCCGGGAACCCGATGCTTACTTACGACCAGTTGAAAGCGGCGCGGGCGAAGTTAGGAAAATTCACGACTGTCTGCGTCAAGCAAAGCTACCGAGTCGGCGTGCCAGGGGGATGGGAGTTGGACGATCTACCCAACAAATACGCGGCCGAAGTGACCGCCTTGACCGTTGATCGCGGCAGTTTCGAATTATGGGCCGAAGGTGGGCGGCTGTTTTATTTGCCTGAATCGTACGGAGCCACTTCGCTCAATTACTCCGATGCCAATAGCGTTAAAGTTGAGTTTGATCCTTTTCGACGGTTCGCCCTTGTTTCAGGCAAAGTGCCTCAGGCAAGAACCAGGCTGGATACTTTGGCTATTCACGAACCCGACAAAGTGGTGGCTAAGTTCTTTGGGGGCTATTTCACACAAGCCAAAGAGCTGCCGGATCGACCCGCCGATTTTGAGATCAAGTCTCCACGCTTGCAAGAAATGGCGACTGAGTGCCTCGTCAAGAGCGACAATAACATCGCTGAGAACCTTCTTCTAATGGCAGCTGCCAGCGAGGGTCCGCTTGGTTCTAAGCCATACGACATCGCGTGCGATCGCCTTAAGGCTTTTCTAACTAAAGAAGTTGGTTGCGAAGGGGCAGATCTTCGGCCTCAAGATGGCAGCGGGATGAGCCGTCATAATTTTGTGACAACCCGGGCGCTCGCTAGAGTCATGGGGTTTGCCACCAACTCGTGGGGTGACAAGTGGCTGAATGCTCTTGCCAGTCCGGGGAATGGGACCCTTGATGGTCGACTGGCTGGTTCCGGATTTCGAGGCAAAACGGGCACCCTTGATTCGGCATGTGCGCTTACTGGTGTAGTTGCCGGTCCCTCCGGTCAGAAACTGGTAATTAGCATGGTTTTCAACAACTATGTTTCTACGAATGCACAGGTTCGCGGCATACAAGATGAAATTGTGCGTATGCTAGAAGGAAGTGGAATCGGTACGCTTCTTGAGGGTAGGTCTGGCAGTAATGAAAGCATTATTCCCAACCCGCGCCTTGGCCCTATTCGTCGCGATTGGTCTTATTGACCTCGTGAGCACGGCCGTGTTGCATTCCCAAGGTTTAATCGTAGAACTGAATCCGATCATGAACGTTCTCATCCAAAAAAGCGAATGGCTTTTTGCGCTGGGTAAGGGAGCCACCATTTTCGTGGGTTGGTATGCAATGCGCTGGTACGCCGCCCACAATCGCGATTTCGTGCGAAAGGCCTCGCTATGGGGTAGCGGCGTTTACCTCTTCGTTTGGAGCTGCTGGTTCTTCGGCGCCCTCATCACCCAGCACCGCCCCAACGCAGTAGAAGTCGCCCCGGTTTCTGCTCCAGCCGAAGAGCCGGAGTCATCGAACTTGACGTTCGTCTAATGTAGACGCCTTCGCAAGCGATCCCTATTCCACTGTCCGCCCAACAAGGGGCGCGTTCCCGTTACATGCCCTTTTCAGCGAGGAACTTGCAGAGGTCGGCGACTCGGCAGGAGTAACCCCACTCGTTGTCATACCAGGCTACACACTTCACGAAATTCCCCATCCCAACCGTATCAACCGCCGAGAAAATGGAGCTGTGCTCGTCACCGATGAGGTCGCTGGAAACCAGTTCTTCATCAGAATAGCGCAAAATGCCCTTCATCGGACCCTCAGCATATTCCTTCATGACGGCGTTAATCTCTTCCACCGGAGCATCTCGATTGAGAATGGCGGTGAAGTCAACAACGGAAACCGTTCGCGTTGGGACCCGGAACGCCATGCCTGTGAACTTGCCTTTGAGCTCGGGGATAACCAATCCAACCGCCTTAGCCGCGCCCGTTGAGGACGGCACAATGTTCTCAGCTCCGGCGCGCGCATCACGAACGTCTTTCTTGGCCGTATCAACGATCGATTGTGAGTTCGTGTACGCGTGAACCGTCGTCAGCAAACCCCGATCAATGCCAAACCGATCGTGTAACGCTTTTGCAACTGGGGCGAGACCATTCGTGGTGCACGAAGCATTTGAAATGACGTGGTGTTTGGCTGGATCATACATATCATCGTTAACACCCAAGACGATCGTTAAATCTTCGTTCTTGCCCGGTGCTGAGATAATCACTTTTTTGGCGCCCGCGTTCTTATGGGCTACGGCAAGGGTGGCATCGGTAAAGCGACCCGTCGCTTCGATAACGATATCCGCTCCAACATCGCCCCAAGGAATCTGCCCCGGATCGGTCTGCGCAAAAACGCTCAGTTTGTCTCCATCAACCGAAATGCTCGTGTCATCGTGCTCCACGGTGCCGGCGAACGGCCCATAGGTGGTGTCGTATTTGAACAGGTGCGCGTTTGTGCGGCAATCCGTCAAATCATTGATCGCCACAACATCAAATTGACCCTTGTACCGCTTCAAAAGAGTGCGAAGCGTTAAGCGACCTATACGACCAAAACCGTTGATTCCAATGCGAGTTGCCATCGCAAAGAGTTTACCGTTGGTTCATAGCAACGTCGCACGTGATAACGGTCAAGGCTCATACTTTCGGAGTGATCCATACTGTGTTGGCCTCTTGGGGTTGAATCAGCTTCAGAACATTCGTATGGGTTTCTGTTGAAAAAATCTCAACCCCATACGTTGGATCAAAGGGCGACCGCGTTCTACGCTATGCGTGCCTGCTCGCATTGCGCCCGCATTGATGTGTGCCGCACATTAAAGGCCGATCCGACCAAAACCGTCGTTGCAAGTACGGGCGCTAGAGTGGTTCTGAATTGGTTCTCGAAGTTTGGAATACCTGCGATCTACTTCTCATTTTGACATGTCGATCGCCACTCCAAAAGCTGCCGAGTACGGTTTGGAATGACCCAACAGTGGTTAATTCTTCGATTAACGCAACTCAAAATTTGGGAGTTAAACACACGACTAAGACAGTGTATAATTTCTTTTGTGCAGTACCTTAAATTTTTTGTTTGGTTTGGGGCGGTCTTAGCTTCCGCATCGATAAACGCTCAATGGGTATTTACGAACCTCCATTCAGGAAGTGGGACCGAAGAATCTATTGTCGTGGGCCTTAGCCAGTCTTTTCAGGCAGGGAAACTAGGTGACCCATCGCTAAGTGGTGGCGGGGTTACATGGCGAGGATCTGCCAGTTCTGTCGCTTCGCTTATCCCTCCAGGTTATGGCTCATGCATTGTTCGTGGTGTTGCCGGAAACACCGTGTATGGAGACGCCTACAACGGTGTCAGCAGAGCAACTTACTGGCCAGGTGGACAACCATCGGCATTCGTAGATTTACACCCTTTCGGCGTGACTGGCCAGTCTCGGTGCTATTCGGGATCAGAGATTTGCCAAGTTGGTAGTGCCAGGGACCTTCCGCAAGCAGACTACAGGTTCGCCGCCATGTGGTACGGAAGCTCCGCCTCGTACGTGCGGTTACATCCCATTTGGGCAACGTTTTCCGTGGCAATGGCCACATCAGATTCGCGTCAGTTCGGTTGGACTTCGTCTCCTGCGTCATTCGGGCTTCACAGGGCTACCGTTTGGGAGGGAACTAAGGAATCTGCAACTGTAGTCCATCCAGCGTGGGCCGGAACTTCGGCATCAGAAATTTGGTCTGCCGCGCCCGGCATACAAGTAGGTTTCGTCGGAAATAGCTCTGCTGATTACCGCGCTTGTGCGTGGGTAGACGGGCAACAAACACCGATTAACCTAACGCCTTCCTGGGCCGAATACTCGCAAGCTGCGGCTGTATATGGAGACAAAATCGTGGGGGTTGCGGTAACGCCCGGAGGATTAGGCAAGGCTGTTCTTTGGCATGGCCCTGATCCAAATGCGTGTGAGGACCTATCAACCTACATACCTTTGCCTACCGATAGCGTAGCGCGCTCAGTTTTTGTTGACGATAGTGGCTTATTTATCGGAGGTTTCACCACCAACCCGGGGCCGCGAGCATTCTTGTTATACAAACCGAACACCCCGACAATCGCAAATCTTGACCCGCCCTATGGCGTTTGCTCTGCCTCCAATATCATTCTCGGAGTTACAGGCCAAAATCTAGGTGGAGGGTCCAAAGTGTGTTTCAACGGATTGCCCTTGGATACCACTGTTACTCCGAATGGGTTGACCGCTATTCTGCCACCGGCACTTCAAACTCAGGCGACTCACGGGCAAATTCAGGTTAAGAACGGATCAATAGTTTCGAACACACTGCTCTTTGAATTGCGCCAGATTGTTTCCCCATCGACTGCTACAATCGTTGTAGGCACCGGATTAGGTGGGGGACTGCCGGAAGTCTTGCTTAGAGATGATCAATACCTGGGGGTCCGTCCGTCGTTTGTCGGTAGCCGCAATGACCCCAACATCGTTGTTGAGAACAGCTTTGCTGTATCGAACTCCAATCCTAGTAGCGTGATCCTGACCTACGAGGCTTCGGCGTCTTCAAATCCGAATACCATTGCATTACAGGCTTTTGACTATCAGGCAAACACTTGGGTGACTTTGACCACGGTTCCTTCAAATCCAATCGATACAGACGTTCAGGTCGTGATTAATAATCCGAGCAGATTTGTGCAATCAGGTGCACTTAGATCGCGATTCACACTAAAATCTGATCGTAACAATACGTCACGCTCGTGGCAAGCGAACATAGATTTCGTATCCTTGGAAATTCGGCCGTGATTGGCAACCTGATTGTCACCCAGTAGTCCGGCTAGCTCGGGATCTAGAAAATCGTGGATCGCGAGCCAGTTAAAGAAAACGGCAGTATGTGTAAAGGAGTGATCGTCGGATAACCCTTCTTCCACGCAACTCTGCGAATGGTATTTCGCCTTGTCGTAATTGTGGACATCGCCCTCGTCCATAACTACCTCAACCCTTGCCAGTTCGCCGCCGCGTTGAATATCATCGCCCAGGAACCTTGAGTGGATTGACGCCACATGGGGTTGATGGCGAAGAGGAGCACATTGCCTTTGCCCACTGGGCACTGAATCACCGCCGCCTTTCCGGCTAACTCTTCGCCCTTATCGAGGGCTCCGCTGATCAAGAGCTTGTCCGCCGCCGCGAATCTCAGGAGAACTTGTGGTCGGGGTCCTTGTGGCTGAGGAGTTGGTGCGGCCGAGTCGCCCGGTTGTGATTTCGCCGTATGAGGCGGACGACCCTGCACAATATCGGGATCATTTAAGTCGCCTCGGCCCGATGGACGGCTAGTCCGACTCGCGCCTTGACCGCCTCCAAATCCGCCGCCACCCAACGAGAGCAAGGGAGTTTGGGAGAAATACACGCCGACCGTATCATCGTAAGTCGCCATAATCGGGTTCGTCTTGATCGCATTTTCGGCCAAGAACACGCCACCCGGAGCAAACAGATCTTTGGGTTCCGTTATCGAAACCCCGCTCACGAGTCCATATTGGATCGGCACCGAGCACGTATCGCCGAGGCAAACAAACAGGCCACCTTCGTTGAGGAATCGTTGCAAATTCAGCATGCCCTGAAGCTCGATCCCACCTCGGATGTTGTCGGTTTGAGTCTTAACGCCCGCGATCGTTGGGCCGCCAAGGTGGGGAAACCCTTCCAATGCCTTCCAAGGAATCGCCTCTCCTTCTTTAGCCACTCCATTTACGATTGACTGGGCCGATCCGCCGGTCGGAGACAGGATGATCACGTCGAACTTGCTTTTGAGATCGGCGGTATCGCGGAGATCATGAGTTGAAATGTAGGTATAGGGAACACCCGCCGCTTCAAACGCCATGCGAACCCAGCCTTCATCTTGAGTGCTTTGCCACGTGTGAACCAAGGCCACCCTTCCGAGCTTCGATTTATCGATCGGAAATGCTTTGTTTTCTGCCCATTTGGCGGGCTCCGTCGGCGTTGTTTTGTTCAAAATCGCCTTGTCCGTCACGCGTGCCCAGTTCACATCAAACAGCGGCCCCAAGGTCCATCCTGTATCGTCGTAGGGGCTTGGGTCATCGGCGCGGTAGAACTGCTTATCGAGGAGCATATCTGCCATGCGGCAGTAAGGTTGATCCATTCGAACAACTACCGATCCCTTCGGTTGGCCGCCAAAATCCTCGGTCAAGTAGCTCACTTCAACGCCCTGCCGGTTCATGAGCGTCTTCAGTTCGCCGAGATTCCACTCCCGACCCTTTTTGGCGGAAAGCACATAAGCGGCAGGCCCCTCATTCCAAGGCTTCAGGACGCTTCGCTTAGACTTCAAATAGTAGTTCTGGAGGAACTTCACCCGGTTCATCGCGAGGTTGTGCATTCCCAAAAGGACTCCAGACTGCATCAAGTTGGTGTTGTTGCGCAGACTCCATCGAACGCTGCTGAGCGGTGGATTCGGGCGGAACCACTGGCGCTGGCTCTGCTCGCCCACGGTGATGACGCGGGTATCAGCTCCGCTGCCCCCCTGGGTTTCATAAAAGCGACCGATGGCGTTGTGACCGTTGGCAATGTAGAAAGCATAGTTCGGAGCCCAACCATCGTAGAATCCATGCGTCCAAACACCAGGGACGCCGCGTTTGGTCATCTCATCCACCTCGTTGTAGGCCATCATGTGCCATTCGTCAATGGTGATCGGATCGAGCCACGCATTGTAAGGTCCGGTTCCCGTGCTGATGTAGAGGAATGGCACCGACTCGTGCAGGTCGTGAAGCACGGTGGGGTGATACTGAAGCCACGTATTCACGAGATTCTTAGATAGCGCGAGCCCCATGCCAACGTTGTCTCGATTGTTGTCATGAGCCACATACTGCCCCCAATAGAGCAACGGAACTGGCGGTTTAGTGGGGTTCTTTTTGCGATACAGATAGGTGTCGACATAGCGATCCCGGCCATCAACATCAAGGACTGGCGTCAGCATGACCACCGAATTCTTTCGAATATCTCGGATGAAAGGGGTTTCTTCAACGGCCAAGCGGTAAGCCAACTCCATGAGCATTTCGGGCGGACCCGATTCGGGCGAGTGCATTCCGGCAGTGGCGTAGTAGATCGGGAGCCCTTCGGCCTGCAGACTCTCGGCGCGCCCATCGGCATCGGTCAAATTGCCATCTCCGCGATATTTCCCAAGTTTGCGCGGGTCTCCCAAGAGGTCATTTATTTCAGAAATTCGGTCCAACCGCTTGAGATTGGCCTCGTCTGAGATGATTACTACGATCATCTCGCGGCCATCCTCGCTCTTTCCCATGCTCCGAACTACAATGCGATTGGAAGCCTGGTCCAAAGCACGCATGTAAGCATTGATCTGATCAACGTGATGTAGATTATTGGGAGCGCCAACGATGTCACCAAAATGCTTCATCGGGCTGGGAACCTTGGCGCTTTCTGGAAGGTGATCTACGAGGTCAGTCAAGAAGAACGGTTCGGTCGTGTATTCTCGAATCTTTGCTCCATAGGCCAGATCATTTTGGGCAAAACCACGTGCAGAGCAAAGGGCAAGGGAAAGCAACAAGATAGGACGCATTCCGCATTTTAGCCTGAACGCCTAGAGTTCTTCTTCAAAGTGAAAGCTATGGAGCAACCTATGTACAAATGGAGCCAGCAAAAGACTGGCCGTGCCGATAAACACCAAGCCGGAAAACAACGAATAGAACGACGCGAACAACTTCGCCCCCGTAGAATGCAATGCCTGAGTTGGGCCCATCCCTCCCAAAATCATCGAGGCTTCAAGCAGTGAATCAATCCAATCTAGCCCGGCAAACAGGTGGTAGCCGACCACTCCCATGCCAAGCGCCACCGATAAGATCAAAGACACAACCAGGGCGTGACGAAGAATTCGCGCGCGGAAGGACCGTTTTGGAATCGGGCGGCTTGCTTTCTTCTCGTACATTCTCTAATCATAGAACGAATGCACTTAAAAGATGCGGGAGCTCCGAAAGGAGAGAAGGGATGCTCCCGCGATTCTCTTCATCCAATACCTTCCCGCGATCATCTTGTTTTTTGAAACGTTATTCTCGCCGCCGGCTGGGATATTGGTGTTGCCGAAAGATAATACACCCCCTGGGCCCAATATCGTTCCGCGCTCAGCAGTTTTGTGAAAATTGTTAGGACACTTGTATGCCACCCACGTAAGTTCGCCAGAGCAGATTTGCGCCACAGAAGTAGACAATCTCGCGAAAATCCGATGTATCCCAAATCGTAAAATCAGCATATTTGCTAGGCTCCAACGAGCCAATACGGTCGAAGTAATCGAGCGAACATGCAGCATTGACCGTCACCGCCGTGAGAGCCTCAGCCGGCGACATGTGCATCTGAGTGCAGGCCAAACTCATGATCATCGGTATGCTCGGAATCGGCGATGACCCCGGGTTGAAGTCGGTTGCCAAGACGACGGGCAGCCCGGAATCAATCATTCTTCTCGCATCGGGATACCTTGTCTTCCCCAGCGCATAAACGGACGCGGGAAGGAGCACGGGAAACGTTGAACTCGCCGCGAGAGCTTGGATTCCGGCCTCGCTCGTTTGCTCAAGGTGATCAGCGGTTGCGGCTCCGAGCTCAACCGCAAGTTCAGCTCCGGCTCCGGCACTAAGTTGGTCAACGTGCATTTTAAGCTTGAACCCGAGTTCCTTGGCACGACCCATAATTAGGCGAGCATCATCCGCGGTGAAGTAACCCTGCTCAACGAATATGTCGGCATAGACTGCCAGCTTCTTGGCTGCAACTTCAGGCAAAATCGCTTCGCAAATGTCAGCAATGTAGTGCTCCTTCGACTTGTCCAAGGGAATCGCGTGGGCGGCAAGAACGGTCGGAACGACTCTCAATTGGTGCGTGCCCTTCAAGGAGCACAGTAAGCGCAGTTCTGTCTCTAGATCAAGTCCATAACCCGACTTCGCTTCGATAGTAGTGGTTCCGTTTCGGCAAAACCACTGACAATGTCGAGCAAAGTTCTTGCCCAACTCGTCGTCCGAAGCGGACCGAGTTTGCCGGACGGAGGATTGGATGCCCCCGCCATTTGCCGCGATTTGCTCGTAGGTCGCGCCACTAGCCCGTTGCTCAAACTCGTCAATTCGGTTTCCGCCCCAGACTGGATGGGTGTGGGCATCAACAAAACCTGGCAGCACCGTTCGCCCTCCAGCATCCACGATGTCGGTTTCATCCGTTGGAAACTCAGAAGCGGGACCAGCGGCCACTATTAATCCATCCCTAACCAACATGGCCGCATTCGAGATGATTTCAATTTCATCCATCGCCGCGCCCCGACGTGGGCCACCCCCCGCTATTGTTACAAGTTGCCCGATATTCGTGACAAGCATGTCTTGAGTGTGAATGATCCGGGCAAGGTTTGCTGATATGACCCGTAGCCGCTGCTGTTCTCGCGCGCGGTGACACGATAAAATGGACGCAATGACTGGGGTTGCTGTTTGCTTGAATCCGAACGCCGGCACGAATCCTGAAACGGCGCAATCCAATTCCTTCCAACTAGTTGGAGACACAGAGGACGCGCAAATAGCATGGCAAGAGCAACAAGAGTTTGCCCGCCTGCTTCGCGCGGAAGGTATCCGCGTAGTGGCCCTTGGTGCGCCGCCGGGCACCCCAGACGCGGCGTTCCCCAACAATTGGTTTTCCACGCACGCTGATGGCACGGTGGTGATCTATCCAATGGAATCTGAGCTGCGTCGTCGTGAGCGAGAAGTTGACCACCTTTTGAGTCGACTCGACGAGGGCGGATGGGCGGTGAACCAGGTTCTCAATCTCGCCTACCTTGAGGATTCGGGTGTTTACCTGGAGGGGACAGGGAGCCTCGTGATCGACCGACCGAATCGAGTTGCCTACGCGTCAATCTCATCAAGAACCCACCCGGAAGCGGTATCGATCGCTTGCGCTGCTCTTAAGTTGGAACCGCTGGTCTTTGAAACCAGTTTTCTGGGCCAACCAATCTATCACACCAACGTCGTTCTTTCTGTTGGCTCAGATTTCGCGGTGGTTTGTCGTGAGGTTATCCCAAATCCTAATGAACTAGTGTGCAACCTGATGCTTACAGGCAAGCACATCGTAACTATCTCGGTTGACCAACTGGCGGCCTTTTGTGGAAACATTTTTCAAGTTGATGACAAGATTCTTATGTCCAAAACCGCTCGTTACGCATTTCGGCCCGACCAGTTGGAGGTCATTGCCCAGGGTCGCAAGTTGATCGTAGCCGATGTCAGCACCCTTGAGAAACTTGGCGGCGGCAGCGTTCGATGCATGGTTGCCGAAATTCGCCTTCCGCTCAAACCTGTAACCGCATTGTAACGGCTCCAAACTGAACGTTGTCACCCACATTCAAAGGAGTGTCAGCTGAAATACGGGCTCCGTTCACGAAGGTGCCGTTCGTGCTCCCTAAGTCGCTCACCATAATGCTTGCGCCATTTACGGTCACTCTCGCATGTTGGCGCGACACCGTTGACTCTCCCGCCAAACATATCTGGCCAGCGTCACGGCTTACGAGGTGGTCGCCCTGATTCAATTCAAACCTTTGACCTGATAAGCTGACCAAAGCCACTCCCGAGCCAACCGGAGAGGGCGATACCTGCACGACCGGCGTCGGGGGCGATTGAACGATTGGAGCAGGCGAAGCGTTGGTCAAGGGCGGAGCAACCGCGGGTGGGGCGCCTACGATGGGATCAACTGGGGTGATAGGGTCAAGCGGTTGCAGCCCAACCTTGGAAAGTGCGGTGCGCGTTTGATCCTCATTTTTGCTCACCCAACGGAGTCCGAAATACAGAAACGCGAGGGCCGCAGCGAGGGCGATGAGGAAAACTGCGATTGAAGCGGCTACCGATCCCATTCGTTCATTTTAGCCGTTGAATGAATTACTTGATTTTTGTGGAAAAACCCGGTAAATCCGGCGAACGGTTGATAACGTGCAGGTAGTCTTGAAATTGAGTGGAATAGCGTCACTAGCCACTTGTTTTTTGCAAAGGAGAAACTATGCGTAAATATCTAATCTTGTCTATGGCGTGTTGCCTGTCTGCATTTTCGCTTGCCCAAAATGCGACCCCGATTCAGTACACGAACCAACCTGGCTACATGGAGTTTTCTGGTCGGATGACGGCCCGCCCGGCCCAAGTGGCAGACTTGCTTGAGAAGGGCATTCCCTATAAGGAAGCAGTTCGTCGACATGACTCCGGTGCGGCGCTGCTGAAGCGCTACTCACTTCGCTATTACGGTGCAACCGATGAGTTTGTGATTGACATCCCAGAAGGAATGAACGAAAACTCATTTAGCGCCTGGCTAATGTCAACTGGGAACTACCAATATGTCACCCCAGATTGGACGGTCTATCCTCTCATCACCCCTAACGATGCTTCTTACGCAAGTCAATGGGCTCTCCCTAAGATAAACGCACCTGCCGCTTGGAATCACTACACGGGTAGCTCAACCATCGTTGCAATAACCGACACGGGAGTTCGGACTGACCATCAGGATTTGTCCTCCCAACTTGTTTCCGGTGCGAACTCTGCAACAGGGACGGCGATTCCACAATCATCGGGCGGCTTGGTTGAAGACATTAACGGGCATGGATCCCACTGTGCTGGAATTGCGGCTGCACGAGGCAATAACTCCGTGGGTGTAAGCGGTATCAACTGGAACTCGCGGATCATGCCGGTTCGCGTTACGAACTCGTCTGGAGGTAGCTCAAGCATCGCCGCTTTAAACGCCGGAATCCGGTGGGCGGCCGACAATGGCGCCCGCGTCATTAGCACAAGCTATAGCGGGGTCTCCGACGCTTCAGTTCAAACCACAGGCAACTACTGCAAGGTAACACGAAATGCTCTTTCCTGTTGGGCCGCCGGTAACAGCAATGTTAACCTGCCAACAGACCATGTAGACGTCACGATCGTCGGATCATCAAGCCCGACGGACGGAAAGTCGAGCTTCTCAAATTTCGGACCTGGTGTTGATGTTTTTGCCCCAGGCGAGAACATCCTATCAACTTATAGAACTTCAAGTACGTCCTATGCAACCCTTAGCGGAACTAGCATGGCCTGCCCCCTCGCAGCGGGAATGGCCAACTTGCTTGCTGGCGCGAACCCCTTGATGACTGCTCAACAGATTGAGGACATCCTCTACCAAACTTGCTTTGACTTAACTGCGGCTCCTGGTGGCGTAGGCAACGATAGCTATTGGGGCTGGGGCCGAATTGATGCGCTGGCCGCCGTGCGGCGCGTTTACAATAACTACGCGTTCCGTCAAAACAGCTTGACGCTAACAGTTGGAATCCCTGTTTCGGGTGGGTTGAATGAGATTCATACGAGCGATGACACTTACTACAAAGTTACTGGTGCGGTGGGAGCTCGAACACTGGATGTCATTGACTTCAATGCCACGACGACCAACAAGCAAGTTGGGCGCATTGATGTGGTCATCGAATCTTCTTGTACAGCCGGGTTGATGGGTCAAACCGTTCAGTTGTTCAACAACGTTACGGGCACTTGGGACTCGATTTCCAAGTCGATTATCAATGTTACAGACGGCACTCTAACGATCAGCGTGCCTGCTCCCGCGGCTTATATTGACTCGAACCTAAACATCAAAACGAAGGTCATGTTTTGGCAAACCACCTCATCACTGCCGGCAGTCTGGAGCGCGAACATTGATCGCCTCACCGTTCTAACGGCTCCCTAGTCAAACCGATCAAACAGCCGGCTGGAACACTCCAGCCGGCTTTTTTGTATTTGGGCTAGCATAGAATCATGTTTTTGGCTATCATTGCCGTTGCTCCGACTACTCTCCTAACCGGGGGAATGATTGTTGATGGTAGGGGGGCTGACCCATACCGGGCTGACCTTCGCATCAAAGGCGAGCAAATCGTAGCTATTGGGAAGCTCAAACCAATTTCGGGCGAAGTCAAGATCAACGTCAGTGGCTTGGTGGTTTCGCCCGGCTTTGTTGACGCCCACTCCCATGCCGATGGCGGAATCGAAAAGGAGCCCACTGCACTCAGCCAGATCACCCAAGGCATCACCACCGCAATTGTTGGTCAAGATGGCGGTTGGAAAATGCCATTGGCCCAACGTCCAACCCTAAAGGCAGCGATCAATTTGGCTTACTTTTCCGGGCATGGAGGAATCCGGGCAAAAGTCATGGGCGAAGATTACAAGCGAGAGGCAACACCGGCGGAAATCGAAAAAATGAAACTCCTTGTTGAAGCGGATATGCAAGCTGGTGCTCTCGGACTATCAACCGGCCTCGAGTATGACCCCGGGTACTACTCCACGACTAGTGAACTAATCGAATTGTCTCGGGTTGCGGCAAAGCATGGCGGCATGTATATCAGCCACATGCGCGACGAAGGGGATAACTTTGGAACGGCTCTCGCAGAGTTGTTATCGATCGGGCAGCAAGCTCAGTTGCCAACGCAAGTTTCGCACATTAAGTTGTGCACTTCGGGGGTTTGGGGGGAAGCACTAGGCTTTTTGAGAAAGATGCCGAACTCAACCACGGCGGATATCTATCCGTACCTGTTTTGGCAGTCTTCTATGTCTGCGCTTACACCGAGCCGAGAGTGGGCTAAACGAGAGATTTGGGTGAAAGCACTTAGGGACGTTGGCGGTGCAAAGAATGTCCGATTGACCTCCTACTCGCCGGAACCAAAATGGGTTGGGAAGACAATTGCTGAGTTAGCCGCCGAAACGCGGCGTGACGAAATCGGATTAATTCAAGAGATTCTCGGCAAGACCAGGGGCCAGGGCGGCTCCGGGGAAGAAAGCGTAGCCGTAACCGCAATGACCGAACCCGATTTAATCGAATTCATGAAATCTCCCCGAACCATGTTCAGTAGCGATGGTTCAATCGGCGGATCGCACCCGCGCGGAGCCGGTTCATTCCCTCGAGTCTTGGGGCGCTACGTTCGCGAGCTGAAAGTGCTGAGGCTCCAAGAGGCAGTTTCAAAAATGACGAGCCTTCCCTGCCGGGTCTTTAAACTGCAGCAGCGCGGTCAACTCAAGAAGGGATTCATTGCCGACATTACCGTTTTTGATCCTAAAATGATCAAAGACGTGGCGACAGCATCCGACCCAACCCGACTAAGTGTAGGCGTAAAACACGTGTTCGTGAATGGCGTTTTGGTGTTGAAGAAGGGGATTCCGACTCGGCTGCTAGGGGGAAGATTATTAAGGCGAGCCGAAAAATGAGACAATATGACCAATCTTTGTATATTTTGCAACTCAGTATCTTCCATAATTCGTTCAATGATCGCGCGTAAATGTTTTGCGCGTTCAAAAGGACATTTTATGAAAATTCGAACTACCCTGATTTTGGGACTCACTGCAATCGCCGTTATTGGCACTTCCGCCCTTCAAACGGTCACGATGAAATGGACGCCAAAGGTCGGCGCAACTTACAAGTTCTCGATGAAAGCTAATATGGTTCTGGCGGGCATGGGCGAAGCAAGTGTCACGGGCAAGATTAGCCAGGTCGTAGAGAAGTTAGACGGCGACAAAGTTATCGTCAAGATTTCGCAAACGGACAGCAAAATCAATTTTGGTGGTCAGGAGATGGAACAACCAAGTTCCGTTACAACCGAGAAAAGGTCAAGCGATGGCGAGCTAATTGAGTCCAAAACCGACCCAGAGCCACAGATGAGCCTGTCTCGCATGGAAGCCGCAATCGCATTTCACTACCCAACCAAGCCAGTCGCAGTAGGTGACTCGTGGACATTTACTAGTGCCGGAAAGTTGCCTGGAACTGTTCCATCTGAGGCGACCTTCAAGTACGAGGGCGACGAGGAGATGGGCGGCATGAAGTGCTACAAAGTGAGCTACACGTATAAAGAAACCGGGGAAAACAAGGTGACCGGAAGCGGAACCGTTTGGATTTCTATCGCCGATTCAGAGATGGTGAAAGCCGTTCAGGCAGTCAAGAACTGTCCGCTTGAGGGCCTCGGCAACTTCGATATGGAATCGACAACGGTTCGCGAAAAGTAAGTGCAAACGCCGATCAGCCCGCTTCGACTACGTCGAGGCGGGCTTTTTTGTTCACTTTGACGCGACTTTCAAAAATACGTCTAAAACTAGAAAATTCTCCTCTCAAAAGCTCGCTTTTTGGGACCTCGAAACTTCATAATCATTAGCAACTTGCCAACCCTTTACGACATCCTTGGTGTGCAGCGCGAAGCCGATCAAGAAGGCCTTCGACAGGCTTATAGAAAGCTCGCCCGCCGTTTTCATCCCGACGTTAACCCGGATCCACGAAGCCACGATATGATGGCGCGGATCAATGACGCATTCGCCACGCTAATCGACGATGAGCGTCGCCGCGAGTATGATGCCATGCTCACGGGCGGTTTTGGCGAACGAGCCCCCTCGACCCAACCCAAGAGCCCGCTTCAAGTCAAGCTCATTCGAAGGCTCAAGGGTCACAAAACTCCGGTTTATTCAATTGCGTTTGCACCAGACACCAATCAAATGGTGTCCTCATCGTTTGATAACGAAATCCTCTGGTGGGATGAAGAGCTAAAAGACCCGATTCGACGAGTCAAAGTCGAGTCTGGGGTTGTCTCCAATATTCGGGCCGTTGCCAACGACCGTCTAGTTGCGACCGGCGCAGTTGAGAGCATGGTTTCCATTTGGGATATCCGCAATGGGCGAACTGGGGCTCACCGGGCCGGCGATCAAGAATGGGTGGCTTGCGTCGCGATCTCGCCTGATGGCGATTCCATCGCGACCGGTTCCATTCATAACTCGTTTGGAATTCATCGCACCGATAACGGCGATCTTCGCGTTGAACGCGAAGAGCACGACCAATCCGTTACCGCCGTGGCTTGGTCGCACGACGGAAAAATAGTGGCAACGGGTAGCGGAGATAACACGGTTAAACTTTGGAATTCTTCGAACGGCGATCTAATCTTCACCTTTAAGGCGATTCGATCAGCCGTAACCGCACTTTGCTTTAGCCCAGATGGACGATTTCTGGCCGCCGCTGCCGTTGATCTCTCTATCCGAGTCTTCAGCATGGCTACCGGCAACCTTGAGAAGATGATGTTTGGCCACACCAAACCCATCGAAGCTCTCTCGTTCCATCCCAACGGTTGGCTCTTCGCCAGTTGCGGTCGTGATGGCGCGGTTAAACTCTGGAACGCGGACAAGGGTATCGGTCAGCTTCATATTGACGCGTCGGCTTCGCCATTGCTTACAGTAGAATTCAGTGCCGACGGTCAGTACTTAGCCGCCGGCGGCTTGGACCGAATCTTGCGAGTATGGGAAATGTCCGAAAAGCCCGCAGAAGAGTAACTCGTTCGGGAGAATTCGATCGCGAGAACTTCCAACAACTCCGGTTTACGCACGACATAAAAATTCCACTGGCGATAATTACGCTTTTTCAAGTCCTGTTTGGGACCACCTTTGTGGTCGTAATGAGCATATCGAGCCGCCATCCAGTTGCGTTACAGCAAGCAGCTGTTGTTGGTGCCGTTGCTTTGTGCGGGAGCTTGGTTGTCAACTTGGTGCTACTCGGCTTGATGAATCTTGGCTTCCCCGTGCATATTGGCCCGGCTGGAGTGAAAAGTTACAATTTGTTTGGGCTCTACGTTATGGTCCCATGGCGCGAGATCGAATCAGCTTCCTCGATCACCATTTTTCCCGGCCTGACCTACATCTTTCTACGCGACCGTCGTTCGTTCTTCACTTGCGCAATGGTTCCGGTCTTCATCGGATGCCGATTGAGGTTTGTCGAAGCCGTGCAAGCATACGCTGGGCCAGACAATCCGCTCATGCTCCAGTTAGTGCGTTGGATCTAAGAAGTCGGCCCTCCAGTTCCCGGCAAATTTGCCGATGATTCCAATGAGCCACAACTGCGCTTGCGACTGCGATGCAAACTTTTCAGAAGATTCTCAAACATACCGACCTCTTAGTTGGAATCGCGCTGCTTGCTATCGTGGCCATGCTAATCGTCCCTCTTCCACAGTTCATCCTGGACATGGGATTGGTGGTAGCGATCGGATCTTCCATTGTTATCCTGCTTACAGCCGTTAACGTAAAGGATCCCGTTGAGTTCAATGTCTTCCCTTCGCTCCTGCTGGTCTCCACGCTTTTCCGCTTAGCCCTAAGCGTATCGGCAACCAAACTGATCTTGGGCACTGGGCAGGGAGGCCACGTTATTGAGGCGTTCGGCAACTTCGTCATGGGCGGCGATTTTGTTGTTGGCTTTGTCTCGTTCCTCATTCTTGTCATTGTTCAGTTCGTAGTTATCACCAATGGTGCCGGCCGCGTTTCCGAAGTCGTTGCCAGGTTCACCTTGGATGCCATGCCCGGAAAGCAAATGGCCATTGATGCCGATCTTGCCGCGGGCATGATCGATGACGATGAAGCCAAGCTCCGGCGAAAAGCCGTAAAGCAAGAGGCTGACTTCTATGGCGCGATGGATGGTGCGTCGAAATTTGTCAAGGGCGATGCGGTCGCCGCGATCCTTATAATCGTGGTGAACATCATCGGTGGATTTATTGCTGGGTTCATGCGCGGCGAAGCTGACGCAATGACTATTTTAAAGACCTACTCGCTCCTATCGGTGGGCGAAGGCTTGGTCGCACAACTTCCTGCCCTGTTGATCTCGACGGCAAGCGGCCTTATGGTCACGAGGGCTGGCCAAGATCGCAGCATGGGTGGTGAAGTGTTGCGACAGCTGCTCAACCAACATAAGGTGCTAGGGTTCGCATCCGCCGCCCTGGCCGCCTTCGCCTTTATTCCGGGCTTCCCTGCAACCATTTTCCTGGGGGCTTCCGCCGCGCTCTTTGGATGCTACAGTTTTCTAAGTAAGAACCCAAAAGTCGTAACAGCTATCAACTCCGACCCCGCAAAAAAGACGGAGAAACCTAAAACCCCGATGCCGGTTGGTCCCGAAGCTGTACTTCCATTGCTTAACATGGACGCGCTGGAGATTGAGATCGGCTACGGACTTACCCGGCTGGCTGATCCGAAGTCTGGTGGGGACCTCTCCGATCGTATCACTGCTACAAGGCGCCAGATCGCCCTTGACATCGGATTCATTATGCCCACGGTCCGGGTGCGCGATAGTATTCATCTTGGCAATAACGAATACGTCATCAAGGTCCGAGGCGAGGAGTATTCTCGGGCTGAACTCCATATTAACCACCTTCTGGCAATCTCGGGCGGCGCGATCCTGGGCGCGGTTCCGGGCCTGCCCACGATTGATCCGGTCTTCGGGCTAGACGCCCTTTGGATTGAGCCAGAAATGCGCGAGATGGCAGAGCGCGCCGGCTATACGGTTATTGAGCCAACCGCCGTAATCACCACGCATTTGAGTGAAACCATCAAGGCATGTGCAGCCGAACTTCTGAGCCGCCAAGACGTACAGACTTTGATTGAAAATGCGAAGCAAATCAACGAAGCGGCCGTTACAGAGCTGATTCCGCACGTCCTCCAGATTGGAGACGTTCAAAAGGTGCTTCAGCATCTCCTGCGTGAGCGAGTGCCGATTCGTGACATGGTAACCATTCTTGAGACCATGGCCGATTTCGGTCAGCGAGTGAAAGACCCCGATCAGCTTGGCGAACTCGTTCGCTCCAGTATTGCGCGCACGATCACACGCCAATACGTAGACCACGAAAACAAACTTCATTGCATCACGATTGAACCAGTATTGGAGCGCAAACTCACGGATAGCTTGAACGGAACGAGCATGGGAATGGTGCTTGCCCTTGATCCGATAGATCAAAAGAATTTCTTGGCCGATATCATGAAGCACGTAGAAGATGCCCAGGGCATGGGTTACCAACCGGTTGTTCTTTGTGGAAATGCGCTACGGCTGCCTCTGCGCCGCCTCTTAGAGCGCTACCTGCCTAATCTTAATGTCATGGCATTCAACGAAGTTGCGGCTAAGGCCGACGTTGAGTTCGTTGGGCAACTTCGCGCCGCTTAGATAGCGCAAATTGGCCCAATTTCTCTCGGAACTTGGAAACGTTTGGGTTGAGAACCCGTCCAACGAACGAAGACATGAAACTCTCTGTGAAATTCGTTGGTGCATTGGTTGCAATTGGAGTCATTTTCGGTTGCGGTGGCGGTGCTGCGGGGGTCAAATGGTTTGGCCACAATCGCGGGTGTTGTGCTTGACACAAATGGTGAAATTGTGCGAAACGCACGCGTGTTCTACAACAGCGGAGGAACGAAGTCCACCCAAACGAATAGTTCTGGCGCCTTCGTGCTTGAGAGCATTCCCGAAGGCATTGTTCGAATCAACGCCGAGTTGAACGTGGGTGGTGTTAACTACGTTGGTGAAAACCACGTCGAAACGTTTGCCAACGAGCGAACCAAGAATCTTGTCATCGTCATCGGACGCGAAGGGCAGCAGGCTACCATGGAAGGTACGGTAACCGACCGCTTTGGTGCGCCGCTCGAAAAAGCAAGGGTTCACGCCAACGCCGGATATTTGGGCAGTTCGCTTGCGCTCACCGATCGAAACGGTCGCTACAGCATGAGCGGCCTTTTCCCCGGTTCTACCTATGACATTCAAGCTTCCGGTCGAACCTACGTTTCCGACAACACGGCGCGTAGCTTTAGCGCGGGGCAACGCGTAACTCAGAACTTTGTGTTGAGCGATGCCGGTAGCCCAACGCTGCAGGCTCCAAACAATCTCTCGGCAGTTGTGTGGACTTCACCGCGCATAAACACTTCGATGCCGGTACGCCCTAACGGGGTTAAAGAGATGATTCGGAAGATGTTGGATACAAAGCGCGGACCCCGCCACGCTGGCGTAGGCAAAAAGCCGAAGAACACCGCCGGAAACAATCCGATCGAGGTTGACCTGTTCTGGGATACTTATCGGAATGACAACTTGCTTGGCTACGGGATCTATCGAGGCACTAGTCAGACTGGAAACACAACGGGAATCGAGTATTTTGCCGACCCGCTCGCGAACTTCTTTGCCGATTCTGATCGCAACCTCAATGAAAACACGAACTACTACTACGAGATCACCGCATTGAACTCGAATTACCCTGATTTCAACAACTCAGAAAGCGATTTTAGCAATCGCTATGGAGTTCGACCGATCGGCGACATGACGTTAAGAAACGTCACAACTGGTCCACTCACGTTCAATTGGAGTAGTTGCCGAGGAGCTGAGAAATACACGGTGTTCTTGTTCAACTCGTACCCTGATATGGGCGTGTCGGCTTTCTGGCCCTTTGATGCGGGCTCTACCGCCGCCGCTACGACAACTGGAACAAGCCTGGTTTACACTGGCCCCGGACTAACCAGCGGGCGCAAATACTACTATGTAGTCCTCGCTCTGGCGAATGCGGATGACAGCCGTTCGATTAGTGCAATCGGATCTTTCAACGCGCCCTGATTACCAGCGCGTCGTCCATCTTATTCCGAGTTGGCTTTGGCCATCTCGGAATATCCATCTTACGCTGGCATTGTGAAGAGGAAAATATTCAAGGCCCGCCGAAACGCCCTGGATGTTGTGATCGGCTAGTAGTCGAAATTGCCACGTAAAGGGAATCATCGCTCCGACAAAGACCCCGTTTCGTCGACCGACGCCAAAACCCAGCGAAAGCTCCAAAGGCGTGTTTGAGTTGTACTGGCCGTCCATTCCAAAGCGATAAGTAAAAGCCGTGTAGAACATCCGTCGCTCAATGGTTCGATCCATGAGATCTTGAACTCCAAATGAAATCCCCGGCGCCGCATCGGCAATACACGGAACAAACTGATAACTAAGATTCAGCGAAGCTAGGTCAGGCTTTGTTTCCATTCGATCAAGAATGAACTCTGCTTCAATCTCCTTAGTGACACCAATCCCGAGGTAAGCACGAGCGTTTCGATGGCGAGTAAGTTCAAAGTCATACTCTAAGCGGGCTTGTTGATTTCGGACCTTCAGTGCGTTGGGTGCAAGGATAATCCGATCCGCAAAAGATAGGCTGCACAAACCAACCGCCCCACCAACCATCAATAACCTACGCACAAGCCTAATACGGATGAGCCGCTCCCTTTGACGCCCGGTATGCTAAGCGCGTGACCGTTCAGTTAATGCTGACCTGCTTGGGAGACTCGCTTTATGGGTCAGTTGGCATAGCCGCTGCACGGGTTTTAGAAGCATTTGGCTGCACGGTCGAATTCCCGGAAGATCAGACGTGCTGTGGCCAACCCTCCTTTAACTCCGGCGATTGGGCGAGTTCGCGCCAAATCGCTAGTCACTGCCTCTCAGTGTTCAACCCGACCGTTCCAATTGTTACTCCTAGCACCTCGTGTGCCGCAATGATTAACCACGGATATCGCCAGCTCTTTCCTCATCGAGCCGAGTTCCCGGTTTGTTATGAGCTCACCCAGTTTCTAGTTGACGTTTTGCAGATCGAAACCTGGCCAGGACGAGTGAAAGCTCAACGCTTACAGGTGCACGTTGGCTGCCACGGTCGAGCCATTGGGGTTTCTACTCAGCCTCGCAGGTTGCTCGAAACTATTCCGGGGGTTGAGATAGTGCCGTTCGACAATCAAGAGCAGTGCTGTGGCTTTGGCGGCTCCTTCTCAACTAAGCACCCGTTCGTTAGTTCGGAAATAGGCAACGAAAAACTTCGAACTCTCGGCAGCATCAGAACGGTGAGCACGGACTTGGGATGCCTAATGCATCTCCAGGGCCTAGCGCGTTTCAATCGCAATCCGATCGAGGTGGTTCATGTCGCCGAGTTTCTCGCTGAGGCCCTACCGTGAGCCGAATTGACGCTTTTGCGAGGGATTTGAGACAAGGGGTCACGACCGCCGTCCGCCAAGCTTCCGCTTTAAAGTCAAACTCGCGATGCGAAGCGTTGGCTCGATCGTTGGGTGATCTCGAGTCGGCAAGGGATCTAGCCTCCGAAATTAAGGATTACGTCATCGCCAATTTTGATGAGTTACTTGCACAATTTGAATTCAACGCAAGCCAGAACAAGATAAGAATCCATCACGCAACCACACCAGGAGATGCCCGAATGATCATTCTGGGCCTATGCAAAGGTTCCGACGGGCCGATTGTTAAGGGCAAAAGCATGGCGACTGAGGAGATTCACCTCAATGCGGCCTTGATTGAGGCAGGGCACGAGGTTGTAGAAACTGACCTGGGAGAATTCGTGGTCCAACTCGATGGCGACACTCCCAGCCACATCGTTACCCCGATCATCCATCGAACGCGACAGGACGTGGCCGAGACCTTTAGAAGTGCCGGCATCTCACAGGGAGCTGAGGACCCCGCCGAACTCGCCATGCAAGCTCGTGTGTATTTGCGCGAAAAGTTCAAGAGCGCCGCAATCGGAATCTCGGGTGTCAATTTTGCGATCGCCGAAACGGGGAGACTCGTGATTGTTGAGAATGAGGGAAACAACCGCCTCTCCACAACCGCTCCCAAAATCCACATCGCCGTAATGGGGGTCGAGAAGCTCCTGCCCTCGGAGGCTGATCTCGCCCTCTTCCTCCCCCTACTCGCCGGTTCAGCAACCGGTCAACAACTCACCGTTTATTCCCACTTCATAACTGGCCCCCGCCCAGTGGATGAGCCAGATGGCCCGGATGAAGTACATTTGGTGTTGCTTGATTGCGGTCGCCGAAAAATTTTGGAGTCCAAGTTCAAAGAGATCCTGAAATGCATCCGCTGCGGAGCATGCCTCAATGTTTGCCCCGTGTATCGCCAAGTGTCTGGACATGGGTACCGACACGTCTACCCCGGCCCGATAGGGGCCGTTCTGGCTCCCCTGCTTGATGAAGCATTTCTCGACCTCCCCTACGCATCAACGTTGTGCGGGGCATGCAATGATGTTTGCCCGGTAAAGATTCCTATCTCAGACCTGCTCGTACTTCACCGCTCAAAATCACCTCCCAATACCGGCTTCAGAGATTCCGGCTTCAAAGCCAGCGCCACCAATCCCCAAATTTGGAAAAGAGCGCGAAAACTGGCCGCGCTCGCGATGGCCAATACGGAATGGGCCGAGTTTCACATCCTCCCCTCAAGACAGCAAGACTTCCGAGGCTGGTGGCGATCAAGGGGCCCTTCCCCCCTGCGAAGGGCGCCGGGTGTTGAAATGGGGGTTGCGCCTAGTGGAGTTCCCGATTTGGCCCCATCGATTGACCCACTACAAGCCCTCGGAATCACCGTTATAGAAGCCAAAACAATCGAGGAAGGCATTGCAAAACTGCCGGTAAACCTTAGCGCCATCTGTGACGACGATTTGGCAAACTTCGTCTCAAACCGCGTCGACGATGTTTGGGGAGCGGACGTTGGCATAGCGATGGCGGACGCGCTGATTGTTGAATCCGGGACTCTCATCCTTTCCGCCGGGCCGGGCAAGCTTCGAAAGACTAGTCTCTGTCCGCCCGTTCATGTTGCTGTTGTTTACCGTCGGAATCTGATTCAATCCTTAGCCGAAGGAATCACCAGTCTTGGCTCAAGATCTTCCGTGTTGATCACAGGCCCTAGCCGGACGGCCGACATCGAAGGCGTTTTGGTAAGGGGTGTTCATGGCCCCGGTGAGGTGATTGTGATCCTCGTCGAAGGGTAAGCCATACTCTTAGGATGCTCTCAGCGCATACTTTAGGGAAACGCTACGGAGATCGGTGGATCTTCCGGGGTGTTTCCTTCGAGCTTGAGTTGGGGCAATGTTTGGTTGTTTCGGGAAACAACGGGTCGGGTAAATCGACGCTCGTGAAGTGTCTAACCGGACTGATATTGCCTTCCGAGGGCACAGTGTCAAGCATCAGGAGTATCGGATACGCTGCGATTGAACTGCAGCCATACGCCAATCTCACCGCTCGAGAACACTTGGAATTGTTTTCAAAAATGAAGGGCTGCGCACCCGCGGTTACGAGTCTGCTCGAAAAAGTAGGGCTACAAGAAGCCACTGATGTTGCCGCGGGCCAGATGTCAACGGGAATGAAGGCACGGTTGAAGCTGGCCTTGGCCCTGCAAGGTGAACCGGAAACCCTAATTTTGGATGAGCCAGGTGCCAGTTTAGATGAAGGGGGCCGCGAGCTTCTGGATCAGATTTGCATCGAACAAAAGCAGCGCGGAACGCTTATCATCGCGACCAACGATCCGCTGGAGAAACGATGGGGGACACATGAAATCGCCATGGACGCGTGAAATCCTCGCCGTATTGGAAAAGGAGCTGAAGACTGAGCAACGCTCTCGGGCGGGATTCTTGACCTCCATGCTGTCGAGTGTGCTCATCGTGATCAGCCTTGCCTACGGGGCTTTCGGATCGAAACTCGAAAGTCAGTTAGCGGCTGGGCTGTTTTGGGTCGCTCTCATTTTTGCAGCAGTTGCGGCGTTGCCGCGTACGTTTTTAGCAGAAGAAGAAGCAGGAACTGCGGACTTGCTTCGGCTGGCCGCGCGGCCCCACGCTATTTTTTGGGGCAAAGCATTGTTCAACTGCCTGCAAATTCTCGTTACAGCGACAATTCTTATCATTCTCTTTGCAGTAATGATGGGTTTGGTTATAAAGGTGCCCCTTTTGATGGTTGTCGGCCTCGTCGGAGGTGCACTTGGGCTGTCGGGCACGGTAACCTTTGGGGCAGCATTGGTAGCCCAAGGATCGAATCGAAGCATGTTGGTTGGGGTGGTATGCCTCCCCCTGATGATTCCCTTAATCATGATGGGCATCTCGTCTTTTAGGGTGGCATTTGGAGCAGGCTTGGCTCCGGGTGGATGGGCCTCGGCACTTGGCGTTTGGCTTTACACTGCGATGGTTTTTTCGGTCGCCCCTAACTTATTCGCCCTTGTTTGGGCGGGGAAACGCTCATGAAGTGGGTGCTTGCCCTCGCTACGGGCGCGGCGACCGCGGCTTCGTTCTTGGCACCGCCTGCGGCTCAGTTCAGCGATCCGGAACTCGCCCGAATTATTTTCTTCCACCTGCCCTGCGCATTTGCGGCGACAGTCTTTTTCATTATGGGAGCCTATTTGGGCATCCGAGCTCTCAACGACGGGTTAACCGCAGATGTAAAGGCGGTTGCAGCAAACGAAATGGCGATGGTGCTGGCCCTGCTAACCATGGCAACGGGCATGCTCTTTTCAAAAGTGCAATGGGGGGCCTGGTGGAGCTGGGACCCGCGACAAACATCGTTCTTGTTCGTATTGCTCATCTACGGAGCCTATTTTGCCCTTCGGGCGGCGATTTCTGATGACGATCAACGAGCCAAAATCGCGGGAGCCTACAGTGCGTTCAGCGTGTTGCCGATGCTCTTTCTGGTGTTCGTTTTCCCGCGCATCCCGGCCGTCATGCAGAAGTCTCTTCACCCTTCAACCACAATTTCGCAAGGCGAGTTCAGCGGCATTTATTGGTCCGTCGTCCTTTCCGTCTTCGTCTGCCTTCTCGTCATCTGCCTGTGGCTCTACCGCCTTGCGGTGAGGGCTGGGCTCATGGAGTTACGATTCAAAAATGAATACAACGAACGCAATAATGGCAATTCCCCCACTCCTCGTGTGGTTCGGCCTGTTTCTCTATCTCCGGAGGGTGGAAAGGAAGATTAGCGAACTTGAGACCAAGTTAGGAAAGTAGCACGTGTACTTCCAGGCCCGAACGACCTAGCAACCGATCCCGCGAACTAGGGAGACGGTACACTCCCGAACCTGAATGAAGCGAGATGATTTGCTTGACCTGAACGATGTGTTACAACATCCAGGTCGGACGATTTCGGTGGAGATTGGAACCGAAATGGAATCGGTGGAAGACCTTGACCTCGTCACCGCCCTTGAAGGCACCCTGGAAGCGGTGTCAACTGGCAATGTCCTATTAGTAACTGGCCATTTTCAAACCACCGCGGTGGTTGAATGCGGAAGGTGCGCGGCGCCGGTTGAAGTTGAAGTCGAGTTTGATGTCGACGAGCAATTCAAAGTTGAGGGAACCCCGAGTTCGTTTAACTCTCAAGACATGGCAAAAGTGGTAGACGATGAGCCTTACCCGCTTTTTGAGGGTAACAACTTAATGGTTGAAGAACTCTTAAGGCAAGACTTGCTCCTCGCAATGCCGATCCATCCCGTGTGTAAGGACCCCGGCCCCGAGTGTTTGCAGGTTGCGCAACAGGCCAACACTGAAAAAGAAGTCGGGCGACTCGAATTCAAGAAACTGGAAAAGCTGATTGGTTCCGATGGCTAGAATCCTCTTAGATGCGATGGGAGGCGATAAGGCACCCGCCGAAATCATCGCGGGAGCGCTCGAAGCAGCGCCTTTGCTCAAACACGAGATCGTCCTACTGGGTGACCCCGCGGCCATCAATGCTCATCTTCCCGGGCCTTGCCCACCAAACATTCAGATCCATCCCACTTCAGAGGTAATCGGGATGCACGAGAAGCCTATCGAGGCCATTCGCAAAAAAAAGGACAGTTCCATCGTCGTCGGAGTTGACTTGGTGAAGCAAGGTGAAGGCGACGTATTCGTTTCGGCCGGCAACACTGGCGCATGCTCGGCCGCATCTCTCTTGGCCTGGCGTCAAATGCCAGGATTTCATCGGCCGGCCATCGCGAGCGAGTTCCCCAACTATCATGGGAGACTCCTGCTTCTGGATGCGGGAGCGAGTCCCGATGTTGATCCCGAGCAGCTTGTAGAATTTGCAATCATGGGGCGCGCATACGCGAGTGCTGTAATGGGTCGCGCCAACCCTCGCGTGTGGCTTCTCAACATGGGCGAAGAGGAAGGCAAGGGCAATATGTTCGCCAAGAACGCCTTTAACATATTGGCAAACCACGAATGGTTTGCGGGAAACATTGAGAGCAAAGATATATTTGATCAGCCGGTGGACGTCGTGGTTTGTGATGCTTTCGTCGGAAACATTGTCCTCAAGACCGCCGAAGGCGTCGCAGAAATCATCATGCGTATGATCAAAGACCAGGTGCCATCTGGAATAGCAGCATTGCCCTATGCCCCCCTTAAGAAGCTTTTCCGGCCGCTTAGGGAGAAGATGGATTACGCTGAGTACGGCGGCTCGCCCTTGCTCGGTCTCAATCACTTAACCATTATTTGTCATGGTCGGAGCAATGCCAAGGCGATTAAGAATGCGCTCCTTTTGGCTCAGAAGTCAATTGATATGGGCTTGCTTGCAAAGATTCGCGAGAGCGTAGCTCGAGAGTTGCCGAGTTAAGGCGTCCGGAGACTTCGACATCTCAGACCGCACTGGGTGACCACCGACGAGCTCTCCAGCGATAAGCGACGCCCTGTGAAAATCAGCCCGGAGCCCAACAAATCTGCACTTGAGCAAACCCCACTTTGCTCAGATTCGTATAATGTTAGTCACAATGCGAAAATTCAGCTTCACTGGTCTGCTTGCTTTACTTATTGGTACCACTGTTATCATGGGCTTTGCGAGCCAAGATACGCAACTTACACGTCCTCGCTTGCGAGAAATGTTAGTTGAACTTGGCTACGAGGTCACCGACATATCGAAAGAGGAAGGCAAAGAGAAGTTTTCCGTTAAGTTCACCAAGAATCAACTTAACATCCCGGTGGGATTTGAAATCAGCCCGAGCAACTCCTACATTTGGCTCACAGTGAACCTAGGTGATGCCCCCAAAGAGGGAAATACGAAGTGCCTGAACTTGCTCAAGCAGAACAGTAAGACCCAGCCAACCTTTTTCTATGTGACCGAGTCAGGTCGCCTGATGGCCGCTTTGCCCGTCGAAAACCGTAATGTGAGCAACGCGGTTTTGCGATTACGCGCAGAAACCGTCAGCGATAACGTCGGCAAAACGAAAGAGTTCTGGCAAGCGGAGTAGACGTCGCACAAACTAGAAGTGGAAAACGAAAATGCAGAGACCATTCAGCAAGATTGGCTGAGGGAGTCCCGGCGCATGCTCGTTAGCGGGCTGGTGGTCTTCGGCGGACTTCTTATCCTCTTCTGGGCTTTGGTTTTTTGGTTCCTGATGACCAAAACTGGAGAGGATCATTCTGATGAAGAGCATGCCGCGCAATTGATCGATCGCCAAGAAATTTTCAGGTCCGATCATGTCGGCGGTCGCACTCGCATCGGGCCGCAGGTTTAAGCATTGGTTCCGCCAGTTTTGCGATGTCGACTTGCTTTTGCCGTAAGGCTTAGCATGAACTTTTGAGCGATACCATAAAACTAAAGAAGCCGCCGTTTCGAGCGGCTTCTTGATATTTCGAACCCACCGACAGCATTGTCGGCAGTTCACGCTTCGTTAGGCCAAGACCAGATCGTTGCCAGTGACGTCCTCACTCGACCAAACCCGTTGTGCCAGCCGCCGTACTTCTTCGTACAGCTCGCGCAGGCTACGGATTCGACGTTTGAGATACGCCTCTACATTCCAATCTCGTGTTTGGGCAGATAACGCTTGGGCGTGAAGTAGCGTTCGAGCCTGAAGTTTGAGCACGCGCGCTAGCCGAAGCAAGCCGCGCACCTTTCGCATCGCTGGGGCTTCAGATTTTTCAATCTCCACCGCCTGAATCCGCACTTCATACTCTGTCAGCATTCACAACCTCCTTGCGAGCCGACCATAGACGGCAACGCGACCATTTCTGTCGCCTACGAGGTTAGCTGTCGGGTTCGGGCCAGAAAGTCCCTTCAGCCGCTTTATAAAATCGACCGATTCACCCCCCAAGATTGGTTCCCCCGTTGCCGTTGGTTCGGCATTCGGCGCAGGTTGTTGTAGAGTTTCCTCCACACTTTCATGATACGAGATGAATCGCAAGAATGGGTTCCCAATTTGAAGTTTTTTCCACACTTGCGCTTTTTTGCCTAGTCATAATAGGTTAGATTGAACTTACAGCAGCAGGTGCTCGATTTCGCTGGTGGCCTTGGATTTGATCCAGTCGGAATCGCACCGATCACGCCTCCAGAGCATTGGGAAGCCTATAAAGAGTGGATTGAATCCGGCCGCCATGGTTCAATGAAATACCTTGAAGAACACCTCCAACTCAAGCGCACGCCCGAAAATCTCCTCCCGCGAGCTAAGTCGGCGATTGTCGTCGGCTTAAACTATTATCAGCCTCAACCCGATCTCAAAATTGCTCGGTACGCCCTTGGTCGGGATTATCATCGGGTGTTGCGCGCGAAGTTGAAGAAGCTAGTCCACCACATTGAAGTAAGCCCCTCGCTTTTGCACGAGATGGAAGCTCAGTTTCGCATTTGCGTGGACTCTGCCCCGCTTATGGAGCGCGACCTTGCCCAAGCGGCTGGATTGGGTTGGTTCGGCAAGAACACGATGATCATCAATAGCGCCCGAGGAAGTTGGTTTGTCCTGGGCATTGTGCTAACGACCCTCGAAATCGAACCTACCAAACCCGCCCTTGGTGGCTGCGGCACCTGCCGCGCTTGCATTGACGCATGCCCAACCGGAGCGATCATCCATGATGCGGGCCGTTGGCAGGTTGATGCTCGCTCGTGCATCAGCTACCTCACGATTGAGCACAAAGGGCCATTCGCGGAAAGTCAGAGTCAGCAGGTGGGGGAGTGGACGTTTGGGTGCGATGTGTGTCAGCAGGTTTGCCCCTTCAATCACCCTCGCGAATCTCAACCTTTACGGGCAAGGAACACGGTCGAACCCGGATTTGCACCCAAGTCTTTTCCCAAGCTAACCGAGCTCGCTCAGATCGGTCACCCCGAGTGGGATGAACTTACTCAAGGCAGCCCAATCCGCCGAGCCAGATACGAGGGCCTCAAGCGAAATGCCCAAGCCAATTTGAGGAACGTAACCGTTAGTCAGGTGTGCCAGGCAGAAGAACGTCTTTGAGACCGAAATAGGGGTCCTTGTAAGGGATTTTCAAGATCGTCTCAAGGATATTGTCGCGCGCCTGAGCAACGGTGGGCAGTTCGGACTCGCTGGCCAGGTAGGCATGTACAACGGGGCGAACGCTCTCCATGTTTCGTCTCGAGTC
The DNA here is from genome assembly GCA_040081075.1 of Fimbriimonadaceae bacterium. GTDB lineage: Bacteria > Armatimonadota > Fimbriimonadia > Fimbriimonadales > Fimbriimonadaceae > JANJUB01. The sequence continues at coordinate 7,545 of JBEBHJ010000005.1, read as the reverse complement.
GGCCTTCAAAATCAGCTTCGCAAGCTCGTCCTTCGCCAATCCTTGGCGCTGCCTGCCCAGAATCTCGCCTACGGCCCTTTCGGCTGACATCGGAGTGAGGCTCATGTCGGTGATTCCGGCCGCCATTTGCTCAAACATCCTGCGATTGGGATCTGTTGACAACGGCTTTTCGCTCTTGACACCCGCGATCGCGGAAGCACCGATCAAATCGAGCGTGGGCGATTCCATCGCGCTTTTGCTCATCGTCGCGCGAACCGTCCGCATCATCGCAACTCGATTCTTCACGTGGAACTCCCGCACAATCTCAGGCTTGGCATTCGCAAGTTCCGCAATTTCGCGCTTCACCATCGGCAGAAAGTCATCGGCTGTGTAGATTCCAGGAAATGCATCAATCACTTTTCCATCGGAGTTCAAAAGATACATCACGGCATTCCCTCGAACCGTGCGCTGAATCGGCTTTCCATCGCCGAGGTCAATCGTCACCCTCGGCACGGCGCGAACCATTTCCCATCCTAAGACAACATCATTGTTTGCCAATTCATGAAACGCAGGGTCCTTGAACAGCGTGGCCCTAAGAGTCCGGGCGTTGGCACAAGGCATCTTCTCATCAAGCTTGCCAAACATGCTCAGGAACAGAATCGGACGCTTTTGGCTCTTTGCTTTGGCTACCGATGCCTCTAGACCGTTTGTCCACTCAAGTCCGGCCGCGGAGGTCGTGGCCTTTGACGCGTTTGCAGGTCGAAAACCGTAAATTAACGATGCCGAAAGAGCGGCAAAGGCGATGATCCGAATGCTCGTTTTCATATGTGTTCCTCAAAATATTAGAAACGCTGTTCGTTCAAGAATTAGTTCCGAACAAACTTTCTGCAAAGTGTTCACAATTAGATCATGACAACACGTCTCGTCGCCCTCACCTTCGCTGCATTGGTCGCTACCAACGCATTCGCAGATTCAAAAGCTGAGATTGGAGCCAGTTACACAAAGTTCAATAACGCCCTCAAAGCCAAGGACTTAAAAACGATCGGAGGCATGTTGGCAAAGGATTTCACCTGGAAAGACAAAAGCGGCACGGAGAACAAGACCCAAGCGCTTGCCAAGCTCAAGAAACAGCTCAATTTGCCGTTTACTGTCAAGAAAATCGAGCACACCATGGGCGGCTTTTCGGAGAAGGGCAACACCGCGAGCGTTAAATCAAAGACCGTGATGACGGCAACTTTTACCAATCCGAATACCAAAAAAACCTCAACCATTGTCAGTACATCTGAATCGACGGACACATGGCAAAAATCTGGAAACACGTGGCTGCTTAAGGGTGTAGTCGAAGGGAAAAACACCACTACCCTCGACGGTAAGTCCATCTCGGGTTAAGGTGAGTCTAAGCGGCATCGTCACTCTTGAGAGGGCAGCGATAGAGCCTCTGCTCCGAATGCCTGATGCGTGTGTTGCGGTCAAGTCGGCTTTCAAAGCGATCTCTAGCCGGAATGCCGTTGTACCGCCCCGAATCAACTTGCCGTTGGACGACCAGTCCGCGAATAGCCTCGTAATGCCCGTTTACGTTTCCGGCTACCCGTTCTACATCGTTAAGATCGTCAGTCTAAATCCCCGAAATGCAAAACTTGATCAACCTCTAATCCACTCTGTGATTCAAGTGTTTTGTTCGCAAACAGGGCGGCTCCTGGCGCTCTTGGATGGGGAGTACATCACCGGCCTGCGAACCGGAGCTGGCTCAGCGGTTGCGACCGATCTGCTTGCGTCAGATAGTGCCGACACCTTGGCCATTTTTGGCAGCGGCCCTCAGGCATGGTTTCAAGTCATGGGCGTTTTGGAGGTGCGCGCGATCAAGCGAGTTATGGTTTTCGGGCGAGATCCGGCAAAAACGAAAGCGTTTTCCAACCGCTTGTCGGACCATTTCCGAGTCAAGGCTTGGCCGGAGACGAACCTAGGCAAACTTCGAGATGCTCAGGTGATCTGTACCGCCACAACCAGCCAGTCTCCCCTGTTTCGATCGAGCGATGTTTCCCCAGGCACCCATATAAACGCGGTTGGCGCCTACAAGCCCGATATGGCCGAGATTGCCGCGACCGTTCTGCAAGACAGTTTGGTCGTCGTAGACTCGCGGGAAACCGCCTTGCGTGAAGCTGGTGACCTGGTTCGCGCAATCCAGGACGGGATTGTTAGCAAGCCCCATTGCGGGACCGAGATAGGCGAACTGCTTCTGCACAACGAGATTCCGCAGCGTAGAATGAGCGTGTTCAAATCCGTGGGCAATGCCGCTCAAGATTTCTACTGCGTCGCCGTCCTCTGGCCCAAGATCGCAACCGGCTAGTTGAACTCGCTGGCTATGAAAGCAGCACGCTCAAGTTCTTCGGTGGAATTCAACAAGTCAGGACCGAAACGAGCCGCGTTTCCGCGAGCATCAGTGTTTACTCCCTTCGTCTTCAACTTAGCGACAAGTCCATTCGCATCCTCACTGGTCACCAGGGTGAATGCCCCGAAAGCGTTCGGATCGTCGGGGGTAAAGTGCCGTACGCCATACGAGCGAAAGGCGGCGCGCAGAGTAGCTTGCTGATGCAGGTTATATTCGCGGAGCCGGGCAATTCCAATCGCGAGGTTCAACTCCAGTCCTGCCGAAGTTTGGTAAACGGTGAGGGCGGCGGGGGTTGATTCCATCCAAGCATCGCCCCCATCCCCGCGCTCCAAATCATCTGGGCGTTGGAACCCAAAAGGATCCTTCTTGGCAAACCAGCCCGTATCGAGCGTTTGAAGTCCAGATGCTAAAACTCGTGGGTGGATCGCCAACCAACAAGCCCCCGGCCCGCCGCGAGCGTACTTGTAAGAGCCGCCAATCATGAAGTCAATATCCGAGGACTGCATTGCGAGCGGAATCACTCCCGCGGCATGATAGGCATCGACCATGACCAATGCGCCGACTTCGTGGGCTCGCTGAACAATCTTCTCAAGGCCCGGCAAAACCTGGCCGGTGCCGAAAAAGACTGCCGAAACCACAACGAGATTCACGCCCTTGATGATCTTAGGCAATAGGCTCTCAACGGAAAAGATCGGAATTCCTTGATCGTGGTGATTCGGTTGCACCCACTCGACTTGAGCTTGTCCCCGCGCTTCGTAGGTTTTCAAAATGAAGTCAACACTATCAAACTCGCCCGTAGTTGTTACGATCTTCGTGGGTCCAATATGGGCATTGAGAACAGCCCGTAGCCCCTGACCCGCCGAGGTTTTCGGCACGATGCATTTCGAATTCTCAAGCCCAATAAGGTTCGCCATCCGTTGACGAAACAGCCCCATCTCTGCGGGCCATCCATCGCTCTCCCATGCAGCATCGAGGCGATCATACCAAAGGTCAACGCCACGCTGAATATCAGAACTGGTCTGATCAAGCGGGCGACCAAGGGAGTGGTTCGCTAAGTAAATTTCGCGAGATGAGTTCAGAACGCGTGAAAAAAGCGGCCAAATGTGTTCGCGAAGCCCATCCTCGCTGAGAGGGCCGTTGCCAAGCTTTTCAACTTGATCTTTGATCGAGAGCATTTACTTGCCGATCTCCGTTCGCACGTCCCAAAGCTCGGGGAACAATCGAGTGGCAAGGGCCTTTTGCAAGAATGGGGCGCCCGAACTTCCACCCGTTCCTCGTTTGAATCCAATGATTCTCTCGACCGTCTTCAGGTGCCGGAAGCGCCACAAAACAAAGTGCTCCTCCACATCCACGAGCTTCTCGCACATCTCATAACTCTCCCAGTGCTCTCGTGGATTGTCATAAATCTGTTTAAAAACAGCAATCACGCCGTCGTTGCCGGAGTAGGCCTGCGACCAGTCGCGATCGAGGCACTCTTGTGGAATCGCAAACCCTTTCCGAGACAAATACATCAAAAATTCGTCGTAAAGGCTCGGCGCATTCAGAAGGGCCTCCAATTCTGCGTAAAGCTCAGGCAGGTGCTTGAAGACGGCTATGAGCTTGGCCTCCTTGTTTCCAAAGAGAAACTCGATCATTCGGTTCTGGAACGATTGCAGCCCGCTGGCGTTGCCCAATACCCCCCGAAATTGGGCGTATTCGCTGGGTGTCAACGTCTCTAAAACCGCCCACTGCTCAAAGAGCATGCGCTGAATCTGCTTCACTCGAGAGAGGATCTTGAAGCATGGGTCCAGTTCATCATGCTTTACGTGAGCGATGGCCGCTTTGAGCTCATGCACGATCAGTTTCATCCAAAGCTCAGAAGTCTGATGCTGGATGATAAAGAGCATCTCATCATGATGCTCTGGCTTTGAAAGGGGCAGTTGAGCCCCCAAAACTTGGTTCAGCTTGAGGTAGCCCGCATAGTCCAGGCGGGACTCAAAATCGGTCTGAATGGATTCTTCGAAGCGATTATCTGCCATGTGAATGCAGAATACCTAGGGCTTTATCCGAGGGCGCGGTATCCTGTTGGGGTGCCAAGGGGGCAACAAGCTTTTACCGAAGACCCCGTGGAGACCGCCGTTCTCGTTATGGTGAACGAGGATGATTCCGAAGACGCGTATGTTGAGGAAGAATTGCGCGGCCTTTGCGAGGCAGCAAATGTAGAACCGGTCGCGACTATTCGCCAGCGGCTGGATCGCCCGTACCGCGGCACCTACGTTGGCAAGGGGAAAGTGGAAGAGATTGCCATGCTTACCCGCGAACTCAGAGCCGACATCGCGCTCTTCGATTGCGAGATCTCGGGAATGCAACAACGCAACCTGGAGGAGGCCCTGAGCTGCCGCGTTGTGGATCGTACACAACTCATTCTAGACATCTTCGCTCGCCGGGCCAGAACGAAGGAGGGAATGTTACAGGTTGAACTTGCTCAACTTACCTATATGTTGCCCAAGCTCATGTCGGTCTACACCAAGTTCGAACGGCAAAAGGGTGGCATTGGTATGCGTGGCCCGGGTGAAACTAAGCTGGAAACCGACCGACGCATGGTGCGCGACCGGATCGCGAAGCTCAGCGAAGATATTGAGGAAGTCAAGCGGCATCGAGATCAACAACGAACCAGCCGTCGCAAGCACCCCTTCCCATTTGCCTCGATTGTAGGTTACACGAGCGCGGGGAAATCAACGCTCATGAATCGCCTGGCGGACACCGATCTCCTGGCCGATGCCATGCCGTTTGCAACCCTGGATCCCACGACTCGAAAAGTGGATTTGCCCGAAGGGTACAGCTTGTTCCTTACCGATACGGTCGGTTTTATCCGAAATCTGCCGACGAACTTGGTTGCCGCTTTTAGATCCACTTTGGAAGAAGTTGTTTATGCTGATTTCGCGATCCACGTGGTCGACGTAAGCAATCCGCATTGGGAGTTGCAACATGGTGCCGTAATGGACACGCTCGACGCGCTTGGCGCGGGGGACAAGCCGATCCTTACGGTCTTCAACAAAATGGATGCCTTCAATCCGGCCTACTCCGATCCAAGCATGCCGGCTTGGGAACGCCAAACAACGGGAGCGGGCTTATTTTCACGCCGTGCCGCCGCGGCAGCCCGTCGACCCGCCGAAATGGAAGACCTGTTAGCCGAGTTTCCGAATTCAGTCGCCATCTCTGCCCTAACCGGCGAAGGGATCAATGAGTTCCTAGCCGCCATCGTTCACCAAGTAAAAGACCTCCTTGGCTTGGTTCGCGCGCTTGTGCCATACAGCGAATCGAGTTTAATTCAAAGTTGCTATGATTTTGGGCGGGTGTTGAAGCTGGATTACCGAGAAGACGGCATTTTTGTGGAAGCCGAACTCGTGGAAGAGATGAGAGTTCGGCTAGAGAAGTTCAGCGTCGACGCTTAAGTTCGGCGGCGCGGAAAAAGCGACCCACCCTCCAGCCGTTGCCGTACGCGCGCCTCGATGCGCCATGCCTCCTTTAAGTAGCGTTCACGAACCCTCGACGTGCCCAGCAAGATGCGTTGATTGACGTGAACTCCGTCAGGTTGCCAGCGTCTCTTGTAGGGTTCATCCCCCCGGCAAAAATCAAAGGTGCCGACTCCTTCCGAAATCGCCTCCTTGATCGTATGGGCAACGAGCAACGTGCCCGGCGAAAGGCTGGAAAATTCGGGGTCGAACCCGGCTTGATAGTAGTAGCATGAGTCGTTGAAAGTCATCGCATAAATTGATCCAATGGACTTTCCTTGATAGATCAAGGTGCTTAGCCGCAGCCAACCACTCTTCTCTGCTATTGCAACCCATCGGCGATGAAACTCCTCCGACTTGCCCATAAATGCTCCAGGTAGCCCGCGTGACTTCCATCGCTTCCGGTGCTGAGCAAAAAACACATCCAACGCTTGGTTTAGGGTTCCCGCGTCGGCCCGCTCTATCACCGCATCTCCGGTGGCAAAGTGACTGCGATCCAAGCGGCGAACATCATAGCGTAGGCTCTTGCTAAGCGTGCCCACGTACGTCTCGTAGGCGTGAGGCAAAGTTACGGTGAGGCATGTTGCGTTTGGGAATGAGGCGGCCTTATCGGGGGCTTTGAGCGCGGGAAAGCGTTCAGAAATCTGATGCAAATCAACGAGGTTCTCGCTCCCAAAGTGATCCATGAGCGCACCCCAAACCGGCGCTTCAAAGCCCGTCCTCACCAACGGATGCAGATAATCGCTTGGTCCGCACGCCATCGGGCGCAACGCCACCGCACCCTTAACCATTGGACAAATACCCACCAGGTCGTCACCATCGTAGAGCACCAGAATCTGTGGTTTCCCTCGAAAAACGGATGCCCACGTGGAATGCCATTCCCAAGTTTGAAAAGGGGTTGCCGTTTCAGATTCACCCTGAAGCTCCACCCACCGATCACGCAGATCGCTGGCCCAGTCAGCTCCCCCAAAGACTTCGATTCTCAGCGCTTCACCCAATCAACTATCTCACTCACGTATCCAAAAGCTAAACACGTCACCGTGTCCGCCCCGCCGTAATAGATCGCTAAACGGTCGCCGTCTTGTAGGGCAGCACAAGGGAAAACAACATTCGGCACGTCGCCGACTTGCTCGTAGGGCTTTTGGGGCGAAAGGAGATACTCCGCTCCGCGAGCGATGACGCGCCAGGGCTCATCTAAATCGAGCAGGCAGGCCCCGAAATGATAGACGAAGCCGTTGCACGAGGTCAAAACTCCGTGATAAATCATCAACCACCCTTCGGGGGTTTCAATCGGGATTGGCCCGGCCCCGATTTTGGTAGATTCCCAAGGCTGCTCGGGCCGCATCACCCAGCGATGCCGCCCCCAGTGCACCATGTCATGGCTCTGGCTCAGAAAGATTTCGCCAAACGGAGTGTGCCCATTATCGCTGGGCCGGCTGAGCATCATATAGCTCCCACCGATCTTACGGGGAAAGAGAACGCCATTGCGATTGAACGGCAACAGCGCGTTCTCTAACATCGTGAATTCTTTGAAATCGAACGTATATCCAATCCCGATACAAGGGCCGTGGTAGCCGTTGCACCAAGTAATCCAAAAGCGATCCTCGATCCAACAAACCCGCGGATCATAGCCGTATTCGGGTTTCTCCGGGAACCCCCTCTCCACTCCGGTGGGGAGGGGGC